>JAPPHA010000121.1 GCA_028874915.1 Paracoccaceae bacterium
CCCCCCCCCCCCCCCCCCCCCCCCCCCCCCCCCCCCCCCCCCCCCCCCCGCATTCAGATTCCGGCGAACATCCGCTCCCCCATCACGCGCAATGACCGCTGAGGGTCAAGAGCAGACATACAGAGACCACCTGCCCGACGTCCGCTTTCTGGGACAACGCGGACCCAAATGTCTGCCCGGAAAAATTTGATTCGTTGGAATCGTTTGTGATTCCGTTTTGGCCACCTACTCGTTAAGCAGGAGGTGGCCGATATGGACGCGCGAGAACCGAGGCCTCTACGAGCGCAAGGGCGCTCGCTATCCGAGCGAATTGAGCGATGCCGAGTGGGCGCTGATCGCGCTGCTGATCCCGCCGGCCAAGGCGCGGCGGGCGCCGCTGCGAGGTGATGAACGGGGTTCTCTACGTTCTGGAGACCGGTTGCCAGTGGCGCGCCTTGCCGAAAGACCTGCCGCCGAAGTCCACGGCGCACGATTATCTCACGCTGTGGGATTGGGACGGCACGCTGGAGCGTGTCCATCACGCGCTTTACCTCATGGTCCGGGATCTCTGGTAAGCCGCGAGGTCTCGCCCAGCGCCGGGGTGAGCGACAGCCAGAGCTTGAAAGGCACGGAAAAAGGGGCGCGCGCATCGACCCGCCGGGCTATAAGGTCAAAGGCAAGAAGCGCCGTCTCCTCGTCGACACTCTCGGCCTGATCCTCGCCGTCGCCGTTGGGTCCCGAAGGCCTCCAGTCAGGTCAACACAACGTGGGAAGAACCGTCCCAAACCGGACGAAACAAATCAGGAAATCCTCGCCAGCCTACCCATAAAAACAACATGTGCGAGGCTGTACTGATCGCGCCGGTCATCCCGCTCGAAAGTCCGAGGCCTTCCAGGTGCTCCGCATAGTAGTGGACAACACGGGAATCCCGTTCTGGAACCACATCGGGCAGTGGCAAACCGAACTGTTTCGAAGGCATAATCTCTCTCCTGTCAGTGTCAAAACCGACAGGAGTAGAGCAGATTTTCATGTGAACCTGATCAGTGGAAAAGGCGTGTCATGACAGTCACTTGGGATTCAAGGTTCCCACGACCATTTGGTTCCCAGAAAAGAAGGTGGCACGGTTGCAGGGTCTCCTGAACGCCGCCGGTATCGACGTGGCCCGCACACGATTGTGGGCATGTGCAAGGAGATCCTGACCTGAGCGTTGCGCGACCATCGAGCCCATTGAGTTGCAAGGCGGACGGCAGGATTCTCACGAACGGTGCGCTACTGTTCTGGACCACATCGGTTCCGGATCGATGGGGAGGTCACGGTAAAGATGCTGCGAGTTCTCGCATCGCCCATGCCGGGATCTCACGGCTCGGACAAGCACATCCAAAGCTACGTCGCCCCGAGAACGTGATTCAAGGCAAGATCGTATATGTCAAAGTTCCGTAGATGCGCGCTGTCCGGAAGATCGATTTTGCGGTTCATCAGCAACGGGACCTTCTGCTCTGTCAAGCCGCCATGACTTCGAAGTGGCTCTTTGAGAATTGAAAGATCATGCCGCTCGCGAGTGGTTCCAATCACTTTGTTCCGTGTCGATATGACAAAGATGTCACCTACCCGATCCTCATGCAGCTCGAAACGTTCGCACCCAGTGGCGCGATCAAGAGCGCAATCGACCCACTCCATTGCCTGGAGTTGGCCCAGGAGAGCAGTTTGGTCGACACTGTCAACAAGATAGGCAGCGGCGAAGGACCCAAAGGACCCGTGATGTACCACATAGGGATCCGTGATCGGAAGAATGACGTGAGCCTTGCCCTCGCCCAACATTTCGTCCAGCAATTCCTGGAGATAGACGACATCGGGCAGCTTGTCGGAACCATGCTTGGCATTCATGCCGTGATCGGCGGTTATGGCGATGATACAGCCCATCTCGTCGAGTTGTGCCAAGTAACCGTCCATCATCTCATAGAACGCGTTGGCCACCGGTGTCCCCGGTGCGCACATGTGCTGTATGAAGTCAGTCGTCGAGAGATACATGATATCAGGACGGTCCCGCGCCATGGTCTTGACGCCGGCGGCCAGGACGAACTCGGACAGTCCGGCGGAATAGACGTCCGGTACAGGCAGGCCGACGAGGTCCAGGACGCCCTCAATTCCATGGTCGTCCATTGTCGCCGTTTCGGGGGTTTCGGCAGAAAAGCTGATCGCCGTTCCGTCGCCGAAGACCAGACCCTTTCCCAACAGTGTGCGAAGCTTGTCCTTGGCAGTGATCGCGCAAACCTTGGCGCCGCGAGAGTGGAACCCTTTCAAGATCGTCTCGACCCAAAGGAACTTCGGATCGTTCATCATCACTTCGGAATCGGTTTCCCGGTCGTAAAAGAAATTTCCGCAAATGCCATGCACGACCGGCGGGCAGCCGGTAACGATCGAGATGTTGTTCGGATTGGTGAACGAAGGAATGACACAATGGGCAATTCTATTGGTGCCGTCATTGAGGATCCGTTCGAAGTACGGCGCGACGCCCGCCTTCACGGCTTCTTCGATATAACCTGGTTCAGAGCCGTCGATACAGACGCCGACGACCGGGTCCTTGGGCCATTCATAGGATCGCCCGTTTATTTCAATTGCGGATTTCGACATTGACCTGGTCTCCTTTCACGGATTCGAATTTCGCAAATCGTCATTCAGTCACGCGGCAGTGGTCCGAATGGCGACGGATGAGCGCAATTGCATGGCAAATGGCAAAGTGAAGAGTACAAGGAGGGACGCGATTGCCAGGGTGGCCTCGATACCAATCCGGTCACCCAACATGCCGTAAGCCAGCGGTGTGAAAACGCCAAATACCGTACCCAGCGTGTAAATGAGGCCGAACGCTCTCGATTGGCGGTCGCCTTCCACGAGATCGCCGACGGTGCCGTACACCACCGACGATGTCCCGTTGAGCACCACACCAAGTATGGGGAGAACAGCAAACGCAGCGACATTCGGGAGCACCAGGACCAGAAGCATACCGGCGGCTGTCGCCACCTCAGTGACAACCACCATGCGAATCACGCCGAAGTACTCAGCCAGATAGCCGCACGCCAATTTTCCGGCAATTCCGCCTATGAGCAGCGCCGGAATGGCCTGAAGCGCCCAGCCTTCAGGCACGCCTTTCTCCAACATTAGAAAAACGACAAAGGTGAGGAAACCGGTTCGCGTGCCGTTATCGATTGCCGCGATCGCGCACAGGGAGGCAAACCCTCTGCGATGGACAATGCCCCAGCCCTTGCCCGCCGCCATATGTAATGCTGTTGGTACGCCGCCTGCCTTCAGTCTTGTGAGGGCGACCATCAGCAATATGGCGACCACCACCATCACCACGCCGTATCCGATGGCTGGCACCTGCCAGGCAAAGCCGGCGGCCAGCAGCAGGCTGCACGAACCAGCGACGATGAATTTGCCAACGTCGCCGGCGAAATTGTAGGTGCCGAGGGCGCCGCGATGGCCGCCGCCACGGTAGGCGGTACCGAGAATGGAAGAGCAGAGGGGGTGCTGCACAGCTTGGCCGACTCCAACCAGGAACAGCAGGATCAATAGAGCATAGAAACCGGAGGACATGCCCGCGAGAATGAAAAACACCCCGGTCAGCGCTGTGCCGGCGACCAACAAAACCCGTTCCCCCAGCCGCTCGGCAAGCAGGGCGGCGAGAATCTGACAGAGCGACATGGCAGTGCGGTGTGCGCCACGGATCATTCCAATTTGCGCCAGTGACAGGCCGAATTGCTCCATCAGGACAGGCAGAATCACGTACAGCATGTCGCTCAGCCCATCGTGGGCGGCGTGGGCCGAACAACAGGTCCCGAGCACCCGCCGCTTCTTCGGGCGTTCTGGCAGATTCATCGAGGCGTCCACAATGTTTCAAGTCACCTGTAACCGCGCTTTCATTCTCGCCGACGCTATACCTTGGAACTGGCCGTTTCCTTGTTCGCGCAATCGGCGCCAACCCACAGTTACCCGTCAACAGCGAATCCTACCGCTGCAACAAGGTATCGCGTACCGTTGGAGCCTCTTGGAATTAGTCTCCGCCGATTATCTTGGCGCGCAGGCGATTGCTCACCTGTTCCACCGAAACCACGAGCGAGAAAATGAGCAGAATGATCAGCGCTGCTGTTTCGTACTTGAACAGATCTATCGCGACTTTGAGCTCGATTCCAATTCCGCCTGCGCCGACCAGTCCCAGGATCACGGATGCCCGCACGGCCTTCTCCATGGCAAACAAGGCATCGCTGGTGAAAGCCGGCATCGCGCTCGGCAATACGACCGACATGGCGACATCCAGACGGCTTCCGCCCATCGCCTTGACAGCTTCTTGGGGGCCGGGATCCTGTTCTTCAGAAGCTTCGGAAAAGAACTTCCCGAGGAAACCAATGCTGTCCATCATGATCGCCAAGGCCCCCGCGACCGGACCAAGCCCGACCACGATCACGAAGATCAGGGCCCAGATCAGGTCCGGCACCGTGCGGCAGAGCGCGATGAAAGCGCGAACGACAAATCTGATGTATGGATGAGGCGTAAGGTTGCGAGCCGCGAACAGGACCAAGGGAAGACTGACGGCGATACCGAGCGTCGTGCCGCAGATCGCCATCAGAAAGGTTATCCAGAGCGAGTTTAACAGTCGCGGCAGGGCCTCAAAGTTCAGGGGCCACATCTGTCCGAGCAATCGGGTCAACCGGGGTCCGCCTTCAATGATCGTGTAGAGATCGAAGTCGATGCCGTTGAAGGCCGTGATGATTAAGGCCAGGCCGACTACTGCGAAGGCGAATCCGGGTGGATTGAAGGCATGGAGGCGGGCGGGGGGCCTAGTCATCGTCTTCGTCTCCATAAATGCTCGCCAGTTCATCGATCGACTTCGCATCGGCGCTGCAGTCCAGGTCTATGCGCCCGTCGCGAACGCCGAGTATGCGGTCCGCGTAGCGCACCGCATGGGACAGATCGTGAGAGACAAAAATGAGGGTCGCGTCTTGCTGGGCCACCAACCGCGAAAACAGTTCCATGATTTCTTCGCCAGCAACTGGATCCAGGCTGGCAACAGGCTCATCGGCGATCACGAGTCTCGGCCGTTGCATGAGCGCCCGTGCGATCGCGACTCGCTGCGACTGCCCTCCCGACAGTTCGCTGGCCCTGTTGAGGGCGCGGTCGGCCAAGCCGACCCGCTCAAGCAGGTCCATGGCCTCCTCGCGCAAATAGCCTGGCGCCAAGGCCTGGTTCCAAACCCGGATGCTCGGTCGATAGCGGACGATGGCGCCGTGAACAACATTGGTCAGCGCCGTCGCGCGGGGCACCAGGTTGTGCCGCTGGTGTACGAACCCGACCTGACGGAGGAGCTGGCGCCTCTTGCGTCCGCTGATGTTTTGCATCGGCTCGCCGTAGAGCCACTCTCCCTCGCTCTTCGATTGCGGGAACATCCCGAGAGACGCGCGCAAAAGTGTCGATTTTCCGGCCCCGTTACGGCCAATAATCGCAACCCGCTCGCCGTCGTCTACGGAAAAGTCGATCCTATCGAAAATCTTGAGTCCGTTGGCGAAAGTCAACGAGAGGGACTTCACCTTCAAGGCGCAATCGTCGGCCTTCACCCCCGAGAAACTCACCTCTGCGGGCGAACCCGCAGAGGTGCCTCAATTTGGCCGCCGGCAGGCGGCGGCATCAGATGGCTCATCATTCATCAATGAACTTGGCGAGGTTCTCCGCACCCACCGTTATGTAGGCTTGGCGCACGTATTCGTAGTCGGAATCTTCGACTGTCGGAATGAACTTGCCTCCGATGTACTTCTTGTTATCTTCACTCGTGAGCGCCGCCTCCATGAGCATCGTTGCGTTCTCCACGAAAGCCGCGCGAATCTTCTCCACATTTTCGGCGGGGACATGGGCCCCAGCGACCAGGACATCGTTCGGCAGGTCCGGGCCACGGGCAGCGACACGTATACCGACGTCGGGGAACGCCATACGAATGTTGATCACATGCGATGAACCGACAGCAATGGTGTCGACATCGCCTTGCAGCATGGCCTCAATGGACACGCCCCGATGGATATTCAACGCCGTATAGTCCTCGTTTGGCATGTAGCCGATGCTGGCAAGCAGCTGGGCCGGTGCCAAATGGGTCGATGTGGACCCCACGTCACCAAAGGCAACGATCTTGCCCTTCACGTCGGCCAACGTCTTGATCGGCGATTCGTTGGTGACCAACAGCGATGTGTAATAGTCGACGCGTTGCCAGGCAACCACGGGTATGGCTTTGGCACGTGCCCGGAACACGATGTATTCGGCCGGTCCCGTGAGAATGTAGTCGACATGACCGTTGGCCATCGCTTCAACGGCCGCCGTACGGCTATTGACCGGAAAGTACTCGATTGTGTCGCCGGTTACTTCTTCCAGCGCAGCGACAAAATCCCCGTAATTGGTTTGCAGCTCTTCAAGACCGGTGAGGTCGGTCACGCCGAACTTTATCGTGTCAGCCTGAGCCGCACTTGCCATAAGCAACAAGGCAACCGCGCCAGCCAGAATCTTCTTGACGTTTGACATTAGGTATCCTCCCCCTGAATGAAATACGAAGATGCGGGGAATTCCCATCTCGCTCCGATCAATCCCACGTGCGCGACTTTTTGAGCAAATGTCCGCAACAGCATGACGAGATCGGACCTGGGAGCCGTATCCTTACTATTTGAATAAGCCCTTCAAGTCGATTCGGCCAATACCAATTGCAAATACAATCATGCAATTTTTTAATAATATGGCGTGGCGACATCTTCCAGATGATCTTTAATTTTTTTCTGTGCGATACCAATCGAAATTAATTTCGGTCACAGTTTTCAAATCTGGCGATTTTCATGCGATTTCTCGATTGTCGATCGGAATGCACTATGCCGAACTTGATGTTGGCAAGGCTGATCAATCCCCGATTGCGATTCTCGTGGTTCTGTCTAATCATCGGGACGCGGTGGATTTCATGGAACCGCGAAAAGGTGGAGTGGCAATGAGGATCGCTTGGTTCGAAGATTTCCTTGCGCTGGTAGAGGCAGGAAGTTTTTCCCGGGCCGCCCATCGCCGGAACGTGACGCAGCCGGCATTCAGCCGCCGGATCCGGCTGCTTGAAGAGTGGGTTGGCGTCACCCTGTTTGATCGGAACGGCTGGCCTATCCGACTCACGGACGGCGGCCGCCAACTCGTGCCGATTGCCGAAAACGTCACTCACCAGATCCATCAGGGACTGGAGAACATTCGGCAGACGGCGAAAGGCGCGAACACCATGAAGTTCGCGGCGACGCACACTATTTCAATCCTCTTCTTTCCCGATTGGTATCAGTCGATTCCCGGCAACACGACGGATGTCCCCTTGAGCCTCGAATCCAACCATATGAACACCTGCGCCAGGTATCTCACCCACGGGCTGTGTCACTTTATGCTCTGCATTTGGCACCCTGACGCGGATCTGGGGTTCGATCAGTCGCTTTTCGAGTTCTCGGTAGTTGGCTTGGACCGTTTGATCCCGGTTTCCGCTCCCGATGCCGAGGGTTTGCCGATCCATGCGCTTCCCGGAACACGGCAAGCCCCGGTTAAGTACCTTTATTTCTCGGAAGCTTCGGCGCTCGGCCAGATCGTTGACGCCATGCTGGCACGTCATGACGCCCCTGTGTTCGTAAAGAAGAGTTCTTCCTCGCCTCTCGCCGGTGCCTTGAAATCCATGGCGGAGAGCGGATTGGGCGTCACGTGGATCAACGAGATGTTGGCAAGAATTTCCATCGGCGAAGGTTCACTTGTACTCGCGGGCGATCAGAGCTGGTGTATCCCGGTCGAAGTCCGAATTTTCCGTGCCAGAAACCCGCTCCCTCACATGGCCGAAAACTTCTGGAGCCTGATATCCGACAAGAGCGCTTGTTGAACTCAGCATTGCTCCTGGATCGAACTCGGTGCCGCGATCATCGGGAACATCGACGGTAGGCCCGACGCCTGCCGGATGCAGGATTTCGATCGCTTGCCTGGCTTATCGACGAATTGCCGCACATCGACGTCCCAACTGGCCGCCTGGGTCGACGAACCGATGGCGAAGTGGTGGAAGACGCAGATCTCCGGCAGCCCGCTGACCTCCGATGTCGAAACCGCCACGGCGGCCGCGCGGCCATTGTGGTAGCACCGGAGATGGTGATGTCGATCCCATCCTGAAGCGCCGAAAGCTCGGTCCACGACAGCGATAGCGCTGCCCGTCCCGGATGCCACCGCGATTTCGACAAAGCCGACGGGCTTGCTGACGCCGCTACGGCGGTGTGGCAGAACCCGCGGCGTCAGCCCCAAAATGTCTTCGGCGACCCTCTCCCCTGGCCTTTCGAATGTTCTGCGAGCCGTCCCTGCGCTCGAATTCCGCCACCAAGTCATGCTCGGTTTCGCCGCAAACCTCTTTATCCGGAAGGCGTCACGAATCACGGCTTCGCGTTCTCCGTCGGGTGCGTGAACGACAATTCGGCTGCCTGGCAGGTTGGTGTGGCGATCGACCATTCCGATTGCGACATTCGTCTTGAACTCGGGTGGCCAGACGGTCGAGGAAATGGCACCCGCCGGGTTTCCTTTTTCATCCGCCACCATCCAACGATCCCTGATTTCCGGGACGGGGTCTCCCAGGATTTCAATCGGGCGAATCATCCGGGATGGCTCCTGTTGATCCGCGAGCGCGCGGTGACCAAGGCAGGGAGGTGTTTCCAGATTGCAGGATTTTGCAAGGCCTGCCTCGAAGGGCGTGTGCTCATCGGTCATGTCATTTCCACAAGACAGCAAGCCGCCCGAAATTCTTTCGATACAATTCGGGCTCCCGCACGGATGCCGAGCACAATCTTCAAGGCGGCGATATTTTTTTGCTGTTCCGGAAACCGGGTATCAGGACGTTCCGGAAAGCGGTCATCCGCTGCCGATGCGAATACTGGCGGCCGTTGTCCCCGGAGCGGTTACCAAACCGCCGCGACGCGATACAGACGCGGGCGTTCTCCAGGTGCCGAAATCTGAGAAATTTCCGTCGGCATCTAACCTGCTTCGTGACACCAGGGAGACGTGATGTTGGTTGTCTCCGGCCCTCCCGGGCGAACGCCTGACAAATGGGGCAGACTGAAACGGTCGTAGTAGTCCCGCAGTCGGCTCAGCATGTCATCGCAACGGTTTGAATGTTCCGGAATTTTTGCGAGATCTCGTTCCTCCCGCGGATCACTGTGCAAATCGAAAAGCCGGTGTTTACCCGTATCGTGCCAGATGACCAGCTTGAAGCGGCTGTCGCGGACCATTTGCACATTGCCATACTCGCAGAATTGCATTTGCCTCCAGTTTTCCGAGCTTTCCCCGGCGAGAATGTGCCGGAACGACTTTCCGGCGTAATCGATGTCGCATGGATGTTGCAGCCCTGCCAAGTCGACGATCGTCGAAAACAGGTCCAGATGGTCGACGAATTCACCGCGTACCTGGCCTTTGCTGATACCGGGGCCATTGAGGACCATGGGAATCCTGATGCTCTCTTCCACCATGTTCAGGGGCAACGTACCGTTGCCCTTTCCCCAGATCCCGTGATGGCCGCAATTCAACCCATGATCCGATGTGTAAATGATGACCGTCTCGTCACCCAGTCCTTCGGCGTCGAGTGTATCCATCAGTCGCCCGACTCCTTCATCAATCGACGTCACCGATGCGTAGTACTGTGCGAGAGCGGCGCGCGGCTTGGAGCGGTCGATGAGATGTCTTGATTCCAGGTTCTGTTCACCAAACGGGTATGTTTCGTGCTGCGGCACCTCGGCGAAATCATGAGTTGCGTAGCGTGCGACCAACCTCTTCGGATGGCCGTCCCAGGGGCTGTGGGTGGAAACATGGCCGACAAACAGGAAAAAGGGACGATCCTTGTCGCGATTCTTCAAAAACCTGACCGCTCCATCGGTAATGATCGACGCCTTCGATCCCGCGATCGTCCGTAGTTCACCGTTGACGCAATAGCGGGCCGGACCGGTCGCGTCGATCGGGTAGTCGCCCGCGAGCGCTCCCCAGGAATCGAACCCCCTTGCGCTCTTGTCGTCGTTGCCCAAGTGCCATTTTCCGACGAGGCCGGTTCCATAGCCCGCGTCCTGCAGCAGTTCCGGAAGCGTTGTTTGTTCGTCAAGCCAATCGCGCCGAAAGTGAGTTGGCAGATTGTCGAGATAGTCGTGGATTCCGTGCTGTGATGCCGTGCGTCCCGACAGCAGACAGGCTCGCGCCGGAGAACACACGGGTGTCGGCGTGAAGGCGTTTTCCATGACCGTGCCGGTGTCGGCGAGGTAGTCGAGGTTCGGTGCCTGAATGCGGTCGTTTCGCGACGGACCCAGCGCCCATTGTCCATGATCATCGGTGAGGAAAAGGAGAATATTGGGCGGCATGTCAGTAGTCTGCGCTTTCCCGGACAAAGCGCCTGATCGCGAAACGGCCGAACATCTTCCATAGGTAGTCGGCCAACAATCCCAAGGCGCCCAGGAAGAATATACCCACAAACATCCAGTCGATCTTGAAATAGACTTTGGATGTCCAGATCAGATAGCCCAGGCCTGATTCAGCGGCGAGCATTTCAACCGCGACGATGACCATGAAGGACCCTGCCAGGGCCAATCGCATTCCGACATAAATGGACGGAATACAGGCCGGTATCGTCACGAGCCAGAATATCTGCCAGGGGGACGCGCCAAGTGTTTGCGCCGCGAGAATTTTGTTCTCATGCGTTGTGACAACACCTGTAGCCGTATTGACGATGACGATGAATGCAGTCGCGTACATCACTTGCAGTATCTTTGCGACTTCGCCGACGCCGAACCAGACAAGGAACAGGGATGTAAGCGCCAGGGCCGGGATGAAACGCAAAAAGTGGACGTAGGGATCGAATATGGCCCGAGCAGTTATCGAGATGCCAACGATCAATCCGATTGGAATTGCGACGATGCTCCCCAAGAGGAAACCCGCCAATATTCGGTACAAGCTGATTCCAATGGTGCCAAAGAGCAGACCCCTCTCAATCAATTCGATGATTCCCAGAAAAACGGTGCTTACCGGCGGCAGGAAAAAGGGATCTATCCAAAGCCGCGCAGCGATTTCCCAAGCAACGAGTCCGCAACTGATCGAGACCGTCGAAATCCAAAAACTGCGGCCAATTCGACCACCAAGGATTGTCTTGTTGAACGGCGAACGGGTCATGACCAAACCTTTGTGACTTCCTCTTCGATGTCTTTCGAGATGGTCTGAAGAAGATCGATATAAACTTGATCCGATTGATCCCTCGGATATTCGAGGGGGACGGCATATTCACGCTTGATGGCGGCTTCCGGCCCAGCGGTCATCAGTACGATACGCTGGCCCAGATTGATCGCCTCGCGAATGTCGTGTGTAACGTATATGGCCGTGCGTTTGACCTCGGACCAAATGGATACGAGTTGTCTCTGAAGCATCTGCCGGGTCTGGGCGTCAAGCGCCGCAAAGGGCTCATCCATCAACATGATATTTGGACGCATGGCGAGCATTCGGGCGATCTGGACTCGTTGTTTCATCCCGCCCGACAGGGCATCCGGAAACTTGTGGTCGTGATCCGTCAAATTCACCATTCGCAGCGCGTCGTTCGCGCGTTCTTTTCTTTCGCCTGCCTCGATGCGGTTCACCTTGAGACCGAACTCGACATTTTGCCGGACGGTCAGCCATTGAAAGAGCGAACTGTCCAAATCCTGGAACACCATGCCCCTGTCCTTGCCGGGGCCGTCGATCGAGGACCCGTCCACCTCCGCGCTTCCCGTGGTCGCATGATCGAACCCGGCAATGAGCCGCAACAATGTGGACTTTCCACAACCGCTCGGCCCCAGCAGGATAAGGAACTCGCCATTGTCGATCGTGAGATCGATATTCTTTAGGACGAGTGGATCATCCGAAGCCGGCGTGTAGGAAAAGCAAATGTCTTTTAGTTGAATACCCAATCGTCAGCTCGGTCATGATGCGAAAACGGGCGAGAAGCCTCTCGGACATCGGCCACCTCGCCCGTCAAGGTGTTGCTACTCGAGTGAGGCGTCGATCTCCGCCGAGGGGATGGCCTCGGCCAATGCCTTGGAATGAAGCAACGGCGTCAGATCATATGACTCGATCATTCCGGCATTGAGCAGGAATTCGTGCTGGGCTCTCATGTTGTCCACCAAGCTGGGAGTGAAACTCAGCTCATACCGGGCCTGGTCGATCGCCCGCTTTACCAATTCACTGTCGGCGCCAAGCTTGTCGGCAACGATGGTCGCGACCGCGCCGCTGTCAGCGGCGACGTCTTCGGTCGCCCTTTGCAATGCCTTGAGCGTCCTGACGATCGCATCGTGATTGGCACTGGCGTATTCCTTTGTGGTCACCAGCAACGCGGTTGCTCCCTCGGATACGATACTGTCGTCCGATATGAAGGCGAAATTCGCGTCCTCACTCATGGTTTTCGCGCCTTCGCCCCAAACCCATGCGGCATCGATTCGGCCGGATTTCAATGCCCCGACGATGCTGAACAAATCGCCGAAATCGACGAGCTTGACGTCCGTTTCCGGGTCAAGTCCCAGCAATTTGATGTAGTTTCGAGTCACGAATTCCTGGGCGGTGCCTGTCGCCACCGCGAAGGATTTGCCCTCGAATTCGTCCGCGTTCATGAGTTCCGTCCGCGTATAGAGCTTGTGCCAGCCAGGGACGAAATTTCCGATAATTGACGGTGCAATCAACTTGCCCGACTGGAACCGGATCAACAGCGGGAATCCGATCACCACCCCGAAGTCCGCCTGTCCGGCCAGTACGGCATCTATCGTGTCGACACCGTAAGCATAGGTCTGGATGACGGGGTTTATGCCTTCGTCCATCAGGTATCCCTTTTCGGATGCAAGGACGATTGTTGAGCCCATCCCGTAGCCATCGGTTGCGTACCGGACAGTCGTCTGCGCGCTTGCGATTGCTGCGGAGGCCACCAGGGCAATTGACGCCGCGAGTATTCGCCTGGTCAGAGTGTTAAGCATTGTTTCTTCCCTTCTTCCTGTTGCGGATTTGCATTCCCGAGACTTGCCGACTCCTGTGATACTTCCGGAAGCTGGTTAGCAGCCTCGGAAGCGGCAATGGTTACCTGGGCCAGGATTCCTTCGACATCCACGGAGCTTGTGTTCAGGGCCGCGACGGACATCACGTCCCTGACCTGTCTGGTGACTGGATTTGATAGACCGACCGAGAATCGCGTGACAGGACCCTCGCGCCGGACCAGATGTCCCTGGTCCCGGATTCGCTGGAACCCCTCGAGGTGGGTATACGGCAGTTCGATTCCGTACTGCCGATCATATATCGCTTCGGCGACTCCATCGGGTTGGTAAGCCAGGAGGACCTGGCCCATACCGTTGTCTATCCAATCTGTATTCGGCGCGAAAACGTCGATGAAATGATAGCCATAGTGAATCTCGGTCTTTGCAGTGATGACGAAATAGTCGCCCTGGTAGGAGGCCAGGCAGGCTGAATGACCGACATTGTATGCCAGGCTGGCAACGGTTCCCTGGACCTGGGTGCTTTGCAGCCCGAAGCCTCGAAGCGCGTGTCCAAATCGCTGCGCTCGATATCCCAAAGTGTAGCGGTTGCTTGTTTGCCGCTGACGGATCCATTCCTCATCGACCAGCATCTTGAGTAGCCGGGTCAGCGAGGCACCTGACAGGTCCATTTCTTCAGCGAGATCCGAAAAGCTCTTTTCATGCGGCGGCCGGGCCAGGATTTCCAACAATCGCAATGATCTGCGCCCGGCCGACAATGCGTATGGCTTGATTTGACCAAGCGTCGCGCACACTTGACTTTCATTATTGAAAGTAATTGCTTTCATTATTGACAGAGTAACCAAACGGGTTTTCTCCGTCAACAGGCTTGAGCACCGACAGTCGGAGCGTTGGAATGCGACAGCGTCCGAACATACTGATTCTCTGTACCGACCAGCAACGGACGGACACTCTCGGCTGCTATGGAAACCCGATCGTCTGTACACCCAACATTGACCGCCTCGCCGAACAGGGCGTCCTGTTCGAAAACGCCTTTGTCCAAAGCCCGGTCTGCTCGCCGAGCAGGGGAAGTTTTCTGACCGGGCGGTATCCGCGAACGACGCGATTGCGGCAGAACGGTCAGATCATGCCGCCGACCGAAAAGCCGATCTCCCGATTGGTGGCCGATGCGGGATACGCTGTCGGATTGGTCGGCAAATTCCATCTCGCACCCGGTGCCCCGGAAATCGCCACGGCCACGGAGCCAAGGATTGATGACGGCATCGGCGAATTCAATTGGGCGCAGGCACCATCCGACCTTTGGGGATTGAACTCGGACTACACCCGGTTTCTCTCCGAAAAGGGACTGGAGTATCGAACCACGCCGCACGAATTGTCACAGTGGGTGCAAAACGGCATGCCGGAGAATTCGACCGAGGCGGCGTGGTGTGCGACGCGTGCAACCGAATTCATCTCGAAACACGCGTCACGTGACAGCCCCTGGTTCTACATGGCGAACATATACGCACCGCACCATCCGTTTGATCCGCCGCCGTCTTTCCTGGCGCCATACCTGGATCGGCTGGAGGAAATCCCGATGCCCCTTGCCATGGATGACGATCTCAGCCGCAAACCGGTTTACCAGCAAACGGATTCGGAAGGTGCATACGGTCAGGTCAAAGGATTTATCGGCGGTTTCGGGCGCCAACAGATGAGCACCTTGGACCACAAGATGGTCAAGGCGGCCTATTGGGCGATGTGCGAACATGTTGACCAACAGGTTGGCCGCATCCTCGAAGCATTGAACGAGACCGATCAGGCAGAAAACACCCTGGTCGTCTTCATGTCCGACCACGGAGAGATGATGGGTGATCACAACATCTATCTGAAGGGCCCCTATTTTTATGATCCGCTGATTCGCGTTCCGCTTATCTTCAGGTTTCCGGGCAAATTCGCCCCCGGGCGCTTCGATGGTCTCTTCGAACTGGTCCATCTGGCGCCGACACTTCTGGAGGCAACCGGCCGGCAGCCGCACCCGGGTATGCAGGGGCGGTCGGTTTTTGGCTGGCTCGGGGATCGGGATGTGCCCTTCGAGGGAGATCAATCGATCTATTGCGAATACTATAACGCAATGCCCTATCATGCCGGTCCTGCGGCCCAACTGACGATGCTGCGAACCAAAACCCACAAGATCGTTGTGGATCATGCCCATGACGATGGCGAGCTATACGATCTTGCCGGCGATCCGTTGGAGATGAACAACCTTTGGCTGGACCCGGATTCGCTGCCGCAAAAGGCAGGACTCCTTACGCAGCTGACCCATCGCATGGCATTTACCTCGGATCCTTTGCCGCCGCGGCTCTCCGAATGGTGACGCTTCAACGATGCCCATGAAAGAATCCGCCGATCTGTGCCGTTCGCCGGCGCGTCCCACTGATCCTGCCTCGAACTCTCGCAATGTCGTGAGCCAGATAATGGCGCAACTGCTTTGCATTGATCGAAATGCCGCTCTCGAACGTGGCGATATAGTGGCCCGGGTTCCTTTGTGCGAAGGTCAGACAAGCCCGGCCGACGTTTGAGATAATGGCCGCAATATAGGGCAGCTTGAGCACGAATTGGTCCGGAACCTCGAACGCCTGCAACCGGTCCCCGATCGCTCCGAACAGCCCGAACATGAAGGACGCCGCCGCACTCATCGACGGCAGGCCGCTGCCGAAAAGCGTCGCGGCAAGCTCGATGATTCCACGCCCCGCAGTCATGTCCGGCAGGAAGATATTAAGACGGTCCATGGCGAGTTGCGCGCCGGCGAGGCCGGAGAAGAGTCCGCTGATTCTGACGGCGAGCGTTTTCATGCGATCGACGCTGATTCCGGCCGACCAGGGACACCCGTCGCCCCACTATGTCGCGGGCAATGTCCGCTTCCCTGACGTCGGCGGTGTCATAGGTGCTGACGCTTTCCCCGAGTCAAAAATGGTGACGCGATCGGCCACCGTCTTGACCTCGCGCAGCTCGTGCGTGACGAAAATGATAGTGCTCCCGCACTGTCTCCGCCCATCGATGACCCGTTCGTCCCGGATGTTCGTCCCGGATGTAGATTTCCCCTGCGTCAGGCCGGTAGATTCCGGCGAGAATGTCCATCAGGGTAGACTTGCCCGGCCGTTTTCTTCGCGACGACATGGACTTCACCCTCGGAGACCCGCAGTTCGACACTCTTGAGCGCATGTGTCGTGCCGAAACTCTTGCTGATCCCTTCGAGACGCAGGATTGGCATTATGGCAGTCGGGTAACGATCGTGGGCCTGGCCGAGTCGGTCGGGCGCGGGCGGATTCGTCCGCGCCCGGTATCGCGTGAGTGTGGCGCGCCTAGATGGCGCTGTCGACGACGATCGACCCGTCAAGAACGCGGGCCTTGGCCTCGTCGACACGGACCTTTACATCGTCCGGAACCAAGGCATCGTTGTATGCCAACCCGACTCCGTCGTTCTTCAGGCCATACATGAAAAGGGTCCCGAACGGCACCGTTCCGGCCTGGCCTGCTTGATCGAGTCATAGACCGAGTTGCCGATTTCATTGAGCATCGAGGCGATGATGTGGTCCGGATGCAGGTGATTCTGGTTGGAACCGACGCCGATCGCGTTTTTGCCGTTGTCGGCGGCGGCAGAATGGCTGAAGCCGCGATCATCGAGATTGTCGGTCATCACGTAGACCGTGCTGAACTCCTCGGCAGACCCCCACAATGGAACGCCAACCGACGATCCCGCTACAGCGGCCACAGCCGCCTTGGTCACGGCGGACTTCCACAGATTCATTGCCCTCTTTCTCTCTGTACAACGCCTGAAATCAGCGTCGCCAGGCGACCGATTGACGTTCGACCAGCTCGACAGGAAGCCGGACTTCGGCAACGGTCTCCTGTTTGTTGATCAGGGCGAAAAGCGTATTGAACGCCTTTCGACCCAGGGTTTCGATCGGCTGGCGGACGGTGGTGAGCGCCGGGGCCAGCAATTCCGCAAAGGGCATGTCGTCGAATCCGACAATCGACAGGTCGCCGGGTACCGCCAGACCCAGTTCGCGAACCCGTTGCATGACGCCGATGGCGATGAAGTCACTGCCGCAGAACACGGCGGTGGGCCTGTTTGCGTCCAACAGGAGTTCGCCTATAGCAGTGGCGCCGAATTCACGGGAATAGGTACCGAGCAGAACGCGGGGCGACGCCGGATCCAGACCGCATTCAAGGTGCGCCCGCCTGAAGCCGTCCAGCCGTTCCCCACCGCTCATGAGATTCCCGGGTCCGCCGATATGGGCGATCTGCGTGTGCCCGACCTCAATCAGGTGGCGTGTCGCGTGATAAGCGCCGAATTCGTTTTCGACAAATACCTTTGGCACCGCCACGCCCGGCACATCCTCGTCCACCAGCACGACGTTCGCATGGGTGCCGACATTCTCGGCGAGGGTTCCGTCGTCCGGCTGGTTGGTCATCATAATCAACCCGTCGACATGCCGGTCTTCCAGTCTCCTCAGGGACGTCAATTCGCGTTCGCGCAAACCTCGTGTGCTGGACATCAGCACGGAGTATCCGTGCCGTTCCGCCTCGTCTTCAATTGTCGCCGCCAACTCCGCAAAGAAGGGATTGGCGATCTCGGGTGCGACAAGTCCGACTGTCTCGGTCCGCCCCATGCTCAGTCGTCGCGCGAGCAGGTTGGGCCGGTATCCAAGACGCGCGACGGCCGAATCGATGCGCAAGGCCGTCGATGCGGGCAGTTCGATACGATTGTTCAGATACCTGGAAACGGTTGCCGGGGAGTAGCCGGCCTCTCGGGCCACCTGACTAATGGTAGACATACCTCCCCCCTTGCACCTTCGTGACTAGCTTAAAAAACCGGTTTAGTCCAGCAGAATGTTTTCATCCTGGGCGGAAATCCGGCGCGCCCGCACGACCGTCACCGGTTTCTTTCACATACCGGATTCACACTCGCCTCTTGACGGAACCTGCGCAAGTCAACAATCGGGAAACGGACAGCGTTCACAGGACGTCTTGGTGGGTTGCCCAGCCTCGGGAAAGACCATGCAAGTTATTCGCGAAGCCGTGAACCACACAGGCCCACGAAGACAGAGTCACCGGTGGTATCGGTGGAAACCGCCGGAACCCGTCTCCCGTCCCGGTATCTGGCACCCGCCCCTTGTCGGGCATCATGTCCGGTCAGGTCCCCGGATCCGGTCAATCGACTTGCGTGGTTCCCGGTGCCGGATTAAGCAGTCGCCGGCGATGACGGCGGGCCAACACAGGCCTCGGAAGGCAGCGGGGAAACCGGCATGCGGACGAACGGACGGCAACCGGACGAACTGAGACCCGTGACCATCGAGGCCGGCGTCAACCGCCATGCCGAAGGATCCTGTCTCATCCGATGCGGGAACACGGAGGTCATCTGCACCGCCAGTCTCGAGACGCGGGTTCCGCCCTTCATCCGGAACAGTGGACTTGGCTGGGTCACCGCCGAGTACGGGATGCTGCCGCGCGCAACCACCGAGCGCAATCGCCGGGAGGCCTCGGCCGGGCGGCCGACCGGCAGAACCCAGGAAATCCAGCGTCTCATCGGGCGTTCGCTCCGCGCCGCCATCGATCGGGTCCGGCTTGGCGAGCGCCAGATCACCATCGACTGCGACGTCATTCAGGCCGACGGCGGAACCCGATGCGCATCGGTCACAGGCGGCTGGGTCGCCCTCCGGATGGCCGTCAACCACCTCCTGCGTTCGGGTATCATCTCCAAAGACCCGATCCTCGATCACGTGGCCGCAATCAGTTGCGGAATCGTCTTTGGCTGTCCGGTTCTCGATCTCGACTACGGCGAGGACCGCGAAGCCGAGACCGATGCCAATTTCGTCATGACGGGCCGCGGCACCATGATTGAGGTCCAGTGTTCGGCCGAGCGGGAGCCGTTCTCACGAAAAGAGCTCGACTCGATGCTCGCACTTGCAGGGAAGGGAACTGCCAGGCTGGCGGCCATTCAGAAGGCGGCCATTCCCTGAACACGGTCGCGCGGCGACTGACGGAACCGGCGATCGTTCTCGCCTCGCACAACCGTGGAAAGCTCGAAGAGCTCCGCGCTCTGCTCGAGCCGTTTGACAAGCGCGTGATTGCGGCATCCGAGTATGGTCTGACCGAACCGGCCGAAACGGAAACCAGCTTTGCCGGGAACGCGAGAATCAAGGCCAACCATGTCGCACGGCAAACCGGCCTGCCCGCGCTCTCCGACGACAGCGGGATCGAGGTGGACGCCCTCGCCGGAGCGCCAGGAATTCACACGGCCGACTGGGCGGAGACCCCGACGGGACGAGACTTCGTCCAGGCCATGACACGGACCTGGCGAATGCTCGAAGACCGGAGCGTACCCGAACCCAGAACTGCCCGTTTTCGATGCGCCATCTGCATTGCCTGGCCGGACGGAATCGACACGGTGTTCGAGGGCGAAGTCGCGGGCCGCCTCGTCTGGCCGATCCGGGGCGGGCACGGATTCGGTTTCGATCCGATGTTCCGGCCCGACGGCGAAGTGATGACATTCGGTGAAATGCCACCGGAGCGGAAGCAACTCCTGAGCCATCGGACCCGAGCCTTCGAACGGTTCTCGGCCGGGTGTCTCGGTGACGCGCCGTGACGACATGGAAGCGGTCGCCAGGGACATTTCAGACCATGGCGGCGGCATTGTCACGGAGGCCGGCTTTGGCGTCTACGTGCACTGGCCGTTCTGCCGGTCCCTCTGCCCCTACTGCGACTTCAACGTGCGGCTCATGCGGTCCGTCGACCCGGGTCTGTGGCGCGACGCCTATCTCGCCGACATTCGCCACCACGCCAGCCGCCTTCCAGGGCGCAGGGTCGATTCCATCTATTTTGGCGGCGGCACGCCGAGTCTCATGGATCCGGCGATCGTCGACGCCGTCATTGCGGGGATCGCTGCCGCCTGGTCCGTCGATTCCCGGACCGAAATCAGTCTTGAGGCCAATCCGACCTCGGTGGAGGCCGGGCGTTTCGCCGAATTCGCGGCCGCGGGTGTCAACCGGATTTCGATCGGCGTCCAGTCACTCCGGGACGCCGACCTCAAGAGGCTCGGACGCCGGCACACGGCCGCCATGGCCCGCGACGCTGTCGACACAGCCCGGAAACACGTCCCGGCCGTCAACATCGATCTGATCTACGCCCGGCCCAATCAGACGGTCACCGCCTGGGAAAGCGAACTCCGCGAAGCACTGGCCCTTGGCGCCGACCATCTGTCCCTTTACCAGTTGACCATCAAGCCGGGCACGCGTTTCGGCGACCTGGCGGATCGCGGGCGGCTACCGGGATTGCCCGGTGAAGCGCTCGAAGCGGCACTTTACGAGGCGACGGGAACCCTCGCGGCGGCTTCCGGATACCCGGCCTACGAGATTTCCAGTCATGCCCGGCCCGGGTCGGAATGCACCCACAACCTCGTCTACTGGCGTTACGGTGAATTCGCCGGGATCGGACCTGGAGCCGACGGCCGGATCGTTCTCTCGGACGGGGTCCATCCGACGACCGCGATCCGCGACCCGGGACACTGGCTTGATGCCGTCAGGACAACCGGTTCCGGGACACGAAGTCTCGGGCCCTTGACGCCGGATTCACTTGCTGATGAGTACCTCATCGCCTCCCTTCGCCTGGCGGAAGGTTCCGAAATCGACAGGCTGCGGGCGTTCCTTTGCGGCGATTCGGGCCTGCATCCCGAACAGCACCGGGACCGCCGTTTCGGAAGATTGTCCCGAGCTGTGGACGAACTTGTCGCGGCGGGTTTTCTCGAACGCGGCGGTCCGCGCATTGCCGCCACCGCCGCCGGGCGCCTCGTTCTTGACTCCGTCCTTCGGGAGCTGTGCGCTCCCCGGCCGGCCGACAGGCCCTGAAGCCTAACCTTCCGGCCGCGTTGCCAGCCACTCCGGGACTGTCGGAGTGGC
Source organism: Paracoccaceae bacterium (assembly GCA_028874915.1). Classification (GTDB taxonomy): domain Bacteria; phylum Pseudomonadota; class Alphaproteobacteria; order Rhodobacterales; family Rhodobacteraceae; genus JAPPHA01. The sequence continues at coordinate 20,963 of JAPPHA010000121.1, forward strand.
CGTTTCTTTTCGTCCTTGGCACCCGGTTCCGTTCCCTTTGCCCCACGCACGGCCGGACTGTCCTTCGCCATCGAAGAGCAGGATTCGCCTCGTGCAACACCGCCGAATCCGTTCGAACTCCATCTTCCCGTCTCCGACCGCCTGTCCACGACCTTGGCAGTCCAATCGTGCGCCGATAGAGTGTTGTTCCTGTTTTACCAAGGAAACCTACCATGCCGAATCGCGTTCGAGTCGCCGATGAAGTGTGGATCGCGACCGCGCTTCTCCACCGGCAGCACCCCGACGCAGAGGATTTCACGGTCGGACAGATTGTTCGTCGGGCCTGGTCCGAGAACATCACGGCCGCTGAATCCCTCCGCCCAGGCGTCCAGGTGCATGCCTACCTTCACTGTGTCGCCAACAAGCCTCCGAATCCCGGGCGCTACCGCATGCTGACCGAAACCGCGAAAGGGCGCCGCCGTCTGTACAGACCTGGAGACCCCGTTGACCCCGGCCGCAGCGCGGGGAAAGACAGGCCGCAGGACGACGCGGTCCCGTCCCGATATCGCTTCCTCATTGACTGGTATCTGCACGAATACGTTGGCGACGGCGAAAGGTCGGTGGCGGACCCCATCCTTTCCCTGCAGGGTCTTGGCAAGGAGATCTGGGCTGACGAGGACGCGGATGCCTATGTCCACAGGCTTCGAGAGGGATGGTTGTGAGCCGGATCTTCTGGGACACGAATTTGTTCGTGTACCTGGTGGAGGGGCGCGGGCGCGGGGAGCAGGTCGCGGTCCTGCGGCAACGCATGCTGGATCGCGAGGACGAACTGCTGACGTCTGCGCTCACTCTCGGCGAGTTGCTCGTGAAGCCAATGGAAGCCGGAAATCCGGAGCTCCGGAAACGTTATGAGCAGACTATAAAGACGGGCACGACGGTGCTGCCGTTTGACACCCGTGCGGCCCCCCGGTTCGCCGAAATTCGCCGCGATCGGTCAATTCGGGCTCCGGACGCCATTCAGCTTGCCTGCGCTTCGGCGGCCGGCGTGGATTTGTTCATCACGAATGACAATCGGCTGAGCCGAAAGACCGTGCGGGGAATTCACTTCATCATGCCTCTGGAAAAGGTCATGCTGTAACGCAAATGTCGCGTCATCAAGCGCGGGTCGAATGGGCCAGATCACCCGTCATGCCTGTTGTGCGCTGCGGATCGATCCGTCGTTTAGGATTGTTTATTGAATGAAAACAACGGATTGCCAACCCTGATAGCGGCCCAGGGTTCGATTCATCCAGACTTGCGGGCTATGACTCAACGGGTGATTCCGGTGCGCCCAGGCGCCGGCATAGCGCGTCGAGTTCGTCCAGGCTGCGATAGGAAATCCGGACCGAACCCGCGGACCCTGAAGTCTTGTGGTTGATGGAAACCTTCAGCCGCAGATTCGCGGAAAGTTCGGCTTCCAGCGCCCGCGTGTCCGCATCCTTGGTCCTGCTCCCGGCATTCCGGCGGCCCTCGGTCTCCGCGTGGCCTTCGGACGCCACCAGGGATTCCGTCTGCCGAACGCTGAGACCCTCCTCGACCACGCGGCGCGCCAGCCCCTCCGGATCATTCGCGCCCAAGATCGCCCGGGCATGGCCTGCCGAGAGCTGACCGTCACGAAGGAGAGTCTGAACGGCCTCCGGGAGACCGAGCAGCCGGACCGAATTGGCGACGTGGCTTCGGCTTTTCCCGACGACTTCCGAAAGGCTCGCTTGCGTATGGCCGAATTCCTCCATCAACTGACGGTATCCAGTCGCTTCCTCGACGGGATTCAGGTCGGTCCGCTGAACGTTTTCCACCATCGCGACCTCAAGAACCTGCCGGTCATCCAGAATCCGGACCAGGACCGGAACCTCATGGAGCTGCGCCCTCTGGGCCGCCCGCCACCGCCGTTCGCCGGCGACGATCTGATAGGCGGTTCCGTCATCCGGATCGGGGCGGACGAGAATCGGCTGGATCATGCCGTTTCGCCGCATCGACTCCGCCAGTTCGTCGAGTTCGTCCTCCGGGAACCGCTGCCGGGGCTGCCCGGCGTTCGTCCGGATGAATTCGATCGGAACCGAGTGAATCCCGGCCGGCGCCTTTGCGGGTTCCGATGCCGAACGGTCGCGCACGTCCGGTTGGCCGTCCGCCGTGCCGTTCGCCGGGGTCTCCCCGGGCCCGCTCGACGCGGGCGTTTCCGGTTGAACGGCCTGCGCCGCGTTTTCGGCGTCGAGGCCGAGGTTTCCCATCAGAACCGAGAGTCCCCGCCCGAGTCCCCGCCGGTCCCGGGGCGCGGGATTGTCAGACCGTGTCATGCCATGTCTCCTGCCTCGTGATGACGGTTTTCTGGAGTCCGTCTGAATTTATCTGTTTTTCAAGGGGTTGACAGGAATTCTGTCGCAAAATTCCGATAGGCGGCATGGCCGGAACTCCTGGGGTCGTATTCGGCGATGGCCAGCCCGAATGAGGGGGCTTCACTCAGCCGGACATTCCTCGGAATCACCGTATCGTAGACCAGGCTCCCCAGATTCTCGCGCGCATCCGACTCCACCTGCTGCGACAGACGGTTGCGCCTGTCCACCATCGTGAGGATGACGCCTTCGATTCGCAGGCCCGGGTTCAGCTGCTCCCGCACACGTCGAATCGTCAGGATCAACTGCGAGAGCCCCTCGAGCGCATAGTATTCGCACTGGAGCGGTACGAGAACGGAATGACATGCTGCCAGGGCATTGACCGTGAGCAGGTTCAGCGATGGTGGACAGTCGACAAGGATCCAGTCCAGATCCCGCTTCAGATCCATTGCCCCGGAAATCGCTTCTTTCAGCTTCAATGCCGGTGATTCATGGCTGGCCAGTTCCACGTCCGCGGAGCTGAGATCCGGCGAAGACGGCACCACCGACAGCCCGGCCAGCCGGGACTCGACCACCGCGTCCGCAAGTGGCGCCTCTTCGAGGATCACCTCATAGGCGGATGTCCCGGACTCGGCCGGATTCAGGCCCAGACCGGTTGACGCATTGCATTGGGGATCAAGGTCGACCAAAAGGACGCGCTGACCGGTCATCGCCAGAGACACCGCCAGATTGACGGCTGTCGTCGTCTTGCCCACGCCTCCCTTTTGATTGGCGACCGCGATGATCCTGCAGCCTGTCACCGGGTCAGAGTGGCTGGACACGCGAAATGCCTCCGATTTCCAGGATTCTCGCCCGAGGGTCCGTCAGGCTGACCCTTTCGACCACGTCGAAGGCCCATTCCTTCCGAGCGTCGGCGATTTCCCTATCATATCCCTTCCCTTTCGGAAACAGGCAGACACCGCCTGTTTCCAGGCGGCCGCTCGCAATGCCAAGCAGCTTGGCCAGCGGCGCGACGGCCCGGGCCGAGATGACGTCGAACCTTCCCGTTGCCCGATCCGAAACCCCGGGACGCAAGGGTTCGACCCTTTCGTTGACGATCGTCACGGGCGTGAATGTTTCACGTGAAACAGTGTCGAGAAACGCACATTTCCGGGCATGACTCTCGAAGAGGGTCACCCGCAGATCCGGCAACCGGTCGTGCGCAAGGATGGCAACCACCATTCCCGGGAATCCGGCCCCACTGCCAAAGTCGGCCCAGCGGCTCGGTCGCCGACACTCGGCCGGCGCCAGGATCTGGGCGGAATCCAGGAAATGCCGGCTCCAGACCTGCCGCAGGCTGTTGGCGGAAACCAGGTTGGTCCCTGCACTCCATTTGGCAAGCAATTCCGCGTAGCGATCGAGTTTTTGAAATGTTTCACGTGAAACATCGAGCCTTGTCCTCAGAGCGTTCCGGGCCTCGGCCTCCCCGATCACGCCGTCACGCACTCAGGCTCCTGCGATTCCGGACCGCGGCGTCCCTTGCGGGCCCGCCGTCGCTGTTCCGACGGCGCAGATTGGCCAGGATCAGAACCAGCGCTGCCGGGGTCATGCCGTCGACCCGCCCGGCTTGCCCGACGGTGGCCGGACGAATTCGTGTCAGCTTCTCCCGGAGTTCATTCGAGAGTCCCTGTATCTCCCGGTAGGAAAAACCCTCCGGGATGCGGACGGCTTCGTCCCGCTTGAGCGCATCGACATCCCTTTTTTGCGCCTCGATATAGGGCCTGTAGGCAGCATCCCGCTCCATCTGGACCGCAATTGCCCTGGGAACATCCCGGAATTCAGGCCAGACCCCGGCGAGACTTTCGAAGTCCACCTCTTTCCGCGACAGCAATTCCATCCCGTTTCGGCGGATTCCGTCCAGATTGACCGCGAATCCCGCGCGTTTCGCCGCATTCGGTGTCAGGCTCACGGCTTCCAGGCGTGTCCGAACGCGTTCCAGCTGTTCCATCCGGTCTTCAAATGCCCGCTGTCGGTCCTTTCCGACGCATCCGAGGGCCATTCCGACCCCGGTCAACCGCTGATCGGCATTGTCGGCCCGGAGCGACAGGCGGTATTCCGCGCGAGACGTGAACATGCGGTAAGGTTCGGCAACGCCCCGCGTCACCAAATCGTCGATCATGACGCCGATATAGGCATCCGACCGGCTGAAAACGATCGGTTCCCGTCCGAAACCGCGAGCCGCGGCATTCAATCCGGCAACCAGACCCTGTGCTGCGGCTTCCTCGTACCCGGTCGTACCGTTTATCTGGCCGGCCAGAAACAGGCCCTCGACATCCTTCACCTCAAGGTTGGGCCGAAGGGACCGTGGGTCCACATAGTCGTATTCGATGGCATATCCCGGCTGGCGGATGACGGCGCCTTCCAGACCGAGAATCGTCCGGACCCACGATTCCTGCACATCGGCCGGAAGCGACGTCGAAATACCGTTCGGATAGATGGTGCTGTCCGCGAGCCCTTCGGGCTCCAGGAACACCTGGTGCGATGGCCGGTCCGCGAATCGAACGACCTTGTCCTCGATCGAGGGGCAGTATCGGGGGCCAATCCCGTCAATCCGGCCGCCATACATCGCCGAACGGCCCAGATTGCGACGAATGATGGCATGTGTCTGCGCATTCGTATGCGTGATCCCGCAGGCGACCTGGCGGACCGACGGGCCATTGGACAGGAAGGAGAACAGGACCGGCTCGTCGTCTCCCGGCTGTTCGTCGACGGCCGCCCAGTCGATCGTCCGCCCGTCGAGCCGAGGCGGGGTTCCGGTCTTCAGGCGCCCCAGGGGAAGGCCGAAGGAGTCCATGCGTTCGGCCAGCCGAACGGCCGGCCCGTCACCCATGCGTCCCCCGGCCCGGGAGACATCGCCGATGTGGATCACGCCCCGCAGAAAGGTTCCGGTGGTGAGGACGACGGCCCGGGCCTTGATGTCCGTCCCATCCGCAAGAGACACTCCGGTGACGCCGGACCCGGCCATGATGAAGTCCGTGACTTCGCCCTCGACGACGGTCAGCCCCGGCCGGTCAGCAAACTCCGCTTGCATAGCGGCTCGATAAAGCGCCCGGTCCGCCTGGGCCCGGGGTCCCTGAACTGCCGGCCCCTTGCGCCGGTTCAGCAACCGGAACTGGATGCCGGCCTGGTCGGCCACACGGCCCATGACGCCGTCGAGAGCATCGATTTCGCGAACAAGGTGCCCCTTGCCGAGGCCACCGATTGCCGGATTGCAGGACATTTCCCCGATTCGGTCGAATCGATGCGTGACCAGAACGGTACGCGCACCCATTCGCCAGGCCGCCTGCGCGGCCTCGGCCCCGGCATGGCCGCCGCCAACGACAACGACGTCGGCCGGACCGGCACGGCCTCGCGGGAGGCTCACCGAATCCCATTCCTGTCGATGTTTCACGTGAAACATTTCGCCGGCCATTGACGCAAACCCGCCTTTCGGTCCCGATTCGCCGTGCCAATCCCTTATGGCGCAGGCTATTTCCCCATGCAGAAGCTTGAGAAGATCTCGTCGAGGACATCCTCTACATCAACTGTCCCCAAAAGGGAATTCAGGGCCTCCGTACAGCGGCGAAGTTGTTCATACACGAGTTCCGGTTCCGGCGATGGTCCGCGCAGCATCGCCGTCGCCGTTTCCAGAGGACCGAGCGCCCGCCGGAGCGCTGATCGGTGGCGTTCCCTGATGGCCGACCGTGACCCCCGAATCCGGGGCGCGAGCTCCGCCTCCACCTGCCGCATCACAGTTTCGATGCCCTCGCCGGTCTTCCCCGAGATGGCCAGTTCCGCGCCCGGGTCGACGATATCGCACTTCCCGCAACAGGCGATGTCGCCGGGCCGGAACGCGACCCCGAGATCCCCGATCCGTCCGTCGAGCGAAAGAAAGATCCGGAGGTCCGCCGCCTCCGCCCGCTTCCGGGCCCGATCGATTCCCAGCCGTTCCACCGCATCCGTCGCGGCGCCGGACGCCCCAAGCACGCGCAGCCCGGCGGTGTCCAGGACCGTCACCGGGATTCCGCCTACATCCATCCTCACCTCGATGACGTCACGGGTCGTTCCGGCGGTCGATGAGGTGATCGCCGCATCCCGTCCCGCCAGGGCATTGAGAAAGGTTGACTTGCCGACATTGGGCGGGCCCACGATCGCAACCTCAAAGCCCTCCCGAAGCCGTTCAGCCGCGAACGATCCGTCGATCTCGCGTCGGAACCCGTCACCGAGCGCGCCGAGAATGCCGAGGATCTCCCCGGCCGGGTCGAGCGGAGCGTCTTCCTCGTCCGGGAAATCCATCGACGCGTCAAGAAGCGCCCGGGCCCGGATCAGCCCCTGGCGCCATTCGGCCACAAGCCCGCTGAGCCCTCCCTCCATGACGTGGAGGGCCTGTACCCGCTGGCACTCGGTCTCGGCCGCAATCAGATCGGCGAGGCCTTCGACCTGGCTCAGGTCCAGTCGGCCGTTTTCCAATGCCCGGCGTGTGAACTCTCCGGGCTCTGCCGGACGAAACCCGGCCAGGCGTTCCAGCTCCCGGGTCACCGCCGCGACGACGGCAAGACTCCCATGTAATTGAAATTCCACCATATTTTCGCCGCTAAAGCTTGCGGGAGCCGCAAAGGCGACGACGATCGCATGGTCGATGACGGAACCATCCGCGGCCTTCAGCCGGCAGAAGGTCGCCCTTCTGGGAGGGATCGCCCGCCCGGTCAGGACATCGGCGGCCCGGATGGCCAAGGGTCCCGAAACCCGGATGACGGCAACCCCGGCGCGGCCCCGGGCCGAAGCCTGGGCGAAGATCGTGTCCCGGGATTCGCGAAGGAGCCCGTTCATGGCTCGAGGCGGGAACCACCGCCGGGCCAAGGCACCAGCGCCGTCTCCCCGGCGTTCGTCCGGCAGGCCCCGGCGCGGCCGGTGCCGGAATGCCCGATCACGTGTTCATGGAGTCGAAGAATTCGGCGTTGGTCCGGGTCTTTCGCAACTTGTCGAGGAGGAACTCGATGGCATCGGTCGTTCCCATCGGGTTGAGGATCCGCCTCAGCACAAAGGTCTTCGTCAGATCCGACTTGTCGACAAGCAGGTCTTCCTTCCGGGTTCCGGACTTCAGGATGTCGATCGCCGGGAACACCCGCTTGTCGGCGACCTTCCGGTCCAGAACGATTTCCGAGTTGCCGGTGCCCTTGAACTCCTCGAAAATGACTTCATCCATCCGCGACCCCGTGTCGATCAGGGCCGTGGCGATAATGGTCAGGGATCCTCCCTCCTCAATGTTGCGGGCGGCCCCGAAAAACCGTTTCGGTCGTTGCAGCGCGTTGGCATCCACGCCGCCGGTCAGCACCTTTCCGGACGAAGGAACGACCGTGTTGTAAGCGCGACCGAGCCGGGTGATGGAATCGAGCAGGATGACCACGTCGCGCTTGTGTTCGACGAGTCTCTTGGCCTTTTCGATGACCATTTCCGAAACGGCCACATGGCGGGTTGCCGGCTCGTCGAATGTTGAGGACACCACTTCGCCCTTGACCGACCGCTGCATGTCCGTGACTTCTTCCGGCCGCTCGTCGATCAACAGAACGATCAGGTAGCATTCCGGATGATTGCGTTCGATGGAGTGCGCAATGTTCTGGAGAATCACTGTCTTGCCTGTGCGGGGCTGGGCGACAATCAGCGATCTCTGGCCCTTTCCGATCGGCGCCACAAGGTCGATGACCCGTGCGGACTTGTCCTTGGTTTCCTGGTCGGGGATTTCCATGTTCAGCCGCGTGTCGGGGTAGAGCGGCGTCAAATTGTCGAAGTGAACCTTGTGCCGAACGGCGCCGGGTCTGTCGAAATTGATCGACGTCACGTCGACGAGGCCGAAGTATCGTTCATTGTCGAGTGGCGCCCGGATGACACCTTCGACCGAGTCCCCGGTTCTCAGCGAATACTTTCGGATCTGGCTCGGGCTGACATAGATGTCTTCCTGCCCGGGCAGGTAGTTGGCCTCGGGCGATCGGAGAAAGCCGAACCCGTCCTGCATCACCTCGAGGACGCCGTCACCGGAAATGACCGCCCCGGCCTCCGCCTTTTCCTTCAGAATGGCGAACATCATTTCGCCCTTGCGCATCGGCGAGGTGCTTTCGAGGTCGAGTTCCTTCGCAATTCGCAGAAGATCGGCAGGAGACTTCGCCTTCAGTTCCGACAGGGTCAGTTCTTCCTGAATTGTTGCAGTATCTGGAGCCATGGGAATATCCGTAGTTTCGCGCCGTCGGGCGGCGTCCTGGGCAGGTGTTTGGGGGCAGCTCTTGTCGAGGCCGGGAAGCCGAGCTTGGGAAACTAATTGTTCATTCTTCGCAAAATGTCAATCATGGGACGAGCCGGTCATATAGTCCCTTCAACTCCGGTACAGGCGTGGCGGGTCAATCTCTTTGCAACACGTAGGTATGTTGTGGGGCAGGATGAATGGACGACCTCCACCGATATCCTGGCCACCGGGAACCACGGGCACTGCAACACCGATGTTCAATCACGTCGGACCGTCATCCCGGTCGCGCGGATGGTGTCGGCACTGGCAAGCCCGATTTCCCGAGCAGAAGTCGCGATCATTTGAACGAAATCCGTTTCGCGAATTCCTCGCGAGAGCAGTCCGAAGTGCATCCGGGCTGCCGGCCCGATCCGGCCAACACACTCTCGTCCGCACGACTCTGTGGCGGATGCGAAGACGATCCATTAGACAGGAGCAAAATGGAGGTCCCGATGTTTGAACAACTCTCGCCAGCCCGGCCCGACGCCATCCTGGCACTTCTCGGACTGTTCCGTGCGGACCCGCGGGAGGACAAAATCGACCTCGGAGTCGGCGTCTATCGGAACCCGGAACGGCAGACCCCGGTGATGACGGCCGTCAAGGCGGCCGAACGGCGTATACTCGATGCCCAGACCTCCAAGAGTTATCTCGGGCTTGCCGGTGATGAGGAATTCAACACAGTTCTTTCCTCGCTGCTTCTCGCCGATGCTCTGGACACCACCCGCACCCGCGCGATTCAGGCACCGGGCGGGTCCGGTGCCATTCGGATCCTGGCCGAACTCCTTTCAGAAGCGCGTCCCGGCGCCACGGTCTACATTTCCGATCCCAGTTGGCCCAATCACTGGCCCATGGTCACCGCATCCGGACTCCGGCCGAAGACCTATCCCTATTTCGACACGGCAACACGAGGCATACGATTTGATGCCATGATGGAAACCCTGGCCGAAGCTTCGGCCGGTGACATCGTCCTCCTTCATGGCTGCTGCCACAACCCGACGGGTGCCAATCTCGACTCCGGCCAGTGGGCCGCCATCGCCGATCTGATCGTCGAAACGGGCCTCCTCCCGTTCATCGACATTGCCTACCAGGGATTCGGTGATGGGCTCGACAGCGATGCGGCGGGATTGCGGACCCTCGCGCGAACCGTTCCGGAACTGGTGGTCGGGGCCAGCTGCTCGAAGAATTTTGGCGTCTACTGCGATCGCGTCGGCCTTGCCCTTGTCATTGGCAAGAATTCCGGAGTCGCGGATACGGCCGTCGGCCAACTGAAGTCGATTGCCCGCCGCAGTTACTCCATGCCTCCCAATCATGGTGCGGCCACCGTCCGTACAGTTCTCGGAGACTCTGCGTTGAGGCGCCAATGGCTTGACGAACTCGACGCGATGCGCGACCGCATGTTGCGCCTGCGCGCGAACCTCGCCGACGAACTTCGGCGGGCATCAAACAGTGAAACGTTCGATTTCATAAAGTCACACCGTGGCATGTTCTCCCTGACCGGTCTCACGCGGTCCGAGGTCGACCGCCTGCGGGAAGATCATGCCATCTACATGGTTGGCGACGGCCGCATCAACGTCGCCGGGCTTCCTGACGACAGGCTCGATTACCTGGCAGAGTCCATTGTCAGGGTCTCACAGGATAGCTGACAGTCGCGGCCCTGCCATTTTGCGGCCCTCATCGAGCATTCGATCCCATGTCCAACCAGGGCCGGACCGCGACGACGGCCGCAAGGCGTTGACAACGGGTCGGCGCTGAAACCAATGAAGAGGAGCTTTTCATGAAACGTGCGGGCGTCATCGGTCTTGGCAACATGGGCAGTGGTCTTGCACGCAACCTGATCAAGGCCGGTTTTCCGACAACCGGCTTCGATCTCGACGCGGGCCGCATGACGGCGTTTCACGCCATGGGGGGGATCCCGGCCGAGACCGTTGGCGATGTGGCCAAGGCCTCTGACGCCATCTTCGTGATGGTCATGACAGCCGATCAGGCCCGGAATGTCATCCTCGGCGATGATGGAATCGTCCAGCGGATGGAGCCCGGCGGCACGGTCATCCTGACAGCGACGATCGGACCGTTGGATGCCCGGCAGATTGGCGAAGCCATGGACGGATCCGGGATCGACCTGATCGACAGCCCGGTTTCCGGGGGATTTCCGGGAGCGCAGTCGGGAACATTGACCCTGATGGCCGCAGGTCCGGACGCCGCTCTTGACCGGGTAAACCCCTTCATGACCGCGGTCTCGAGGACCATCCACCGGGTTGGCCAGCGCCCCGGTCACGGTCAGACGATCAAGGCGTGCCTTCAGTCCCTCATGGGTTCGGTGTTCTCCGCAACCTATGAAGCCGCCGCGCTCGCCGCCAAGGCCGGCGTGTCGGGCGAGGTCCTCCACCGGGTCTTTTCGACGAGCGGTGCCGGGTGCGGAATTGTCGACGAATCCCTGGAGAACATCATTGACCGACGCTTTGAAGGGACCGGCAGTCACATCGACACCATGCACAAGGATCTGACGATTTCGCTTGAATTCGCCGGAGAACTCGGCGTCCCGCTCCATGTCGCTTCCACGGCTCTGCAGGTGTTCCGTGCGGGACGAAGCCGGTTTCCGACTGGCGACAACCAGGTTTGCACCCGCGTTGTCGAAGAGATTATCGGCGCGGAACTGCATCGGTGATCCGGTCGCAGCCACCTCTTTCGAACCGACTGTCATTACCCGCAAGGACGTTACCATGAAACTTGGAGTCATCTGTGACGGCATCAGCCGTGACCTCAATCATGCCGTCACGGTCATGGACGAATTCGGCCTCGACCACGCCGAGCTCCAGTTTGTCGGCGACAAGGAAGTCGGCGATCATCCTGCGGAAGAGATACGCAGGATGGACCGGCTCCTGCGGGACCGCGGAAAGATGGTTTCCTGCCTCTCCCGCCATGTCTTTGCCGGCCTCACGACCGCGAATCGCCCCGGTGATGCCGACCACAGCCGGCATATGGACGCACTCAAACGGGTCATTGACATGGCGCATGTCCTTGGTGCGCCTCTCGTCCGGATAATGTCCCAGAAAAAGGAACAGATCCTCTGGGGCCACAATGGCGCCGAGACCTGGAACGTTGCGCACGGTGCCTGGAATACGATGGCTCCCATGATGGCCCCGGCCGTTGACCTGGCGAGGGCGGAAGGGCTGACGCTGGTCATCGAGACCGGCAACGGAACCATGATCAACTCGAGCCATACGGCCCGGCGGCTCATTGACGAACTGGAAGCGAAGGATGTGCTCAAGGTGCTCTGGGATCCGGCGAACAACTGCTGGTGCCACGAGACTGCCTATCCCGATGGCTACGACGAACTCCGGGGCGGGTACCTCGGCCACATTCACTTGAAGGATGTCCGGGTCGACACGCCGAGAGCAACGTTGACCTGCACGCGTTTCGGAGACGGCCAGCTCGGATCGTTCTTCGAACCGATCGCCCGGGCCCTGCGCCGCGACGACTACCGTGGCGTCATCTCCCTGGAGAGCGTCTTCCATCCCGGGAATGGCGACTTCGAAGCCGGCTTCCGCCAGTCCATCAGGCCCTTTCGGTCGATTTTCGGTTAGATCCGGGATTGCCGGAGACAGACGAGCGGCCGGCCCGAGCCTTCAGTCTGAATCGACCGGTCAGAACGGCCGAACAATGACCATGATCACGATGACCACCATGAGCACGGCCGGAACTTCGTTCATCACCCGGAAGCGGCGCGAAGACAGGTGGTTGCTGTCGGACGCAAATTCCCTGACGCAACGTGCCAGCCACATGTGATATCCGGTCAGACCGAGGACCATGACCAGCTTGACCACCATCCACCCCGCGTGGATCGAAGCGATCCCTGGAGTGGCGAAGAGCAGCACCCCGAAAACCCAGCTCGCGATCATCGCAGGATTCATGATTCGTTTCAGGAGCCGCCTTTCCATCCCCTTGAACACATCGGACAGTTCGCTCCCGGGCGGCGCGGACTCGACATGATTGACGAACAGCCGCGGCAAATACAGGAGCCCGGCCATCCAGGCGATGACGGAGATCACATGCAGGGCCTTGATCCATGGATAAACTACGCTCAGCATTGTCGGTCCCGTTTCCTGGCTGGTCTTTAACGCATGGGCACCGGTCCCCGGTTCGGGACGGCCGCTCATCAATAACAAATCGAATTTATATATAAAGAATAGTAGATGTTGCAGGGGCTGTGAATCCTGTGAATTCCCACCGAATCCCCAGCAAGGGCATTGAGAAAAAGCTGGGGACTGAATTTGTGAAGGTTAGGGATTAACAGAAAAATTTATATTAAAAACAATGAATTAATGACCATAAATCTCTGGATAAACCTGTGAAAAAACTATGGATACTTTCCATGATCCACAGACAGGGAACAACGATCACGTTTTTGTTCACGGTGGATCATTCAATCGAATCCGGTGGGTGAGCCTTGAACACCCCAGGACTCATCCGCGACCTGTGGAAAGTCCGGATTTTGTTCGCGGGATGTCGCGGTGATGACCACAGAGTTGTTCACAAGGTGCGCCGAGGCATTCGGGGTTCGATCCTGATGGCGAGAGAGGCCCGATCCGATTATTCTCGACGCCATGGCCGGGATCCTTTCGAAAGATGACCAGTCGACAAAGAAGCCGTTGCAGCGAGGCCTGCGTCCGCTCCGGACACATTGCCGTGATAGCGACGATTCATGAAGCCGGGCCCGGTCATCCTGGCCTCCGGATCCGAATCCCGGAAACACATGCTCGAACGGTCGGGCGTGAACGTCGAAACCCGGGTCCCGGGTGTTGACGAGACGACCATCATTGCGGCGCTCCGGCAGGACGGGATGAAACCACGGGACATTGCCGCCTGCCTCGCGGAGACCAAGGCCCTCCGGGTCGGCGTGACCATCCCTGAGCGGATCGTCATCGGATGCGATCAACTCCTGGTCGCAGGTGACCGAATCGTCGAGAAGGCCGCGACGCTCTCGGAGGCGCGAGAGACGCTCCAGGCACTGAGGGGCCGGTCGCACCTGTTGTTTTCGGCAGCTGTCGTGGTCACGGGCGGGGTGCCGGTCTGGCGCCATGTCGGTAGGGCCGAGCTAGTGATGCGAGGGTTTTCGGATGCGTTCCTGGAATCCTATCTGGACCGGAACTGGCCGGACGTACGGACGTCGGTGGGCTGTTATCGGATTGAGGAATCGGGTGCGCAGCTTATGGAAGGCATCAAGGGAGACCTGTTCACGATCATGGGCATGCCGCTTCTCGAACTCCTGGCCTATCTCCGGATCCGGGGAGTCCTCCCCGAATGATCGGCATGGACCCGATGCGTCCGGAAGGAGACGATCGGCGGACCCCGCCGGACCGACGACGCGCCGGCGTCATCGGCTGGCCGATCAGTCACAGTCTGTCGCCGCGAATTCACGGATTCTGGCTGTCGCGCCATGGTCTGGACGGATCCTACGAGATTCTCGGAATCGAACCGGAACGGTTCCACCTGGTCTTCCCGACGCTCCCGGGACAGGGTTTCGCCGGTGTGAATGTGACCATTCCATTCAAGGAATGGGTCCTCGACTATGCGACCCGTGTGACGCCAGCCGTTCGGAAGACGGGGGCGGCCAACACCCTGGTGTTCGCGGACGATGGAACCATCGAGGCCGACAACACGGATGTCGCCGGTTTCCTGATGAATGTGAAATCGAGCGCGCCGGACTGGTCCGCCCGTGCGGGACCCGCCGTGGTCATCGGTGCCGGCGGTGCGGCGCGTGCCATCGTCTGGGCCTTGCTTGGCGAAGGTGCGCCCGCGGTTACGGTCGTGAACCGGACACGGTCCCGCGCCGAAGACTTGTGCCGGCATTTTGGCGAGCGGGTGCGGTCGGCGGATTGGCAGGGGCTCGACGGGGCGCTCGACGGAACCGCGACGATCGTCAACACGACATCTCTCGGCATGACCGGACAACCGCCACTGGAAGTTGCCTTCACCCCTGACCGCCGCCGGGCCCTGGTCGTCGACATCGTCTACAATCCGCTGAAGACGGCATTCCTGGCGGCTGCGGAATCGAATGGCAACCCGACCGTCTCCGGTCTGGGCATGCTGCTTCACCAGGCAGTACCTGGATTTTCGGCATGGTTCGGGGTCAGGCCTGAGGTCGACGATGGCCTGTGGGAGGCCGTCGTCGAGGGCCTTCAATGACGGACGCGGGAGAAAAGACATGTGCCCGGCCCGGATATGTCCTCGGTCTCACCGGGTCCATCGGGTCCGGAAAGACCACCGCTGCAGGGTTCTTTCGGGATGCCGGAGTCCCGGTCTGGAATGCCGATGAGGCCGTCTCCGCCATTTATGCGGAGAACAGGGACGCAGTGCGGGGTGTGGCACAGATTCTGCCGGATGCCGTCTCTGACGGGGTCATCGACCGTGATCGTCTTCGGCAAGGGATCATCGAGGAACCGTCGCGTCTCGCGGCGGTCGAGACCCTGATCCATCCGCTGGTCTCTGCCGACCGTGCCGCCTTTGTCGGAAATGCGGGCAAGCAGGGCGCGCCGCTGGTCGTCTGTGAAATTCCTCTGCTCTTCGAAACCGGCGCCGAGGCCGATTGCGACGGGATCCTGGTGATGACGACGTCGCCGGCAGAGCGGCGTCGCCGCGTCCTGTCCCGGCCGGGAATGACAGACGCGGTCCTCGACCGGTTGCTCGCCCGGCAGATCGCTGATGACCTGAGGTTGGAAAGGGCCGACTTTGTCATCGAATCCCGGTCACGGGAGGCGGTCAGGGAGGAGGTTCGGGCCTTGATCGCGTTGCTGACGAATGATGACCGAACCGTAAAGATCAGCGGAGCGGGCCGTG
The DNA here is from genome assembly GCA_028874915.1 of Paracoccaceae bacterium. Taxonomy (GTDB): domain Bacteria; phylum Pseudomonadota; class Alphaproteobacteria; order Rhodobacterales; family Rhodobacteraceae; genus JAPPHA01. Next base: position 36,443 of record JAPPHA010000121.1, read on the forward strand.
CCATCGCGGGCCAAGGCGGCTGAACCGGGCGATCTGGAACCCGGGATTCGGGATCGTCGAGCGGAGAAAGGATCGGGGATCGATGCGGGAAGTCGTTGTCGATACGGAAACTACGGGACTGGAACCGAGCGAAGGACATCGGATCGTCGAGATTGGTTGTGTTGAGCTGGTCAACCATATCCCGACGGAGAAGGTGTATCGCCAGTATGTCAATCCGGATCGGGAGATTTCCGAAGGTGCATACCGTGTCCACAGGCTCGGGATGGAATTTCTGTCCGAACAGCCACGATTCGGAGACATTGCCGGGGAATTCCTGGACTTCATCGGCGATGCGCCCCTGATCATGCACAATGCTCCGTTCGACCTGGGATTTCTCAACGCTGAACTGGGGATGACCGGCAGGCCGGCGCTCTCCAGCGCCAGGGTCATCGATACGCTGGAGATGGCGCGATCCCGCTATCGCGGGGCTTCCAATTCACTGGACGCTCTTTGCCGGAGATTCGGAATCGACACAGTGGACCGTGCCGATGCCCATGGCGCCCTGCTCGATGCCACACTGCTTGCCGATGTCTACCTGGAACTGATCGGCGGCCGTCAGCCGAACCTCGATCTCGTTGTCGAAAACCCGGCGAATCCCACGCCTGTGCGGGCGGAGTCCGTGACTTCAGGGGGTGTCCGGCAGCGGCCGGAAAGGCTTCCGGAACGCCTGAGTGATGCGGAACGGCAGGCCCACCTGGAATTTGTCAACAGCCTGGGAAGAGATTCGGTCTGGGCGTCACTGGGATTGCTCGACGATTCGAAAGACCCGTAGGGGGCCGGGACGCCATCGCCGGTCCCGCGATGTCATCTATGCTGACGACTCCGCCAGCTGTTGACGGTAGAGACGGAGGAAGTCGATCGTCTCTATGTTGAGAGGCGGGAACCCGCTCTCGGCAGTCAGGTCGCGGGCGAGGCGGCGGATGAACGGAAACAGGATCCGCGGGCATTCCACCATCAGCAGAGGATGCAACTGCTCATCCGGAATGTTTTCGATGAGAAACTGGCCACCATAGTCCAGTTCGAGAAGGAAGATGGCCTGGTCATCGGCCTTTGCGGACACCGAAAGATTCAGAATGACTTCGTAACGATCCTTTGCCCGGGTCCGGGCGTCGACCTTCACCTCGACGGAAAGGTCGGGCCTCACTTCTGCGGACACGTAGTTCTGCGCGGCGAGGTTTTCGAAGGACAGATCCCGAATGTACTGGGTCATGACTTCGAATCGGGGCGCTTTCGAAGCGTCCGCAGGCGAAGGCGTTGTTGCGCTTTCCGAAGATTCCGACTCCGCCACGGCCGGCGTCTTTTCGCCTGCCGTCCGCCCAGCCCCGTTGGTCTTTCCCGAATACTCTGTCGACATGGGATCCGGATCCGTTCCTGACGCCCGTGTGGTACCAGCAATCGGCCCTTCAGGCAACGAAGGCTGGACGGAAGGCAGCCGGATTCACCGGTCTTTGTCTGGTGTGTCGATCACTTCGAACTCGCCGTCGACGACGTCCGCGTCGTCGGCCGAAGCCCGTCCGCCACCTGCGTGCCGGGTCCGTCTCCCGGAACCGGATGACGCCATCCGGACGCTGGAGGCATGCAGGGCCCGCTCGGCTATGAACCCGGCGATGACGATCCTGACGGCGGGGACGAGCAGCAGGAAACCGACGCCGTCGGTAAAGAACCCCGGCGTCAGAAGAAGGATGCCGGCGACGAGGATCAAGGCGCCATGGGCAATCGGTTCGACCGGATTGCCCTGTCCGCGAACAGCCCGTTCGAGCTTCCGGAGTTCTGAAAGGCCCTGGCTCCGGACGAGCCACGTTCCGGCAATGGCCGTCAGGATGATACAGGCCAACGTCGGAAAGAGGCCGATCAGGTCACCGACGACGATGAACAGCGCGATCTCGAGAATGGGAACGGAGACGAACAGGACGAGCAGTATCCACATGTCGGAATCCCTTCGGCAATCCCCATCGACCGGTGGACTTGAACCGGTGAGTATCCTAAATATGTAAGAGTGAGGCCGCTGGCAAACGGGCGAGGGGCCGAAGACGCACGTCCCGAAAGGATTGAACCATGGGTTCGGGCTATTTCCAGTTGCTGGTTCTGGCGGCTATTGCCCTGTTTCTCATCCTTCGGCTGAGAAATGCGCTCGGAACCCGTGACGGATTCGAGCCGCGGGCCGAGAGGACCCCTCTTGATCTCCAGCCGGATCCGCCCGCGGATGTTCCGGACGAATCGGATGGAATCGATCACGATATTGTCGAGCACTTTCCGGCTGACAGTCCGAGCGGGAAAGCGCTGGCTGCCATGAAAATCGTCGAACCCACATTCACCGTCGAGGAATTCGTCGGCGGGGCACGCTGGGCCTACGAGATTATCCTCATGGCCTTTGAGGGCGACGATCTGGAAACCCTGAAAGGGTTGCTGGCGAGCGACGTCTTTCAGAGTTTCGAAACGGTCGTTCGAGGCCGGCAGGGCAAGGGGCTGAAGGTCGAGGCCAGTTTCATCGGTGTCCGTGATACCAAGCTCGAGTCGGTGCGATTCAACAAGAAGACGGAGGAAGCGGAAATTGCCGTCCGCTTCATCAGCGAACTGACCTCGGTTGTTCGAGACAGCGAGGGCGAGATCGTCGAAGGCGATCCGAACACCATCAAACGGCAAACGGACGTCTGGACCTTCGCCCGAATCATGGGAGATGAAGATCCCAACTGGATCCTGGTCGCGACCGGGGAATGAATGGGAAACAGGCGTCCTCGGACACTGTCGGAAGACGACCGTATCCTCTGGCAAACAGCGATGCGCGATGTCGACCGGCCCGGGACCGGCCCGGCGGCCGGGAGTCGCCGGATGGCGGAGATCGATCTCGATCGACCCCAAGATGATGGTCGTACGCGTGACGCTGGAACTCCGGATGAAGCCCCGTTAGCCGGTCAATCGGCTACAGGTTCGAACGCTTCGCCCGAAATCGATCCCACGACGGAGCCATCGGGCCGGAAGACAGTCCTGTCGGATGATGACATGGCGGCCTGGCGGGAAGAGGTCGGGGATATCGGCCCGGACTCTGGCGGGCAATCGGAAGGGCCCGCGAATCCTCCCTCGGAACCGGCGAAACCCGGACAGAACGGTTCCACCCGCCCTTTGTCCAGCCGCGCAAAACCGCCCGAATCGCGGTCCGAATCCTTCGACCGGAAGCTCTTCGCTCGGCTGATGAAAGGCCAGGAACGGATCGAGGCACGGCTCGATCTCCACGGACTCACGGCAGACCAGGCCTTTGTCAGGCTTGGCGCCTTCATCGGCAATGCCTACGGGTCCGGACGCCGGAACCTTCTTGTGATTACCGGCAAGGGCAAGCGATCGGGTGCCGACGTTTTCAACCGACCCCAGGACGGTATTCTCCGACGCAGCGTTCCCCGGATGCTCTCCGGGCCGCCCCTCTCCCGATGGGTTCATTCATTCATCCAGTCGCACGAACGCCACGGCGGTACCGGCGCTCTCTATGTCCGGTTGCGACGGAACCGGCAGGGAACAGGCGAGGTCCGTGGCGATTCGGGACCCAACGGAATGCGGCACGGCAAGACAGAATGGCGCCGGGCGGATTGACGGGCGCGACAGCGAATCTCCCAACGGAAGCGGCAACCCGCGATCTGGCCGGCAGATTTGCCGCCTGTCTCGCCGCGGGCGATGTCGTTCTGCTCGCCGGTCCGCTGGGAGCCGGAAAGAGCGCCTTCTGCCGGGAACTGATCCAGAGTCGTCAGGCCATGGACGGATTGCCCGTAGAGGACGTGCCGTCACCAACCTTTACCCTGGTCCAGACCTACGTGACCGGGACCTGTGAACTCTGGCACGCCGATCTGTACCGCATCAAGAACGACGCCGAACTGCCGGAACTGGGACTGGAAGATGCCGTTCGGGACGCGATCTGCCTGGTCGAATGGCCGGAAATCCTGAACACGGAGATGACCACCGGTGCCCTCGTACTGCGTTTCGAGATTACCGGCGACACCAGTCGTCAGGTGGCGATGGAATGGCGGGATCCAAGGTGGGAAGGAGTCGTTCGCCAGGTTCTCGGGTCAAATGGCGCCATGCCGTCGCCGGGAACGGTTGCGGCCCCATGACCGGAGAATCGGAATGTGCCGGTGGCGGTCGGCCCCAAAGCGAGCGCCAGCGACAGATGCAGGCCTTCCTCGCCCTGAACGGGTTTGACGGCGCGGCGCTGGAGCCGATCGGATCCGACGCTTCACGGCGCACCTATGTCCGCATTCGACAGCGGGCGACCGGCAGCGGCGTGATCCTCATGGATGCGCCGCCCGAGTCCGGCGAGGACATCGGTCCCTTCATGGACGTTGCCCGAAGACTTCGCGAACGGGGGCTGAGTGCGCCAGAAACCTGGGCTTGCGACGAGGAAGCCGGGTTTCTGCTTCTCGAGGACTTCGGTGATCGGATGTTCGGCGATCTTTGCGCTGAACATGCGAACCGGGAATCAGACCTTTATGAGATTGCCGTCGACGTACTCTGCCATCTCCATCGCTCTCCAGCGCCGTCCGGACTGGCTCCCTATGACCGGGAGACATTCGTCGGCGAATCCCTTCTGTTCACCGAATGGTATGTCCCGGGGGATGACGGATGCCCGCCGTCTGCCGCAGTCGAGGACGCCCTCGCCGAACTCATGGGTTCAGCCCATGATGATCTGACCGACGGTGTCGTTCGGGATCCGGTCCTGGTTCTTCGCGACTATCATGCCGAGAACATCATGTGGCTTCCGAAACGCGACGGGATTCGTCGGTGCGGGCTCATCGATTTTCAGGACGCGGTTACCGGCCATCCGGCGTATGATCTGGTTTCGCTCCTTGAGGACGCCCGCCGGGATACCGGGGAATCCCTCCGGACGGCAATGAAGAGGCGATATATCGACTCCGCCTGGCCCGGTTCGGTGGAGTCCTTCGAAACGGCCTATTCCGTGCTTGGAGCCCAGAGAAACCTGCGTATTCTGGGTGTCTTCGCGCGACTTTGCCTGCGTGATGGCAAACCCGGATATGTGGACATGATTCCGAGAGTCTGGGACCATCTCCAGCGGGATTTGAGACATCCGGTGCTCGCTGGACTTGCGACATGGGTCAGGCGGAATGCGCCGGCGCCAACGGCGGCGTTCAGGGACCGCATGCGGAGACAGGCCGGTGACGCCTGAGAACGCCATGGTTTTTGCTGCCGGCTTCGGAATCCGGATGCGGCCGCTCACGGACCGAATCCCGAAGCCGATGATTCGGGTTGCCGGGCGGCCGTTGATCGACCATGCCCTCGAACAGCTTCGCGGCGCCGGCGTCGCCCGAATCGTTGTCAACACGCACCACCTTGCCGAGCAGATCGAGTCCCATCTGGGCGGCATGTCGGACGTGACGGTCATCCGGGAAACGGGGCGGATTCTGGACACGGGTGGGGGGCTCAGAAACGCATTGCCCCTCCTTGGTGATGACCCGGTCTTCACGCTGAACGCCGATTATGTCTGGTCCGGTCCGAACCCTTTCCGCTGTCTGGCGGCGGCCTGGGATCCCGAACGGATGGACGGGTTGATGCTGATGCTGCCCCGGGACCGGGCAACCGGATACCGGGGGCCGGGCGACTTTGGGCTAGGCCCGGATGGCCGGCTGATCGTTCCGGGGGATTCCGGACCGCCAGTCATGGTCTACGCCGGTGCCCAGATCCTCAAGACCGGCGGTCTTGCGGACATCCCCGAATCCGTATTCTCGGTCAAAGTGGTCTGGGCCAACCTGCAGGCCGATTCCCGTCTTTTCGGAGTTGTCCATGCCGGAGGCTGGGCGGAAGTCGGCCGTCCGGAAGCCATTCCGCTCGCTGAAGCGCTTCTCCGGCGTGCAGAGGCCGAGACGGATGAGGGTCCGGTGGCGTGCCCGGAATGAGCGGCCTGTTCGGGGATCAACCCCGGCCCCGGGTCTTTGCGATTCCGATCGGATGCGACTTTACGGAGGCCTTTTGCCGGGGTCTTGAGGAACGGCTCGGCGACGCGCCGCCGGAGGTGATGGCGAGGATCGTGATCCACGCAGGGTCACAGAATTTCGCCCGGGAACTGCGTCAGCATCTCTCGTCCGGACCGGCCAGGCTGTTGCCCAAGATTCGCCACTGGAGTGAGCTGATTGATGATCCGGCGGTCGCCGTTGCCGAGGACGGTCCGGGGCCTGCGATGTCGCGGCTGGGCGGACAGCTGCAGCTGCGTCGGCTCGTCGCTGCACTCTTGCGGAAGGAACCGGATCTGGCGCCGGAATCCGCTGCCATCGATCTCACGGAATCGCTTCAGGACGTGTTCTCGGAGATTCAGGACGAAGGGATCGAGCTGTCGCAACTCCTGGACATCGACGTCAGCGGCCACTCGGAACACTGGTCGCGAAGCCTCATGTTCCTCCGGATTCTCGCCGAGACGTTCGGTGAGGATGGGATGCTTGACCCGCGTTCGCAACTGCGCGCGGCCATCGAGTCACTGGTTCTGGCCTGGCAGGCGGCACCGCCGGATCACCCGGTAATCCTTGCCGGTTCCACCGGCTCGACCCGGCCCGTGGCCCGGTTCATGCAGGTGGTCTCGCGGCTTCCCCAGGGGGCCGTCGTTTTGCCGGGCGTCGATCCGTCGATGTCGGCGGAGGACTGGGCTCTGCTCGGGGATCATGACGGCTGTCCCGAACACCCCCAGGCGGCGCTGGCGCGGTTCTGCGCCTTCGCGGGCGTTGACCCGGAAAGGCTTCCACCTTGGTCGGCAACCGTCCAGGCGCCGGCCAACGGCGCACGGAACCGGCTGGTATCCCTGGCCCTGAAACCCGCGCCGGTGACCGATCGCTGGATGGCCGATGGCCCGGCCCTGGTTCCGGACATCGGAGCCGCCACGGACGGGATCGGTTTCATTGTCGCCGAAACCGCCAGGGAGGAATCGAAGGCGATCGCCGTGGCGATTCGCGAGGCTGTCGAACAACGGAAACGGGTCGCCCTCATTACCGAAAACCTTGAACTGGCGAGGCGAGTCCGGTCGGCGCTTCTCAAGTGGAATGTCGAACCGGATGACCGGATCGGCGAGACGCTGCATCAGTCGCCAGGGGGAGTGTTCCTGCGTTTGGTCCTGGTTCTGTTCGCCCCGGAAGGCCTCTCGCCACAAAGGGTGATTGGTCTCCTGAAGCACCCTCTCACAGCCGCGGGCAATGGCCGGGCGGAGCATCTGAGGCGAACCCTGTCGTTGGAGTTGGAACTGAGGCGGCGACCGCCCGGCCCCGAAGTCACGGCAGACTCTATCCGGAACTGGGCGTCAGGGCGTGTGGCCGCAGCCCAGGAGGCAGTCCGGGAGAGTGGTCGGTCGGTCGGTTCGGACGAGGATACGAATTCGTCGAAATCGCGGGATGTTGCCTGGGCGGAGTGGCTTGCCAGCGCGCTGGAAGAGGTTCCGGGCGATGAAGTGCGGCCTCTCGGCATGTGGGTCCATGAGCACCTGAGGGTCGCCAATGCCTTTGCAAGCGGAACCGGTCGGCCGAAGGGCCCGGATCGATTCGACGATCCGTTCCGTGGCGCCCTCTGGGAGACTCCCGTCGGAAAGGGCCTGGCAGAAATCTTCGACGAACTCCGGCGCGAGTCCGATTCCGCCGGCTCGGTCGGGCTCCTGGACTACACCGCCATCCTCAGGAGCCAGACCGGGGACCGCAAGTCCTACCTGCGGCCGGCCAACCAGCGAAACGTGATGATCTGGGGAGGGTTCCAGGCTCGCGACCGAAGCGCCGACCTGGTCATCGTTGCCAGTCTGAACGAGGGCGTCTGGCCGCGTCGGCGGAGCGGCGACATCTGGCTCAACCGCTCGATGCGCCAGCAGATCGGTCTCGGTCCGCCGGAACGGCGAAACGGTCTCGCGGCCCATGATTTCCAGCATGCGGTTTCGGCCCCGACCGTGATTCTGTCACGGGCGCTCCGGGACAACGAAACGCCGACGGTTGCGTCCCGCTGGCTGATCCGGCTGAAAAACCTGATCGGTGGGCTGGGTCCCGAGGGCAAGACGGCGCTTGAGGCCATGACGGGCAGGGGCCAGCGCTGGATCGCGCTCGGTCGGCAGATCGACCGACCGTCCGCACCCGTTCCGCCCGCCCCGAGACCCGCGCCAAGACCTCCTGTGGAACACCGGCCGACGCGACTGAGCGTGACCGAAATCCGAACGCTCATTCGCGATCCCTATGCCATCTATGCCCGCCATGTCCTGAAGCTCCGGCCGCTCGACGCCCTTGGCCGGGGGCTGGATCCACGGGATCGTGGAACTTTGGTTCACCGAATTGTCGAGGACTTCGTCAGGTCCGTCGCCGACGGCACGATCGACGGCCATACGGAGGATTTTCTGGCACTGGCGGCACGGGCTCTCGCGGCGGAGGTTCCCTGGCCCGGAGTCCGGCGTCAATGGCTCACCGGGCTTGACAGGGCCGCCACATGGTTCACGGACGGCGAAGCGGACCGGCGGATAGGGTGTCGGACCCTCAAACTCGAAGCCAGAGGGGAGCTGGGCCTTCCAGTCGCCTTGGCACCGGGGTTTACCCTGACGACGCGTGCCGATCGGATCGACATCGGTGAAGATGGTCATCTCCGGATCTACGACTACAAGTCGGGGAGTCCCCCGAGCCCGGCGGCCATCGAAACGATTGACAAACAGTTGCAGTTGGTCGGCGCCATCGCCACCAGGGGCGGTTTCGACGGGGTTCCCGAGGCCCGGGTTGACCGTCTCGAATACATTGGTTTCGGCAGGGGCGGCAGTCTCCGGGCCGTTTCGGCGGAGGACGGTCGACTGTCGGAGACCTATGGACAGCTCATTCAACTGCTCGACGCCTATGCCCGTCCCGAGCAGGGATATCCGGCACGGAGCCGGATGAGGGCGAACGATCCGCCGTCTGACTATGACCAGTTGTCCCGTTTCGGGGAGTGGACCGAATCGGACCTGCCCGCCGGGACCGGAACCGAATCATGATGTGCAGCGACGACGCCACGCGGGCCCAGGTTCGGGCCGCTGATCCGGCGGCCTCGACCTGGGTCTCCGCGAATGCCGGATCCGGAAAGACCCGGGTCCTGATCGACCGGGTCAGCCGGCTTCTCTATCGCGGAAACGATCCGGGCAAGATCCTCTGCCTGACCTACACCAATGCGGCGGCGGCGGAGATGCAGAACCGCCTGTTCGAACGGCTCGGAGGCTGGGCCATGATGCCCGATGCCGCGCTCCTGGACGCGCTCCGAACGCTCGGCGAAATCCGTGATGGGGATGAGGCCACTCCCGAAGCGCTGCGGCGGGCACGGCGGCTCTTCGCGAACGCGCTGGAAACACCGGGCGGGTTGAAGATCCAGACGATCCATGCCTTTTGCGACGCGCTCCTGCGGCGGTTTCCCCTTGAGGCGAAGACCAGCCGTCAATTCGAGATCATGGATGATCGGCGCGCCCTACAGTTGCGCCAGGACGTGTTCGATACGTTGGCGGACGGACCGGCGAGCTCGACCGTCGATCGGCTGTTGCGATCCTTTACCGGTGCCGACCCGGATGCTCTGGTCCAGGAGATCGTCGGGAACCGCGAGGCCTTTGACCTGGGATTCCCCAAGGCGTTGCTCCCGGAGCCGCCGTCCGTGGAATCGGTCTTGGGTACCCTCCTGTCGGATTCGGCCATCGATTTGTTGAAAGGCTGGGCCGGGACTCTCAAGTCGGACAAGGCCGCGAAGGCGACGGATCGAAGAAACGGCGATCGACTGCTTTCGGCGGTGGCCGCCGGGCCCACGGCCGCCGGACTTCAGATCCTTGAAGGCGTCATGCTGTTCGGAAAGGGAGCCAGACTGCCATTTGAACCGAAACTCGGCACGTTCCCGACAAAGGCCCTCAGAACGGCATATCCGGAACGCACCCGGGAACTGGACGTCCTGATGGAGGCGGTGGCCAGGGCACGAAAGGTTCGAATCGATCGGCTGTGCTACGAAAAGACCCGTGCGCTCCATGACTTCGCGACCGTCTTTCTCCGGGAGTTCGACCGCCGAAAGCGCCTTCGAAGTGACATGAACTTCGACGATCTCATCCGGATGGCGTGCCGGCTCCTGTCCGATCCCGGCTTCGCCGACTGGATTCGCTATCGTCTCGATGGCGGGATCGATCACATTCTGATCGATGAGGCCCAGGACACCAGCCGTCGGCAATGGGACATCGTCCAACGGCTGGAGGAAGAGTTCACCGTCGGCGAGGGGGCCCGCCCCGGCAACCGGACCCTGTTTGTCGTTGGCGACGAGAAGCAGTCGATCTTTTCGTTCCAGGGGGCCGACCCGGATCATTTTGGCGATGTGCAGAGCTATTTTGCGGATCGTTACGCGCAGGCCGGCGGGCGCCTCCAGGAACGAAACCTCCGCTACTCCTTCCGGTCGGCGCCCGCGATCCTGGCACTGACCGACCAGGTCTGCCATGCCGCCACGATGATTGGCGGTCCCGACGCTGCCACCGGCAGCGGAAACCCGGCATCCCGGCGTGAACGAGCCCTCCACCGGGCGTTTGAGCCCGACAAGCCGGGACGCGTCGATCTCTGGGAATTTCTCGAGGAGGAGGGCCGGGACGACTGGCCGGAGTGGTTTCAGCCGGCATCGGTCGCGAGTGGCCGGACCGATGTCCGGATTCTGCTTGCACGGCTTCTGGCGGACCATCTTCAAGACATTCTTCTGTCGCCGCCCCGGATGCCCGGGACCATCGAGCGCCGCGTGGCGGCCGGCGACATCCTGATCCTGGTTCAGACCCGATCGGTTCTGTTCGATGCGATCATTCGCGAGTTGAAAACGCGCAACCTGCCTGTCGCGGGTGCCGACCGCATGGAGGTGGGCGCGGAACTTGCGGTGCGCGACATCCTGTCGCTCCTCCGATTCGCGGCCACGCCGCGCGACGACCTCTCCCTCGCAGAGGCTCTTCGCTCTCCCCTGATCGGAATCAGCGAAGAGCAGCTGTTCGACCTCGCCCATGACCGGAGAGGTTCCCTCTGGTCGGCGATCCGGTCTTCGGGGGAGCGGCACTCCGAAGCGCTGACCATACTCGCTGACTGCGAGGCCCTGTCTTCCCGATTCCGGCCGCACGACCTGATCGAGCGGATCCTGGACCGCCATGAAGGACGGCGGCGGTTGCTGGCCCGGCTTGGTCCCGAAGCCGAAGACGGGATCGACGAGCTGGTGTCACAGGCGCTTCTTTACGAGACGGAGGAACCGCCGACACTGACCGGATTTCTCAGCTGGTTCGATCTCGGGACCATTGATGTCAAGCGACGGACCCAGAGCGACATGAACCAGATCCGGGTGATGACGGTTCATGGTGCCAAGGGGCTTGAAGCGCCGATCGTGATTCTTCCCGACACCGGTCTGAGGCGGCCCGGACTGTCGGGGGAGACCCTGACGCTGGAGGACGGCAGCATCATCTGGCGATCGACGGGCGACGACGCCACGGAGGTTCAACGGGCTGCCGAGGACCGGCTCCGGGCGTCCGGGGAGCGGGAACGGAACCGGCTCCTCTACGTGGCCATGACCCGGGCCATTCATTGGCTGCTTGTGTGCGGTGCCGGCAAGCGTGGCGCAAAGGATGACGATACGCCGTGTTGGTACGACCGGATCGAAACGGCGATGGCTGGGCTCGACGCCGAAACGACGACATTTGCGGGGGGTCGGCCAGGCCTCCGGCTCGGGTCCGGAAACTGGCCGGCGGACTCCGATTCGTCTTCGTCGTCAGCTCCGTGCCCGACCATCGCCTCGCGGACAGGCGCGATTGGTGCGGTACCCGGTCAGGACTGGTTGCACGAACCGGTTTCTGCGGATCCGCCAGCCCCGCCACCGGTCCTGGCGTCGGCACTCGGCGGAGCGAAGGCGATCCGAAGCGGGCCGGCGGACGACGATTCCGCGGAGAGCGGGCCTGGGGCGGAACGGTCCCGCGAGAAGGCGATGGCCTTCGGGGAGAGGGTTCACAGTCTGCTCGAACATCTGCCGGAGTTCCCGCCGGCGTCGTGGCCGGCCATCGCGGACCGACTTGGCCATCGCCGGGGCTGGGGGGGCGAAGCGGAAGTCGGCCCGGCCTTGACCATGGCCGAGAGCGTCCTGCTGGAGCCCGGGTTGCAGGCACTGTTCCGGCCGGACACCCTTGCCGAAGTCCCGGTGACGGCACCACTCGACTCCGGGTGCGGTCGCAGGATGATTGGGGTCATCGACCGGTTGGTGGTGTCCGAGTCCCGGGTACTCGCGGTCGACTACAAGACCAATGCCCATGTTCCCGTATCCGCCGAAGAGACCCCGGACGGAATCCTGCGGCAGATGGGGGCTTATGCCGCCGCACTCAGGCAGATCTATCCGGATTGCGCTGTCGATGTCGCCATTCTGTGGACGACAACCGGATCCTACATGCCACTTCCCAAAACACTTGTCGCAGAACGATACCGGGCCGCCGTCAGCGAGGAGGCTCATTCGAAAGCCACGCAACAGGCAGACATCTGACCACGGGCAAACGCGAGCGACTCCGGATGGTGAGTCGGCAAGATGAAAGGGCGCCAGATAACGACATTGGACGGGGTGACGCGAGACTCGGGACTTCCGGTCAGGACGGATCGAACGATAGTTCAATTCGTTGATCCTGCGCGCGGAGGGAACCCGGCCGATGCCACGTCCAGCAATTGCAGAATATCCAAAGGCGATCCCACATCGTTTCTTGACATGGTGACGCCGCCGTCAGAACGTCTCCAAAGCCTTTGAATCCCGCGGGGTCGGTACTGAATCGCGTTGCTCGGACGCGATACGGTCGAAGACTTGATGCGTGATCACAAACGACCGTGGCACTAAGGTCAAAGACCGAGAAACGATGGGCACCTTGGCGGGGAATTCGTTCGCCGAGGTGGAGTCGTCGAGGGTGTCAGTGGCTTCGTGTTCGATGTCGAACACCTCCTTGGTGATGCGCATCTGACGACGCTCGGGTTCTCTCTGGCCTTGATGACCGACCAAAGTTCTGCGGCGCGGACCACGGCTCAGGGCATGAGTCCAACGGGGATTTCTCATCGACGGCGTCGGGCGTGAGAACCAAACACCGCAGGGCGTCGTCGACCCGCTTCTTGGCCGCACAAGCGCTCGAAGAATGAAAGCCTTTGTGCAACCGGCAATTTTCCCGAGCGGCGCTTGAACGGCAGTGCCCGCCGCGCACTTGCGGAGACGGTTCCCGAACCGTCGCGCGGCATGCGGTCGGCAAATTCGCCTGATCTTTATTGAAACAACACAGAAAGTCCAATTTCTAAATGAATTATTTACACGAACCGGGCCACAATTCCTGCATAATGCCTGCGAGTCGGGCAACGCGAAACCCCACGGCCGGGGAAGGAGCGTC
>JAPPHA010000017.1 GCA_028874915.1 Paracoccaceae bacterium
TTGCCGCGTAGCTTGGCCGCGAAGCCGTCGTCTTCAGGCGACGGAGTGTTCACTGATCAAGTATTTACCACGTGGTGATGCACTCGATGTAGTCACTGCAAACAGCCACCACCACGTGAACCCGTTGCCCTGCAACGTTGCGACGCATCGTTATCCGCCAATCTCCGAACTCATCAAATTCCGGGTTGCCGGTGCCATTGCCATGTCGCAGGACTTCCAGAACAAGCCGCATGGTGATACTTCCCTCATTCTCTTCTGGAAGTGCGGCACCGACACACGGATATTCCGACTGTCCGCCTGTGCCAATGATTGAACACGGATCGTCAGATCGGCAAGCGATGGCACTTTCGGTTGAGCATTGGGAAACGGGATTACCTTGCGGCTGGCCATGGTCCTATCAATATGATAGGTTGGAAAGAAAATCAATAAAGCAGCAAAGACATCCAACTTCGCGGGTGACTGCAAACCAATTTGCAACGGGGTTTTTCGTGGCCAACAATCAACTTGTGCTCACTGTCTGGGATGTCGGACACGGCATTTCGATTTGAACAAAAACGCCAAGCGGGGACCATCACTGGATTGACCTGGGAAAACGCAGGATTTTTCACCAGCCATGCATGTTCGCGACAATTATTCTAGCGCGTCAAACGAGTTGAGAGGACGTATCCTGGATGACGGTCCAGCCCGACTGCGTCCGAATTCTCCGCGAAAACCGCAACTTCGCCGCGATCCGCGATGGCCGGCTCGAACACCTGACGGTAGACTTCCGGTCCGTGTTCGGCGAGGGCACGGGACCGGTAATCATGTCGGCGACTCTCGACCGCTGAATCGAGACCGGAACGGCTGAACGCCCGCACCTCAGAACTCGATCTCCATCAAGAACCCCCGCTCGCGACCGATCTCCCGCGTCCGCGCCTTCAGAGCCTTCAGGAGCGTTTTCCGCTCCGCCTCGTCGTCCCGGGCCATGGGGTGGAACCGGCTCGCCTTGCGGAGCCGGCCAGGCTCGATCTCCATCAAGTGTCCTGCGGAGAGGGCATCACGTCGAGGCGGTGACGGTGAGTCGGATGCAGTCGCCTTTTTTGTGTGTACCCGGGTTTGACGGCGTCGACAGTCGCCGCGACAGTCCCCACCGCGTCCTGACCGCCATCGGGGGCGAATTCGATCCAGCGGATGCGGTCCCCGGCAACCACGTGGGCCTCCTCGCCCGGTTCGTCCAGGGCCCCGGGCCACGGCTTCCCCTCGGATTCACAGGGGATCGTGAACTCTCCCTCGGGTTGGGCCACCAAGCTCTCCCGTTCGTTTTCGTCCGGCCAGAGCCGACGGCGAACACCGCCCTGAGCCAGGTTCGCCGACCCGTCAAGCGTGCCCATGCCGCCCGTTTCGGGTCCGAACACGAGGATCTCATCTCGGCGGTTGCCGGACCCGCGCTTGATGTCGCTGATCTGCCCGGTCCCGGGCCTCGGCCCGTTCACCGCCCGCGATGACCTGGCTTTCCAGCCAGCGGATATGGTTTCCGAGCAAGCGGCCAGGGCGTCCTGACATTCCAGGCCTTGCTCAAGTCCGGTCGCTTCGATCAGGCATGGTCCATGCTCGCCGGGAGCTGGCAGCCATGGAAGCCGCCAACGACCGCCAACGACAACCGGACCCTCGAACTCGTAGCGTGATTCGTTTTCGTTGCGCCAAAGGTCGGAAATCACGCCATAGCGGAATCACGCACACGGACCGAGGATCAATTGACCGCCCGTATCAGCACCCGCATAAGGGACACTGTTTGACGATTGATCAGCAAGATAGGTTCAAAAATGACGGATCGGGGCGTCGCAGTCATCACCGCAGGCGGCAGTGGCATGGGGGCGGGTGCGGCCCGTCGATTGGCGGCAGACGGCTACCGGGTGGCGGTGCTGTCGTCTTCTGGAAAGGGCGAGACGCTCGGGGTCGAACTCGGCGGCATCGGAATCACCGGGTCAAATCGTTCGAACGCCGATCTCCGGCGCCTGGTCGATGCGACCCTCGAGCGGTGGGGACGGATCGATGTTCTTGTCAACAGTGCCGGTCACGGTCCCCGCGGTGACCTCCTCGACATCACCGATGATGACTGGCAACTGGGGATGGAGGTGTATTTTCTCTCGGCCGTGCGGCCGTCGCGGCTGGTCATACCGGTCATGCAGCAGCAGGGCAGTGGCGCCGTCATCAACATCACGACCTTCGCTGCTTTCGAGCCGGATCCGACGTTCCCGACGTCCGGCGTGTTCCGGGCCGGGCTTGCGGCCTGGACGAAGCTCGCAGCCGACCGCTATGCGGCCGACAACGTCCGGGTGAACAATGTCCTGCCCGGTTTCATCGACAGCCTGCCCGAAAAAGAGGAATTCCGCAGCCGGATCCCCATGGAACGCTACGGTTCGGTCGGCGAAATCGCTGCGACCATTGCCTTTCTCGCGTCCGACGGCGCCGGTTACATCACGGGACAGAACATTCGGGTCGACGGCGGGATCACGCGTTCGGTCTGATCACCGCCCGGACGCCGGACCGCTGAACGACCACGCCCATTCCGGCCTCGGCGGCCCGAAATCACGCTTCCTTCCGGTTTCGCCAGATCTCGAACCGGATCCGGGCCTGAACACCGAGCCGGTCCAGGGGCCAGGGCGGCATCCGCGCGGGTTGGCCGAGGTTATTCATATCGTCGATCAGCGGGTTGTCCCGGCCCGTGGCAAAATCGGCAACCAGGATACCGCCGATGGTGCCCTTGGCGACCCCGATCCCGTTCTGGCAGGCCGCCACCCAGAGATTCCGGGCCAACCGGCCGAAGGCCGGCGCCCCGTTCCGGGACATGCAGACGAAGCCGGTCCAGCTGTGGTCGAACGTCACATCGCCAAGCCCGGGGAACCTGGCGTCGAAGAGCGCCTTGTGCCGCCGTGCGACCCGCTTCTGCCGGGCTGCGGATGGGCGCCGGCCCGGAGCCCACTCGATGCCCTGGCGGAACAGAATTCGCCGGTCTTCCGTGTAACGCATGGTCACGCCGCCGTAACCGTTGGCGGGGGTGAGCCCCCAGGGTTCCGGCGCGCCGAGGCTCGCATGCTCGGAATCGGACAGGGGGCGGGTCATGCTGGCGTGCAACGCCAGGTGAAAGAACCGGCCGCCAAGGACACCGAAGTTCTCGCTGAACCCGTTGGCCGCCAGAATCACGCAACGGGCCCGGATCATGCCACCCGGCGTCCGACAACGGAATGTCTCGCCAGGATCGAATTCGATGATCGGGCTGTTTTCGTAGAGGAGAACATTCGCCGGCAGAGTGTCGGCAAGACCCCGGGTGAGCGCCGCCGGGTTCATGAGGACGGTGCCCGGGGTAAACAGGGCCGCATGGAAGTGGTGGGTTCCGAGCGTCGCACCGAGTGTTTCCGCGTCCACCCTGTCGTGATCGACACCGAGTCTTGCCAAGGCTTCGGAGTACGGCCGCAGCATCGCCTCGGCACCCGCCGGTGTCACCGCCACATGGTACTTGCCCACCGGAGACCAACCGCAATCGATCCGATTCTCCGCGACCTGCGCCGAGAGTTCGCGAACGCCGGCCCGGGCCAGCCGCAGATAGCCGTTCGCCTGCTGAAGCTCTGCCAGATCCAACGACACCGTGTGCGGGACGTCGATCGCAAACCCCGAGTTCCGGCCGGACGCGTTTTCGCCGCACTCGCCCGCCTCGACAAGCACGATTCGGTCTCCGGGGGCGTTGCCGGCGAGTCGCCGGGCCGCCGCGAGACCGGCAAATCCGGCTCCGATAACCAGCCATTCGGCATCGACGTCGCCAGCCAGGCCCGGCTGCGGATCCCTGCGAGGCAGAATCCGGCTCCAGCCGTTGGACAGGTCATGGACCGGAAGAGGCTCGATTCTTGTCATTCCTGCACGCCGTCACCGGCGAACCGTTCGCCTGTAGCTGCCGCCGGCTCTTGCGAGACGGCCCGAACGGGACCCAATTCGTCGGCCGGATCGCACTTACCGTGACGGCCTCACGGACTGGGGGCCGGACATGAACGAACAGGGCGGGTTGAACGAGACGTCAAAGACTGACAACCGGTTCAAACCCCCCGAAAATGACCCGTTTGGCGTCAAGTGGCATCGGATTCGTCTCCGGATTCATCCGGTCGTCGAGATGCTCCGGATCCATGATGTGCTTCAGGGCCGCGTCCCGGGTCGGCTTGTCCGGCCACTCGATCCAGGAAAAGACGACAGTCTCGTCAGGTTTCGCCTGCACCGCTCTCCGAAAGTCGTTTTGCTCGCCATCGGGAACATCGTCGCCCCAGCATTCCAGGACCCTTGTCGCCCCCCGCTCCATGAACACGCTATTGGCGAGGCTGGCGTGTTTGATGAAGTCTTCCTTCCTGTCCGTCGGAACGGCCAGGACAAATCCGTCAACGTACATGGTCTCGCCTCCCGCTCATGAACCCCGCGCCGCCGTCTCAAGCTCCGCGATGACGATCCTGTCCATGGTCATCAGCGCCCGCCAGACCTGTGTCGATGCCGGACCGTCGAGCAGTTCGACGGCACGCCGCGGAACCACCTGCCATGACAGCCCGAATCGGTCCTTGAGCCATCCGCAGCGGCCTTCCCTGCCACCCCCGTCTGCGAGTGCGGCCCACAACCGATCGGTTTCTGCCTGGTCGCGGGTCTCGATCGCTATCGACACGGCCTCGTCCAGAACAAAATGAGATCCTCCGTTGAGGGCCAGATACGGCGTTCCCGCGAGGGTGAAAGCAACCACCATGACCGAGCCTTGTTCCGCCATCTCCTGACCTTCCGGATAGTGGCTGACCTTTTCGATCCGGCTGTCCGGAAGGATCGAACAATAGAATTCCGCTGCCGGAAGCGCCTGATCGTTGAACCAGAGGCATGTCCGGGCTGTCAGGTCATTGGTCATTCTTCTGACGTTCCTTCGATGGGTCCAATCATTCGACCGGAATTCCGGAACTGGTGGATCCGGAAAGATGCTGTAATCCCCGTCGACCGGGAGTTCAATGGAAGCGCCAGAGGACACCGCCCGGCGGATCACGAGGTCGCGTTCGCCCCCGGGCCAGGGACTCCAAACGACGACTCCGAAACGATGCCGTTCCGGTCATGGCCGTTTGACGTCGTCAACCGCCAGAGCGCAGAATGTGACGAGAGAGCGGCCCGCCGAATTCATCCCGAAGAGGATCCTTAGGGCTCGTCACGAAACAATCGACACGATTTGACGTCAGGATTGCATCCGGGTTTGCCATCGTGTTCAATTCACATGCGTCACTGCATTGCGTGGCAGTATTCGGTGTCGGTTTTGACCGCGTCCCCACGTCAGGATGAGCAATGCCATCGCTTGTCCGAAGCTTCCGAAGGGCCGGGCCATGATGACGGACGCAAGACTCTGCGGGACAGTCCGCACGCAATACGAAGTCAGGAAAGTACCGGCATGGCAAGATCCGATGGCGGACGGATCAATGCCTGGTGCGCTCGCCGAACACCGTGTCGATGTCCTCTGCGGTCAGCAGGGCATCGAGCCAGGCATCGAGTTGTTCTGACGAAGCGCCGCGGACCCGTTCAGCGCGCGCAGACGCGAGTTCACCGAACTTCAATCGCGCCAGGCGCAGAAACGTGTCGGCCTTGCCTTCGGCGATCCCGGCAGCCTTCCCCTCGACGATCCCGGCAGCCTTCCCCTCGACGATCCCGGCGGCCCTGCCTTCGACGATCCC
>JAPPHA010000016.1 GCA_028874915.1 Paracoccaceae bacterium
GCGGTGCCACCCTCCTCGGCGCCGCGCCCGGACTCAGGGACGGGCGGCGGTCCCGCCGGCCATCGCGGCGGCGATGATGGCGCCGACCGTCTCCGCTGCCTCGACTTTATGCCGTCCACAGAAATGGTAGCCTTTCCACCCAGGGCCGAAGCGGCGTGAGTCGCCAGAGGAAGGATCCCCTTCCGCGTTGTGGAGGCTCCGGCGCAGCCTGGCGGTTTGCGCGAGAGTTCGCCCCGGCACGCTCGCTGGCGGAAAGGGGCCGGAGACGATGTGTTCCGTCGGCAGGAGATCAATCATGCAGATACGGAGCCTTGCGACCGTAGGTGCCGCGGCGATGACGCTGATTTCATGCGGCGGCGGCGGTGGCAGTCCTACTGTCCCGATGTCGCCGGGTCCGCACAGCGGCGGTGGTGGCAATTCGACCGCCGCTCTGCCGTTCCCGGTCGGACTTACCCCCAAGGAAACAAACCAATAAACGGCGTGTTTGGGAGGCTGCTATAGGCACTACGCGTCAAATTTTGAAACTCTACCACGGCAAACGGCAGAAGATGCGCAACGCGGTCCCGTGTATTCCGAATTCGGCCAACAGCTTCATGAGCGCTTGTTCGTCGGCATTCATCAGGGCGACGAACACCTTGGCTCGCTGCCGTCCATCGGGCAGCGCGGCAGCACGAAAATCCGATATGGGCGGCTTAATGATGGTGTTGGTGCCACCACCGTCGCCGCGTATCTGGAGGCCGGACTTCTAAGCGACAGAGTTGTGCGGCGTCATGCCTCGCCGCCCGTTCTGCGCGTCAACGGCACCGCTGAGTCGCATCATCTAGATGCCCTCGTGCGATCGGTGCAACTCGTGAACGCATCGCTGCCGGCCGATTGGAAGATCACAATACTTCCAGACAGCGGGGATCACGACAGCGCAATCATCGAAGTCGACTTCGTCCCTTCCCTCGCTGCGGGGGCTGGAGTAACTCACTACTACATTGATCGCGCGAGCCCCGGTCAGCCCAGCTTGGATCGAGCCAGAATCGAAATCGACCGCAACGTGATGGACGCTGCGCCGATCATCGGTGAGCGCCTGGTCCAGCAGGTCTTGGCCCATGAGATCGTTCACGCACTCGGAGTGCTCGATCACTTGCCGACTAGATTCGACACGATCATGGAGAGTGACAATCCGGGGCCGAGTCAGGGCATCGAGCAACCTTTGTCGATCCTCTACCCGGCGGATCGGGAGGCATTGCGCGCGCTTTATGGTCGACTGGCGAACGGCGATTCACCCGCCGCCGACTTGGGTCCATGGACGAGCGCATCCCTGCACATCGCAGGGAACGGTCGACACGCCAATTTCGGGGTGGCGATGCGCAACGGGTATGCTGAAGCCTGGGCGCACGGATACCACCCCGGCGAATTTTGCTGCGACTTTAGCCTCGGCAACAATCCGGCGCTGTCCGGTTCAGTGACATGGAACGGAGTATTGCTCGGCTTGACACCGGACGCGGCAGCCGTCGCGGGCGACGCTGCGATCAGCGTCAACATTGCGTCCATGACGGGCCGGGCGGATTTCACCGGCCTCGAAACATGGAACCCGAACGCAGCACCGGGCGCGGTCGGGACCGGCGCGACATGGTTGGACGGCGATCTTGGCTACACCATCGCCGTTCGCGGCAATACCTTCCGGGAAACGGGCGGCGATGCAGGAACCCTGACCGGCATCTTCACTGGCCGGGCGCATGATGGCGCGGCCGGAACGCTGGAGCGCTCCGACTTGACTGCTGCGTTTGGCGCGTCACGCTGAACGGTACAGCCCGCACCATCAACCAAAGGAGTCCAGAATGACGAGAGTGCCGATCAACTATCGTCGGGATATTCTTCAACGGTTGCCCCGGGTTGGATCGCCGATGAACGCATGAAATACGATGCGGCGCGATCCGGAACCGCTCCTTGGGTGGCTGGCAAGCCAAAGTCCGCCCCAGTTCGACCGCGAGCCTTTTTCGCCTCTCGCACCGTGTATTGTCCCGGCAGCGGCGACGACGGGCAGCCGGTAAAGTTCTGCCCCCTGTCGCATTCCGCACGCTGCTTCATCTCCGTGGACCAAGCGATTAGGCACGAAACTCTGTACGAACACCTTCAAGACCGAAAGGACGGGTTTTCGACAGCCCGGAACGCCGGGCCGCCCTGGACAAGGCGCTCCGCGACGCCCTCTCCAAGATTGGTGATCCCTCCATCCGTTCATATTACCACGATGCCCTGAGGCAACTTCGGAAACAGCTGCTCGGATCCGGCAACCCAGCGGGTCCGAGACCATGCGGACGAGACCAGGAATCTGACCGAGGCGCTGCGGGCCCTCCGGGATGCGACGATCTGCCTGGACACTCTGAACGACCGCCTCGAATTGCAGCGGGCCGTTCTCCCTTCCCGGGAAAGTCTCCCCTGGTCGGGCTGGTGGCCGGGGTTGCGGGACTTGTGGGCGGTGTTGCGCTCGCCGGGTTGCTGGGGTTGCTGGGCGATCCGGTTCCGCCGGCGGTCGGTCCCTTGGACTAGGTAGCCCCGCGGTCCGGCCCTCGACATTGCAGTGAGTGCAGTGGAAACAGGAAAGGAATGAGGCCGGCGTCCTCAAGTCGATCAGGTTCCGCCTCGACTTTTAGCCGGCCACCGAAATGGTGGCCTTTCCTCCAAAGGCCGAGACGGCGTGAGACGAATTGGACGAAGCTGACCGTGAAAGTGCCTAAAGTTTATCTGGCAAGCAGGCAGAAGGCCTTGAGAGATTTATGTCCGTTTGCTCTCCTGTTGGCGGCATGTGTCGGCTGCGGAGGGACGAGCCTGCCCGAACCTGGCCAGCGAACCAACCCACCCGCCAGCCCGTTGGCGCAGACGATCCGGGTGGTCGACGGCGATACCATGGACGTCGATGGAGAACGCCACAGAATAGCGGGCATAGATGCTCCCGAGCGTCGTCAGACGTGCATTGACGCCAACGGCACCACGTGGCCGTGCGGCGCCGCCGCCACCCAGGCGGTCGAGGCCATGATCGGCGACGGCGGCGTCAGTTGCACCACCCTCGGCCGGGACCGGTACGGGCGATCGGTTTCGTCCTGCTCTGCGGGCGGCGTCGACATAGGCGAAGCGCTGGTCCTGGCCGGGCTGGCACTCAATGAACCCCGCTACACTCCGGACCGGTCGGACGCGGAGACGCAGGCCCGCGAGGAGGAGGCGGGCATGCACGCCGGGCGCTTCATGCCGCCATGGTCTTGGAGGGCTGGCGCCCGGCTGACACCCTTGAACCCGAGCATCCTGGCTTCCGACGCGACCATGTATGGTCCTGGCATGCCGGTTCGGGTCGTGACGTCGTGCAATTTGGCAACCTGTACCCTCACTTTCGACGACAGATCGGCAACGTTCTCGGTTGCGGAGCTATTGCCGGAGGATCGCCCGGAAGGCCCGATAGAACCCCATACCGTAGCCGATGACGGGACGGAGTTCATGGGCTTCGGGTACTGGTTGCAGCAGAGCGGGTTTGTGGTCGTCATGGGCAGCACCGCCCCGGCAGTCGAAGTCCTTGTGCCGGTGTCGATTGCCGAGCAATTCCCGGAGACCAACCCCAGACCGCTGGATGGCGGCGCGACTTGGCGTGGGCACATGTCCGGGATTGACGCAAATGCTGGCAAGTTCGCCGTTCTCGGTGGTCGTACCACGATCTCACTGGACGACTTCTCCAATCCCTCGATCGAAGTGCTGTTCGACCGGATTCACGAGATTGAAACCGGTGCGGTGCGGTCTGACATGAGCTGGTCGGGAATTGTGATTCAGGATGGGGCCTTTGCGACTGGCGAGTCCGGCAATCGGTTTTTGGGTCGATTCTACGGCGACACACACCAAGAGGTCGGCGGGGTCTTTACACGAGATGGGATCACCGGTGCATTTGGCGCTAAGCGGAGCCGCTGAAGGAGATCGAGTTCTTTGTATGCGTAGTCATGTATAGTTCCGAAATGATTGGCCGTGCTCATCGTCGAGGGCGTGAAAAAAGGTTGCCGAACCGGCGGCTAGCACCGGGCGCGAGTGGGATTCCGTGGCCTGTTCTCCGTTCTCTGAGCAACTCAAGCGCCTTCACCCTTGAGGGCAGACAGCGCTGCGACGTGACGCGGCAGATCGCTGCGGGAGTGCGGGATGTCTACGACGATGACCTCGTCAGGCCGTTCCAGGAACACCAGAAAGTGTTCCCCTGCCCTGAGAAACATCAGGTCTTCTGCATCGTCCACGAGTTTCGCACAACTCCGGCCACGGACTTCACCTTTCGTAACCGCTTTATAGAGGGCGAGAAGCTCTAACTCGTAGATGTCAGCTTGGCGGGGTCCGAACCTCTCGATGGTCCAGTGGGCGATTTCGACCAAGCGGTCTTCTGCGCGGCGTGTCAGCCGCAAGGATCGGGTCATGAATCCGCGCGTGCTCTCGCGAAGGCCCGGCGAATCGCCTCTTCGCCACTGCTCTCGGCCAGATTTCCGCTTTCAATCTGTTGAAGACCCTCCAACAAACCTTTTCGGATGTCCACGAGCTGCGCTTCTTCCCTTTCCAGCAACCGCAGGCCGGCCCGCATGGCTTCGCTCACATTCTGGTACCGGCCAGAAGAGACCAAAGCATGAACCATCTGATCTTGGGTTTCGGTGAGAACAACGTTGCGCGTTACCATGGCATCGGCCTCCTTGTTGGCAATATATGCCAATGGTGAATCAGGATCTAGCTGTGGTGCGGTCGCCCCGGACCACGTTCCTGCACCGGGACGACGACGACCGTCTCAAATCGATCGGTTTCCGCCTCGACCTTCTGCCGGCCACCGAAATGGTGGC
The DNA here is from genome assembly GCA_028874915.1 of Paracoccaceae bacterium. Classification (GTDB taxonomy): domain Bacteria; phylum Pseudomonadota; class Alphaproteobacteria; order Rhodobacterales; family Rhodobacteraceae; genus JAPPHA01. Next base: position 4,839 of record JAPPHA010000016.1, read on the forward strand.
CTTTCCACCCAAGGCGCAGGCGGCGTGACATTGACATTTTCTGCCTTTTTTGAGCTACAATGTAGCTCGTTACGGAGGATAAGACATGCGCACTGTTGTTCGGGCACGCATAGACGAGAAGATCAAGGACGAAGCGACTGCGGTGCTGGAGGCGATCGGTCTCACGGTGTCCGATGCGTTCCGCCTGATGATGGTACGGATTGCCACCGAGAAAAGGTTGCCCTTTGAACTGCTGATACCCAATGAGGAAACCATTGCCGCAATTCATGCAGCGCGCCGGGGTGAGTTGGAGACTGTCGGCAGTGTCGATGGCTTGATGGCCGATCTGAATGCGGACGATTAGGCGCACCCGAGCCTTCAAGCGGGACTACAAACGCGAGAAAAAGGGCCAGCTTTCCAAAACGCTGGATGAAGAACTTTCGAAGATCGTTGCCGATCTTGCCGCGGACCGTCCGCTTGCTTGCCCGGCGGCACCGGGATCATGTACTGACCGGTTCATGGAAAGACCACCGGGACTGCCATGTCAGGCCCGACCTGGTTCTGATCTACCGCAAGCCGGACACGGATCACCTTGATCTCGTCCGCCTCGGTTCGCACAGTGAGTTGAGTCTGTAATTTCAACACGCTTCCGAAGAACTTTCTGTCCGAACTCTCAAGTCGCGTTTCCATTGCGAAGATCATCGGTCAGAAGGTGGCGTGGGACCCCCGGAAGTCGAATCCGTCGCGCGGAGAGTACTGGGGGCTCTGCCCGTTCCACCAGGAAAAGACCCCGTCCTTCAAGGTCGATGACCAGAAGGGATTCTACATCTGCTTCGGGTGTCACGCCAAGGGTGACGCCATCA
>JAPPHA010000030.1 GCA_028874915.1 Paracoccaceae bacterium
AAGCTTCGACTTTCAGTAACATAGCGAAATGGGGTTTATGAACATGTCATCGTCTGCACCTGCGTGTGGCCCAGCAGTTTCCCGATCATCGTGAGGCTCTCGCCGAGCGCCAGCGCCCTTGAAGCATACGAGTGCCGGAGGTCGTGAATTCGCACGTCCTCCAGCCCGGCGCGCGCGCGGATGCGGCGCCAGGGGCGCTGGAGATCGGTGAGATGGGTGCCCGGCAGCTTGCCGAGGATGACCCAGGGGTTGCCGTCTTCGCGGGGCAGGTCCGCCAGCACGGCGCGGGCCTCGGGACCGAGCGGGACGATCCGCCCGCCAGTCTTGGCGTCGGGCAGCTCGATGCAGTCGTCCTTGACGTATTCCCAGCGCAGGAACTGGATCTCCGACAGCCGGCAGCCTGTCAGCAGCAACAGGCGGAGAGCGGCGACCGCCGAGGGCATCTCGCTCTTGGCCTCGCGGAGGACCTCGCCCAGCCGTTCGGTCTCCTCCGGCGACAGGAACCGCTCGCGCTTGTTCTCCTTGTAGCGCTTGACGTGCCGGCAGGGGTTTGACCCGTCCGACCGCAGGCCCCAGACCTCGGCGAGCGAGAACATCTTGGAGAGCACGCCGAGCGTCCGGTTCGCCTGGTAGGGCTTGTCGCGCAGGTCGAAGTGCAGCTTGGCGATGTCCTTGCGCTCCACCTCGGCGATCCGCATCTCGCCGATCGCGGGGTCGATGAAGAGCTCTACCGACCGGCGGTATTCCCCCTGGGTGCTGGGCTTGCAGTGGGTCGGGACATACTCCTCGAGGAACCGCCTGCCGAGCTCGGCCATGACCGGCTCGGCCTTCCGCTTCGCGTCGGCGTCGCGGGGATCGACCCCCGCTTTCGCCTGGGCCAGGATCTCCAGCGCCGCGACCCTTGCCTCGTCCGGGGTGACGGGGCCGTGCTGGCCGATGGTGAACCAGCGCAGCTTGCCGCGCACGCGGGTCTGGAGGACGTAGTTCTTCCTGCCCGACTTCCGGACCCGGACGCCGAAGCCGGTCAGCTCCCCGTCCCAGTAGACGGTATCGGCGCCGTTGGCCTTGAGGGCCTCGACGGCGCGCCTGGTGAGTTTTGGAATGCGGTTTGCCACGGCCGGAAATCCTTGACGCCGGAAGGGCGTTCTAGCAAGCTGGCAAACTATTGGCAAACACTTTGCACCAACTCGTGGCTTACCTCAGGCGGCGCATGCGTATGATGGAAACCAGGAAAGGACTGTATATCAACCATTTATCATCACTCAGCTTACGTCAGCTTACGTGAGACGCAGAATGTGGCCAAACTCATAACCTGAAGGTCGCAGGTTCAAATCCTGCCCCCGCAACCACCGAGAGCGCCGCCAAGTCAATGACCTAGCGGCGTTCATCTTTTCAGACCAGTTTGCCGAATTCATGAATGGGAATCTATTGGGAATCGCGAGGACCCAACCTCCAGACCGCTTCAGACCTATCTAGGCCGGCTGCGTAAAGGTTCGGCCAAGCCAGCAGTCGATGCGCCGGCAGAACTCCTCCGGCATGGCATCGTGGTTCAACGGCGGTGGGTCGGCCATCAACGCGCGCAATCGCACCATCTCGTCGGCGGCGAAGTGGCGTCCACGATTGCGGCACTCGACCGTGCGGCTCGGCCGACGGGCACCCGCTGGCCGCAGGCCGATCGCGCCCTCCCGGCCCTCCGCCGCCAATGCCTTGCGAACACGGGTGTTCCCCCTGCGTAGCGTCCCGGTCGCGGCGTCTTCCTTCCATTCGATGTCAGACCCGTTCGGTTGGCAATTCGTAGCTGGTGCTGCGGCCGCCGGCGGGGCCGCGAACGAGGATGCCGCGGTCGACCAGATCGCGGATGTCGCGGTTGGCCGTGTCCTGGGAACAGCGGTTCATCCGCGCCCATTTGGACGACGTGAGCTTGCCCTCGAAGCCGTCCAGCAACCGATTCAGGATCTTGACCTGGCGCTCGTTGAACACGTCAGAGGCATGGGCTTCCCAGAAGCTGGCTTTGGTCAAGACGGCGGAAAGAGTATGCCGAGCGCTTTCGATCGCGCGGCCGAGGCACTCGAGAAACCAGACCTGCCAGTCGGTGATATCCAGGCCGCCCTTCTGCGTTGCCTCCAGGATGTCGTAGTAGGCGTTGCGCTCCAGGCGGATCTGAGCGGACATGCTGTAGAAGCGTTCCGGACTGCCTTCCGAGCGGGTCAGAGCCATGTCGGCGATCGCCCGCGCGATGCGCCCGTTGCCGTCTTCGTACGGATGGATGGAGACGAACCAGAGATGGGCCAGGCCGGCGGCAAGCACGGAATCCATGGACCGCGCGGCCTCGAACCACTCGAGGAACGCGGACATCTCATCGCCGAGGCGCTCGGCCGGTGGAGCGCTGTAGTGGACGCGCTGGCGGCCGATCGGGCCCGAGACGACCTGCATCGGTCCGTCTGCGTCATCGCGCCATTCACCAACGTGGATCCGGCGCATGCCGCTATAGCCCGTCGGGAACAGAGCGGCGTGCCACGAGAATAGCCGTTCTTCGGTCAGGGGCGCAGCATAGTTCCGGGTTGCATCGAGCGTCATCTCGACGACACCGTCGACATTGCGATCCGGTACCGGCAGGCCGCCGGCATCCAGACCGAGACGGCTTGCTAGGGACGAGCGCACCTGGTCGGGGGCGAGGATTTCGCCCTCGATCTCGCTGGTCTTCACGACATCCTCGGTGAGTATGCGCAGGGTGGCCTCCCTGCGCATCTCGAAACCCAGGGCTTCCATTCGGCCGAGCAGCTTCCCCTGGGCGTGGCGCGTGTCCGCGAGGAGCTGACCGAGCCGAGCGTCATCCTGCCGGAATTGCGGCCATTCGGGGCGTTGCCAGATGAACATGACACATACTCCGCACTTAGTGCGGTGGATATAACGTTCAATCTCCGCATCGACAAGTATCTCCGCATTCATTGCGGAGATACTTGTCCTATTCTCCGCAGCCGTCCTACGGAGCGGGCGCACCGATGAGTTCGGCCATTCGATGTGGGCGATGCCGTAGACATGGCGTTGCGCGAAGGCCTACACTTGGTCGCCGGACCCGCCGACGTTGACATTGTCTGTCGTCGACCATTTGAACGTCGAACCCCGACCAATTGAAACTCGATGAATGGCGGTTGACGTGATCCGACCAGGTCATTCAGGCCATCGCGTGCTGCTGTGCCGCTGTCGAATGGTCCGGTCGGACCAACGCGGTTTGCGCAATCCCTGCCCTACAGCCTCTCGCCCTCGCCGATGTCTCGCTCTGCAGGGGACGTGAAACTGCGCCGTACCAAAGTCAGGCCCGTCAAGCCGCCAGCTTGAAACGCTCGAAGCGAGCAGCGAGACGGTCGCGATCGGGGCGGTCCCTGGATCGATCGGGGAGGTGCAGCACGCCACCCTGAAGCTGTTTCAGCGCTTCCAGAATCGGCCCGTCGCGTTGGTCCAGGAGCCGCCCAGACACATGCACCCGGTAGTCGGGGTCGATGCCGATCAAGTGCGCGTCGAACGCCGCATGGTGGATCTTCGATAACGGCAGGCCGTTGGTGACCACCGGCTGCCCGAACAATTCATCTGCGTCGGAAACGATGTGCGCCGCATCGAGAAGACGATGTTCGCGCAGGCCCGAGAGAGCACAACGTCCCCGGTAGGCCGCGATAACGGCTTCACGGAAAGAAGCCTGATGCAGCCTCTGCTTCACGGTGCGAAGAGCGTAGCGGCGCTCAAGGGCTTCGCGCGGTGCCGTCATCTGGTCCCGGTCCGGCAGGCCGAATGTGATTCTCGCCTTGAGTGCAGCGGGGTCCCATCCGGATATGAACGTGGGGACTATTGCTTGGTACATGCCCGGAGCGACGCCGAGAAAGTAGATGACGGGAACCTGGTTTTCATACGCTTCGCGCAGCCATCGGTTGTCGGCCGCGTCCGGATCCTTGCCCATGAAGGCGTATTCCACGGCTTCATCGCCTTCGAATATCTGCCGATGCACCTCGCGTTGGTCGTCGTACCAGACCTTACCCCCGGGCCTGGGGAAGACGGTTCTGATTGACAGCAGGAATTGCATCTCCTTCGGCTTGAAGATCCCACGCTGCGGATTGACGACCGGGATACGTCTTTCCTCGAAGACAAAGCCGGGTCTGAGCTCGGCCGCGGTCAGGTGATCGTGAAGCTCGCTCAGGCGTCGAATGTGCTCGAAGACGGCGAGGCGCATCCGGGTGTCGAGCGACGGATGTTCGAGACTGTCGGTCATCGTCCGTCAGGTTTCATCGGTAATCCGACCGCGTTCAGCGTGCTGGCAGGCCCGGTCATCGTCAAGGACGGGGCATGGTTACTGTGTGGCGGGCGCCTGCCGCCGTGACTGGATCGGAAAAAACCAGACCCCGGGAGCATGCCGGGTGGCAGAGGCGGGTCTGGGGTTTACGAGGCAACTGTGGTGGATCGGGAAACAGGCGTCAAGACGTCCCCTACCCCGGATGTTGTCGACCGACGGGGCGGCCTGCGTGACCGGCGTGCCGCTGTGGCAGGTGCACCAGATCATCAACGCGGGACTTCTCGGCGGTGCCGCGGCACGGCGCGAGCGATCGCGCACCGTTCATCGCGAGGGCTTGGTGAGCCTGAAGCTCGCCAACGAGACGACGGCGATGCTCTCCAGCTGGGATCGATCCCGTTTTTGCTTGGCAACTCTGCAGCAAGCCTGGCGATGTATAGCGCGGCAATCTGGATGAGAGTCTCTCACCTTGTTTGACGCGCTAGACCCGGTTGCAACGCGCTCCATCCAGCCCGTTCTCGCGGCGTGTATCGAATTCGCGTCTCCCATGTGCCGTTGATATAGTAAGGAATATTCCTTACCTTAGCGCATGGCACGCAAGGAGCGCCGATCATGTCGATCATTCACGAAGTCGCCACGTTGACCGCGAAGGGCCAGATCACCCTGCCCAAGTCGATCCGTCAGGCGCTGGGGGTCGATGTCGGCGCCAGGGTGGCGTTCGAGCTCCACGAGGACGGACAGGTCGTCGTCAGCCGAGACGAGGCCGAGCATGAAGATCCGGCGATCGGCGCGTTCCTCGACCTGCTCGCCGGCGATGTCCGGGCCGGCCGGAATGTTCGGGCGATGCCGGACGATCTGGCGCGGGACATGCTCGAACATGCCGGGCGCGAAGCGGGACCGGACGAGGACATCGACGACGACGTCGCCCTCTGATGCAGCGCCACGGATGGACGCTGCTGTTCCACGATTGCCTCATCGACCAGTTGCGCAAGCTCCACGAGGCGGCCCAACGCGCGCAACGAAGCGATCCGGCGGGATTCGCATCCAATGCGAACGTCAAGCTGTTCCATGCGTTGAGCCTGTTGATACTGGAGGTCATCCCGCAGGATCCGTCCCGGGACGAGTACCGCCAGGGCGGTACGCTCGGCCCGCGCTACCGCCATTGGCGGCGAGCCCGGATCGGCAGGCGGTTCCGGTTGTTCTTTCGCTACGATGCCCGCGCGAAGGTGATCATCTACGCGTGGGTCAATGACAGATCCACGCTACGCTCGTCGGGGAGCAGAATCGATCCGTACACAGTCTTCGCCAGGATGCTCGCGCGGGGTAACCGGGTAAACCGCGACGTCTGTTGATTTTCCGGAATTCGGGTTTTGTTTGG
>JAPPHA010000082.1 GCA_028874915.1 Paracoccaceae bacterium
GAATAACCCCGAAACCCGAACCGAAACCCCCGCACAGACTTGCCAGAACAGCCGGTACAGGTTCGGACGGTACGATGAAACGGAAACGGACGCCGCCGGGACGGACGGGCAAACCGCGCTCCACGGCGGATGACGGGGCAGACAGGAAGAGACAATGCAGAGCCAGAACATTCGAATCCGGCTGAGGGCATTCGACTACCGGGTCCTCGACATGTCGACGAGCGAAATCGTCAATACCGCAAAACGGACCGGCGCCCGGGTCCGGGGGCCGATTCCACTGCCGAACAAGATCGAGAAATTTACCGTCCTGAGGGGGCCACATATCGACAAGAAATCCCGCGAGCAGTTCGAGATCCGAACGCACAAACGGCTTCTCGATATCGTGGACCCGACCCCACAGACAGTCGACGCGCTGATGAAGCTTGACCTCGCAGCCGGGGTCGATGTCGAGATCAAGCTCTAGGGAGGCCGGAAGATGCGTTCCGGGATCATCGCGAGAAAGCTGGGCATGACTCGGCTGTTCATGGATGACGGGAAGCAGGTTCCCGTCACTGTCCTCAAGCTCGACAACCTGCAGGTCATCGCCCAGAGGACCCACGAGAAGGACGGCTATTCGGCCGTTCAGCTCGGGGCCGGCAGCGCCAGAATCCGGCGGGTGTCGAAAGCCATGCGAGGGCATTTTTCCGTCGCCCGTGTGACGCCGAAACAGCAGGTTGCCGAGTTCCGCGTGTCGGAGGAAAACCTGATCGGTGTTGGCGAGGAAATCACCGCTAACCATTTCCTGGAAGGCCAGCGGGTCGATGTCGCCGGCACGTCGATCGGAAAAGGCTTTGCCGGGGCCATGAAGCGGCACAACTTCAGCGGGCTTCGGGCCTCCCACGGTGTTTCGGTTTCACACCGTTCCCACGGATCCACCGGCCAGTGCCAGGAGCCCGGGCGGGTTTTCAAGGGCAAGAAGATGGCGGGGCAGATGGGGGCCGTCCGGGTGACGACCCAGAACCTGGAAGTGATTCGAACGGATGCCGAGCGGGGACTGATCATGGTCAAGGGCGCCGTTCCCGGATCGAGGGGCGGCTGGGTCACCGTCAGGGATTCCGCCAAGATCCGCCCGCCCGACGGGTTGCCGTTTCCGGCGGCGCTGCGAAGCCGGGTCGAACCTGACGTCGGGTCTGGATCGGCCGACAGTGCCGGAGCCGAACTTGCGGATTCCTCGGGTGCCCAGGATGCCGTTGCAGGCGATTCCGGAGCCGCGGGAGAGGAATCGTGAAGGCCGATGTAATCACGCTGGATGCCGCCAGCGCAGGCTCGGTGGAGCTGCCGGAGGCCATCTTCGGCCTCAAACCGCGAGCGGACATTTTGCACCGGGTGGTCCGTTACCAGCTGGCCGCCCGGCAGCAGGGGACCCACAAGGCGAAGACGCGGTCGGAGACGAACTTTTCCCGTCGCAAGATCTATGGGCAGAAACGGACCGGCCGGGCTCGGCACGGCGACCGGAACGCTCCGTTGTTCCGGTCCGGCGGGGTTTACAAGGGGCCTGTTCCGCGCAGCCATGCCCACAAGCTCCCCCGGAAGTTCCGCCGACTCGGCCTCCGCCATGCCCTGTCGGCAAAGGCGCAGGCCGGCGACATCGTCATTCTTGACGGCGCCAGGATGGAAACGCCGAAGACGGGTGCGCTGGCCCGGGTGATGCGCCAGCTGGGTTGGGACAAGGCGCTGGTCGTCGACGGTGACGCAATCGACCCGAACTTCGCCCTGGCCGCCCGCAATCTCGTCGGGCTCGACGTGTTGCCGGGTCGCGGGGCGAATGTGTACGACATCCTGAGGAGCCGGACGCTGGTCATCACCCGTGCCGGCCTCGGGGCGCTGGAGGAGCGACTGGCATGACCGCGATGGCGCGACTGCTTGATGTGATTCGCAAGCCGGTGGTCACCGAAAAGTCGACCTTGGCGTCGGCCAACAACGCGGTGGTCTTCGAGGTCGACATGGCGGCCAACAAGCCGCTGATCCGGGAGGCGGTGGAAACGGTCTTCAAGGTCAAGGTCAAGGCGGTCAATACCGTTGTGACCCGCGGAAAGACCAAGCGATTCCGGGGGCGGCCAGGGCGGCGAAAGGATGTCAAGAAGGCGTATGTGACGCTTCAGGACGGCTTCACGATTGACGTGAGTACAGGACTGTAGGGCCTCGGGCGGCGTGCGGCGGCTCGGCAGGACCGGACAACAGACAAGGAAGAACCAGGGAAAATGGCACTGAAGTCTTACAAGCCGACCACGCCGGGCCAGCGGGGACTGGTTCTGGTAGACCGGTCGGGCCTGTGGAAGGGGGGGCCGGTCAAGGCGTTGACGACGGGTCTCGTCGGGCGTGGCGGGCGCAACAACACGGGCCGTATCACCATGCGCCGACGGGGCGGTGGCGCCAAGCGGCGGTATCGGGTCATAGATTTCAAGCGGGCGAAGACCGGCGTTGCGGCTACGGTCGAACGGATTGAATACGATCCCAACCGCACCGCTTTCATCGCACTGGTCCGCTATGCGGACGGGGAGCAGTCCTATATCCTGGCCCCGCAGCGCCTGGCTGTAGGCGATGAAGTTGTATCGGCGGCCAGAGCCGACGTGAAGCCCGGAAATGCAATGCCGTTTTCCGGAATGCCGATTGGCACGATCGTCCACAACATTGAGCTCAAGCCCGGCCGGGGAGGGCAGTTGGCCCGGGCGGCCGGCGCCTATGGCCAGTTCATCGGCCGCGACGGCGGCCATGCGCAGATCCGGCTGTCTTCAGGCGAATTGCGGTTGGTCCGCCAGGAATGCATGGCCACCGTTGGCGCCGTGTCCAACCCGGACAATGCCAACCAGAACCTCGGAAAGGCCGGGCGAAACCGGCACCGCGGGAAACGTCCTTCGGTCCGGGGAGTCGTGATGAATCCGGTCGATCACCCGCATGGCGGTGGCGAAGGCCGGTCGTCGGGCGGACGCCATCCGGTGACGCCATGGGGCAAGCCGACCAAGGGAGCGCGGACGCGGTCAAACCGGAGCACCGACAAATACATCATTCGTTCGCGTCACGCGAGGAAGAAGAGGCGCTAGAGATGCCACGTTCAGTCTGGAAAGGGCCGTTCGTCGATTCCCATGTTCTGCGCAAGGCGGAGCGGGCGAAGGAATCCGGGCGCAAGGAAGTGATCAGAATCTGGTCGCGGAGGTCAACCATCCTGCCGCAGTTCGTCGGATTGACATTCGGGGTCTACAACGGCCGAAAGCATATCCCGGTGCTGGTAACCGAGGACATGATCGGCCAGAAGTTCGGCGAATTCTCCCCGACGCGGGCCTATTACGGCCATGCGGCCGACAAGAAAGCGAGGCGGCGCTAGGCGATGAATGAACCGACTGACTGGACCGAAACCCACGGCGAGGAAGCCGTGGCAGTGTCCCGCATGCTTCGGACGAGCCCGAGAAAGCTGAACTTGGTGGCACGGACCATCCGGAACATGCCGGCGGAGCGGGCGCTGGCCGAACTCCTGTTTTCGAAACGTCGCATTGCCCGCGAGGTTCGCAAGACCCTGTCCTCGGCCGTTGCCAATGCCGAGAACAACCACAACCTCGATGTGGATTCGCTCATGGTGGTCGAGGCCTTCGTCGGCAAGAACCTGACCCTCAGGCGAGGCCGTCCCCGGGCGCGGGGCCGTTTTGGCAGCCTCCGGAAACCCTTCTCGCAACTGACGATCCGGGTCCGTGAGGTCACCTATCATGCCCTGGATGACCATGACGGCGCCGGTGCGGATGGGGATGGTCGGGACGTCCGGGAGGATCAGGCGTAATGGGACAAAAGATCAACGCTGTAGGCCTGCGGCTGCAGGTCAACCGGACCTGGGACAGCCGCTGGTACGCGAGCAATCGCGAATACGGCGATCTCCTGCTTGAAGATCTCAAGATCCGCGACTTCATCAAGACGCGATGTGCCCAGGCCGGGATCTCGAGCGTGATCATTGAACGGCCGCACAAGAAGTGTCGGGTGACCATTCACACGGCCCGTCCAGGCATGATCATTGGCAAAAAGGGCAGCGACATCGACAAGCTGCGCAAGTCCCTCAAGGAACTCACCGAATCGGAACTGCATCTGAACATCGTCGAGGTTCGCAAGCCTGAGATGGATGCTCAACTGGTCGCGGAGTCCGTTGCCCAGCAGCTGGAACGGCGGGTGTCCTTCCGCCGCGCGATGAAGCGGGCGGTCCAGACGTCGATGCGCATGGGCGCCCTGGGTATACGGATCAACAGTTCGGGCCGTCTCGGCGGCGTTGAAATTGCTCGCACCGAATGGTACCGGGAGGGCCGCGTTCCTCTGCACACCTTGCGCGCGGACATCGACTACGCCCGGGCAGAAGCGAAGACGGCCTATGGCGTCATCGGCGTCAAGGTATGGATCTTCAAGGGCGAAATCATGGACCACGATCCGCAGGCGCACGATCGCCGTATCCAGGAATTTCAGGACCGGGGGCCGATGCGCCCGCCCCGGCGAACCTGATCGGCACGCGGGAGACCGACCATGCTGGCACCGAAGCGGACGAAGTACCGGAAACAGCACAAGGGCCGGATCCACGGACTGGCGAAGGGCGGTTCCACGCTGAACTTCGGGTCCTGGGGGCTAAAGGCGACCCGGCCGGAACGGGTAACGGCCCGGCAGATCGAAGCCGCGCGCCGGGCCATGACCCGGCAGATGAAACGCCAGGGACGGGTTTGGGTGCGGATCTTTCCCGACGTTCCGGTTTCGAAGAAACCCACCGAAGTCCGCATGGGCAAGGGTAAGGGTGCGGTCGAATACTGGGCAGTCCGGGTGAAGCCGGGCCGGGTCATGTTCGAGATTGACGGGGTGTCCGACTCGGTGGCAAGGGAAGCGCTTCGCCTGGCGGCGATGAAACTTCCGGTCAAGTCGCGGGTCGTCCAGCGAGAAGACTGGTAACCGGCAGGACCGGGCGTTGGCAGGCTGAAGGGACGGGGAGACTGGACAGATGGCGATCATGGTGTCCGAACTGCGGGAGAAGTCCCCCGACCAGCTTCGGGAACAACTGGTTCAGTTGAAAAAGGAAGCCTTCAACCTGCGATTCCAGCAGGCGACAGGCCAGTTGGAGAGCCCGGCGCAGGTGCGCAATGTCCGGCGCGACGTGGCACGGGTGAAGACCGTGCTGGGCGAGAAGGTCAGAGCGGCCGCGTCCGGGGAACGGACTGCGGAGCCCTGAGGGGAATCGGAAACAGCGGCCCGCCCGGAAACGGGGTCAAGGGAGCGACAATTACAGGAGGCGATGCATGCCGAGGCGTGTTTTGCAGGGCAAGGTGGTCAGCGACCGCAGCCGTCAGACGGTGACTGTCTCCGTCGAACGGCGATTTACGCATCCGGTCCTGAAGAAGACGGTCCGAAAGACCAAGAAGTATCATGCCCATGACGAACAGGACCGGTACCGGATCGGCGATTCCGTTCGCATCCGTGAATGTGCGCCCCGGTCCAGGACCAAGTGCTGGGAAGTGGTGACGGATCCGGCATAGATCGGGACGTCCGTCCCGGTTTCGACGAAACCATGGGGCCTGCGCCCCCATAGGTCGGGAGAAACCCAATGATCCAGATGCAGACAGATCTGGATGTAGCCGACAACTCCGGGGCCCGCCGGGTGCGCTGCATCAAGGTGCTCGGCGGTTCCAAACGCAAGTACGCGTCGGTCGGCGACATCATCGTGGTGACGGTGAAGGAGGCGATCCCGCGCGGGCGTGTGCGCAAGGGGGACATTCGGCGGGCTGTGGTTGTTCGTACCGCCAAAGAGGTTCGCCGCGAAGACGGCAGCGCAATTCGCTTCGACCGCAACGCTGCGGTCATCCTTGGCAACAACAATGAACCAGTCGGAACCCGGATTTTCGGGCCGGTGGTTCGCGAATTGCGTTCGAAGCGGTTCATGAAGATCATCTCGCTCGCGCCGGAGGTGCTTTGACATGGCCGCGAAACTGAAAACGGGCGACAAGGTCATCGTGCTGGCCGGCAACGAGCGGGGCCGGCGCGGCACCATCACCCGGATCGACCGGAAGTCCGGCCGGGCGGTGGTCGAGGGAATCAATCTCCGGGTTCGGCATCGGAAGCCGACCGAGGGCAACCCGGCCGGTCGGGACGTCGTGGCCATGCCGATCGCGATCAGCAATCTGGCGATGCTGGACCCAAAGGATGACGTTCCGACCCGGGTGGGCTTCCGATTCGAAGACGGACAGAAGGTCCGCTACGCCAAGAAGTCCGGGGAGACAATCGATGGCTGAATCCTATGAACCCCGGTTGAGGACCCACTACCGGGAGACCGTCTGCCCGGCCTTGGCGGACGAATTCGGGTACAAGAATGTCATGGAGATTCCGAAGCTCGACAAGGTCGTCCTGAACATGGGTGTGGGCGAGGCCGTCCGGGACTCGAAAAAAATACGTTCGGCCGCCGACGAGATGGCAATGGTTGCCGGCCAGCGGCCAATCATCACCCGGGCGAGAAAATCGGTGGCGAGTTTCCGGGTGCGTGAAGGGATGACCGTCGGTGTCAAGGCGACGCTTCGGGGCCATCGCATGTACGAGTTTCTGGACCGGCTGATTACCGTCGCGCTACCCCGGGTGCGTGACTTCCGCGGCCTTTCGGCATCGAGCTTTGACGGCCGCGGAAATTTCAGCATGGGGTTGAAGGAGCACATCGTGTTTCCGGAGATCGACTACGACAAGGTCGAAGACATCCGGGGAATGGACATCGCCATCTGCACGACCGCCAGGACTGATGCCGAAGCGAAGCGGCTCCTGGAGCAGTTCAACATGCCGTTCAGCGGCTGACAACGCGACGGCACCGGCGCGGGGCGAAGACAGGGAAAGCGGTGTCGAATCGGCACCGGGACGAGGAGAGACATCCATGGCCAAGACTGCAATGGTTCAGCGGGAACTGAAGCGTCAGCGCCTCAACAAACGCTACCGGGCCCGGCGAGAGGCCCTCAAGGCGATCGCCAACGACCAAAGCCTGTCGATGGAGGAGCGGTTCAAGGCGCGGCTGAAACTGGCAAAATTGCCCCGGAACTCGGCCAGTTCGCGCCTGCACAACCGCTGCCAGGTGACGGGCCGGCCAAAGTCTTATTATCGGAAACTGAAGATTTCCCGGATCGCCCTCCGTGACCTGGCCGGTGAAGGCCAGATCCCGGGAATGGTCAAGTCAAGTTGGTAGGGAGGACCTGAGATGCCGGTAAACGACCCTGTCGGCGATATGCTCACCCGGATCCGCAATGCCCAGATGCGCGGAAAGTCCTCGGTGGTCAGCCCGGCGTCGAAACTTCGCGGCTGGGTGCTGGATGTGCTCAAGGACGAAGGCTACATTCGGTACTACGAGGTGACGACCGGGTCCGACGGTCGGCAGCAGCTTGAGATCTCCCTCAAGTATCACGACGGTACACCGGTGATCCGCGAGTTGCGGCGCGTCTCGAAACCGGGTCGCAGGGTCTATTCGGGAGCCCGGGAGTTGCCGCTGGTTCGGCAGGGGCTGGGGATCGCCATCGTTTCCACCTCGATCGGGGTGATGTCCGACGCCAAGGCACGGTCGGCAAACGTTGGCGGCGAAGTCATTTGCACGGTGTTCTGAGCGGATTTCCGCTGCGTCCCGGGGGCTGCGAGGAGAATTCGGATGTCGCGAATCGGAAAAAAGGCGGTTGAACTCCCCGACGGTGTCACGGCCGCGGTGTCGGGGCAGACGATCGAGGTCAAGGGCCCCCGTGGTGTTTTGAGCTTCACTGCAACCAACGATGTGTCGATTGCCATCGATGGCGACAGGGTCCGGGTGGCGCCGCGCGGAGAATCGAAACGCGCCCGACAGCAGTGGGGCATGACCCGGTCGCAGGTCGCCAATCTGGTCACTGGCGTGGTATCGGGATTCCGGAAGGAACTGGCGATCTCTGGCGTCGGCTTCCGGGCCCGGATGCAGGATGACGTGCTGGTACTGTCGCTCGGCTATTCCCGGGACATCACCTACCCGATGCCGGACGGGGTGACGATCACGGTTCCTCGACCGACCTCGGTGGTGGTGGAAGGGAACGACCAGCAGCAGGTCGGTCAGGTTGCGGCGGAAATCCGCGCCTGGCGGAAACCGGAGCCCTACAAGGGCAAGGGAATCAGCTACCGGGGCGAACGGGTCTTCCGCAAGGAAGGCAAGAAGAAGTAAGCGGGGTCGGAGCGGGTGACCGCCGGCAACACCTGAAACCGAAATCGAAACAGGGAACCAGGATCGGGGACCGGAGCCATGGCAAGGACCAGACGCCATCAGTTCATCAGACGCCGGTTGCGGGTGCGCAACCGGCTGCGGAAGAGGGCCAACGCGCGCTTGAGGCTGAGTGTGCACCGGTCATCGAAGAACATCTCGGCCCAGATCATCGACGACACCCGGGGTGTGACACTCGCCGCGGCGTCAAGTCTCGAAAAGGACCTGGGATTCGTCGGCAAGAACAATCGCGAGGCGGCAGCCCGGGTCGGCGCAGTCATTGCCGAACGGGCACGGGCGGTCGGGATTGACGCGTGCTATTTCGATCGCGGTGGGTTTCTGTTTCACGGCAAGATCAAGGCCCTTGCGGACGCTGCCCGCGAAGGCGGGCTGAAATTCTAGGGGGCTGGGCATGGCAAGAGATATCCAACGCGCCAGGGGCCGCGACGAGGCACCGGAATTTGCCGATCGCCTGGTGGCGATCAACCGGGTGTCCAAAACGGTCAAGGGTGGAAAGCGATTCGGATTCGCGGCCCTCGTGGTGGTCGGCGACCAGAAAGGACGGGTCGGATTCGGCAAGGGCAAGGCCAAGGAAGTGTCGGAAGCGATCCGGAAGGCGACCGAACAGGCGAAAAACCGGATGATCCGGGTACCTCTACGGGACGGGCGAACCCTGCACCATGATATCGAGGGCCGTCACGGCGCTGGCAAGGTGGTGATCCGGACGGCACCCCAGGGCACCGGGATCATTGCCGGCGGCCCGATGCGCGCTGTCTTCGAGATGCTGGGGGTCCAGGATGTTGTCGCCAAGTCGCTCGGTTCACAGAACCCGTACAACATGATCCGGGCGACAGTGGACGGGTTGCAGCGTCAGGCAAGCCCGCGCATGGTGGCTCGCCGGCGCGGCCGGAAGGTGGCCGACATTCATGTGCAGGTTGGCGCAACGGCGGAGGCCCGAGGGTGATGGCTGGGACGATTGTGGTCAGGCAGATCGGATCGCCGATTCGACGCCCTGCGAAACAGCGGCAAACGCTGATCGGTCTCGGACTGAACCGGATGCACAGGGTCCGCGAACTCGAGGACACGCCGTCCGTGCGAGGAATGATCGCCAAGATTCCGCATCTCGTCGAGATCGTCGAAGTCCGCGGTGCCGATCCGGCGGACGAGTCGTGACCGGATCGAAGGATTCAGGCGACGGTTCCGGGCGGACGGACAGTGTGAGGGAGCGTTGGACGTGAGACTCAATGAACTCAGCGACAATCCGGGGGCAACGCATTCCCGGAAGCGTGTGGGCCGGGGACCGGGGTCTGGCAAAGGCAAGACTGCCGGGCGCGGGACCAAGGGGCAGAAATCGCGATCGGGAACGGCGCTTGGCGGGTTCGAGGGTGGGCAGATGCCGCTCTATCAGCGACTTCCCAAGCGCGGTTTCCGGAACATCCGGAAGAAGCGTCATGCCGTCGTCAATCTCGGCGTGCTGCAGGCGTTCATCGACGCCGGCAAGATCGACGCGGACCAGCCGATCACTGAGGCGACGCTGGTCGAGAGCGGACTTGTGCGGCGGCTCCGGGATGGCGTTCGTGTTCTCGGAACCGGTGAGTTTTCCGCCCGTGTCGAACTGACGGTAACCGGGGCGTCGAAGCGGGCGATTGAGCGGGTCGAGGCCGCCAATGGAACGCTGACCCTGGAGGCCCACATGGCGGAGACGGCCCCGGAGGCGGCCGCTGGCGGGGACCTCCCGGCCCCGGAGTGATGGTTTCCGGCTGCCTTCGACCAATGGTTGCGGTCGTGGCGGTGATGGCGAAAGGATAGGACATGGCATCGGCTGCCGAACAGATGGCTGCCAACATCAGTTGGGGAACCTTTGCCAAGGCGAAGGAGCTTCAGCAGCGGATCCTTTTCGCCTTGGCGCTTTTGCTTGTCTATCGGGTGGGGACCTTCATTCCGGTTCCCGGCATCGATGCCGTGGCGCTTCAGCAGTTCGTCGAGCAGGCCCAGGGGGGAATCGGCGGAATCCTCAACATGTTCTCGGGCGGCGCCATCGGTAGGATGGCAATCTTCGCGCTGGGCATCATGCCATACATCTCCTCCTCGATCATCGTCCAGCTGCTTGCGGCCATGGTTCCGCAACTGGAACAGCTGAAAAAGGAAGGCGAGCAGGGACGGAAAAAGATCAACCAGTACACCCGTTACGGGACGGTTTTTCTTGCGGGGTTTCAGGCCTTTGGGCTCGCCAAGGGGCTGGAGGCCAGTGAACTGGTCACCAATCCGGGATTCGTCAGCTTTCAACTGCCCTGCGTCATCACCCTGGTTGGCGGCACCATGTTCCTGATGTGGCTCGGTGAGCAGATCACCGCCCGGGGGATCGGCAACGGGATTTCGCTGATCATCTTCGTTGGTATTATCGCCGAACTGCCGGCGGCGTTGGCCCAGTTCTTCAGCCAGGGCCGGTCGGGAGTCCTGTCACCGGCGGTCATCCTCGGCGTGATCGTGATGGTTGTCGTGGTGATCGCCTTTGTCGTCTACATGGAACGGGCTCTCCGAAAGGTTCACATCCAGTACCCGAAGCGACAGGTGGCCAACAACCGGATGTATGGCGGTCAGAGTTCGCATCTGCCGATCAAGCTCAACCCGTCGGGTGTGATCCCGCCGATCTTCGCGTCGGCGCTCCTGCTTATGCCGACATCGGTGAGCACTTTTTCAGGCACCCAGACCTCGCCCTTCATGAACACGGTCCTGGCGTATTTCGGGCCCGGTCAACCGCTCTATCTGCTGTTTTTTGTCGCGATGATCGTGTTCTTTGCCTATTTCTATACCGCCAATGTCGCCTTCAAGACCGAGGACGTGGCCGACAATCTGAAGCGGCAGAATGGGTTTGTCCCCGGCATCCGGCCCGGCCAGAAGACGGCCGAATACCTCGACTACGTGGTCACGAGGCTGCTCGTCCTCGGTTCCGCCTATCTTTCGGCGGTCTGCCTGCTTCCGGAAATCCTGCGGGCGCAGCTCGCCATACCCTTCTACTTTGGCGGAACATCCCTCTTGATTGTCGTATCGGTGACCATGGACACGATCACCCAGGTACAGTCGCATCTGGTCGCGCATCAGTATGAAAGCCTGATCGAGCGGTCGCGGCTGCGGGGAAAGAGTCGAAGCCGGAGTCGCAGCCCGGTTCGCAGATGATCCGGATGACCGTCGCCCGGAACCGTCCGGCGGCATCGCGATTGCGTTACGACGTTGAGGAACGGGACGACCGGTGGTTCGGTGCGGTCGCCGGCGCCTTCTCCGAGCGAGGGTGCAAAGAAAGCGCGAATACATGAACATCATCCTTCTCGGCCCCCCCGGAAGCGGCAAGGGTACCCAGGCCCTGCGGTTGGTCCAGGCCCTCGACATGGTTCAGTTGTCGACCGGTGACATGCTGCGGGCCGCGCGAAAGTCCGGTACGGACATCGGGAAGACGGTGGCGGCGGTCATGGATCGAGGCGATCTTGTTACCGACGACATCGTGATCAGCCTGATCCGGGAACGGCTTACCGGCGACCTGCCGGCCGGGGGCGCGATCCTTGACGGGTTCCCCCGGACCCTCGCACAGGCAGACGCGCTCGGGGCGCTTCTCGACGGGATCGGCATGACCCTCGACCGCGTCATTGAAATGAAGGTCGACGACGAGGCTCTCGTGCGACGTGTGACCGGTCGCTTTACCTGTTCCGACTGCGGGGCCGTTTACCACGACGATACGCACCGGACGCAGACGGAGGGGATCTGTGATGTCTGCGGCGGCCGGCGGTTCACCCGGCGGGGTGACGACAACGAGGAGTCCTTCAGGATCCGGCTGCTTGCGTATTACCGGGAAACGGCGCCACTGATCGGCTATTACCATGCCCTCGGCAAGCTTCGCCCGGTCAACGGATCCGCTGATATCGACGGGGTTTCGGCGGAGATCCGTGAGGCGCTTGAGGAGGGAGTGTCATCCTGACCCGGGATTCGGCGATGGCCGACCGCGGGCCTGCCGCCACAGGCGGGCCGGTCCCGGATTGGCGGGTGGAATCCGGACGGCCGGAACGCGATTCGCTTGACGCGGACCGGGCCAATGGATAAGGGGTTGCCTCTGCCGGAATCGGGCCGCGCATCCGAAGGGTGCGCGGCCGGGTTCCGGCTGTCGGCATGCGTGGCGGTGGCGATGGAACGCCCGGTGCGCGGGTGTCCGGCGGGGGCCGGGAACGGCGGATGTCCGTTCGGAGCTGGACAGCCGGCCCGGAGTCGACACGAAGGCGGGACAGGGAGGCCGGCATGGCACGAATAGCGGGCATCAACATTCCGACCGCAAAACGAATCCCCATCGCACTCACCTATATTCACGGAATCGGCATCTCCACGGCGAACCGGGTTTGCGATGCAGTCGGCATCGACACGTCACGACGCGTGAATGAACTGTCAGATGCCGAGGTGATGCGGATCCGTGAACATATCGACCGCAATCTGGCTGTCGAGGGGGATCTTCGGCGCGAAGTCGCCATGAATGTGAAACGCCTTATGGATCTCGGCTGCTATCGCGGTCTGCGCCACCGTCGCGGCCTGCCGGTTCGCGGACAGCGGACGCACACAAACGCCCGAACCCGCAAGGGACCCGCCCGGCCGATCGCCGGCAAGAAGAAGTAGGAAACAACCGGTATGGCCAGGGACAGAACTCGCGTCAGGCGACGGGAGCGCAAAAATATCAGTACGGGCGTCGCCCATGTCAACTCCAGCTTCAACAACACCAAGATCCTCATTGCCGATGTTCAGGGGAATGCCATCGCCTGGTCGTCCGCGGGCGCCATGGGATTCAAAGGGTCGCGAAAGTCGACACCCTACGCCGCGCAGATGGCGGCGGAGGATGTCGGGCGCAAGGCGCAGGAACATGGTGTGAGGACTTTGGAAGTCCACGTCCAGGGACCCGGTTCCGGCCGGGAATCGGCCCTTCGGGCCCTGGCCGCCGTCGGCTTCACCATTACCGCGATTCGCGACGTGACGCCGATTGCCCACAACGGGTGCCGTCCGCCCAAGCGCCGCCGCGTCTGATCGGGCTTTTGCCGGTCGTTCCGGCCTCGTCATTTCAGAATTATCCTCGGGCGTTCTCCGGTTATTGGATCAACCGGAGAACAGGAATGGAGGCAGACATGATCCAGAACAATTGGCAACAGCTCATCCGGCCGAAACGCCTCGACATCCGCCCTGGCGCCGACCCGCGGCGCCAGGCGATAGTCGTAGCGGAGCCGCTCGAGCGCGGATTCGGGCTGACGCTCGGCAATGCGCTCCGCCGGATTCTCCTGTCATCGCTCCAGGGTGCCGCGATCACTTCGGTCCAGATCGACAACGTCCTCCACGAGTTCTCGTCGGTTCCGGGTGTTCGCGAGGACGTCACCGATATCGTGCTCAATCTCAAGGGTGTGGCCGTATCGATGATCGTGTCGGGACCGAAGCGGATATCGATCTCGGCCAAGGGTCCGGGACTGGTGAAGGCCGGTGACATCGCCGAGACCGCCGGGATACGGATCCTCAACAAGGAACATGTCATCTGCCACCTCGACGAGGGGGCGTCCGTCTATTTCGAAATGACAGTGAACTCCGGAAAGGGTTACCTGCCGGCCGACCGGAACGTTCCGGAAGACGCGCCGATCGGGTTGATACCCATTGATGCGTTGTTCTCGCCAGTCAAGCGGGTGTCCTATGACGTGCAGCCGACCCGGGAAGGCAAGGTCCTCGACTACGACAAGCTGACCATCAAGGTGGAGACGGACGGGTCGGTCGCGCCGGATGATGCGGTCGCGCTGGCGGCCCGGATTCTGCAGGACCAGCTGACGATCTTCGTCAATTTCGACGAACCGGAAGCCATCGGCCGTCCGGAGGAAGACGAGACGCTCGAATTCAATCCGCTTCTCCTGAAGAAAGTCGATGAACTCGAACTGTCGGTCCGATCGGCAAATTGCCTGAAGAACGACAACATTGTCTATATCGGCGATCTGATTCAGAAAACCGAGGCGGAAATGCTCCGGACGCCAAACTTCGGGCGCAAGTCGCTCAACGAGATCAAGGAAGTTCTCACCGGCATGGGCATGCATCTCGGTCAGGAGATTCCGGATTGGCCGCCGGAAACGATCGAGGAACTCGCCAAGAAATACGAGGATCAGTTCTGACGCCGTCCGTGGCGGAGCTCCGATTGGGGGCGACTGCCGCTGGCAAGGAAAGGAATTCGGATGAAACATTCGCATGGATATCGCCGGCTCAATCGAACCGAAGCCCACCGGAAGGCGATGTTTGCCAACATGGCTGGATCGCTCATTGAGCATGAACAGATCTCGACGACCTTGCCCAAGGCCAAGGAACTGCGCCCGATCGTCGAAAAACTGATCACTCTCGCGAAACGCGGCGACCTTCACGCCCGGAGGCTGGCGGTGTCGCGGCTGAAACAGCCTCGCCATGTCGCCAAGCTTTTTGACGACATTGGCCCGCGATTTCAGGACCGCCAGGGTGGCTATGTGAGAATTGTCCGGAGCGGATTTCGCTTCGGCGACATGGCCCCGATGGCCATCGTCGAATTGGTCGAAAGAAACGAAGACGCCAAAGGAGCGGCGGACAGGGAGCGCCAGGCGGAAGCGGAGGATTCCGCCACCTGACTCCGCGGAGCCGAGTCGGCGTTCGACTGCCGGTCGCCACGGAAATTGGCAATCCGGAGCCCCGGGATCGGGGTCGCCCCATATGATGTCTTCGCGGTGCCCGCCGGCGGGAGGGGCGGATGCGATGGTCCGGGACAGTCCACCGGGTCGGCCTGAATGACCGATCGTCCTGATCCTTCGTCCGGGACTCGGCCCGGGGTGTCCGCACCGGATATGACCCTGCCCCATCCGCTTGCCGACCGTCTGCGGCCCCGGATTCTTTCGGATGTGGTGGGGCAGGCCCATCTCCTTGGGCCCGGACGGCCGCTCACCAGCATGCTGGAGAGCGGGTCGCTCGCGTCCATCGTGTTCTGGGGGCCACCAGGGGTCGGCAAGACAACGCTGGCACGGTTGCTGGCAACAGAAGCCGGCCTGCATTTCGAACCCATCAGTGCGGTTTTTTCCGGGGTCGCCGATCTCCGCAAGGCTTTTGATGCCGCCCGGGCCCGCCGGGCCGAGGGTCGGGGCAGTATTCTCTTCGTCGACGAGATCCACCGCTTCAACAAGGCCCAACAGGACGGTTTCCTGCCGCTGATGGAAGACGGCACGATCACGCTGGTCGGTGCAACCACCGAGAATCCGTCCTTCGAACTGAACTCAGCCTTGCTATCGCGGGCCCAGGTCCTGGTCCTTGACCGCCTTTCGCTCGAAGACCTGGAAAGCCTCGCAAAGCGGGCAGAGACGTTCGCTGGTCGGGAACTGCCGCTCACAGAGGATGCGCGGGCAGGACTGCTGGCGATGGCCGACGGGGACGGGAGAGCACTCCTCAACATGGTCGAGCAGTGTCTGGCCTGGGAGAGGACGCCGGCCGCAAACGCCGCCGAAATGTCACGGCGGCTGAGCCGCCGCGCACCGCAATACGACAAGTCCGGGGACGCACATTTCAATCTGATCTCCGCGCTGCACAAGTCGGTCCGGGGTTCTGACCCTGACGCCGCCCTCTACTGGCTGGCCCGAATGCTCGATGGCGGTGAGGATCCGCGTTACCTGTGCCGGCGGATGACCCGTACCGCCGTCGAGGATGTCGGCCTTGCCGACCCGGAGGCCCTGGCTGTCTGCCTGCGGGCCTGGGAGAGCTATGAACGGCTCGGCAGTCCGGAAGGGGAGTTGGCTCTGGCGGAGGCGGTCATCTATCTGGCTCTGGCACCCAAGTCGAACGCGGCCTATCGCGCTTATGGTGCCGCCCGCCGCCGGGCGGCGGCATCCGGTTCGATGATGCCACCGAAACACATTTTGAACGCGCCGACCCGGTTGATGAAGTCGGAGGGGTACGGGCGCGGTTACCGCTACGATCATGATGAAGAGGACGGATTCTCCGGTCAGGACTATTTTCCGGAGGGCCTCGAACGGGAAGACTTCTATTCGCCGGTCGAACGGGGAATGGAACGGGAATTTGTCAAACGCGTTGCCTACTTCAACCGTCTGCGGCAAAGGAGGAAGGGACAGGAGGTCGCTTGATCCCCAGGGACGGCGGCCCATTCGGTTCTGAGGCGGGTGGATTCCCGTCGCGTGCCATGAACACGGGGACGTCCGCATGCAGACGCTACAGATCATCCTGCTGGTCGGCTGCGGCGGGGCGGCCGGTGCCGTGTTCCGGTACTTCGCCGAGTTCGGATCCGTCCGTGTTCTCGGGCCGGGATTTCCCTTCGGGACACTCTTCGTGAATGTTGTCGGATCCCTTCTCGTCGGCGTTCTCGCCGTGCTGCTGCTCGAGAAGATGACCAACCCTCGGGTCGAGGCGGCGCTATTGACCGGGCTGCTTGGCGGGTTCACTACGTTTTCGGCGTTTTCCCTGGAAACGGCGACGCTGGTCCAGCAGGACAGGCTGATGGCGGCTTCCTCCTATGTGATCGCCTCGGTGGGACTTTCCCTGGCCATGGTCTTCCTTGGCGTCTGGCTGGCGCGGAGTTGGGCCGCCTGATGCCGGTTACCCTCGTCACCGTCACCGAGGCCCAGGCCGGACAGCGCGTCGACCGCTGGTTGAAACGGCATCAGCCCGGCCTCACCCAGGGACGGATCGAGCGCATGTGCCGGAAAGGTGAACTGCGGATTGACGGAGGCCGCGTCCGGCCGTCGGCTCGGGTCGAGGCCGGCCAGACGATCCGGATTCCACCGCTGCCGGCCACCAGTGTCGGAGGAGGTGAGGATCGGGCCCGCGCTGGATCGCAATCGGACCGGTCGAACCGGCCGTCGGTTTCCAGGCAGGAAGCCCGTTGGGTTCGGTCGTGGGTGATTTACAGGGACAGCCATCTGATCGCTGTCAACAAGCCGCCCGGACTGTCGGCCCAGGGCGGGACCGGGCAGGTTCGGCATCTCGACGGGCTGAGTTCGGCGCTTGTCGCCGACGGCGAACCGCGCCCGAAACTGATCCACCGCCTCGACAGTGAAACGTCCGGGGTCATGCTGCTTGCAGTCACGCCCCGGTCCGCGGCCCGGCTGGCTGCGCAGTTCCGGTCCCGGCGGGCGAGAAAGATCTACTGGGCGATGGTGGCGGGTGTGCCGCGGCCCGCCCGGGGCGTAATCCGGTTCGGGCTGGTCAAGGCCGTTGGGGCGCCCGGGCCGGACAGGATGACGTGCATTCATCCAGATTCCGTGGCGTCGACACCCGGGGCGCGGCATGCGACGACGGAGTACGCCGTGGTCGAATCCGCCGGCGAGCGGATGTCCTGGGTGCTCCTGCGACCGGTGACCGGCCGTACCCACCAGCTCAGGGCTCATATGGCCGCAACCGGTCATCCCATTCTCGGTGACCGGCGATACGGCAGGGCGCCACATGACGTCGGGCCCGGTGCCGGTTCGTGGTCGTCCGGGGCCGACGGTGCCCCCGGCGATGGATTGCATCTGCATGCTCGGACGATTGCCTTTGAGCATCCGGATTCCGGTGATTGGCTGCGGATCACTGCCGATCTGCCGGACTCCAACCGGCGGACCTGGGACTGCCTCGGCTGGGACCCGGCAGCGGCGCCGGTCGATCCGTTCCCGGAAGCCGATGCTTGAGCCGATTCTCCTGACCGCATTCGGACGAGACCAGCGATGCCAGCGAACAATTTTGTGTCAGGGACCGTGAAGCGCATTTGGACTCAGACTCACGTCCGGCCAACCGATGCCGGGGATGGATTCCTGATCATGCTTGACAACCGGCCGGTGACGACACCGGCAATGAAAGATCTGGTGACGCCGACGCGGGCCCTGGCGGAAATCGTCGCCGCAGAATGGGCTGCGGAAGGGCCGGACATCACCCCGGACCAGTTGATGGCAACCCGCATCTGCAACGCGGCCATCGACCGAACCGATTCGGTCCGTGAAGAAGTCACTGCCGCCATGCTTGAATACGCCGAAAGCGATCTGCTCTGTTACCGTGACCCGGGCGAAAACCTCTGTCGTCGGCAGGCCCAGTCATGGGACCCGGTGCTGGACTGGGCGGAGCGGGCGCTTTCGGCTCCTCTCAAGGTGACCCGCGGCGTGATTCCCGTAACTCAGCCGAGCGGAAGCCTGGCGGCACTTCGCCGGCAGATCGAATCCCGGGATGTCTTCCTGTTGTTGGCCCTCCAGCATTTGGTGACGCCTTTGGGGTCGCTTCTTCTGGCGCTCGCGGTGTTCCATGGATTTCTGTCGCCGGACACTGCCTGGCGGGCGTCAAACCTGGACGAGGACTGGCAGGCGGAATCCTGGGGCGTTGATCCAGAGGCCGCTGCCCGGGCGAAGGCACGGGAATCGGATTTCATGCTTGCCGTCCGGATCCTGCGGGCGCTCATGCCGGTTGGTCGGCAGTGTGGGAACAGGACGGCAGATCGGGTCTCGACAATTCGGGCAGGCGGCCTCCGGCATCGGAATGTCAGGGTCCTGTAACGTCGGATTCGGCGTAATCCCAAAAATTGATGAAATGGCCGCACCGGAAACTGTCCGGCGTTCTCCGGGACGGATGCAGAGAGTTCCACGCGGCGCCACCGGCGAACCGACCGTGCCACTGCATGCATTCGGTCCGGTGAGCCCGCTGTCGGCAGTTCGTCACGGTTTCGCTTCGGCTTGACGTCGGGACCGGACGACCGGGATGCGGGGAGTCTTGACCAACAGGGGCAAGAATGAAATTGTATGTATTGGTTGGGGCCTGTCCCGACAACTTCGACCGCCCGGCCTTCGGGCCGGGACGAATTCCCAGCAGATTGACAATCAGGATGAGGGAAAAATGAAGAGAACACTGTATATCGGCGCCGTGGCCGCTGGAATGATGACAGCCGGAGTCGCGGTGGCCGGCACGCTTGAGGATGTTCAGGCCAAGGGCCATGTGCAATGCGGCGTTTCCACCGGTCTGGTCGGCTTTGCTGCCGCGGATGCCGACGGCAACTGGCACGGCTTCGACGTCGCAGTCTGCCGGGCCGTGGCTGCTGCCGTCATCGGTGATTCGCAGGCAGTCAAATTCACTCCGACCACTGGCAAGACGCGCTTCACGGCGCTCAGTTCGGGTGAAATCGACATGCTGGCCAGGAACACGACCTGGACTTACAGCCGTGACGTCGATCTCAAGTTGACCTTTGTCGGCATCAACTATTACGACGGCCAGGGCTTCATGGTTCCGGCCGGCCTCGGCGTCGGCTCGGCGACCGATCTCGACGGTGCGACGGTTTGCATCCAAACCGGAACGACCACCGAGTTGAATCTGGCGGACTTCTTCCGTTCGAACAACATCAGTTACGAGCCGGTTCCGATCGAAACCAACGCTGAAGCCCAGCAGCAGTATCTGGCAGGCGCGTGCGACGTCTACACGACGGACCGTTCCGGTCTCGCCGCGACACGTGCGTCCTTCGAGAATCCCGCTGACCATGTCATCCTTCCCGAAATCATCTCCAAAGAGCCGCTCGGACCGCTGGTCCGACACGGCGACGACCATTGGGCCGACGCCGTTCGCTGGGTTCTGAACGCGCTGATTTCCGCAGAAGAACTCGGCATCACGTCCGGGAACCTGGCCGAAATGGCCGCCGGAACCAACAATCCGGAAATCAACCGGCTCATGGGGACCGAAGGTGACCTCGGTGGTATGCTCGGCCTCGACAAGGAATGGGCACAGCGTGCGATTGCCGCGGGCGGAAACTACGGCGAAATCTTCGAAGCCCATATTGGTGAATCAACGGCGATCGGTCTGGCGCGCGGGCTCAATGCCCAGTGGTCCGACGGTGGCCTGATCTACTCGCCGCCATTCCGTTGAACCGGGTTTGAAGGTCGCCGGTCACTGGTGCCCTTCACGAATTTGCCGGCAACCGACTGGCGTTGCCTCGGGAACCGGCGGGGTTGATCCCCCGCCGGTTTTGCCGATCAGGAGATTCAGGCCATGGCGATGACTTCCGAGATGACGGGAGACCGCTTTCGGCTGAGCATGCTCATATACGACACCCGGTATCGGTCGCAGACCATCCAGGTTGTCGCCATGATCGGATTTATGCTGCTTGCCGCCTGGCTGATCACCAACACGGTCCAGAATCTCTCCGCACTCGGAAAACCGATCGATTTCAGTTTCCTTGGAGAACCTGCAAGTTACGACATCAATCAACGGCTGTTGGAGTACACGTCGCGCGACACCCATCTTCGCGCGTCGGTCCTTGGACTGATCAACACCCTGCTGGTTGCGGCCATGGGTTGCGTCACGGCCACCATCGTCGGTGGAATGGTTGGCATTCTGAGGTTGTCCAGGAACTGGCTCATCTCGCGGCTCATGGCCATCTATGTGGAGGGGTTCCGCAACGTACCGGTGCTTCTCTGGATCATCCTGGTGATGGCCTTGATGATCGAGAGCTTGCCGGCGCCGCGGGCTTTTCGCGGAGAGAACGCCACGGCATCCTTGCAGGTCTTCGATTCCGTGGCGATCACCAACCGGGGCGTTTACATCCCCGAACCGCTTTTCAGCCGCGGTCTCGGAGACGTCAGTGTTTTCGGAGCGTTCTCCATCAGCCTTGACCTGATTGTCTTCCTGGCGGTTCTTGGAGCTGGAATCTGGGCCGCCGCCTGGGTTCGAAAACGCGCTGACCGGATTCAGGACAGTACCGGGGTCCGGCCCGTCACGTGGTGGCAGCGGATCGGCCTTATCGTCATTCCACCGGTCATCGTTCTCACTGCCCTCGGATTTCAGCTCGGCCTGCCGGCATTGAAAGGGTTCAACTTTGCCGGCGGCATCTACATGCGGAATTCGCTGATCGCGCTTTGGTTGGCGTTGTCACTCTATACCGCCGCCTTCATCGCGGAAACGGTTCGCGGCGGCATTCTCGCCATCTCGAAAGGGCAGACGGAAGCGGCAGCTGCGCTCGGGCTGAGACCCAGGCGGATCATGGGCCTGGTGATCCTGCCCCAGGCGCTTCGGGTCATCATTCCGCCATTGATTTCGCAATACCTGAACTTGACCAAGAACTCTTCGCTCGCCATCGCCGTTGGCTACATGGATATCACCGGCACGCTCGGGGGCATCACCATGAACCAGACCGGCCGCGAACTGGAGTGCATCCTGTTGCTTATGCTCTGTTACCTGGCCCTGTCCCTCGGCATCTCGGCGGTGCTGAACTGGTACAACGAACGAGTCAAGCTCAAGGAACGCTGAGATGGCCGGGACGTCCTTCGTGCGAAAGGAGTTGATGGGGCAGACTCCGCCTCCGATGACGTCGGCCGGCATTATCGGTTGGTTGCGGCAGAACCTCTTCGGATCCTGGATGAACAGCGTCCTGACGATCCTGTCAGTCGGTTTCATCGCCATCATTCTCTGGGAAGTCCTGCCGTGGATTGTCCGGTCCTCCTGGACCGCATCTTCGCTCCGGGAGTGCCGGGAAGCGATCGATCTGGCCTGGGGCGATCATGTCGATGGCGCCTGTTGGGCGGTGATCCGGGAACGCTACCTCCAGTTGATCTACGGATTCTACCCTTCGGAGCAGTACTGGCGTGCCAATCTGGCCTTCATCCTTCTGCTTGTTAGCCTGGCCCCCATATTGTTTCCGGCCCTCCCGCGGCAAATGTTGTGGTTCTCGGCGGCGTTTCCGTTTCTCTGCTTCTGGCTTCTCTGGGGCGGAACGCTCTGGCTTCCGATTGTCGCCGCCCTCGGCTTTGCGGTCGGTTATCTGGCCTTCATCGCGGCCAATCGCGCCGCAGGGCAGTTGGCGGGCGCGATTGCGGCTCTTCTGGCGCCGGTCGTCTGGTGGATATGGCTGGCAGCGCCCGTGTCCCGGGGGCTCGACAGTGTGATCGGCATTGGCATCGAACCGGTGGAATCTGCCAAGTTCGGTGGGTTCATGTTGTCAGTGACCATCGGAATCACCGGAATCGCGCTTTCGCTGCCCATCGGAATCCTGCTGGCGCTCGGACGTCAGTCCGGCCTGGTGATCCTGAAGTCCCTCTGCGTCGGATTCATCGAGTTCATTCGCGGTGTTCCCCTGATCACGCTCCTGTTCGTGGCATCGACGCTGCTCAATATCTTCATGCCGCCCGGCACGAATTTCGACATCATCCTGCGTGTTGTGATCATGGTAACGCTGTTTTCTTCCGCCTACATGGCGGAAGTCATCAGAGGAGGGTTGGCGGCCTTGCCCAAGGGGCAATTCGAGGCTGCGGATTCGCTGGGTCTCGACTACTGGAAACGTCAGCGACTGGTGATCATGCCGCAGGCGCTCAAGATTTCGATTCCGGCGATCGTCGGGAACTTCATCGGACTGTTCAAGGACACGACGCTGGTCTCGATCATCGGCCTTCTGGATCCCATCGGCCTCACCAACAACATCCGGGCCGACGTCAACTGGAACGGCATTGTCTGGGAGCTCTACGGTTTCATCGCCCTGCTGTTCTTCATTTTCTGTTTCTCCATGAGCCGATACTCGATGTACCTCGAACGGAAACTCAACACCGACCATCGCTGACGATGGCCGAAGCCGGACGTGAAGGCGGTTTCGCCGGATCTCAAGGGGGGAGCAAACCAATGTCGGAACTGTTGACGGATCGCGAAATCGACCGGTCGCATATGGAAGTCTCCGATGAGGTGGTCATCGAGATCACCGGGATGAACAAGTGGTTCGGCACCTTTCATGTGCTCCGTGACATCAATCTGACCGTCTTTCGGGGCGAGCGAATCGTCGTCTGTGGACCTTCCGGGGCGGGCAAGTCGATGCTGATCCGCTGCATCAATGCCCTTGAGGAGCACCAGAAGGGACAGATCGTGGTCGAGGGTACGATCCTCTCCTCGGACCTGAAGAACATCGACAAGATTCGGTCGGAAGTCGGCATGTGCTTCCAGCATTTCAACCTCTTTCCGCATTTGACGATTCTCGAGAACTGTACGCTGGCGCCGATCTGGGTCCGTAGGGTCCCATTGAAGGAAGCCCAGGAAACAGCGATGCATTTCCTGGAAAAGGTAAAGATTCCCGATCAGGCGCAGAAATACCCCGGGCAACTGTCTGGGGGCCAACAGCAACGGGTGGCGATTGCACGATCACTCTGCATGCGGCCGAGGATCATGCTGTTTGATGAGCCCACCTCGGCGCTCGACCCGGAAATGATCAAGGAAGTTCTCGACACGATGATCGAACTGGCTGAAGAAGGCATGACCATGCTGTGCGTGACCCACGAGATGGGTTTCGCCCGTCAGGTCGCCAACCGGGTGATCTTCATGGCCGAAGGCCAGGTTGTCGAACAGAATGAACCGGAAGCCTTTTTCGACAATCCGCAGTCCGATCGCACCAAGCTCTTCCTCAGCCAGATCCTGGGCCACTGAGCCCGCCCGGGCAGGTGCGGTTTCCTTCGATCGGATGTCCGGGAGAGTGCCGGCCGGGTCCGGCAATTCGGTTCCCGCGTCCCAAGGCCCACGGCGTGTGACGGCGTTCACACGCGGGTCGCGACCTTGCGAGAGGGGGCGACGCCCATCCGAGGCCAGAGAGTCCGGACGGGTCCCGGGGGTGAGGCGTCAGGATTCGAGTTCCCGCGGAATCCGGAAGTCGATGAGCCTGCCGGTCGCCTCGCGAACGGCGTTCCAGGACTCCACGTCGAAATCGATGACGGATGTCGCTGCCGTTGGATAACGCCGAAACTGTTCGTGGCGGTCGGCGTCTGCCGGGTTCGAAAGTAGCCACGAAGCGAAATGGGCAATTCCGGGGTTGTGGCCGATCATCAGAACCACGGGTTCCGGAGCCCGTCGCAGGATATCCAGCATGCCCGGCCCACTGCCGTGATAGAGCCCGGGCTCCAGGCGACAGGGGACGCGGGTCCCGGTTGCCTGGACCAGACCCTCAAACGTTTCGACACAGCGTCGCGCGGTCGAAACCAGGGCCACTTCGGGCAGGAATCCGCTGTCCCTGAGCATCGTACCGATCAAATGGCACGAACGGGTGCCGCGTTTGTTGAGCGGTCGGTCGTGGTCCCGGAGCCCGGGGGTTGCCCAGCTTGACTTCGCGTGGCGCGTCAGAATGAGACGGTGCCGCACCATACCGTCACTCTACAGGAACGCCCGCATGTGGAAAGCGGATTGTGCGTCTTCCCGACCGGCTCCGGCGCTGAGCGGGCAGGAACGTCGGACGGCGCAGCCTCTCTGCATGCAGTCCTGACCGGATTCTGTCATCAGGAACGCCTTGCACCGGGCGATGTCGTAACCGTCAGCCGTCAACGCGCCGACCGGGCAGGCTGATCGGCAGGGTTGTTCGGGACATTGATCGCAGGGTGACGGCTCCGTCTGTTCGGATTCGTCTTCCGATGACGCATTGCCGTTCTTGAGGTCGTCGGCGAATCCGGCGGCCCCCCGAAAGGAGACCATCAACCCGGAATGGTCATGGACGAGCAGGTTCACAGGCGACGGCCAGCACCGACCGCTCTTCAGGGCCCAGTCCGGGAATGGCGCGAATGGCGGGCCGCCGAAGGGGAACAGGGGTTCGCCACCAAGGCTCCTGGCGATGCCGGAGATGACCCGGATCGACCAGCGGTCGAGAGGGTGCGGGGCGGGATTGGCGAACTCGGCTGACGCCGTCACAAGGGTCCAGAAACCGGCGCCGGGTCCGAACAGGACGATGGTCCGAAAACGGCCGTCGAACGGGGCTTCGGAAGCTTTTGCCCGGACGACACCGTTGACGGCAAGGCAATGACCGCCTGCCGCCGCTGCGACGTCAGCGAGAGTTGTCACGCCGGAACGGGAGCATAAGGCTCCACCCAAGGCGAGCCGGAGCGTCGTTTTGCCACTTGAGGCCGAGCGTCATGGATTCATGTCCATCGGCCGGTTCAGGCGTATAGGTCCCGAACAGTCGATCCCAGACCGAGAGGGAGAACCCGAAATTGGTGTCGTGCTCTGGCCGATGGATGGAGTGGTGAACCCTGTGCATGTCCGGCGTGACGACGATCAGCCGGAGCCAGGTCTCGAGACGTGGCGGAATTCTGAGATTGGCATGGTTGAACATGGCCATGCCGTTCAACATGACCTCGAACAGGATCACGGCAATTGCCTGCGGGCCGAGCGCGTAGACGCAGCCGATCTTGATGATCATTGACAGGGCGATCTCCACCGGATGGAACCGGACGGCGGTGGTCACGTCGACGTCGCGGTCGGCGTGGTGGACGCGGTGCAGGCGCCAGAGGATCGGGATCTTGTGCATGATCGCATGCTGGCCCCAGATGACGAAGTCGAGACCCACGACCACGATCAGAACTTCCAGCCACAGCGGCCAGTCCAGGTGGTTGAACAGTCCCCATCCCTTGCCGGCGGCATCGATCGCCGCGCCGACGGCCAGCAAGGGCATGACGATCGCCATCAGTTGAAGGGTCAGGCTGTCGAGAACGACGATCCCGATGTTCGTGGTCCAGCGCCCGGTTCGAGGCAGCGAGCGACGGCGGCGCGGCAGCAGGGACTCCGCGGATGCCAATCCGGCGAACAGCGTCAGGAAGACGCCGAGCCTGACAAGGATCTCATATTCCATCGGAGGCTCTTTCGTCCAATCAGGGTTCCGATGCCCTCGTCGGTGAACAGTTCGAGCAGACAGGCATTGGGAATTCGGCCGTCCATGATGACAACGGCGCGCACGCCTTCGCTGACGGAATCAAGAGCGGTCCGAGTCTTGGGAATCATTCCGCCGTTGATGATGCCGTCGTCGATCAGTTCCTGCGCAGCCTGCGGGCTCAAATAGGGAAGAATTTCACCATCCCGGCCCTTCACGCCGGCGACATCGGTCATGAGGAGAAGCCGGTCGGCCTGAAGTCCCGCGGCGACGGCACCCGCGGCCGTGTCTCCATTGACATTGAACGTTTCTCCATTCTTGCCAGTGCCGAGGGGGGCGATCACGGGAATGTAGCCGCCCTCGACGAGCGTGGTGACAAGCCTGGAGTTGATGCCTACGGGGTGTCCGACCATGCCGAGTTCAGGGTCTGCCTGGCGACAGACAATCAGGTCGGCGTCTTTTCCCGAGATCCCGACGGCCCGGCCGCCCTGGCCGTTTATCGCCTGAACGATCTTCTTGTTGACGCTGCCGGAGAGCACCATTTCGACCACATCAACGGTTTCCCGATCGGAGATCCGTTTGCCCGCCTGGAACTTCGACTGGATTCCAAGTCGCTCAAGGGTCGAATTGATCATCGGGCCACCGCCGTGCACGATCACGGGGTTCAGGTTGCACTGCCGCATGAGAACGACGTCTCTCGCCAGACTGACGAGGCCGTGGTCGTCGGCGACGGCAAATCCGCCCAGCTTGATCACGATGGTCGCGCCGTCGTAACGGCGAATGTGCGGCAGTGCCTCGCTGAGCAGCCGGGCGGCAGCCCGGGAGTTTCGGCCCCGTAAACCGGACTTGTTGTGATCCTGCATCCTCGGTCCGTCCCGCGGCCAATCCATCCGTCCGACGTGCTTTATCGCCAATCCCGAAATGCGCCAAGAGCGGGCCGACCGGGTGCGGGATCGTTCCGGCCCCGGACGGGCGATCCAGGTCTACATCCCGAATCCCGGTCGCCCCCGGAGGGATGACTTTGCCGGACCCGCCTACCTTCCCATCCGAAAGGCTGACGAAACGGCACAGTGATCCGGGTGTGGAGGCTGATACGGCCATTGCCGGAACGACCCTTCCACAAGCATGACCCCGGCCGCGGCACCACCGGCGACCAGGTGATCGATATGTTCCGAGAACCGGGGGTCGCAGTCGTAGGCCACGCCCGCAGTCAGCAGGCGAAGCGGCGCCGCCGGCGACGAGAGCAGTTCCCAGACCCAATCTCCGGGCAGTGTCAGGCGGCGGTTGAAGTCACCGAGTATGACGAAGGCTGCGTCTTCGCTCCGACGGGCATCAACCCAGCCCTTCACATGCATGATCTGGTCGCGGAGCGTCGCACAGGTCGCCTTCCTGCGATCGTCCCGGTCCTGCCGTTCACCCCAGCATCCGGATTTGAGGTGGATCGAGAGAAGCCGCAGTTCCCCGCCACCTGCCATGATGGTGATGTCGGTTCCCCAACGCTGGAAGGCATCGTCGCCGCCAAGCGCCTTCAGGTCTTCGTTCCGACGGTACGTGATGCCTTTGCGGATGGCGAATCCGGTCCCGAGATGCCCGAGGGTGGCTTCAGGTCTGTCCCAGCAGGCCCTCGTTCGTTTCATGGTTGGCCGCCCGGACATCTCCACATGCCAATCGGATTCCGGGAAAATCCGATGGGCCGCCGCGGCATTTTCCACTTCCTGGAATGCGATGACGTCCGCTTCCTGTGCCTCGACCCTTTCGGTCAGGGCGGCGTAGTCGGCACCCTCACGTCCGACGCAACCCTCCCCGTCGGTATCGTCCAAATGCTCGAGGTTCCAGGCGGCGACATGCAATTCGTCGGCAAACACGACGGCGGGCGCCAGGGACAGGATGAGCATCGGCAGCAACCCGAACCGGAACAGGTTCATCCCAATATCCCTTTCTTTCCGCACGACGGATCTGTCGGCCGCTGCCAACCGGGTGCGTTTCGGCCACGATCCGATTTGCCTCTGACAATTGGAACGAGACTCGGCGCGGGTCGCGCCATGACGGAAAGTTACCGTTGCTGCACAGGTCCTTCAACAGGATCTGTTCTGATGCGCGATGATCTGAACCAATGACACGGAGTGCTCGTCATCGAGTGGACGAGACACATGAGAGAGCAGGCGGGATCAGAGCCGGGTCGACCGCTCGCGTTCGGCGAACGAACTGCCGGAGTTGAAAACTCGTGTCGCGTGCAACGTAACCGGGTTCACCGAACTGGAGACCCGCGCTCTGACGGATTTCGCAGGATACGAGGGTCTCGCGCCCTTCGATTTGGTGCTCCAATGCGAGAGTTGCGTCCTGTTCCGGCACCCGGCAAGGGCGATCCTGGATCACAATGTTATTGGACGGCTGCCTTCACCGAGTCTCGATTGCGCCGCCACTCCTTTGCCTGCGCAAAGCTTTCGCGCAGGTAGACCATCTGTTCGTCTATGGCATCTTCAGCCTCTGCCAGGTCCTGGTCACGGAGCGCACGCCAGATCTTTTCATGTTGCTCGATAATTTTCTGCCGTTCTCGAAAACGAAAGATCACCATGTTCTCTACTGGCTGCAAAGCTTCGATCACCGTAAACATCTGGAACTGCATGACCGGGTTGTGTGTCGCGTCGACGAGCGCACGATGGAATCGGACGTCTGATGCGCAAAACTCCTCGTCCGTCAGCGCTTCGTCCGTCTGAAGCTTGATTTCTGCTGCCATACGGTCCAGTTCGGCACTGCTCCTGCGCTTGATCGCCAGACGAATGCATACGAGCTCAAGTTCGTGGCGGGCCTCGGCAATCTCGGTCAGATCGAACACGCCCAGGCTGACCATGAGGGCCACGGAAGACATCAAGTCCTGCGACACGTCTTCGGTACTCGGCGCCTGCACGAATGTCCCCCCGGCAGGGCCGCGTCGGGACCGAATGAGACTCTTGGCGGCGAGCCGTTTCAGGGCCTCGCGTATGGTCGGGCGGGAAACACTGAACTGTCGGGCCAGTTCCGCTTCAGTTGGCAGCTTTTCGTCAACCTTCAGGGTGCCGTTGGTGATGGCGCGCCGAATTTGTTCAGCGATTTGCTTGGCAACACTCTCTGTCACGACGGGTTCGTAATTCAAAGCCATGTCTACTTTGGATCCGAAATCGAAATCTGGACGATCACATTGGGGTGGCGGATGACCGGGTTCCCTCTTTTCCTGTTCGATTGGACACGCGTGCCGTTCCGCAGCGGGGGAGCGCACACGTAGGTCATGTCAATGCACCTCTTTGGTCCATGCAAAACGACGAGCGTAGCAATATTCATCGATTTGCTTGACAAATATTGAAATACGTGAAAATTGTCAAGTGTCGGTCCTCCTGATGGGCAAAAAACCGATGGCGCTCAAAGTCTGCCAGTCAAAAGGAGGCGTTGAAGCGACAATGTACGGATCGTTGGAGTTCGGCGGCACCGGACGTCCCGCGTTCTTGGAGCCGGGCGAGTCGTCAGGCTTGTGCGTGGTACGAAAAACTCATGCGTCTTGCGTGCGACCGGATTGCTTCTCGGATGCCAGGCAATGCATGGTGCCGAGGATTCATCAATATGCCTGAAGTCGAAATCGCCTGTCCCGGTGGCGAGGTTGTGATTCACTTGCATGGGTTGGAATCGGATGACGCATCGGCAGTTTGCGGCAAGGTCACGATCCCCGCTCGAACATTCGGATTCGGGGGAGTCAGATCAACCGCACCCACCTTCAGCTTTTTCGACATCGGCAGTGCCCATCGGATGATGCATGACTTCGGGTCCCCGCGTGGAAACATGGCCAGCCCAGTTGACGCAACGGACGAACAGAACGGAAATCTTACCGGGTTCTACCAAGGGAGGAACATTAGCCCGGATGAAGGATTTTCACCAGGAACAACGACCTGAAAAGGAGGCAACGATGTTCAACTTGAAACCCATCATGAAACCCGCCGTTATGGCCGCGGCTCTTTCGGCCCTGATCTCGCCGGCTTTTGCCGAAGAGACAGTCCTCATCGCCGGTTGGGGTGCAAAGTCGGGACCACTGCGGTCATTTGGCGTGAATTCCGAAGCCGTTCTCAAGGCCGCCGTGAAGGAAGTCAATGATTCCGGCGGAATCATGCTGTCCGACGGACGGAACGCCACCCTTGAGTACATCTACTTCGATTCTGCTTGCAATGCCGAACAAGCGATTTCTGTCGCACGCAAGGTTGCCTCGGAAACGTCGGCACTGATCGGCATTGGCCCGACGTGTTCTGGCGCCGCAGCGGCAATGTTTGGCGTCTTTCAGAAAACGGTTGGAGACGATTCCGACACCGGCCTGCAATTCCCGATCCTGACCGATACGGCGGTCCGGAACGGATTGGCCAAGATCAGCCAGTGGACTTTCCGCAATACGCCAAACGAACCGGACATGTATGACAAGCTCTTCGCGTGGGTGGCGAAAACCTACCCGGATCTGAAGACCATCTATGGCGGGACGGAGACTGATCAGGGCCACTCCAATGGCACGTATTCAAAGGTCATCGTGCAGGCGTCGAAGCGCCATGGTTTTGATTGGGCGACTGGCGCAATCGAGGGAGTGACCGGCGATCTCGGCTCAGGCAGCACGGAAGTCCTCGACAGTTCTTCCAACTGGCTGATGGCGGATACAAACTTTTCGGTTCAGGCGCGTGCGTTCAAGAAATCCAATGCGGATATCTACATCATCTCGTCACACCCCTTCACGACCTGCGGAATGCTCAAGGAACTGAAGAGACGGCGGGCCGAACCCAAGCTCATGATCGGCCTCACGAGTTCGTCCAGTGCCGAAGTCATGAAGGGTTGCCCCGATGCAGCAGAGGGGATGATCATCCCGACCAGTTTTGCCCCGATTACACCGGCGGCGGAAAAGGTCGCGATGCTTGCCAACGAAAACGGCGGCGACGCCGACCTGCACAGTGCTGCGGCCTGGGAGAATGTCATGATCATCAAGCGGGTGATCGAAAGTGTCGGCATTGGCAACACGCCTGAGACGCTCGTCGCAGATCGTAGAATGATCCGTGACGGCCTGGAGACGCTGGAAATGACCGACGGACTGATCGGTGAAGTTCAGCGGGTGCAGGACGAAGGTGAAGCGCTCAAGCCTTACGTCTTTGTTCAAGCGACAGAGGGCAAGTGGGCCGTAATTCACGATCCTCGTGCGATGCAGTAGAATACCTTGAGGCGGTCAGACCAAGGTCTGACCGCCTCAAATTCCGGATTTTGGGGATCGGCGCGGACATTGGTGCCGCGCCGGCGTTTCCACGCGCTGACCCGGAAGGACAGAATCTGTGGGCATTGACTTCGTTGACATCGCGCAAGCCATTATCGACGGCCTGCTCTTCGGGTCCACTTATGCGCTGATCGGCCTGGGCTTCACGCTCATTTTCGGCGCCATGCACAAATTGAACCTGGCCTATGCCGCGTCGGCGATTGCGGGTGCCTACGTTGGCCTTGCAATGATTACCTTGACGGGCTTGCCGTCCGTATTGGCGTTTTTTCTGGGTCCGATCGCCAGCGGTGTGATCGGGTTCGCGGTTTACGTAACCTGCTTTCGGTACATACCGACGACCAACATGTTGGCACCACTCATGGCCTCAATCGGGGCGCTGTTCTTCATCGACGAAATCGTCATTCACGCAACCGCAGGCTCGCCGCTGTCGTTTCCCGCGGTCATGGAAGACATCTACCTGGAATTCGGGGACTTTGGCTTCAGGGGCGACCTGATCTTCGTCCTGGCGATCAGCCTGATCGCCATGGCCGTATTGATGTACATCCTCTTTCGCACCCGGCTGGGGTTGGCGACCCGCGCTGTTTCTCAGCAACCTATCGCAGCGGAACTCTGCGGCATTGCCGGGCACCGTACGAATGCGATCACATTCGTCGTGACGGGCGCGCTTGGTGGTTTGGCGGGCTGCATGGCGGCTGCAGCGGTTGGCGTGATTTCGCCGTTGCTGACAGTGCCGATAACCGTCAAGGGGTTGATCGTCACCGTTATCGGTGGCCTCGGCAGCATTCCGGGCGCCATTATTGCAGGTTTCGCGGTTGGCGGTTTCGAAAACCTGTTCCTGCTGCTGTTCGGTGTAAACCAGCGCGACATTTACGTTTTCCTGCTGCTCTTCGTTTTCCTGGTTTTCCGGCCGGGGGGCGTTTTCGACACGGCCATCGAGAGGGATTGAAGGTCATGGCTTTCTATTTTGGCCTTCTCCAGACCATCGGGATTCACACGCTTCTCGGATTGTCGGCCTACATCTTGTTGCTGACCGGACAACTCAGTCTGGCCCAGGTCGGGTTTTTCGCCATTGGTGCTTATGTATCGGGCATCCTTACGGTGATTTTTGAATATCACATCGTCCCCGGCCTGTTCCTGGGCGCTCTTGTAGGCGGTTTGTTCGCCTTCCTGGTCGGATTCCCGGCTTTGAGGGTCAAGGGACTGATGCTGGTGGTCGCCACAATCGCATTCAGCGAAATCGTCCGCCTGTTCTTCTTCAACCTGAACTGGCGGGTTTCGGTGAATGGAGTCGAAGTGGGGCCCGACTCGACGCAGGGTTTTCGCGAGATTCGTTTCTACGCCGCGAACGGCTGGGACACCCTGGATGTCGTCCTCTTTGTCTGGCTCTTTGTCGTTATCGTCATGGCCCTGTTGTGGTGGCTCGATCGCGTTCGTGTCGGCGCAACGCTTCGGGCAGTGGGGGCGGACGAACTGGCGGCACAGAGTTCCGGAGTCAACATCGTTGCGGTCAAGGTGTCCGCGATGACCGGAGGCGGGATCATCGCAGGCCTGGCTGGCGGCCTCTACGCGCATAGCGCCACATACGTGGACCACCTGACTTTTTCGGTTCTGCTCGCGACCTTCGCCGTCGCCTACCCAATCCTGGGTGGCCTGTCGAGCGTCTTCGGAACACTGATTGCAGTGATCTTCGTACAGGGCGTGCTCATCGAGGGCATGCGATTCCTGGGTGACTGGCGGAACATTCTCTTCGGACTTCTCATCATCATTGCGATGAACGTTCGGCCAGCAGGCCTGATTGACGGTAAAGTCGTTTTGCGAATTCGGGAGGCACTGGGAACAGGGAAAAAATCCGGCGGAGAGGGTCATGCTGAAACTCGATGACCTTTCCAAACATTTTGACGGCGTTCGTGCAGTTGACGGCCTGTCCCTGGAAGTCGATCAGGGGGAAGTTTTCGGACTTATCGGCCCCAACGGTTCAGGCAAGAGCACAACGGTGAACCTGATCTGTGGCGTGTTGTCCGCAACACGCGGCAAGGTCACGTTCAAGGGACGGGATCTGCACGGTTTGCCGCCGCACAGGCGACTGAATGCAGGCATCAGCCGGACGTTTCAGAATATCCGCCTCTTTGGCGAACTTACGGTCTGGCAAAACGTCTGGATCGCGCGCCGGGACGCGCCGGGCAGGGAAGCCGGGTTCATCAGGAACTGGTTCGGCAGTTCAGCCAGGACACGCGAGGCCATAGAAGAAACCCTGGTGTTTGCGGACCTCGCTGGCCGGGCAAACGACCTTGCGCAGAATCTCGCGTTTGGCGAACAACGCCGACTTGAACTGGCCCGCGCCGTAGCGGCCCGTCCGGATCTCATTCTTCTCGACGAACCGGCCGCAGGAATGAATCGCGAGGAAGTGGAAGACCTGAGGCAACGAATTCTTGCTCTCAAGCACGACGGCATCACGGTGCTGCTCGTCGAACATGTCATGGAATTGGTCATGGGCGTGACCGATCGGATTGCGGTTCTGAACTTCGGCAAGCTGATCGCCCTCGGGACACCCGGTGAAATCCAGGGCAACGCCGCGGTACGAGAGGCCTATCTGGGTTCGCCAGACTCCGAGTCGGCCTAGGAGAGAACGATGCTCGAAGTCCGGGATCTCGTTACGGTCT
Organism: Paracoccaceae bacterium; assembly: GCA_028874915.1. Lineage (GTDB taxonomy): Bacteria > Pseudomonadota > Alphaproteobacteria > Rhodobacterales > Rhodobacteraceae > JAPPHA01. The sequence continues at coordinate 33,786 of JAPPHA010000082.1, forward strand.
ATGGTGCGATCGAAGCGCTGAAAGGTGTGACGCTGTCGGCGAAACAGGGAGAGATTACCTGCATTCTCGGTCCCAATGGTGCCGGAAAGACGACCTTGATGTACTCCATCGCCGGCATCTTGAAGCCAAGATCAGGCTCAGTTTCAGTCAACGGCAGGGAGATCACCGGCTCATCTGCGCCGTACGCCCTTGCGTGCGGCATCGCTTTGGTTCCCGAGAACCGGTTGGTTTTTCCTTCCATGTCGGTAGAGGAAAACCTCAGGGCTGGTGCCTTTCGCCGGTTGCGGGGCGACCGTTCGGCGGTTCTTGAAGACATCGACAAGGCCTATGTGCGGTTTCCATCCCTCAAGCGACGCCGGGACCAGGCAGCGGGGACACTGTCCGGCGGCGAACAGCAGATGCTGGCAGTCGCCAGAGCCATGATGTCCCGGCCGAACATCCTCATGATGGATGAACCGTCCCTTGGCCTTGCACCCCTGGTCGTATCCGAAGTTTTCTCCATCATTAGCCAACTCAACAAGGAAGGCGTTTCCATATTGCTTGTCGAACAGAACGCCCACAAGGCGTTGCAAATCGCAAGTCACGTCTACTTGCTGGATCAAGGCCGCGTGGCCTTCAGCGGCACTCCCGGCGACATCGGCGAGGATGACATCATCCAGCGTGCCTATCTGGGATCGAAAGCGGCATGACAGGTGAGGAATCGTGATCGACTTCATCCAGACGACACTCGATGGTCTCTCGATCGGTTCCGCATATGCCCTGATTGCGCTGGGCTTCACCCTGGTTTTCGGAGTCATGCGCCGGATCAACCTTTCGTATGGCCCGTCCATCATGCTGGGCGCCTTTGCAGGAACGTGGGCATTCGTCACGCTTGAGGCGCAGCCCTGGCTCGTCGCTGTCGTTACCATTGCGGGAACGGTCGCCGTTGGCATGTATGTGGAACGCCTGTGCTTCTGGGCCATACGGAAGGATGCAGCCATCGCATCCATGGTGTCGAGTTTCGTGATCTGGATGCAACTGGAGGAGGTGGCGACGATCCTGCTGCCGGGGCGCACCTATCCGTACCCCGAACTGTTCAAATTCGGCGGAATCGACATCGGGCCCTATTTTCTTCGCATGGAGCATGTGACGACGCTGGCTGTCGCCATGTTCATGCTGGTCGTGCTCCGCCTCCTGCTCTATCGCACCCGATTCGGACTGGCCTTGCGCGCTGTCTCGGAAAGCTCCGAGGCGGCCGTTTACATGGGCATTAGCCCGGTTCGCATCACGTTTTGGGCTTTCGTGTTCGCGTCTTTTATCGGCGGGGTCGCCGGATACCTGCTGCTGGCCGCTGATCAGCAGGTCACTCCGTATTTCGGACTTTGGGCGACGTTCAAGGGTCTGATTGCCATGATGCTGGGTGGACTGGGTTCGATCCCCGGGGCCATCGTGGGCGGGTTGCTGCTCGGCGTCATCGAGGCCCACACGCAATGGTACCTGGGCAACGCGGTGAAAGACCTGACCGCGTATCTGGTTCTGTTCCTGGTGCTTGTCTTGCGGCCCGGAGGATTGCTCGGCCAGGGTATCGTCGAAAGGCATGCCCAGGCCTTCAGAAGGATCTGACCGGTGAGCGAATATGCGATCAGCATTGCCTCGAACATGGGCATGATCGCCTTTGTCGCCTTGTCGGCCTACGTGGTCCTGGTCGTCGGAGAAATCTCCTTCGGACAACAGGCCTATTTCGGAATCGGAGCGTATGTGTCGGGAATGGCGACGGCGATGTGGGGATGGCCGTTCGGATTTGCCTTGGTCCTGGGTTCATGCGTTGCCGCAATTGCGGCATTCGCGGTCGGCGCGCTCACGCTTCGGTTGCGCGGGCTCTACTTCGCGATTGCGACCCTGTGTTTCGCCGAAATGATCCGCCTCGGCCTCAATTCAATCCACGTGCAGGTTGAGATTGACGGCGAACCGGTCGGTCCCGACGGTGCCGAGGGATTCGGCGATATCCGATGGATGTTCGAGCACGACGTTACGACCCTTGAGTACATGTTCATCATTTACGCGTTGCTTGGCGCCGTCCTCGTTGTCTTGTTGCTGGTTGAGCGCTCAAATCTGGGTGCGGTGATCAGGATGATCGGTCAGGATCCTCTGTTGGCCCGGAGCCAGGGAATCGACGTCGGAACCTGCAAGCTGCTGGTGATCGTGTTTTCGGGCATGATCGCAGGATTGGGTGGCTGCCTCTACGCGCATTTCGCCACCTATATCGAGCCCAATGTCTTCAACGTCATGCTGGGTGTTCACGCTCTGGCCTATGGCCTGATCGGAGGATTGGGCACTGCCCTCGGTCCAATTATCGGTGTCGTTCTGGATATCGGTTTCCTGGAAGGGGTCCGCGCCATTCAGGGTTATCGCATGATCGCTTTCGGTGGCCTGGTTGCGATCCTGCTGATCATCATGCCACGCGGCATCCTTGACGAAGTGCGCATCCATCACATCAAGCGCTGGCTGCGGCGCCAGTAACGTGTTGAACCTTGTCTCGGTAGAAAAACGGTTCGGCGAACTCCATGCGCTTTCGGAGATAACCATTTCGTTCGGGCCGAACGAAACCGTTGGGCTGATCGGACCGAATGGGTCAGGTAAATCGACCTTGGTCAATGTGGTAACGGCCACGTACGGGCCAGACGCGGGCCAGATCCTGTTTCGCGGCACGGACATCACCAGCCATGAAGCTCACCGGATCTCCCGGTTGGGAATTGCACGCACGTTCCAGAACCTTCGCCTGTTTCAGCGGATGACCGTGATCGGAAACGTCGAGGCTGCCCAGTATGGAATGCCGGGCAACGTTTTCTTTCGATTCCGGCCCGATGATCGACGAAATGCGCGAAACTTTCGCCAGAAAGCCGAATGGGCCCTCGAACAGGTTGGCCTCCAGGACGTGCGGAACCGGCTGGCCAGTTCCCTTCCATTGCCCCAATTGCGGCGCCTGGAAATTGCACGGATCCTGGCGCGCGATCCCGAGTTGGTTTTCCTGGATGAACCGGCCGGCGGAATGACGCCCACGGAATCCGAGGACATGGCCCGGTTGATCGCCGACTGTGTTGCGCCGAACCGAACCTGCATCGTCATTGAACACAAGATGGACCTGATCGCGCACGTCTGTGCGCGAGTCTGCGTCCTGAACGCAGGCCAACTGATCGCTGATGGAGACCCGGAGGAGGTCTTCGTCCTGCCGACGGTGATTGAGGCTTATCTCGGGCGCGCCGCGGCCCATGCTTGACGTTCACGACCTCCACATTGACTATGGAAAGATCTCTGCTGTCCGCGGGTTGTCACTCTCCGTCGACGCCGGGGAAATCGTCGCCGTCATCGGTGCGAATGGAGCCGGCAAGAGTTCAACCCTCAACGCGTTGTCTGGAATCATTAAACCGACCAAGGGCTCGATCCGCTACGGCGGCAAGTCATTGGCCGGCCATTCCGTTCGCAGCTATATCAGAATGGGAATCGTGCAGGTCCCGGAAGGACGAATGGTTTTCCGAACGCTGACCGTGCTCGAGAATCTCCAGGTCGGCGCCTACCGCCTCGGTTCGTTCCTGCTGAGCCACATCTCGCCGGAAGATGTCCTGCAGCGGTTTCCCGTGTTGGCGGAAAGATTGCATGAACCGGCGTCGAACCTCAGCGGTGGTCAGGCGCAATTGCTGGCTGTGGCGCGCGGACTGATGGCAAGGCCCAGCCTGTTGTTGCTCGACGAGCCGACCCTGGGTCTGTCGCCAATTGCCTCCGAGGAAATCTTCAGACTGATCGACGCACTTCGCAATGAAGGGTTGTCGATCCTGATCGTTGAACAAAACGTGCGGCAAACGCTGGACATCGCCGACCGCGGCTATGTGATTGAGGGCGGGCGGATCGTTCTGCAGGGTTCAGCCCAGGAATTGAAGAAGGATGATGGTTTGGTGGCAAGCTACCTTGGCATGAAAAGTGCTTGTGCACCAAGATCGACACAGATGAGGGTGAAATGACAAAATGGAGATCATGCCTCCTGGTGGTTTTCGGATTCGGCATCCTGCCAGGGATAGCAATTGCAGGTGACAGGAAACACGTGGAAATCACTTGCGAGCCGACCAACGAGAAGCTGGTCTTCGACTGCACCATGATGCTCACGGGCAGGAAGAGCGGAGTCCCGATCGCCGATGCCGAGTTCACGGTTGGTGCCGACATGCCATCCATGCCGGGCGCCCACAACATCAAACCGGTTCCGGCGTTACCTCGCGACACGCCCGGCTTGTACGAGGCACGCATCCATCTCGAAATGCTCGGAGACTGGGCCGTAAAACTCGACTTTACCAAGCCCGATCGTGACAGAGTGGTCGAGAAGATTCGATTTGCGGAATAAGGCGAACACGGGAAAGACACGGATTGTGACGTGAAAGTTCCAAGTCACCCGGACTCGGGTTACTGGAAGCGTCCAAGTCGCCATTTGTCCGAGTGGTGCCTTACACAGGCGTTGGATTCGATTGGCCCGATGGTGAGTCTATGTTGGGGGGTTTCAGAAAGATCTGACTTGAGAGCGCCGAGCCAATTGGCACACCGCCGATGGCCATACGGCGATCCCCGCCGGTTCGTCGTGGCCGCCTGTTCAAGCGCCTCTCGCCAAGAAGGTGCACCTACCCCGGATGCCTGCCGGGCCGCACCTGGCCATACCGTTCAGGAGCCGAATTCCCATGTGCTCAGCCACCGTCCCGGGGAGGTGGATGAGACATTCCGGTTTGCCCACCGGTTTCGCTCAGTCCCAGATACGACCTGCAGAACTCGCCGAGCTTCTGTCGTTTTCCTCGTCGCAAACGCCGCTGAGGCATGCAACCAACCTGGGGTCGACGTCCGCAACCGGGTCCGTCGAAATGTCACTGACGTGACGGGTACTTGGAAACGGTTTGGCTCGCGGACCCGCGACAGGGGCATCCACCTGGAAATCTGCCCCATATTCCGACATTGTTTCCGGGTTATTTCACGGGATCAGCAATCAGACGGCAGGCTTGGCAAGAGTCAAATCTTTTCGGTTCCTGTTCGCAGCGGATCGTCATGGCCGATTTGATTCTGACGACCGAGTCGGTCTCAAGCTGACGGATCAGAACGTAGAACGGGGTGGGGGCCACCTTGATGTGCCGTTCGGCGGTCTCGATCCGGACGGTGTCACTGTCGACCTGCGCCAGGCGGTCGCCCGGGATCGACCAGCCGCGCCGGGCGCGTTCGGCACCCAGGGCATCGCCATGAGCGTTCCGCTTCTGGCGGGCATGTCCGCTCGGACAGAATTCACCTGACGTGGCCCTGCACAAGGCTGGTTCAACGCCGCTCCAGAATTGCCTTGATCTCGTCCACCTGACGCTGAAGGACTGCCATGCGCTGCATCAGGGCCGAGGCTTCGGCCTCGGTGACGGCATGGATCTCCTCCCTGAGTGCCGAGGACTCGGCCTGGCTCTGCTCGGTCATGGCGTTGACGATCACAGCGATGAACAGGTTGATGACGGCGAAGCTGGTCAACAGGATGAACGGCACGAAGACCATCCAGGCGCCGGGGAACCGTTCCATCACCGGTCGCACGATGCCCATGGACCAGCTTTCCAGAGTCATGATCTGGAACAGGGAAAACATGCTGTCGCCGATCGTGCCGAACCAGTCGGGGAAGGTCTTGCCGTAGAGCTTGGTCACCAGGACGCCGAAGACATAGTAAACCAGCGCGAGCAGGGCGATTACGCTGGAGACTCCGGGAATTGCCGCCATCAGGGCCATCACCACCTTGCGCATCGAGGGCACGATGGCGACCAGCCGCAGCACCCTCAGGATCCGCAGGGCGCGCAGAACCGCGAGATCCCCGCTCGCCGGTGCCAGCGCGATCCCGACGATGACAAAGTCAAATACATTCCAGCCGTTTGTGAAATAGCGCCAGCCAAACGCGAACAGCTTGGCGAGCAGTTCGATGACGAAGATCGTCAGCAAAGCGTCGTCGAGGAGCAGGAGCAGCGGCCCGACGCGTTCCATCACGTTGGCTGAAGTTTCCAGCCCGAGGGTGATTGCATTGAGCACGATGACAGCAGTGATCGCCCGCGTGACCCGTGGGCTCTCCATGAAGGTTCCGACCCGGCGACGCACCCGGTTGAGCATCGAGGTTGGTTCGGGCAGTGCGGTCACGGCCTTCCCTCCAACAGAACACATAGATCGAGGTCCTTGGTCTTGAGAACGCCGATCATCACTGCCAGTTCCCGGGTTCGGTTTTCGACCTTGCGACGAAGGTTTTTCATCCGTGTGTTCGCTTCAACTGTTACCGTCATGATCCGTTCGGTGATGTCCTGTCCAGGAATGCTACGGGCTTCTTCGATGACACTGGCCTGCTCCTCCAGTGCGGCGTTGACGATCAACGCAAAGAACTGATCAATCCGGCGAAACTGGTGACGAGGATGAAGGGCACGACGAACAGTCCCGGCGTTCGGGGTGGTCTCTATCATCGGGTGGATGATGCCCAAGTTCCAGCTAATCGATTCCGACGATCACGACCGCGGTTCCTGCGGGATTCGACCGCACGGTTCTGGCGGCGTGCCGTCTCCTGCCGCACTTCGCGCGATTCTCCATTGTTGGTTTCTTGGGGTCAGCCGTAAACCGGCGGGCGTGAACGTAAGCGAGCTCGTGTAATGCTGCAAGGTGCCGTCGCACGAACCGCCAGACAGGCGGCTGCCCGGGGGGCGTTTTTTGCCACCACTCCAGGTAACGTCAGCGAATGGGCCGCGCGGGCGCATGTTGCCGCGTTCCGACAGGCTCGCAGGACCAATCTTCACGTTCAGATCGCTGTGGAACAACGCCGGGCTCATACGTTGGCGCAGAAGAATCTCGCCGAACCGCTCCGGCACACTGTCCTCGGGACCTGCGTTGCAGGGACCGGGTCCGAACAGCGACGCGGGCTGTTTTCAAAACGACCCGAGGCCAGTTATCTTCGCCAGGCATGGCCGTCCGAAAACAGGTCCGATGAAGAATCTCCGTATCCGGCAACTCAAGGCCTACCAGGCAATCGTCAGTACCGGCTCGGCCACCGCGGCGGCTGAAATGTTGTCGCTGACGCAACCAGCCGTCAGCCGGATCCTTGCGTCCCTCGAAGCCGACCTGGGATTCCAGTTGTTCGAACGCCGAGGTCGTCACCTCGTGCATTCAGACAAGGGCCGGAAGTTTTTCAGGATGATCGAGGCGACGCTGACAGGGCTCGACGCGTTGCCCGGCATCGTGGAAGACATCCGACTTGAACGCGGAAGTCCCCTTCGGATTTCCGCAATCGGACCATTGCTGTTCAGCACACTGGTCCCCTCGGCTCTACGGCAATTCCAGTCGGTCTACCCGGATCTGCGCCTCAAGGTTAACTGGGTGGACCGGCTCGACATCGAGGATTGGATCGTCAATCAGAATTCCGATATCGGCCTGACATTGATGCCGGTGGAACACCCTTTGCTCGACGCCCACGAATTCGTTTCCGTAAATGCCGTGGCGCTTCTGCCTGAGGGTCATGCGCTCACCGGAAAGTCGATCATCGGCCCATCCGACTTTCGTGATGAACGCCTGATCATTCCGAACAGGAGAACGAGGCTTCGCCAGCTTGCCGACAAGTGCATGCTGGAAGCCAAGCACCCGCTGCCGATCGCCATTGAAACCTCGACCGCGATCGCCAGCTGCCACCTTGTGGCTGCAGGAATGGGTGTCGGAATCAGCGATCCGTTCAGCGCAACCGGAATCCGCCAGGGGCGGTTTGTCGTCAGACCTTGGCAACCGACGATCCGAATGTCCTATGCGGCGATCTGGCTGAAGTCGCGGACGCTTTCCGAGCGATCGGCAACGCTGATCGAAATCCTGCGAAACATTGCCGGGACCCTGCGGCCCCCTTGATGTCGCTTATGCGAATCCGTCATGAGTTATGCGCGGGAATTCATTTTTAGTTTTAGTGTCGACAAGGCATCCTTCTTCAGGACCACAATCTGGCCGGCGACCCTGGTGATTGCCGGTCCATGACCAGGAGAAGACAATGAGACAGTTTTTGACAACCGTCTGCGTCGGGCTGGCGGCGGCGTCCTTCGCCATGCCGGCATTTGCTGAATGGCCTGACAAACCCATCAAGATCACGATTCCCTGGAAGGCCGGCGCCGGTGCAGTCGATCAGATGACCCGGCAGTTGCAGAAGACGGTCGCTGAAGGCAGCATAGTCGACCAACCGATTACGATTTTCAATGTCGGTGGCCCGATCCCCATCGGGTTGCGTCAGGCGAAGGGCCAGGATCCTGATGGGCACAACTTCGTCGTCATGCATACAGCGATGATGACCCTGCAGGCGGCGGGGAAGATCGATTTCGGCTACAAGGATTTCGAGCCCGTTGCCAGACTGGGTCAGTTTTGCCAGACGACCTCGGTCCACAAGAACACGGGAATCGAAACCCTCGACGCGCTGCTTGACAGGGCTGCGGCGGAACCGAACACGCTCGTGCACGGAGCCAATCTCGGTGCCATCAACCATGTTTACGGGATCATGGTTGAAGACCTGCGCGACGGCGCCAAGTTCCGATTCGTCCAGACCGGTGGCGACGCGGGAACCTTCCCCGAGTTCAAGGGCGGCAGGGTTCAGGTCGCCGGGTTCTCGGCGGCAGGAGCAACGAATTTCGCGCTGGGTGCCGACGGAAAACCGGATCCCGACAGCCCGGTTCGGCTTCTGGCTTATGCGGGGCCTGAACGTCATGTTAACTTTCCCAATGTTCCGACATTCAAGGAACTTGGCTATGACTTCCAGTTCTGCGTGGACGGATGGTACTTCGCGCCGAAAGGTACGCCGGCAGAGGCTGTCGCCGGTTTTGCCGCAATGGTGGAGGCCGCGCTGGCGGATGAGGGTATGCAGGCCTTTCTGGCCAAGAAGAGCATGGTTGGCGCATTCCAGTCGGGTGGCGATCTCCTTGACGAGATGGACCGCCAATGGGAAGCCATCGCACCCGTTGCTGCAAGGGCCGCGAAGAAGTAACCACCTGAACAGAATTCGACCGGAGACATCCGACCGGCCGGGCCGACGGCGGCATTCGAGTCGTCGGCGGGGTCAGTTCGGTCCATGATGTCCTTGCTTCGGTCGGCGGAATTCGGGGTAACGCTGGCGCTATTGCTGGTCAGTGTCGTTTTCCTCGTCGATTCCCTGACGCTGCCTGGCGGAGAATTCGATCCGCTCGGTCCCGGTGCAGCGCCGGAAATGGTCGCTGCGGTCCTGATTGTCCTCTGTACGATTGTCCTGGTCCGGGCGGTCGTCCGGATCCGCAAATCCGGGATCCGCGAACAGCGCGACCCGGCGGGGCTCGAGAACGGGACCGGTTCTGAACAGACGCCCCGTGCCCTCCTGACGTTTGTCTGCCTGCTGTTCGCTTACTTGCTGGCGTTCCAGTACGAAGCCGCACATTTCGTTGTGATCACGATCATGTTCGTGTTTTTCGCGACGATCGTCCTCGGCGGCTGGAATCGGCGTTCCGTGCTGCTTGCTGCATGTGTTTCCGTCGGTCTTTCCGCGTTTTTGTTCGTTGCGTTGACCCGGTTGTTCGTAATCCGGCTCCCGGGTGCATTCTGAGGGGCGATGATCCCGTGATCGACGGCATCCTCGGCACGCTGACATGGTTCCAGATGGCTTTCATCCTCACGGGTGTGTTTTCCGGAATCGTTGTTGGTGCCATTCCCGGGTTGACGGGGTCGATGCTGATCGCCCTGACGCTTCCGATCACCTTTCACATGTCGCCACTGCATGCGACGACCCTGCTTGTGGCGATGTACGTGGGGTCGATCGCGGGTGGCTTGATCACGGCAACTCTGCTGCGGATGCCGGGATCGCCGGCAGCGGTCATGACGACACTGGACGGATATCCGTTGGCGAAATCCGGACAGCCCGGGCGTGCCCTAGGATTCGGCATTACGGCATCCTTCATTGGCTCGCTGATTGCCTGGGTGGCGCTGGCGACGATTTCCGAACCCCTGTCGGAACTCGCGGTGAGACTGACGCCCTTCGACTACTTCGCCCTTGTGATGATGGCCATGGCCCTCATTGCCTCTGTCGCAGGCGGTGACGTGATCAAGGGGTTGATCGCGGGATTCCTGGGAATGCTCGTTACCTTTCCAGGAATCGATCCGTCCGGCGGAGAAATCCGGCTGACCTTTGGTACCGACGATCTCATTGGCGGGTTCAAGCTGCTTCCGGTCCTCATCGGCGTCTTCGCGGTGAGCCAGATCTTCGCGGATGCGCTTGACATGAAATCCCGGCAGGAATCGGTCGCGTTTTCAGGCCGGGGCATGTTCATGTCGTTCCGGGACCTCAGGGAACAGGCCGTCAACCTGGTTCGTTCGTCGCTCGTTGGCACGTTCATCGGCATCCTTCCCGGTGTCGGTGCGTCGGTCGGCTCTGCACTCGCCTATCTCTTCGCCCGCCTCGGGTCGAAGACACCGGAACGATTCGGAAGAGGGTCCGAAGAGGGAATCGTGGCATCGGAGGCCGCCAACAACGCGACGGTCGGCGGTGCGCTCATTCCATTGATTTCCCTCGGAATCCCGGGGTCGGTCACCGACGCGATCCTGATCGGCGCCCTGACGATTCACTCTCTCCAGCCCGGACCAATGCTGTTCACCACAAACCCCGACATTGTCTGGAATGTCATCGGCGTCTACTTCGTGTCTACATTCGTCATGCTCGGGCTGATGGTTGCGCTCATCCGGCTCTATGTGCGCGTTTCCACCATTCCAAAGTCCTACCTGCTCCCGGTGATAATGGTGTTCTGCGTTGTCGGCGTCTATTCGCTCAACAACACGATGTTCGACGTCTGGACGATGCTTGTGTTCGGGGTCGTCGGGTTCCTCCTCGAACGGGCCGGGTTCAACCTCGGACCCTTCGTGATCGGATACGTTCTCGCCAAGGTCGCGGAAGCCAAACTGCGGCAGGGCCTGATGTTCACAGACGGCGACATCACGCCGCTCTTTACCGAACCGCTGTCGCTTGGAATGCTGATCGCGGCCCTGGCCTTGCTGGTCTGGTCTCTATGGGCCGAACGCCGACGCCAGGTCTCGCAGACCCTGCGCGTGAAGAGGTCGGAATCATGAAGACGATTTTCCTGATGTTTGACAGCCTGAACAGGCGGGCGCTGGAATGTTACGGTGGTTCAGCCGTAACGCCGAACTTCTCCCGTCTCGCACGGCGTGGCGTGACCTTCGAAAATCACTATGTCGGATCGCTGCCCTGCATGCCGGCCCGACGCGACATTCAGACGGGCCGTTTGAATTTCATGCATCGCTCCTGGGGCCCCCTGGAGCCGTTTGACATCTGTTTCCCCGACATCATGAAACGAACGGGCATACATTCACACCTGATTACGGACCACTATCACTATTTCGAAGATGGCGGCATGAACTATCAGAATCGGTACGCGACCTGGGAACTTGAGCGCGGCCAGGAATGGGACCCCTGGAAGGCTCTCGTTGACGTTCCCGATGCCAGGTTCCGCATGGCCTACCATCCGTTGCAGTACGCACCTCCCCGGGCACCTGGCGGACGCGCCCAGGGGATGGTCAACCGCGAATTCATTTCGGCAGAGGAAGAGTATTCGATGCCGAGATGTTTCGCCCGCGCCATCGATTTCCTTGACGTGAACCGGAGTGCGGACGGTTGGTTCCTTCAGCTTGAGTGTTTCGATCCTCATGAACCGTTTGCGGCGCCAGATCGATTTCGGTCACATTATGCAACGGGATACAACGGTCCGACGCTGGACTGGCCTCTCTACAAGCGGGTCGAGGAGAGTGCGCTCGAAATTGACGAGATCCGGGCCAATTACATGGCGCTCGTCTCGATGTGCGACACCTATCTTGGCAAGCTCCTCGACTACATGGACTCCAATGCCATGTGGGATGACACGGCGATCATCGTGACCACAGACCACGGATTCATGCTCGGAGAACATGACTGGTGGGCCAAGAGCCGGATGCCGTTCTACAACGAGATTGCCAACATTCCCCTGATTGTCGTTCATCCGCGACATGCGGACCTGGCCGGGCAGCGGCGACGGTCATTGACGCAGAACATCGACCTTATGCCAACGCTGCTCGGATGGTACGGCCAGGAGGTGCCCGAGACCGTCTGCGGGCATCCGCTCGATCCGGTCCTGGAACGGGATGAGCCGAGTCGGAGCATTGCGCTTTACGGCCAATTCGGGGCCGCGTTGAACGTCTCCGACGGTCGGTACACCTATTTCCGGTATCCGGAGGGGACCTATGATCTCGATTCCCAGGACATATTCGAATACACATTGATGCCGACCCATCAGCAGGACTTCTTTTCCGAATCCGAATTCGACGGTGCGGAGCTTGTGCGTGGCTTCGGATTCATGCGGGGCTTCCCGGTCATGAAGATCCCGGCCCGGAAAGTTGTCGCCCGGGGACAGGGCAGAAACATCGAGGACACGGTCACCGTCCTCTATGATCTCGAAAACGATCCACGGCAGGAAAACCCGATCAGAAACGATGCCGTCACGTCCCGGCTCGAAGCGGACATGTGTCGGGTGATGGAGCGTCATGAAGCGCCGGAGGAGGCCTATACCCGACTCGGCCTCGATCCCCGTTCGCCCCGTTAGGGCCGTGTCCGTGTCATGACGGGGCCGTCGTTGCGACCGAAACGTTTCTGTCGGGCGCCTCAACCGTGCCACCGCCGCCCGTGCCGTTGTCCGATACCGGTTTCCGCCCGACCGGCCACCGAGTTCCGCTTTCGGCCACATGGCGCTTAAGCACCCGGGCGCTCGAGACGTTGACCCCATCCGAAATCCCGAGATCCGCGCCCGACGGGATTGGCCCAAACGATGACGAATTGTCTCGAAGCCTGGACGCACGGTGGGCGGGCATCGACCGACCCGCTCAAATCAACGGACATGACATTCCCACCGTTCATTGATGAATGATCGGAAACGACCCGATCCATACTCCGCCCAGTCAACAGAATTGTCGGACGCTGCCATTTACCGAGTTGCGACGATTCGGCTAGACATGGGTCGGCGGCCCCCCCGGCGTTGGCGCGAAGGCCGCTCTCCGGCCTCGGACTGCGCCCCGAAGAAGCTGGTTGCCTCCTCCTGCCGATGCACAGCGATACGACGGAAATGTTGCGGGCGACCGGCGAGCGGGCTAGATGTGTTCAAAAAGTGCGGACGCCGGAGTTGCAGGTGACGAGGCAGTAGTGGCGAAGATCGGTAGGAACCGACCCTGCCCTTGTGGCAGCGGCAGAAAGTACAAGCAATGTTGCTGGCATCGCGACGGCGCCACCCATGTGCCTACAACGCCAGCGGTATCGCGACATGGATACCACCTGGCCGAGACCGACCTGGACCAGCTCTCGAACAGCGTCGTCAACCTGGTCGATGAAGGACGCCTCGATGAAGCCAACGCCGCCTGCGAGGAACTGAGGACCCGCTATCCCGAAGTGCACGATTGGCTCATGCGCAAGGCGATGGTCTGCGAAGCCCGCGGCGAAACCGAACTGGCGATCGAATACTGCGAGCGCACGATTGCCTGGATGGACGCGTATCCCGAGAACTTCGACCAGGAAAGCCGCGAACCCTTTCGCAAAGATATCGAGCGTCTTCGAGGTTCGCTCGGAGGCGCCTGCTGATCAGGCTAGCGCCGTGATGGGCCACCTTTGCACCGGCAGTGCAGCAACAGTACGGGCAAGAACGCCGTGGACATCGCGCTGGCGATTGACGCGATGGATTTTGTCTCCGCTCGAGGGCTCGGGCTGGAGATCGCAAGGATTGCAGGATTGACGGGCGAAAATATCAACGCGCCGCGCGATCCAGCGGATTCGGGCTCCCCCACCTGCCCGTGAACGCGGTAGAAAAGCGCTACGGGTATAAGGAGATCGGGAATGGAGCAGACGACGGAACGCCGCTGGTACGAGGTCTGGAAGGAGCAGTGCGCGGCGGCCGAGTCCATCCGACTCCAATATGGGGTCGGGTCGGCCTTCGATTACGTGGTCGGAGAGAAGCTGCTCACCTTCGCGAATGCGGCGGAGGAACACCCGGAGTTCGCGAGGGAACTGCCGCAGTTCGTTTCGGAACTCAGACGCATGTTCACGCCCGAGGAAATCGAGGAGCATTTGGCGCGGATCGAGCGAGAGCGCCTCCAGCGCGCCATGGACGCGATGGACGTCTACGATCCGGAGCTGGACGACCTTGATGCCTCGACTGCCGAGGCGCGCCGCTTCGAGTTCGTCAAGGAGATGCTCGCCGCTCCGACACTCGGGACGTCTTGAAACCCGGCACCAGCTGGCCGGCGGGATCGCCGGACTTGGAGGTTCTGACCGGAACGATCAAGCGCGCCACATTCCACCAACTGGAGAACGGCTTCTGCGTGCACCTGACACGGGCGCGGCCATCGCGAGCTGGCCACCATGGTCGGCCACGCGACCACCGTTTCGCCTGGAGAATGGATCAACGCCTCAGGCGAATGGGCGAACGAACGCACCCACGGCCAGCAGTTCCGGGTGTTGGTGGCTGGAATAATTTGCGGGAATCTGGGCGGTTTGCCGCGTTTTTCCCTCCTGAGTAACCTCTCTCTTCGCCACGGATCCCAAGCCCTTTGCGTTGCCCCGGCCGTCGGCGGTTTCGACCAGATGGTAGCCAAGTTTGCGAGCCTGTCGGCGCAGCGACGAGAATTTTCGGCTGAGCCGCCGCCATTCACAGGCCTGCATGCCCTTCTCCGTGTACTCCTGGCCCCGGGTCATCATGAGATAGATCAGGCAGGTGAGTTCGCGTGCGGTTGCGGTGATCGCCACGCGGGTGTCCATTCGGGCCCGTCGCGCCAGGTGCCCGCCAGACTCGCCGCGATCATCTCGACACTCGACCGGACCCGTGTGTTTCGCAACGCCGCAAGCCGTTCCGGATCCCGCTCGCCGGCGAGGGTCGCCCGCAGGATTCGCTGCCCGGTCTTGTCCGAGATGTCGGTGATCACGGAATCCGACCGCACGTTCATCTGGCATGCCGATATCGGCACTACAGCTGCGGTAGCAGCTTTGTTTTGTCCGCGCCAATTCGAACCGAAAAACAACAACGCGGCTGGGTGAGCGCCGGAGTGCCCAGAACAAGTTCTGTCGGCACCATGAACAATGCACCCCGGAACCGCACCTTTAGTCGGAACTTCAATGAGAACAAAACGGAATCGACTTGACGCAAGTCCTTGATTTGG
>JAPPHA010000046.1 GCA_028874915.1 Paracoccaceae bacterium
GTTCGGGCCGCGCGGCTGGGCGGTAATGCAGGAAGCAGCCGCGGCGGCGTTTCGTCGGGGACGCCGCGCGGCGGCGCGGGACGGGATGAGCCGTAAGGCTCTGAAACTACGGCCTTATCCGCAGTCTCGCGCGATGGCGGGCATGGGCAGGAAGTGCACCAACGGTGCGTGGGGTGTGAGAACCAAACGCCGTAAGGCGTCGAGGATTGTATTTCGCCGACGTATCCGCAAAGCGAAAGAAGGTCCGGCCCCAAATGTGTCTGCAATTCCATTACTTTCGGCGACGGGCGCAACCCCCCGAAAACAAGCCGATTTCGGCGCAGTTCACCGGTATTCTCGACGCCAAACCGGTCATTGGTCGAGCATCCGCCGGATACCTATCACGGTGCGCTCCTCCATCTCCATGCACATGCTCTTGTAGAGCCGGTAGTGTCGCTTGGTGTTGAACCAAGGTCGTCGCCACGGCTTTCGCCGGTCTCCGGCGTAATGGGCCTGTTGCGTCATCGTGCTCACCGACGGGTCCAGGCTGGGACCCAGAGCCTGGAACAGCGCCTGACAGGCCCAGGGAGTCATCAGGCTCAGCGCATGCAGCGTGACGCGGGCGGCCGCCGGGGTCAGACTGCCAGCCTTCAGATCGAGACTTTCGTCGATCGGAAAGACCGACGCCACGGCCACCGGACGATAGGGGGGCCGGGACACTGTCACGAGCCCGAAGAGGGTCATGACAGTCCTCGGTGTTGACGCCACCCGGCGAACCTGCTCCCCGTCCCGCTCGATCTCCGGAACCCCGTCGTCGAGGCTCTCGATTTCACGTTGGAAGACCCGGCGCAGGAATTCGAAGCCGTTGTCGCGGAACTGGTCTTCGCAGATTTTCGAAGCCTCGGTCAGCCTGTCGGAGCTCACTCCCTTCTCGTGCAGCCAGACCCGAAACCGGTTCACGAGCGGTTCGTCGGCAGCCGCCTGCCACGAATTTTCGGAGCCGGACGGATGGATGGGGCTGGACAGCGGGGCCGGGAAAGGTACGTTGGTCATCGGAGTGCTCCTTTCGCAGTCTTGCGATGGGAACGCCGCCCGGGATAGGGGGACGTTCATTTGTGCTTCGGAGCACTCTACTCCATCGGAATCGCCGGTCCCATCGCGTCATCTGCGGGCTGCCTTATGACACAATGGCGCTTTGGCGGGCTCCTTTGTCCTAAAATCTGAAAACTGACCGATTCCGCCAAAACCGGTCTCGACAATAATCAATCACAAACAACGGTCTAAAATCCTGCACTTTTCGCCATCCCACAAACACTTCCCTTCAAGTGTCAGCTGCCGTACTCGGATCTGGCGCAAGCTCTCGGACAGAGCCCGCCCAGGCTTTCACGTCCCGACGCAAACAAATGGATCAACGCAAGGCCGCGGCAGCAAGACAGCCAACACAAAACCGACCACGGTGATGATAGGAACCAAGAAAAATGGGAAAAGAGCAATCTCGCAAGAACGCGGAAAACTGCCAGAATTACACGTTTCCTCTCAGCCGTCGACACATCTACCGCAGACTCGTCGATTGGGAGGAAGTGCCAGGATACGCCGCGCTGGTTTTACAATGCTTTCACGGCATGGACGTGGGCTACAGCGCGCTGATCCTGTTCGGACAGGCGTTAAGGAGTCGGCTGCTCAGTATGGCGGAAGCTGAACTGCTCGCCCTGGGCCCAGAACACTGGCATGGACGGCATCGTTTCTTGCGGCGCTGCCGACGCTAGGCAGCGGGTTCCAGAACTAAGTGGCGGCGGTCGCGACATCGCAGGCCGAAGTGGATATCGTCGAGGCACACGTGATCGAGTCGGTCGGCGAAGCGCTCGGCGGCCGCAATCCCGAATCGTCGGAGGGTAGCGGCGACGGCAGGTGGCGACCGCAGTCATGGGAGTCTGCAAGGACTAGATGACGTCGCGTGGAAACAGGATCAAGCGCCTGACAGGCAATATGCACGTTTACTGGCGGTACAGGCAGAGCAATTTCCGAATCGTGTACTGCTACCGGCTGGCACCACGAGGTGGTGTCTACAATTGACCGAGTGGATGGAACATGATTGACCGGTGCAAGCGGCTTGGTAGCGGAGATCAAGGGAAGACAGATGTTCCGGGTCGACATTTCTGAAAACCGGCTCGTGCGTCTCCAGGAACGACGCTTCGCCGATCTGAATGTGCGCGAGCGCGAGCATTTTCAGGAATGGCTGGTACAAATGCCCGATGCGCTGGGCGAAGATCTCCTGATTGTCCAGAAGGAGTTCGACGGCTTTGCGGACACGCACGAACGCCTCGATCTCCTCGCCCTTGACAAGGAAGGCCGGCTGGTGGTCGTCGAGAACAAGCTCGACGACTCGGGCCGCGATGTCGTGTGGCAGGCGCTCAAGTACGTTGCCTACTGCTCCAGCCTGAAGAAAACTGAGATCGTCGAAATATATCAAAGTTATCTTGATCGCTGGTCGGAAGGCGCGAACGCAGTGGCGAACCTGTGCGACTTCCTCGATGTCGAGGATCTGGACGACGTGGTGCTGAACGCCGGCAACGAACAGCGGCTTGTGCTGATCGCGGCGAATTTCCGCAAGGAGGTGACGGCTACGGTCCTCTGGCTACTGGGCCACGGCGTGCGCACCCAATGCTTCACGGTGGTGCCGTACAGCTTTGGCAAAGAGCTCTTCATCGACCTGCGGCAGATCATCCCGACCCCGGAGGCTGCCGATTACATGATCGGAATGGCGGCCAAGGACTCCGAGGCGCAGTCGGTCGAGGGCTCCCGCAAACGCAGTGAAAAGATTCGGCACGAGTTCTGGACGAAAGCGCTGGAGGAGCTTCGCGTCCGCAACGTCACGCGATTTGAGAATATCAGCCCATCGACCGACCACTGGCTGAGCTGCGCCACGGGTATGTCGGGATGCGCGTATAACCTGATTTTCCTGAAGAACGAGGCCCGCGTGGAGTTGACACTGCAGCGTGCCGTTCAGGAAGAGAACAAATGGATTTTCGACCGGCTCGAAAAGGGGAAGCACGAGGTCGAAGGCCGGTTCGGCGGTGAACTCCGCTGGCTGCGCCTCGACGAACGCAAGTCAAGCCGGATCTCCCACGCGCGGTCCTTCGACGGTTTTGACGCCGAGAATTGGCCGGAGATAGTCGCATGGCTCTGCCGGCACATCGTTAAACTTGATGAGGCGTTTTCGGGACCGCTCGGCCGTCTGAATCAGGAACTGAAATCCGGTGGCAGGGACCCCGTTTCATCGATCGCGGACGGTTGAGGCAGATGATAAAGTGGACAAGCGCCGTAAAATCGACAGGTACAGCGGTCGCTTGGCGATCTGTCTGGACTCTTGGAGGATTGCAGCCTTTGGCTGCCTTGTCTCTCTTACAGCTCGGCCTCGGGCTCAAGGCAGAGCGAGAGCGCCGATGACAACCGCGATCTCGACGAGGCGGTTCGGTTGCGGTACTCGGTTGGAAGATAGGCCCATCCCCAGCGCAGGGGTCCGAAAAGCCTTGGGGAGAGACGGGAACGCCGGGCGATGGCATGACCTTACCGGTGAATCCATGATTCCGTGTATGACTTGAGACAAGGAAGGGAACCGAGACAGTTATGGCTGACACATATTAAAATTTTTGTGAGCTTTCGAAAAAGCACTCCAAAGACGAGGACTACAAAGTCGTTGTAAGGCCGGTCGAACGAAGTCGATTGCTCGTCATTGCGCCACATGGGGGAAAAATTGAGAAACACACGTCGGCGATTGCCAAGAAAATTGCCAGATGCGACTACAGTCTCTACATGTTCGAAGGGATCATGGAGAGCGGGAACAGCTGCCTGCACATCACGTCGCACAGATTTGACGAACCGTGCGCACTCAACATGCTCGACAAATGTGAATTTGCAATAGGAATACACGGACGGAAAGATCGGGCTGACAAAAGTACGATTTGGATCGGGGGGCTGGATGAAGAGTTGAAGGGTTTCCTGCACCGACATCTCAAGGCCGCGCAGTTTGATTCCATCACGGAGGGCCATTGCTTTCCCGGACAAGAATCAAAAAACGTGTGCAACAGGGGGACGACGGGAAAGGGCGTGCAGCTTGAGATACCTTTGTCGCTAAGGAAGCAAGAAAAATTGAAGGACGGATTTGAACGCTTAAGCAACGCCATTCGTGTGGCCATCACCGATCGGTTGAATGGGAGAACGCCAGAGATCGGGCATGGGTGCTGACAGATGGATTCGAACCTGTTGTATACAACATGCCCTACCTTTTGCTTTAGCCTCCGCACTACTGTCCGATCAAGACATGATCCTGCCCCTGTTGTTGTCCACGGAATTCAACGAGCATTGCCAATAAGTTGGTAGAACCGGGACTTGGTCGCGAGATCGCTAAACGTTCGGCGAAAGTATGATTTCCTTGGCCGGGTAGATTACTGGATTCACACATTTCCGGCGATCTCGTAGCCGAGTTGGATGGCTCTGAATTGATACAGCCCCCGCAACATCACGACGGGTCCTGGTTTCCCGTAGTATCCGGTCCAGCCGCCGAGACGGGCACAGACCCATGCTGCAAATGCGAGAGATCCTTTCGGATGCGGGTTCTTCTGTTTTTCGGTCTTGCCTTCAAGCGAACCGGAGACGGCTTGAAGGACAGGCAGATCCTCCGCGTCGAACACGTCCTGAGGCGGGCGTTGACCCTCTCCGTCGCGGTCCTGCACGAACTGCATGCACGAGACGCCGGCAACAAGCGTCATCGCGCAGAGCGGCCTGGAGGGCGCCGTTTCAATGGAGACCTTCTCGATGTCGAAGCCCTTCGACTTGACCGTACGGAAGAGTTGCTCGATGACCCGGTGCCGACGATGGAGTTGCGTGATCCACCGGGCCTGATCGAAAGTCTCGACCCCGTGGCTGGTCAGCAACCGCCAATGCGTGGGCTTCACGCCCCCCGGAGGATCCGTTTCGCGTGCTTCGACAATGTCGATGCGCGGCCGGGTCGGCACATCAGGGCCAACAGGCCTGTTCTTTGGCGGCTTCAGGGTGACGCTGGCGAAACGTACGGAGATCCGGGCCACGCGTTTCTTCTGGCCGGGACGGTCGGGCAATTCGACCGTATGTTCGGCCTCCGGCCTGTTCGCCAGGCAGGAAAGGAGCTTGCCAGCCCCCTCGGCAAGGACGCGGTCCTGCGCCGCCCGGATCAGGACCTCCTAACCTTCGGGCCGGCAGGCAAACATCTCGAATATGTCGCCTTCCCGGTCGGCAACCACCGTCACCCGGGCCGCCGACGTCAGCAGATGCGCACTCGCTTGCATGCTGTCCATCCCGCATCCCGCACCGGCTCTGCTTGTCGCCAGGCACCCGGCGCTTCGACCGCTTCCCCCACCGCCAAAGCGCTCGAGGATCTGCGTGTCAACCAGTCCGGGCAGCGCACCCAACTCGGCTTCAACCGCGATCGTCGCATGGCCGACAAGACTGTTGCCCGACCCGTCATCACGAAAGCTGGTCATGTCCTGGATCGACAGGACATGCAGGCCATCGGCGCGCGAAGCCGTGCCAAGCGCCGCCTGCTCGACAATCTTCGCGACCGTCACCTTGTCATTCC
This sequence comes from Paracoccaceae bacterium, assembly GCA_028874915.1. Lineage (GTDB taxonomy): Bacteria > Pseudomonadota > Alphaproteobacteria > Rhodobacterales > Rhodobacteraceae > JAPPHA01. The sequence goes on from JAPPHA010000046.1 coordinate 5,594, forward strand.
GAAGAAACCGCCCAATCCGGACCTCGCCCGCTCTGTTCCCGCCCGCGCTGCGCACCGAAATCACCCGAGGCCCTCGCTGGACAAGACGATCATGCAGAAAGCGCCCGGCTTCATCCAGACGACGATCTCCGAAATGAGAGACTCCAGTGTCCATGTCACCAACTCAAGGTCTTGCGCAATGTCGAGAACCGTAGAATCAGCAAGCGCCGCAAATGGAGAGAACGTAATCATCGGAGCATGGTGGAGATGTGTGCATACGGTAGACGCTGCAGGACGGCAGGAACGGCCTTGTGCGACGGCCAGCAGAAGCTTCAACGCACATCGAGTTTGCCAGCCGCCGTTTCCTCTCGGGCGGGAGCGGAAACCGTCTGACGGTGTCCATGAAAGGCCGTGAACCGCGGCCATCTGAGTCCTTCAATTCAAACGATCCCGGAACCCATCAACACTCGGAGGAAGCCCACACACCAGACGGAGGCGTGATCGAGGAGTGACCATTTGCTCTGCCAAAACGTTACGATGAATGGCGACATTGCGGTCTTCGCCGTATGGACGGCGATCAGGCGTACACTGGCGTGACAATGTCCTTGGCAAGACCATTGTGGTCTGGCAGGTCTTCGTTTCAGTGGGGCGTGAAAATGGAACATTCCTGCGTTTCCACAGACGAGCAGAACCCTGATGCCTGGAGTGATGCCCCGAAACCGGCCGGAGCGAAGGCCAATGCCTGATGTCGAAACAGACAAGCTACGATTTAGACCCAAAGCACGAATAATCCGAACCATCGGAGATCAGTTGATCAGCGGCCCTGAAGCCGCAGTGATCGAGCTGGTGAAGAATGCCTATGATGCCGATGCCAACTTCGCGGAGATAAGATTCACTCCTCCGTTTCAGGCCGGCAAAGGCCGGATATCCATCACCGATGACGGTCACGGGATGTCTCTGGATGACATTCGCCTGAAGTGGATGGAACCAGCAACTGCTTCGAAAGTGAAGGATCGCCTCTCTCCAGGCAAAGAACGAAAGATGATGGGCTCGAAGGGGATCGGCCGCTTTGCGGCGGCAAAGCTGGGCGCAAAGATGGCGCTGACATCCACGGTCTGCACGGAGGAAGGCAACGTCTCGGTGCTGATCCCGGAACTTGACTGGAGCATTTTCAGCGATGACGTGTACCTGTCCGACATCGCGATCGACTGTCTCGTTCAGGACGCAAACGACCCCACTGGCACAATGATCGAGATCATCGAGCTCCGTGAGGACTGGACCAAGGAGAGATTGACGAGGCTGTACAGCGAACTCAGAAGATTGATCTCGCCGTTCTCTGCGTCACAGGAGGAAGCCGAAGAATTTCGTGTCTATCTCGACTTGTCCGATTGTGACAGGAGTTCCACAGGTTTCGATCCCCAGGACATTTTTCAAGGCGACGATGCCGGTCTGCAAGGCGGTCCCTATCGCGGGCAAGGTCATCGCGTTCACCCTTTCCCGCTGCTTTCGGCTTGCGACTATGAACTCAGCGGCACGCTGTCGGCAAACGGTTCGTTTGAGGGTTCATTCACGATTCACCGCGCGGGACGGGGGGCTGAAGCAATCAAGATGCGTGGAATTGGAATAGTGCGAAGCGAGAGCGCGGGGACCGTTGAGGTTCAGCTCTATCTCTTTGACAGGGAAACCGACGCGCTGAAGAGCAACATGAGGAAGGCAGGATTGGGTGACGTGACTGCTAGGGAAGCACGCCGGCTGCTAGACAGCATTTCCGGGGTCGCAATATACCGCGAAGGTTTTAGGGTAAGGCCCTACGGCGACCCGGCAAATGACTGGCTGGCGCTTGATTCCCGCCGGGTTCAGGATCCATCCCTGAGAATTGGTCACAATCAAGTGGCCGGATACCTCAAGATCGAGGGCGAGCAGGAATCGAACCTGTTTGAACGAAGCAGTCGGGAAGGCTTCGAAGACAACGCGGCGTTCCAGAATCTCGCAAGGCTTATCAAGCGGTTGCTGGCAGAAGTCGTCGAACCCAAACGCTTCGACTTTCGTGCAAGGGCAGGAATCTCCCGTTCGCGCGCAACTACCTTTGATGAACTGAAGGAACTGTCCGAACTGAAACGTGTAAGAAAGCTGATCTCGTTGCTGAAGCCGGATCAGCGTGACGAGGCAGAACAGATCATTGACAAGGAGTCCCAACGACTGTCACTTCGTGTCGAGGCGATGCAGGAGCGGCAAAGGGTTCTGGAGGCACAATCCTCGCTCGGAGCAATCCTCGCAGAGGTGTTGCACGAAGGATCCCCAGAGGCGACGTTCATCCAGAAGACCGCTGAACGAATGATGGTCAGGCTCAGGGCGTTCCTCATTGGCGATGACGACGGGCAAGCAAGAGATTTCTATTCCGAGCGGGTACCGCAAGTGAAGGCATCAGCCGACAAATTGGCCAGGCTGTTCGGGGCGCTCAGCCCATTGGCCGGCGGCAGGCGCAGGCAACCGTCGTTGTTCTACCCAATAGGCAAAATCAAGGATGCCATTGCACTGTTCGAAAACCATCAGGTCGAATTCAAGATTGAGACTACCGCAAAGGGCATGGAGTTTCTGGGACATTCGGAAGACCTCTCCACCGCCGTGGTCAATATCGTAGGCAACGCAATACACTGGCTGGAGGCGACTTATGTTGCCAGCCCTCTCGTTCAGATCACGCTCTCCCGCAGTGAAGGCGGCGGGCATGTGTTCATCGAGGACAACGGACCGGGAGTGCCAAATGAGTTTGCGGAGCGCATCTTCGAAGTCGGTTTCACCTTGAAGGACGGCGGTACAGGCTTGGGCTTGAACATTGCACAGGAAGCCCTAGCACGATCAGGTGGCAAGCTCAGGTTTCATCCGGAACACGAGCCCGGAGCATTGTTCGAAATTGTATTTCCAACAGGACCGGAAGAATGAACGTCAAGACCATCCTCGTCGTTGAAGACGAAGAACGCATGATCGCCCTCACGAACGACGCGCTCAAAGACTGGAACAAAGCCAACGAGGCGAATTACAGATTCTTCGAAGCTGTAATTGCGAAGAGTCCTGACGGGGCGAAAGAAGAACTCTTCTTCAGTAAGATTGACTGTGCGCTGATCGATCTGCGTCTGCCGCCGGATGACCACACGAAGAAATCTGACGCGGATAATGGAAACAGATTGGCAGCCGAATTGCTGGGCAAGACCGGCATCCCGGTTGCCATTATCTCAGGTCATCCTGGCGAGGCCGATCCAGATCTGGTTGACGGTGAGACCGTGAAGGTATTCGCTAAGGCGGACGATGGATATGAACAGGCTGTAAGCTGGTTGGCCGAGCAATGGGAACTGATGGACGCCTTGCGAGCTGTCCGTGAAATGCTGGAGCAGTCAACCGCGGAAGTTTTTGCCCGCAGGATCTGGCCGAACTGGTCAGCAATGGCAGACGCCATCGGGCACAATGGTGAAAGGTTGGCCACAGTGATTGCGCGGCAGTATGCCAGCCACACTGCGGAGTTTCTTGGCCAGGGCGGCGAAGACTGGCACCCGTTCGAAACCTACATTGTTCCGTCCTACATCGCTGACAGGGCGCATACCGGCGACATATTCGCCCTTGACTGTGTCTGGTGGATCGTTCTGACGCCTCAATGCGATATGGCAACGGGCAAGGTTCCGAATGTGTTGCTTGCGAAGTGTTCGTTGGGCGTTGAAGGATGGGAAGGAAGACTGAAGGCCTTGGGGGACGCCGCGAGCAATGCGCAAAAGCAAAGGGCAGCCAAGTTCTTTCGTGACCTGGTGAATCAGAACCTGCCCCCTTCGAAACACTTTCTGCCCCCCGTTTCAGGACAATCTCAGCCTCTCCTTGTGCAGTTCGGTGAGATTCAGACGATGCCATTGGATGAACTGAACCAAGTCCTTGATGCAAGAGTCGCCTCTGTTTCGCCACCTTTCCTGGGCAACCTAATTCAGAGATTTGGTGCGTTCATGAGTCGGACCGGCCAGCCAAACATAAATGTCGAGCATCTGTGAGAGGTGAATTGGCGGCGACAAGGACAGGAGGTCGCAAAAGTCCATTTCTGCAATCACACGATGAAACGAGAGACAGACTTGGGATGCTTCACCTCCTGTTTGCTGCCGGGAAGTGGCATCGGTTCATTGGTACCGTCATGCAGTCCCGTCTTCCATTCAACTTCCCTTCGCCGAGAGTTCAGTGACCTGCAGAGAGCAAGTGAGCCAAACTTTCTGCATGGCTGCCATCGATTCAACTGTCCTTTGGGGAATCTTGGACGCGAAAAGCTCGACAGTTGGATTGCCCACTGCGACGGAGGTCGGGTGACCGTCGCCGTTCGCTTTCCTGAAGGCTCTTTCGGAGTTTGCGGGTCTGCATGACAAGCTTCTCCATTTCGTCGAGGCGGTCTTCCCCGATCAGTTCGTTTCGCTTGTGGGTAGCGAGGATCCAGGCGTATCGAAACGTTCGCTCGATCAGTGGCGCAAGCGAAGCGATGATCACGGTGGAGTGATCGGCGGCGTTGCCCCGCGGGATCGCCTGAAGATTGAAGCGGACGAACTCCGCGACGGGAATGCCGTTGCGCTCGGCGGCCGCCTTGACCCCCGTTCACTCGGAATCGGAAAAGCGGATGCCGTGCGTTCGGCGCAGTCCGGGTTTGTCCGGGGAAGGAGTCCCGGTCGACTGCGGCTCGTCTTGGTCGGTTTCGGTCACGCCTGCGTTCCTCTCAGCGGCTGGAATCATGAGGTGCAGGATTCCGCCACATATGGGAGTCATGCAATCCGTTTGTCGCCGTTGCCGCCGGATGGCGGCATCACAGGCCAGATCTTCAGGTCTGCCAAGGGTCATGGTGCGATGTGCGGTCGGAGTTCTTGATCACAATGAGGATGCTTCTATGTTCGGCTTGAAGAGGAGTCTGGACCATGGCTCTCCTTGGCGCAGGCGTCCGGTTGGGTACCTTGAACCGCGCATGGAATGAGTGCGTCTTTACCGATTGCTTGTACGAAGCCGAGGACAGCAAATGGGCCAAAAAATATTGACGGCCCATCGGTCGGAATACTGACCTATGGCTCTCTGATTTTCGATCCCAAGTGCGAGATCAAGGATGGCCGTATCCGCACCATCCACGACGTAATGACGCCTTTTCACGTAGAATTCGTACGCAGCAGCAACAAACGTGGCGGGGCGCCTACGCTCGTTCCCGTCATGACCGCCGAAACGTGTGTCAAGGGCAAGGTTTTTGTGATAAAATTCGATGAGGAGGCCACTGACGTCCTGGACCGCCGGGAGATCAACAAGGTCTGCACGGGCAAGAGATTTCCAAGGCACAGGGTTGCGAACGAAAAGAGGGTCATTGTCGAACGTCTGACAGAATTCGCGGGTCTGGAAGTCGTCCTCTACACGCAGACCGCCGCCAACATCGAACCGATTACAGCGGAAGAGTTCGCCGAACTTGCCATCAAGAGCGTCCACAAGAAAGGTCCTCCCTACGACGGTATCAACTGCCTGATTGATGCAAAGAAACACGGTATCGTAACGGCCTTGTCTCCCGGCTATGAGGCCGCGATCCTGCAACGCCTGGGATGCGGGACGCTAAAGGAAGCGTTGGTACCAGCTCTGGACTCAAGTGCTTGATGAACCGCGGAACGTAAGTGGTTGTCGCCACTCTCCAGTTAACGGCATGAACGCAGCGAAATCAGGCATACAGTTCCATGTACGGCGATCAGCACCGCCATTCCCGCCGCGCAGTTCGCGGTTGCCGACAGCGGCACAAGCCACTGGGCCGGTGCTTGCCCGCGACTTCGAAGGATGTACCTCATAGACGACGTGATAATTCGCAAGTCTTCCGTTCCAATCTCGGAAGACTTGACTTCCTCCGGACTGGCACTGACATCGACATGCAAAGCCTCCAGAGGAAAGGTCGAGGCCAACAGGCGAAGTGTCCGCTCGAATTCGCGCGTTCTTGTCGGATCGAGATCGTCCCTGAAAGTACCAAGTACGGGATGTTCCTCGTCAATCCGAAAGGAGATGTGGTTCTTGTCCTGCACTCGCCTCCAGGCGGGAAGTCGACTGGCTTCGGTCAGCTTGGCACCACGACCGGCAAAAGTTCGACGGGACGGGACACCAATACGTTCGATGATCCTGCGAAGTCGTTCGCGGACGGGTGCCGGCGGCTGCGCGGAGGCCTTTTTCACGTCAATCTTCCAGTCGGCGTCGAGGATATTGGGAATGTCGATGCCGACACGAGTGAGCTTTGTCAGGTCCAGCTGCCGGGCGCGTCGGAACCATGTGCCGTGAACGATCAGGCGTCGATTGCGGTAAAGATAAAATCCCTGATTGCTGACATAGCCCTCGGGACCGGCGTACCTCTTCCGATCGTGAGCAGTGACTTTGTCATGGTGTGGCAGGGTAACCGGCCATATCCTGATCTCGCCGCTGTCGAAGCACATCGTCTCTTGCTGGTGGTGCTGGGTTGCCGGATGGTCCGAATGAAAGGGATCGAATGGCCGCAATTCGCGATCGTTCATCGAGATCGCCAGATGCCTGCCTTCCCGACCGGAGAGGAAGCGGTGAAAGACGAACTCCACGTGCTTTGCCACTTCGTCAAGCTGTCGCACGAAATCGTGCCTGCCATCCTGTCGGTCAGGACTGATGAGACGATCGAGTTTTCCCCAGACAACCAGAATGCCGTCATCTTACAGTCGTTCTGACCAGCGAACACGGTCGACACTGTCCGGGATTTCGACGACCCATCGGTCTCTCTCCGCAACTTTGTCGAGATCCCATGTCGCGGAGGCTCTACACGAGGGAAGACGCGCGTGGCGTGAGCTCCAGTTCTTGTTGTCGAGGATCTTCTGTCATGAGCCGCCTGTGCTCCCGAGCGGGATGGGGATCGGCTCGTTACCGGGCCGCCGGACGGTGTTCGTCGACCGGCCGGCCAGATCCTGATCGACGGCGGAATCCTGATGATCCAGCACCTCAATGATTCCTCGTGCGATCTGACTCGCGAGATAGGGTGGGACGGCATTGCCAACCTGCACATACTGCTGCGTGCGACTCCCGTGAAAGAAGTAGTTGTCGGGAAACGTCTGAAGGCGGGCAGCCTCGCGGACCGTGAGGCTGCGGCACTGGGCAGGGTCGGGGTGAATGAAGTAGTGCCCGTCCTTCGAAATGTGACTCGTGATCGTGGTGGAAGGATGATCGGGCAGTTGAACCCGGAAGCGATCGTCAAACTTGCCCGTATTCCAGCTTCTGTGCCTGGCGGCTAGCGCTTGCGGGAAGTCACGGGCCCTTGGCGACCTGCCGGAGGCAAATGCGTAGGCGGCGGCGTAGAGATATCGGGCGAGATCCTCGTCGATATGCCCCCTGGTCTCGTTGTTGGGCAGCCGAGTGAGGTTGGGGTCAATGATCCACTCGCACAAGGCGGAAGGGCACGTATCGGGGAAGCCGGTGTTCCCCTGCACCTCACGAACAGGCAGCGCTGGGCCCGACGTCGACCCCAAGGCACGATCCAGCGCCACGCGGAACTTTCGCTCCGTTTCTGACGCCATGGAGGGCATGTTCCGAAGAGCGAGCCGGTGCGCCTTTTTCAGGACCTGCTGCCACGAGAAGTCGTCGTCGTCGCAGCTGAGCCGGCTGCGAAGCATTGGCATTGCGCCGATGATGTCATGCACCGAGGCCGTGCGATCACTTTGATCGAGTGCTCGTGGGAAATCGCTTCGCAAGGTGGCAGCCACGTCCCGACGAATGCAGACGACAAATACTCGGTGACGTTTCTGCGGGATGCCGTGCTCCTCCGCACGAACGAGGAAGTCCTTCGGGTCTAGCCCGTCCTGCCATGGTCGGCCTGCATGGAGAGGGGCTAGGGAATAAAGACGGTATCGGTCCCTTCCCCCCGCATTTGCGAGGGAGTCCAACACGTCGGAAAATATCGGTCTGCCGCCGTGCCGGGCCGAGAGCAAGCCTCTGACATTTTCCATGACCGCGACGGCCGGCTGCAGCTGCCGCAGCACCTTTGCGTATTCCAGATAGAGCGATTGCCGTTTATCGTTCGACGGGTCGTAGAGGGCGTTGCTGGCGTTCCGGGCTCTTCCCGCCACCGAATAGGACTGACAGGGGGGACCGCCAAGGAGAACGGTCCTGCCGCCGAACATGGCACGAATCTTCGCAATCCGCTGTCGGACGAAGGAACTCGCGTCGGAATTGCCCAACGTTAGACACCGAGTTTCGTCGGAAGCTTCCTGCCACTCACGCGGGTATAGGCTGGCCCAGTCGGGTTCGTGAGATATCTTCCCGTTTAGAAAATTGTAGTATTCCGTCGGAAGTCCTGACGGGAACTTTCGGAGGAAGCCGCGCAACAGCAGCGTGCTATAGGCTGTCGGCTCCATTTCGACCGAGAGCACGATACGGAAGCGAGAACGCCCACGACAGTCCTTGAAGGAGGCAAAGCCCTCGGCAAGGCCACCGGGGCCGGAGAAGAGATCGACCACGGGTACGCAGTCAGTCATGGCAGGGATGTCTCAGATCGGCATGATGAAAGGTGATCGCCGAGTGGCCAATGGCGCGGCGTGAACCGCGTGCGGTAAGATACGAAATCGGCGTGCGAAGCTGGACTTGATCCATGAGGTTCGTGTCAAGAATTCTTATCGTTGTTCTCGGCAGCCTAGATCCGGATCGGGCTGTGGTTCGCACGATAACGGCATCTTCCTTGATCGCCTCCAACATGCATTGTGGAAAGCGCACACGGCTCCGTTCCTTCCATGCGAAACAGGATAGCCCATGATAGATATAGTTGATCGAGCCGTTCGGTCGCGAATGATGGCCGGAATTGGCAGCAAGGACACGAAACCGGAGTTGGTGCTTCGCCGCACGCTCCACGCACGCGGTCTCAGATACCGTCTTCACGACCGGAAGCTGCCGGGGACGCCGGACCTGGTCTTCCGTCGGTTCAGAGCTGTCTGTTTCGTGCATGGCTGCTTCTGGCATCGTCATCAGGAATGTCCATATGCGACCGTCCCCACCACACGGCGGGAATTTTGGCAAGCGAAATTCAGGGGCAACGTGGCGCGGGACCGTCGGGTGAGAGAGGAGCTGCTGGACTCCGGGTGGCGGGTGGCAATCGTCTGGGAATGTGCATTGCGCGCTGGGCGGGCGAAGCGAACTTCATTGCGACTCGATCATTGGCTACATGGTGAAGAACGATTCTTCGAGACCATCATGGACTGGGATCAATAGTGCCGACGACGGAGACCGCCTGGAGCTCCCCTCTAGCGCATCAAACAAGTTGAGAGTCAGGGGTGCCCGGGCCCGGATCCTAGCGTCGACGTGCCGGAGAGTCGCCAATTCTGCAGGGACCGCGATCGCATTTATCACTGTGGCGCCCGCCATGGACCATCCCGCTTCGCTGATCCGGGATCAGCCGGTCAAATGCCAGACGGTGTCCACGGACCGGTACGAGTGAGTCGTTGCGTGCAGTGTTGCTGGAGGCGTGGATCGCGGTCTGGGAATGGCCTCCTCCTGACGGGTTCTGGACTGGCGGGAATATTCCGGCAGTGCGAATTCGATCGCTAAGGGGGCGACGCAACTGGCAGCGCGTGGAGTATGGGCCGGAGATTTTGTTCTGTCGTGGGATTGGCAGCAGAGGTGCCGAACTAGGCGCCATCGGATTTGTTTGGGTCGCAGGCTTCAAAAATCTCCTCGTTTCCCGCTTGATGAGCCTTCAATCGCATTTTCTTGCTGCGGCATCCGGGCCAGAGTTTATCTGGCCGCCATGCTGTGAAATCTTCCGGATGACCAGTTCTGCTTTGGTCACGATACGTGGATTTCTGCAATGGCATTTGCTTCACCAAGCTTATCATTGAGAATGTCCGCTGTCGGCACGATCGGTGCATTTAGGAGTTCGGCCCAACATGCTTCGCCCTGTCGGGATGTGATTGGCCCCGAATACAACCGAACGTCATTGGGATCATCTATGTTTGCGGAGACAACATTCACTTCGCTCGTTAGCCATTCCGGCGAGTGCAAATCGTCAAGCCTAAGCCCCGTGTTGGATCGGATGTAGTCCATCAGCGCGTCTTGAACGACCCATATTGTCAGACCTCCCCAAGCATTCGCGATTTGCGACTTAACAATCATTTGCGACGCCATCCTGGCCCAGACCTGCCGAATGTTAACTCCAGGCGCACCGCCGCGCTCCTGCAAATTGCCTTCCGCATACAGCACGGCATCACAAAAGGCGCTTTGAATGTCCTTCCGCTCTTTTTTTGTTGCCGCCGGATGTTGATGCTGTCATGACTTCAACGATCACTGGCGGCGTTTTGTCTGCCTTGAGAACGTAATCCAGCCGATAGTTCAGCTTTTGATCAGCCGTCCGGAAAGAGACGGTTATCTCTGACCAAATGCGAACGACATCACCAGACTGAAAGCGAGCCAAGTTCAGGATGCGTGACAACAAATGGCTTTGTTGTAGCGAAGGTACTTGCGCATCAAACGTCAAGAGACGGCGTGGACAAATAGCCCAGTTTCGAACGCTGGCCACAGAACATACGCCGCATGGAATGTAGCCGTCTTTTTGTCCTACCGACCGGTCATAGAACGGAGCCAAAGGCCGATCGGAAGCCGGCCATCTTGCCATGTCCCGGTTGCCTCCGCCATCGCACTGCTTGCCAGACATGTGTGGACATTGTGCCAACCTGAATCGACTTCGCTGTTCGCCACTACCAGTGAGTGCTTCACCAAACAGCTCGTAGACTACAGGCACAATGCAGACCTTACGCTCGCCGCGACGACTCTGGATAACGGTGGAGGTACGGCATTGGCAACCTGCCTATGCTGGTCCAAATCTTTAACCACCCCGGTTCGGCGGCGTATCGGCCCCTCAAGAACGTGATCATCCGGGAACCCCTGAATTCGAGCCGCTTCTCTAGGCGTGATGTAGCGATTTTCCGTTGGGTGGTACAATGCTTCGCCACACCGCAACGTCAGTGACGGCTTAGTTCGATCCAGTCGGCGAAATTTCGTTGAGTCTTTCGGTGTGAGACGTTTCACCACGTCTGATGGTGCGCCTTCGGCTTTCGACAGCCAAAGCCCCTCCGGCACGAATGAAATTCTGTATCTGTCCCGTTCCGGCGTGATGTCGACATGATTGGGTACCAATGGTTCGCAATCGGGCGGCACGGCATTTGGCAAATCATCCAAGGCATTACCCGCCGTCAAGGGTTCAATATTTCTTTCTGGCTCAGGGAAAGAGAAAGATTGTCCAATCGGCACGGCGACAATAACCGCACGTTTCTGCTTTGCGGCACACCGTAATCCAACGCGTTGAGAATGCTCGCATGCGTTTCGTAGCCAATGGACAGAAACGAATCACTCATAACATCAAGAACGGTCATTCCGTCTGCCGCTTGCGCATCAAGAAACTTCGGCACCTGTTCAAGCATGATGGCGGCAGGTCGCAGCACTTCCGCAAACCGCACCATCTCGAATGCAAGACGGCCCCTAGGATCAAGCAGGCCGCGCTTGTGACCTATTTGGCTGAACGGCTGACAGGGCGGACCGCCGTGCAAGAGTGCTACATCACCGACCGTCAGGCCAAGAGCGTCCACCGTTCGTTGAGGGTCCAGTGCCCGCACATCCACTTGCCAAATCGCCGTTCGTGCGGAATTTCGGCGCAGCGTAGATGCGCAATGCGGGTCCATCTCTATTGAACAAACATTGTCGAAGCCCGCTTTGCCAACTCCGATATCCATGCCCCCTGCACCGGAAAACAGGGAAATTGACTTGGGCTTCACGATTTCGCCCCTGACAAAAGTCCAACACTCATTGAGTCTCTCCCTGTTTGACGCGGAACTCACTTCCCAGCGTGCACACGAGAGCTACCGTAGCCCCCGGCCCCGCCGTGTCAAGCACAAACCGTGAACACATGGGATTGTTTTCCCTGCGTGGCTCCGATCTTCGCATGGTCTCGACCATGTCGGCGGGCATAAACCTTCGCGACCGTGCGGAGATCGTCATTCGGCGCCAAACCCGGACTCTAAGCTTGAACCTCCTACACATGCCCCACTACTTCTGCGGGTGATGCGGTTATGTCAACCTTTCCCATTCCCTTTGCTCCATTGCGAGTATGCATCCGATGCACATCCCGCCATGGGTCACGTACCCTCGCCAGATGACGATTGGACCGAGTTGCGGGCCTCTTGGACCGTGCATGTGGCCGGGGATCCGGGACCGACCATTGGCACGCGCCAAGAGATCCACTTCAGGCCGCTCCCGCTGCGCCTCGAAAAGCTCGAGACCGTCCGCTTCCCGATCCGCCACACAGACGGCCCAGCCAGATCCGAGGTCGGGTAGGACACTGGCGTGCGCGCCATAGGCCACGTTTCCAGCGTCCCCCCTGAAATTCTGGACTTCCAGTTTTCCCGGGTCCGGCTTCAATCTCCAGGCACAAGGGAGAAGCCCGGTGCGTTAACGCGCTCGCCGGGATCTGTGCGGGGGGACCGGGGTAACCCGGTTCCCAACCGCGATAGCTTAGTTCCGTAAGTTCCGAGCGAACTCGCCTGCGGGGTAGTTCGTACACCTGAAAAAACGGCCATGCTCACCCATCCCGGTCTCAAGCCAACCGTCATGACAACGTGGAAAGTTCCGGATGTCCTGATTGCAGACTCTGTAACGGAACGTGTTTCCGCGCCTTGCCATCAAGCCTTTCTCACAGGCAGGGCTGGGCATTACCGCAATCGCCTGCTGGAGCCCGGACCCCATGATAGAAAAATGGAGCTGCGTTCTACAGCAGGAAAAACCGAGGCAGTATCACAACTGACTGCGTGACCCGTCACCGTTCAAAATCACGATGATTGCAAGCCGAACCGACTATGATTGTAGATCACCACAACTCAAGGAGGTCGTAATTGGGCTCTATATAGAATTGCCAGAGCGGCAAGGTTCTGCAATCGTGTTTTTTGTTGTGTAAAGATTCGAACCAATTCGGTCGAAGAGGAGCCCGCAACTGCATGACGCCGCCTTCATCAATTGTGTGTTTGGCATAGTATCGTGAAAACATTCCGCTCAGTGACCCGATGATTTCAAATCCTTGATTTGTTGGTTCTTTGGGCAGCCATCGAAATTCAATAGCCTGGAGATGGTTGCCATCAGTAATCGCCTCTGGGCGGTCTTCTTCCCATTCACCGAATCGCATAAACACCCAGGCGAGTTCCATATCATCCGGGTCCGTCAATTCTTCGGGACCGCAGAACATTTGTACAGCTCCAATTGTTGCCCGCACATGTCCATCGGATGAAATAGCGCTGGTGCGAGCCGGGTCCATGGAAAGTCGAATGCGGAGCGGTGGGCGCGTACCGATCATTTGATCCCCGAGGCTCGAGAGTTCGTTTACCAGCAAGGCTGTCTCCATTTCGAGCTTGAGTCCTCCGTCGGGACCAATCAATCGATCAGGCGATACCAATGTCCAAATTGACCAACGAGCCCAATAAATGGCGAGTTTGAGTTCTGCACCGGTCGTTTTCGCGTAGTCTGCAAGCTTCATGTGATAAGACTTGGTAAGCAATTGGCGGTGTTGCTGAAACGCTTCTTTCTCGTAAACATTCTTGACCTCGATCAGCCAGTGTTTTCCGTCATTTAGCACGACGCGGAAATCGGGAGCGCGATAGCGGGAAGCTGGAAACAGGCGACCACTGTCTTCGGCCTTAAGCAGTTTGAACCTCCCGAGACTTACAAGAAGCGCTTCGAACATCGCCTCTGCCCGCTGTCCGTGAAGGAGAGCCTTATCGTCGAGCGCGCGCTTGACCTCGCTACTGACATGATGGACGAACGCCGCACAGGTTGCTGGATCGCGTAGCGAAATTTTTTGTTCAAGGCCAAACTTTCCAAACTCTGCAAGAAGGTCAAAAGGTTTTTTCATTTCCATTTCCCTTTCCACCACAATTTGCTTTAACTCATGTACACAAAGAAAAGGTCAAGTCCGAATACTGCTGGATGAACCTGAGAGGTGTGTGGTCATATTGGGCCCCGAGCGGGGGGATTGTCCGTCTCGTATTCTCCGTTCAGTTCCCGCCGGAACGCCTGTAGCTGCCGCCGTTCGAACTCGGTGACCCGGATGGACTTCCAGCGTTCCGAAACCCGGATCATTGCTCCGAACATCAGTTTCAACACCGATCTCTGGCCCCAGGTATTGGGATTGATTTTCACCCGTTGGCGTTCTTCGACAAACAGGCGCTCAAGAAAATTGGTGGTGCGCACCGCACAGTGGTGATTGACCGGCACCCGGAACTGGGCCATGCAGGCTTCGAAGTCGTCGTCGAAACAGTCCACCACCGTCGGCAAGGACTGGTCGGTTTCCCGGGCGGGGTCCTTCGCGAGTTCCCGGGCGATCGCCCGGGACGGGGCTTGGTAAGCGGCCTGCGCCTGAGCCTTCAATTCCGGTCATAGGTCGTCCGGCATCTTGCCCCGGAGATTGCGCATGCGGTGCGTCAGACACCGCTGCGGCAGCGACCAGGGACAGCAGACCTTGATCGCCTTGATGATGCCGGTCGCCCCGTCGGAGACCACAACCAGCGGTTCCCCGATATTGCGGCCCCTCAGGTCCTGGAGGAAGGCCGAAACCGTTTCGTAGTCCTCCTTTGACCCGGCCGTCCGGCCGAGAAGGTCCTACCGGCCTTCCGAGGGGATGCCCAAGGCCGCCAGAACCGCCTCGCTCCGCCGGCCCGGGCGGGCCCGTTCGGCAATGTCGTCAACGAACAGGTTAACGACGTTACGGTCCCCGAGATCCCGCGTGCAGAAATCCTGGGTTTCCTGCCACGGCCGCTCGCCGATCTCCGAAACGGCCGTGCGCGACAGGAGCAGCGACCCGGATTCGTCACGGAACGCAACTCAGATGTCACGGACGCTCAGCCCCCGCACCAGCCTCTCCACAGCCAGGGTTTCCTGGCGTGCGGTGTGGCCCCGGTGTCCGGACGGATCCGGGAGCGGAAGGGCTCGTCCCGGCCGGCAATCTGCGGGGCCATGGATTCCACGGAGCCTTCCGTCGTCTTCAGCCGGCCGGTGCGGTTGCCGTTGAGAGTCCCGTGACCAGGCCGGACACCGCGGGCATAGCCATCACGTCCCAAAGCATCCCGGCTCTCGGCTTTGAGGGCTTCTTCGAGAACCAGGCGTGCCACCAGCTGTACGAGCGTGCCCGGAGCCTCCAGACCGGAAAGTTCGCTTCGATGAGTTCGGAAAGGGATTGCCGCGTATGTACCGAACTGGGGACCTCTTTTCGACATGGGGTGTGGCCTCCTGTTGAAGGCCGGCGAAAACGTCAGCCACTTCGTGAATCACTGTTTCAACATGACCACACCACTCTCCAGTTTATCCAGAAACATTCGGACTTGACCAAGGATGAAAACACTGCTGAACAAGTATACATACGCTGACAGCCTGTCTTAGGAATAGATTTTCTTGGTTGGGAGAATTGAACTTGCCAAAATCTGCTTGTTGTCTCTTGGCGTTGACACTTCTTTTCTGTGAAGCCCGGCCGGGGCATCCAGACGTCAACATCAATCACACCACCGATCGCCATCTTCGCCAGGAGATCATGTGCCGGGTAGCCACGACCCCGGGCCTCAAGCCCCGGTTTCGTGAACTCGATAACCTGAGGGTCAGCACTACCAATAATGCTTATGCAGACCTTGACCAAGATGGTCGACCCGAGTTCATTTCAGGTTTTAGCGATGAAACACACAGACGCGATGATCCATTGTTCAAGGACGGGAATTTCGAACGCTCACGGCAAAAGAGCCAATACATGTTTTTTAGCCCGAATTCCGGGTTCGAAGTTCCAAAAGGCACGCGTTTCATGATGGCCAGGACGATCCTGGTTCAGGATTTCAACAGGGATAGACGGCATGATGTGGTCTTTATCCAGCATGGGCCAGACTACGAACCCTATGAGCCATGGAGAAACGAGATCATGCTCAGTGGCCCCGACGGAAACAAGGTCAGGTATCTGCCAGGGCCCAAGAGCCTGTATCACGGGGGTGCGGCAGGTGACATGGACAATGACGGGGACGTCGACATAGTCGTAACGCCGGGGCCAAGAAACGAAGTATTGGCCTACGTCAATGATGGGAAAGGGAACTTTTCCATCAGGACCCTATTTCGGAATATCGGCCGAAACTACAATGTAACGCTCTGGGATTTCAACGGTGACGGGCATCTCGATCTGTTCATTGACGGTCACAGGGAACCCTTGACGGTATTCTGGGGCTCGCAAGACGGTTACTCGAAACGAAAATCACAAGTGATTGAAGGATTTGACCCGAACCTTATGCATGACATGGCCTTCGGCCAATTTACAAGCGGTTTTCCTCAAGCGGCAGTTCTCAGCAGCTATAAACCGGACTTACCCAATTCGCATTATTACCAGGGATATTCGATTGATCTGATTGAACTCACGGGCGGAACTGTTGAGAAGACCGAAAACATTGATTGGGCGGAAAATCCAAGTGGACGCCATCTGTGGCTTGCCTGGTTCACCGCATGCGACCTGAAGAAAGATGGCAATCTAGATCTCGTCTACGAACAGCATGGAGAGCGCTGGCACCAGGGATTTGAGGACACTTCAATCAATTGGGCGCGCATCGACAAGGTTCTTTGGATAAATGATGGAAAACAATTCAAAAGGGTGCGAATAGAAGATCCCATGTATTTCCGCGACTATTTTAACGAAGCGCTCGTCGAGTTTGCCCATCAACACGGTGTAAGCCTGACAAAGTATGATCCGGAACAGGTTTACTTTAGATCGCCAGACGGTCGACTTGTCACTTATTGGTTTACCGGGCCGAATCGTCCATTTGAGGTGATGAATCTTAACTGATCTCAAGAGTTGCTTAAGGTCCCATCGTGTACAATGGGAATAAGACAGTTATGGGTCCCAATTGTTCGCCAATTGCTGATGTCGTTTCCTCAAGTCCCGAACCTCTTGATTTCATCCAGCGAGACGCGGTGGGCACGCCGGTCATAGAGCTTGGTCGTCTTGGGGTCCGCGCGGCCGGCCAGGTACTGAGCCTCGTCGACACGCACCTCTGGGTTTTCAAGATACGCCGTGATGCCCTTCGCCCTGAAGCTTTGGTTGCAGACATCCGTAGAAATTCCTGCAACCCGGGCACGTCGCCGGAGCATTTCCCATGCGCGTTGGCGAACCAAACGCCGCCTGGATAGCGAGCCGTCGCGGTTGAGCGAACAGAACAGGGGGCCGTCACGTTCAGGGGCGGTTCCGACTGCCGCGACATAGTCCCGGAGATAGGCCTTTTGATGGTGATGGCGGGGAACATCCACGACTTTGCCGCCTTTCTCATTCATGCGTAACCAGGGACGACCGTCGGTGAGAAAGACGTCCTTCACGTTCATGGCAAGTGCTGCGGAAACACCTGCAAAGCTGTACGTCATGGTTGCAATCTAGGCCCGGTCGCGAAGGCCTCCAACGGTCTCCACTGGAATGGGCGTAGGAAGTCGCGGCACTCGGCAACGAATAGTGCCGAGGTCGTCCCGCGGCGAACAATGTGCTTCGGACCGTGCACTGCAGCGGCTGGCGATGTCGAAACCACCTGGCGGACCGTCAGCCAATCGAAGAGCCGCCGGACCCCGGCCAACTCCTGCTTGACCGTCGGGCGCGAGGCCACACGCAAGCGTGCCTCAAACCACACCGCGATGTGGACAGGCTCGATGTCGACAACGTCGTTGATTCCGTATTCCCAATGCCAGTCGAACAGCCGGTGTGCCGTGCCTGCGTGGGCCTAGCGGGTGTCAGGATTTCGGATCTGGGCGGTGAAAATCCAGCCAAGCCCAGCGGCGGGCACGACACCCACCGCGACGGTGGCGGACCCCGCCACGTCCAAGGTGCCGGTCTCTCGTACGATGGTCATCCTTTTGGTCCCAGCCGCTGGTTGATCAAATATCGTCGCAACGGCAACAGACATCGCTCCAGCCGCAAATCAGGCAGGCGCCCCCCGGGCGTCGGTTCTCCTGCGTGGCTTTTGCGCTGTCCGGGCTCCATTGCATCGACTGCAAATCCACAGCACGTGCACCGAGCCAGGAACAGCATGAAGGTTGTCCCACGGATCGGACTCGATGCGAGGAATGGCAAGCACGTGCCGGACTCGTGTCTCCGCGCCGCATTGATCGCAATTCATGGTCCTTGGCCTCTTCAGACAGAGGGGTACAAAACGCCGTCATGCATTGCATAAACCTGGTCGGCAAGTGTGGTAAGGCAATCCGCGGATCACCGAAGGTGCGAGATTTGCCGCCCGTGCACAATTTCACAGACAAAAGGCCACGAACAGCCACTGACGGCCTCTCCCGAACCGCGGTCTCCGTCGGTCGGGGCCAATTTGGTCGTCTGTAGCATGGATCGCAAACAACGGATGGTGGCGACCGAACGGAACCGTTGGAACCCGGCAAAAACCGTGCGGAAACAGTGCTGCACGAGCATCTCTCGTGATCTAACGTACCGGCCGCCCCCGTTCGGTCCCGACGCCCCGCGCTTGCACTCCCGTTGGGTTTCGTTAATAGCATTTCTCTACGGCCCCGCGGCAATTGGCGCGAGTCGTGGCCGAGGCCTTCGGGAGCACGGATTGCCTATACTTGGAAAGACATGAGAGGAGAACATTGGTGGACCAAGACTGGGAGGACGCACTCCACAACGCCTGTTTTCCGGTCGCCCTTGCCGACGTGTACGTCGGGGATTCTACTCAGCGTGCGATAAGGTATCGCGCGATCGTGCCTAGGGGTGGTGGTGAACCGTTTGCAATCGTTACAGACCGGTATCGCTTGGTCAGCAACGAAGACGTGATCGACCTTGGTCATGAAGCATTTGAACGCCTTTTCGGTCCGTATCGCCACGCCCGGATGGAAGTCTTCAACGTAGTCATGGCCAGAAGTCGCGGCAGTTTCTTCGCCGATTTCACTGTGCCAGAGCTCGACTGCTCCATCTCAATTCCTTCGAATGGAGGTTCTGCCGAACAAAAAGACGACCCCACCGGCCATACCTTCTTCCTCCGAGTCGTCAACAGCTACAATAGAACGCAGGCCGTGCGACTTGAGGTTGGGGTCTGTCGTTGGATTTGCAGAAACGGAATGATTTTCGGAAAGCAATCCATACGGCTCCGAGATTCGCACCACAAGTCGAAGCGCCAGCTAATGGATCAGATTGCGCGACACGCCGAGTTCTTGAGTACCGTCGAACTGCGGGACAGTATCAGCGCTGCCTACGGTCTTTCATTGGCACAGGACATGACTGTTCTTGAAGGTGTCTGGCAAATATTGAGGCTTGCCATTCCGCCGATGGATCCCAAGTCTCGAACTGCGGGTTTGTGGCGTAATCGGTGCCATGCGCTCCGGGCGGTTTCTGGGGAGTATCAGAAACAATTCGGTAAGACGGTTTTCAGCGTTCTCCAGGCCGCATCACAGTGGGCGAGGGAACAGGCGCAGACTTCCCCAATTCAGCGTCACAGCTACGAACGAAGATGCGGTGAGATGCTCGAATCGCTGATGACGAGCCGACAGTGGCCGGGTCGTAAGGAAGAAGCGAAGGAGCAGATCGAACGCATTCACAGTTGGGCAAACACCGCACCTCCTTAACCGTTACCGCGCTTGGTTTCACATCAAATCAAGTTCCCTGCTGTCCCTTCCTTGCCCTAGGGGCTGGCGGCGACCATGAGGCCGCAGAATTCGTGACCGCGATCATCATCTGTGCCATGGCCCCGTTGCTGGCCGGGAGCGACCAAAAGCCCCGCCAGCCGGATCGGGTTGGCAACAAGGGCGCGGCATTTGCCGCCCGCGGATCAAAGCAGGGGCAATAGGTCACAAACGCGGCCCAAGAGATCGTCTTGGGACGGGTTCAGTGCCAATTCATGGCGGGACCAGCCGATTTGCGGGTGCACCCCTTCCAGCATCAATCCCATCCCTCAAGCCGGCCCGGTGCGTGGAGTTTCCGAATCTGCCGATGCAGCGGTTTCGGGCGCACTGCGCTACTTCACGGTGCTTTACGCCGGAGATTTTTTTGAAGCATGAGGAGGGCTAGACATCATGGTGAAACCTCTAGAGCCCTCACTCCGTGCCGCTTGCATAACTCCTTGACATTCTTTGGAATGCTATATGCCACGAGAAAAGCATGCGGCTGCTTGGTCTGGTCCAATTCGCCCGCCAGGAGAGCCCGGTATTTTAGCGCCTGATGCGCTCCGATCATGGTGGACTGGCCCTCAACTTCGATTTCGACCACGCAGCTTTCCCCGTTTGCCAAATCGACGATGACATCCACACGATCCCCTGTCACAAAGTTCTGCTCGACTCTTCCCTTTCCTGGGCCCAGCTTCAGCCTGTCGGGATTGTTCGCGATGAATTCCTTCAGCCGCCGATGCGGCTCGCCTTCTCCACCCGGACCGTATTTCGTCTTTGGATTGGCACCCGGAAGTTCAACATCCGAATTCTCACACCTAATATTGCGCTCCAGATTTCCGCAGCACTCCAGCAGACCTTCAAGCGCCATCCTGTCCTGTGCGCTTTGCAGGAACGGGTGTAGCGCGTGCAGGAAATTCGACACTTCCTGATCCGAAACGTAACGAAACAGTCCCGTGCGCCAATCAGGTGCACCGGAATACGGGTAGGCCTTAAACCTCCAATACGGAAGAGCCAGCGCCGTGTCGTCCGACAAGCGGATCGCGCTGCCAGATTCTCCTTGCAGCCAAATCGCCCCATCGTCATCTTCGGACCGTGCGATGATCTTGAAAGCGCCAAACACGATCCTCTGGCGTTCGTTATCGTGGTCGGGGTGCCGCGTCGTCAGCAGTGCAACCTTGCCCTTTTGGGCACATTTCATCGGTATCGGTTCTCCAACCTTGATTCCCGAGTGATATACTCCCGGCCCAAACCCCCACTGCGTGAAGATCTGGCTCTCGTAACAAGGCCGAGTCGGCCTTCCGCGTTGAAAATCTCTCTCGTAGAACTGGCGACAGGGGTTATCAGCGTGCGAGCACCAGATTCGTCCTGCTTTCACGTTCCGGATGATATTGCCATTGCTGCAGGTTCCACCGAATCCGACGAACCCTCGATCCCCGCCATCGTTGTACGTGCACTTGAAAGCCACATTCTCATCCAGCATCCGGCATACTCCCTTGCCTGCGTTTGTTTGGATCCGCACTCCATTCTGAGACGTCGCGACCCCGAAGTGCTATTCAGCACCAACGCTTCAATGAGACGGGGCCATGCCCAAAGCATTGCCACAGGGGATTGACCAGCACAATTGGACGCCAGGACGGACAAGACACAGTCCGCCATGAAGAGCCAGAGCTCGGCGCAAATGGCGGGCTCCCGGCCGATGGAGTCGGAGCGTGGGCCGAAGAGAACCTGTCCGAATCCTAGCCCGAGCAGGAGGGCGGCAATGACGACCTGAGCATCGTTGCGCTGCGCTGCGCTGAGGTCGCTGCCGATGGCCGGCAACGCCGGCAGTATCGCGTCGATCAAGAACGCGACCAGCGCCATCTGGAGAGCGACAAGAGGAACGAACTCGCCAGTCCTGAGAGCGGGCCGTCCGGCTGTTGGCACCCAAACTCGCTTAGCACACAGCCGATGTGGCCGATCTCAGGATCGTGCGCTTCAATCAGTCTGCGCACCTCGGCCGCTCCGATGGTTCTGATGAACTGGCGAAGTCGGTTCATAGGCCGATCCATCCTTCCACCCGCTCTCGAGCTAGGTCCGGCGGAGAAGCCAGGTCGAACACGCCAAAGGGGGCAGTTCGACCCCGCCATCACATCACTTGACGAGGGGTACGACTTTCCCCCGGGCAGACCAAGCCTGGCGGAACTGTCCGGGGCGCACAATGGATTCCCGGATTTCCTGATCAGCACTGGGCGCGGGAGGGATTCACGCACGCGATGCGGTTTTCGGGTACAGCGATGCCGAAGCCGGTGCGAGCGTCTCAGGCGGGAGGTCAGTTCAGGTGGATTTGCCGTCCGGCGGACGTGGGCGCGGCACTGGATCTGCCGCTCACTCCAACAACTCGTCGATCCGGTCCGCAACCCGCTGGGCCGGCTCGCGCAACTGTTCCACAGTCCAGTCCGCCGCGTAGCCCTCGGTCACGTCGGTAGGCCGAGCGTGGTTGACAAGACGCTTGGTCAGCGAGCGCGGCAGCATGAGTTCGCGCTCCGCCACCGTGATGAAGGCGTTGCGCAGCCCGTGGAACCAGAAGCGGGTCCCGGCAGCCTCGCTGATGCCGGCATAGAACGGCGCAAGGTCCGCGACATGGCCCGACCGGGACTGCCTCGGCGACGGAAACAGCCAGCCCTCCGACGGCGCGGCTTCCCCGCCGCAATCCTCCCTCAGGCGCCCGAAGATCGCCCCGAGCTGCTTGGTGATGGGAAGCTCCAGCGGCTCGCCTGTCTTGGTCTCCTCCACCCTGAGAATCCGCCGATCCAGGTCCATCCGCTCCCAGCGCAGCGACAAGACCTCGCCCCGGCGCATGCCGGTGTAGAGGCCGATCAGGAAGATGTCGCGGATCGCCGATTCGAGTCCCGCCGCCTCGATGCCCGCACGCCAGCGCGGCAACACCTCGGCCGGTCCCGATATCCGCCGCCGCCGCGTGGGGTTGAAGCGCCCGCCCGCCGCCAGCCACTGCTCGACCGGATTGCACAGCCCGTCATGGTCGACGCAGGGCCGGCGGTAGATCGAACGCAGCATCGACATCGTCTGGTTCGCCGCCGACCAGCCGTGCCTGCCGGTGATGAAATTGAACCGGTCCTCCACGTCCTGGCGGGAGAGGGCGTTGAGAGGGCGCTTCACCCAGTCGCCGAGATTGACCCGCAGGTTCTGGCGGTAGAGCCTGACGGTGTTGGCCGCCCGGTTCGGATTGGATCTCATGTAGGTCTCAAAGGCCTCGGCCAGTGTCGGCACGCCGCGCGCCTCGGCCCGCTCGCCGGCCGGGTCCTCGCCCCGGGCGACCCGCCCGAGCAGGTCCTGCGCCTTGCGCCGGGCCTCGTCGGGCGCCATGCGGCCGAAGCGTCCGATGACGACGCGCTTGTTGGGCGCCCTGCGCCCGCCGTCGCCGGGACGGTAATTGACGATGAAGGATTTAGTACCGGAGGGCTGGACACGGCAGCCGAAGCCGGTGAGCTTGTCGTCCCATGCGATCCAGGACTTCTCGGCGGGCTCCAGGGCGTCGACGGTGCGCTTGGTGAGGGTGAGCTTCACCTGGGCCACGCGCTTTGCTGAGTTGGTGTTTTGCATGGAACGCAGTCTAGTCCAGTGTGCCCGAAATAGCAACACTGTAGTCAACACATGAAATCGAAATGCAGCGTATCCGAATGTGCCCCCGTCAGGCTGTGGCGGCGAAAAAACCACTGTAACCAATCATAATTAGAGGTTTATGGCGTCCATGGCGCATCCGGGCGTAACCCTGTCGGTCCAGTGACAACATGTTTCTCAATCATGCGGTTACACATCACATGGCAGGCAACCGCAATGAAGCCGCGCGCCTGATCCGGCAGACCGACAGAGACGAAATCAGGAACTTCACCGAATCTCTCTGGGGGTCGAAGAGAGCCAACCCCGATCAGCCAAGGTATATCCGGTGGCGACCTGTATCCGACCTGCCCGAACCCGCGAATGAGGACCTTGACACGAAGCGGAACCCGAGCCGCTCGGACGAGAAAGCAATCGTAGCCCGCTGGGGCCGCCATTGCGTCTACTGCGGCGTGCCGTTGATCCGAAGCGCTGTGCCGAAGGCCTTGCGGGCCTCCTATCCCGATCTCAGGATTTGGGGTTCCAGAAACAAGAACGCCGAGCAGCATGCCGCCTTTCAGTTGATGTGGATGCAATTCGATCATGTTGTGCCGCACCACAGAGGCGGGCGAACTGACATCGAGAATGTCGTGGTGACGTGTGCGCCATGCAATTACGGAAAAGGAACATTTATGCTTGAAGAGCTTGGCCTCATCGATCCCCGCTTGCGCCCGCACGCCCCGAAATGCTGGGCGTTATCGTGGGACGGCCTCGAACGAGTACTCAATGTCGGTTGAAGCGCCTTGCGGGTCGTCGGCGATCATGCCATGAAGCAGGCTCTCGGACCTCACTTGTGGCCGATTTTCCGTGCAACTGTTCCTCAAAGGCGGAATTCTCCTGGGTCTCGCCTACGGAAGCCCAAGGCAGGCCACGGACATCGATCTAACCGCCGCGTTCGCCGCCGATGGCGGCATCGACGACAGAATTGGGACAATGCTGAATTCCGCCTTCCCCCGCTCGGCAGCCAGTGTCGGCTATGCGGACCTTGTTCTCCGCACGCAGTCTGCGAAAGGCCGTCCGAACCACTTATTCCCGGAAGCCGAATTTCCTGCTTTAAAGCTCAAGATCGCCTTCGCGCGCCGCGGCACAAACCAAGAGAGAACGCTAAACGAAGGGACTTCCTCCAGCGTGATCGATGTCAATATCTCGTTCAACGAGCCGCTGAATTATGTGCGGGTCCTGGAATTGACAGGCGGCAGGAACTCTACGCCTATGGGCTGATCGATCTGGTGGCAGCGAAGAACTGTGCCTTGCTCCAGCAGATTCCACGTAAGCGCTATCGACGCCAGGATGCCTACGATCTTGATGTTCTTCTTCCTTGCATTCAAGCGGATGGAATTGCTCCGGTGGACATTCTGGAAGCTCTCCCGGAGAAGTGCTCCGCACGACGTCTCGAGCCCAACTGTCGGTCTCTCGACAATTCGGAGATCAAGAACAGAGCAAGAAGGGATTGGAAACGATGGAGCCGGAGATCGACGATCTGCCGGTATTCGAAGACTGTTATGAGCGCGTAGCAAATTTCTATCGATCGCTGCCTTGGAACGGTGCATAGGTTTATACCCGCCCGAGAAAATTTCGTCGCCGAACTCGAACGCGAGATACATGCATTCGTAAACCGTGTGGTCGAGGACCTGCCCCAGATGCATAACTTTGGGGGACACGAGATCGTGGGCGCCCCGACGCACTTGAATGTCCGGTACGTTGGCCAGCAGGACGCCCGTGACGCGACGTTCAATTTCGCCCGCCCGCGCCTTTCGCCATAGAGCATTGGCTAACTCGGAAGCCGTCTGGCGCGGCGCGTGTATGTCCCAACCGGTCGTCGCCAGCTCCCTTGCAACATCCGCATCCTCTTCGACGGTAGGCCACCTGATCGCCACGCTCGCATCGACAACGAAGCGCATCAGAAGTTGTCACGATGGCCGCGGTCGCGGTCCTCGCGGATCAGCACTTCCGCCGGAGTTTGCTTGCGCCGTTCGGTCAAAGGGCGCAGCAGTTCCATGGCTCCCCGGAAGGCGGCCTGCTTCGCCGCGGTCGCGTCGGCCGCAAATTCCAGGTTGTGGCGCGCATCGCCCTCCAGGGAGAGGTTGTTCAGCGAGGCGCGCCATTTGAGGTGCGCCACCACGTCTTCGTCCAACCGTCGCACATTGATCGTCACGATGGGCTCGCCTCCGCGCATCGGATACCAAATTGTTGTCATTCTTCCCTGTCGCGAACAGTCCCCGGTGCGTTGCATGGCACGCCCCGTTGCAGTTTCGGACAGGGACGCCTGGCGCCTCGCGACACCTCCAGGATGTTCCGGCTTGTCCTCAGGAGACCGACCGGGCTGATCGATGTCAAAGTCTTTGAAAACACAAGAAAGCTGATTTATTGGGTGGGTGGCGACAAATTGATTGCGCCTGATTTCACCGGCCACCGCGAGTATACATGGAGGTCAAGTGAGCGAATTCCGGTTCGGTCTCGCGCAGAACGGCTGCCGGCCGCAGACATCCACTGTTGCGGCGGTGTCGTGGACGTCGGGTTTCGGCGCCGCGCCACCGGGTCCCGGAACCGAATTGCGCTGATTGCGGGCACGAACCCAGCCAGCACAGAATTCCCACTTCGCACCTGTTTCCTGTCCATGTGAATGATGACGCCGACGAAGAACGGGAATGCGGCGTGACCCAAACCATGGGCAGTTCGGCGTCGGGCGGCGCGAACGCACTGCTTGGGCGCCGCACTCTGGCAGGACTGGCAGCCAACGACGACGGTGACTCGCTCGAGAGCCAAAGCCTTGAGGTCCGGTTCGGATACGGTTTGGCAGCCTTCGAGGACCGCTTCACCTCGACACCGGAGATCGGATTCGGCATGTCCAATAGCCGCAGGGAGTACAATCTTGGCTGGCGCCTGAGGCAGGCCCAAAGCAGCGCGTCGGCACTCAAGTTCGCCATGGAGGCGAGCCAGCGCGAGTCCGTCAACGACAACGGGACAGGCGGCTCGGGCGCCAAGCCGGAGCACACGGCTGGGTTCCGCGTTACAGCGCGTTGGTGAAGCACCGGCGGCCAAGCCTCGGAACCCAACCAGAGTTCCCAACTGGAATTGCAGAAAACTCTGGACATAACTGATTCCGGTTCGTCGGTTTCTGGCAACCGACGGCTTCGGAGATTCGATGCCAGGCGGTACAGGTCGCGACCGTCTCCTGGCGGGAACGGCGATCAGGCGTCGCAATGAGCACGCGTTCAAACTCTGCCGACTCCGGGCGGCACGAAAGCGTGGGAGGGACTTTCGGGCCGCGACAACGCTCGTGACGTTCCGGGCGCCACGACAGATCGAAAGGAAAGGGGCGGTCGAATTCTCGACCGCCCCTTCAGTTACGCCCGCCCGACGTCATTCCGTCGTGTCACTCCCTCAGGAGCGAACGCGTCAGGCCTTTGCCATCGGCGTGGATGACAACGGCTGACCCACATCATCAAAGTACTGGCGCGTGACCTTGAACACCATTGGCGCAAGCAACAGGAGACCGATCAGGTTGGGAACGGCCATCAACCCGTTCAAGGTGTCGGAGAGATTCCAGACGAAGTCGACCTTGACGTTGGCGAACGACAAGGCCGCAAGCACCCACAATCCGCGGTAAATATACAGGGTCTTTTCGGTGAACAGGTATTGCCAGCACCGTTCGCCATAATACGACCATCCTAGAATGGTCGTGAAGGCAAAGACGGCCAACGCAATCGTGACGATGTACTGGCCTCCGGCTATGGATTCCTGGAAGCCCGTGGATGTCAGGACCGCACCTGTAAGACCACCGCCGTCAGCTCCCGTCATCGTCCACGCACCGGACGTCAGGATGACGAGGGCTGTCATTGTACATACGATGATCGTATCGATGAACGTTCCA
Source organism: Paracoccaceae bacterium (assembly GCA_028874915.1). Taxonomy (GTDB): domain Bacteria; phylum Pseudomonadota; class Alphaproteobacteria; order Rhodobacterales; family Rhodobacteraceae; genus JAPPHA01. Next base: position 32,772 of record JAPPHA010000046.1, read on the forward strand.
AGCATGGCGATGATGCCTTGCCGAACCGGACTGTTGGTTTGCGCCGCCGCGTGGGCGATCGCAGCTGATCCCAACCCCGACTCGTTGGAGAAGACACCCCGTGCGACGCCAAATCTTATGGCGGCTGCGACGGCCGCGCCGGCAAATCCGCCCGTCGCGGCGGCCGGCGTGAAAGCGTAGGTGAAGATCATGCCAATTGCGGCGGGGACTTCGGTAATGTTGACGATGATGATCAGAAGAGCCGCGCCGAGGTAGAGCACGATCATTGCCGGAACGAGCTTACCGGCGACGTCACCAATTCGGCGGATTCCGCCGATGATGACGACGGCAACGAGGGCCGCAACGACGACACCCGTAATCCAGGTCGGCAGTCCGAAGCTGCTGCCGAGGGCAGCCGCCATAGAATTGACCTGTACGGCGTTTCCGATCCCGAATGCGGCAACGGCTCCAAAGATCGCGAAAAGCAGTCCAAGCCACTTCCCGAGTTCGGGCGCGAATTCCCCGACGCCATTCCGCAGATAGTACATCGGACCGCCGACGTATTTGCCGGACGGATCAACTTCGCGGTACGTCACCGCGCATACCGCTTCGGCGTATTTTGTCGCCATCCCGAAGAGCGCGATGAGCCACATGTAGAAGATGGCCCCTGGACCCCCCAGGGCGATCGCAGTCGCGACGCCTGCGATGTTTCCCGTCCCCACAGTGGCCGACAAGGCCGTCATCAGCGCGTTGAACGGCTTGACCTCACCCTCGCCGGCAACGGCATCCTTGTCGAAAAGCAGGCGAAACCCGTAACCGACCTTTCGCCAAGGCATGAAAACAAGACCGAGTGTCAACAGGACGCCAGTAACGCCCAGAATACCCAGCATCGGCGGACCCCAAGCGAAGGCGTTCACCGAGTTTATGATTGCATTGAGCTGGTCCATTTCAGGCCTCCTTCCTGAAACCATGTTGCTGAAACACCACAATGTCTTGACGTGTGCGTCGGTCTCCCGACAGCCGAAAACAATGTAGTATTCGAAAAATTGAATGTAAATTCAGTCGCAAGTTTGCGGTTGGCGGCGCGGAAAGGGCGTTTGGCACTCGCACTGTCGGTGACACCCTTACGGTCACCCATTGCCGGTGGTCCGGTAGCGTAAAGTGCTCTAGGAGCTGACCGAGGCAGTGCACGGTCGTTCGTGCGTCGGGTCCCGTACGGCCAAGTAAGACTGGAGGATTCGCTGAAGTCGCAATCGCGAGTTGCGTGAAGAGAATGGCAAAATACTGGTGCCGTCATCAGAACGGGAGTGCCTATACGCCTGGAATTGAGCGGCGGACTTCGGGATGGCGCCATTTCACAGGCGAGGTCTTTTGGCAGCCCGCGGTCATCGAATCGATCATCGAGTCGATTCCAGTCACGTCATGCGAGACGAAAAAGGCCAGACGGCCCGGCGCACGGGGCTCCAAGGCTCGACAAACGGGCGCGAAGGAAGCCGCTCGCCCGTATTGTACCCGTGAGGTTTCCTGTCGATTTCCGACGCATTGTTGGCAATCTCCCAAGTGCCTGCACGGTACCCGGCCATGGCCGCAGGTCGCGGATCCGGCCCGCGCAGGCCGCCCCCCTTCACAGGCGGCGAATCGCGTTGCGTTTCGCGCACCCGCAGAATCACGCTCGCATTATCGGGGTTTTTGTTTATCCTGTGTGTACCTTTTTCGTTCAAAATAATACTTCTTTCGTGTACTTTGCCGGATTCCGACCTTCTTGAACGGCGCCGGTGTGCTTTCGCACCGCCGTGTTCCGGCGTCCGCTGGACCGATTCGGTCCCGAGACGAAACCACCGAAAGGGAAACCGATGGACAGACGCGGCAATCCGGGTCCCAAAGGCGGGACGCCCTGCGAACGCACCTCCAGCCTCAACGCCGCCATCCTGCGCATCAGCGCGAGCCTCGACGTGGAAACCGTGTCGCGCGAGGTCGTCGACAGCGCCCGCACCCTCACCGGCACCCGCAACGGGGTGATCGCCATTGTCGACGAGGTCCGCCGGCCCCGGAACTTCGTCACATCGGGCCTGACGCCGGCCGAAGAGCGCAGGATGGTGGGCTGGCTGCCCGACGGGCTGCTGCTGTTCGAGCATCTGCGCGACTTCGAGGCGCCGCTGAGATGCGACGACTTTCCCGACTACGTGCGCGCGCTCGGATAGCGCGTTCGCAGACAAGGACGAGGAGCTTCTGGTGCTGTTCGCCTCGCAGGCGGCGACCGCGATCGCCAATGCCCGCACGCATCGTGACGAGCGGCGCGCGCGGGCCGAGGTCGAACTCCCGGTCCCCGACAAATGGAGCATCTGGATGCTGATCAATTTGTGTTGGATTGCAAATTGAAGCGCCCCGGATTCCCCGGTTTGTTTCGGGCTCAATAGGGGGTTTCTTTCCACGGTCGTCCGACATGGCTGGACATCGGTGACCGGGTCCGATGGCGGCCGCCGGTTTTCTTTCCCGACTGCTGAAGGGGTTTCTGAAGAGGTTCGAAGACGGCCGCCTGCGTCGGCGCCAGGTCCGGGTGGGCGTGCCTCGGTGGAGCCTGTCATTCCAATCCTTGGCGTTTTTGGACCGGAGACGCCGGATCCGGGGGTCGCTGCGGGCAAGCGCGTCGGCCGCCTGATCCCTGGCGTCGACTGCGTTGAATCCGCAATCAATGCGGTCGAGGTGGAAAGCGTTGAGCCAGGGCGGAACGGTGGTGGAGACGACGGCGGTGGAGACCACCAAGAAGGGCGTGTGTCCGGGCGGCGGGCACCTCAGACCGGACAAGGCATCGAGAACGCTCTCCACAAGGAGGGTCACGGCAGGTTTGCGTGACCTTCGGATTTCGCGACGACCATGGCACAGTGCGTGGGCCGAGCTGCCTCACCGCACCTCCGGCTCTTGAGCGCAAGGGTCATGCCGAACTCCCGAATGCGGAACGCGGCGGGGGACGAGGCGTTGATGAAGGGCCATTGCAGGACGGGGTCCGGGTCGTGGCGGTCACAGGCCGGGAACGCGGCATCATACGGCCTGCGGGTGGTGGGCAGCCCGCGGGACCGCATCGGATCCCGAGACGAACCCGCAGGAGAGCGGGAGAGGAAACCAGCCGGCAGACGACGCGACGGACCGGGCCGTGGGAAGACCCCGCCCGCCGGAACAGGCTACTGGATTCACACATTTCCGGCGATCTCGTAGCCAAGTTGGATGGCTCTGAATTGATACAGTCCCCGCAACATCACGACGGGTCCTGGTTTCCCTTAGTATCCGGTCCAGCCGCCGAGACGGGCACAGACCCATGCTGCAAATGAGAGAGATCCTTTCGGATGCGGGTTCTTCTGTTTTTCAGTCTTGCCTTCGAGCGAACAGGAGACGGCTTCGAGGACCGGCCGATCCACCGCGTCGAACACGTCCTGAAGCGGGCGTTGACCCTCTCCGTCGCGGTCCTGCACGAGCTGCATGCAAGAGATGCCGGCAACAAGCGTCATCGCAGAGAGCGGCCTGAAGGGCGCCGTTTCCATGGAGACATTCTCGATGTCGAAGCCCTTCGACTTGACCGTACGGAAGAGTGGCTCGATGACCCGGCGCCGACGATGGAGTTGCGTAATCCACCGGGCCTGATCGAAGGTCTCGACCCCGTGGCTGGTCAGCAACCGCCAATGCGTTCATTTCCGTCGGAATCCGCAAATTCGCGGGCTTCACGCCTTCCGGAGGATCTGTTTCGCGCGCTTCGACAATACAAATGCCCGGCCGGGTCGGCACATCAGGGCCAACTGGCCTGTTCTTTGGCGGCTTCAGGGTGACGCTGGCGAAACGTACGGAGATCCGGGCCACGCGTTTCTTCTGGCCGGGACGGTCGGGCAATTCGACCGTATGTTCGGCCTCCGGCCTGTTCGCCAGGCAGGAAAGGAGCTTGCCAGCCCCCTCGGCAAGGACGCGGTCCTGCGCCGCCCGGATCAGGACCTCCTAACCTTCGGGCCGGCAGGCAAACATCTCGAATATGTCGCCTTCCCGGTCGGCAACCACCGTCACCCGGGCCGCCGACGTCAGCAGATGCGCACTCGCCTGCATGCTGTCCATCCCGCGCCGGCTCTGCTTCTCGCCAGGCACCCGGCGCTTCGGCCGCCTCCCCCCCACTGCCAAAGCGCTCGCGGATCTGCGGGGCAATCCGTCCGAGCAGCGCACCGGACTCGGCCTCAACCGCGATCGTCGCATGGCCGACAAGCCTGTTGCCCGACCCGTCATCACGAAAGCTGGTCATGTCCTGGATCGACAGAACATGCAGACCATCGACGCGCGAAGCCGTGCCAAGCGCCGCCTGCACGACAATCTTCGCGACCGTCACCTTGTCATTCCGAAGAAACCGCCCAATCCGGACCTCGCCCGCTCTGTTCCCGCCCGCGCTGCGCACCGAAATCACCCGAGGCCCTCGCTGGACAAGACGATCATGCAGAAAGCGCCCGGCTTCATCCAGACGACGATCTCCGAAATGAGAGACTCCAGAGTCCATGTCACCAACTCAAGGTCTTACGCAACGTCGAGAACCGTAGAATCAGCAAGCGCCGCAAATGGAGAGAACGCAATCATCGGAGCATGGTGGAGATGTGTGCAAACGGTAGCCAGAACGGGCGGGGCCTTCGCCGTCGAGGGCTACCAGCGTAGCGCGCCTTGCAACGTGACTTCGTTCCCGGAGTCGGCGGTGTCGATCACGGCCACGCGGTGGACCGCCTCGAAACCCAGCGAGAACGACTGCAACCGGTCGGACACGAACCTCCAGCCGAGGCGGTAGTCCCGTGTCCGGCCGTCAAGACCGAGCCCCAGACATGGCGTGCCGGTCAGACCGACCGACACGGACAGGCCGTACCCGAGTTTCGCATCGAAGCGTACGCCAGGTAAGTCCCTGCCCGTCCCGGCAAACGCGCCCGGGGTTGTCGCACCTCACAGCCGGCCGACCTCTCCCCGGGCGCCCCATGACGGCCGCATGGACAGCAACAGGCCGCAACCGGAGGGATCGGGAGCCGAGCGCAGCAAGCCGCTCGTGCCCCGTTCGCCGTAACCTCCGGCTTCATGCGCCGCCAAGCCGTACAGGCGCAAGTCCGCCGTCAGCCCGAGCGCCGGCTCGGACCGGGCGAACCCAGCGCCAATCTCCAGGCCGGAACCGGTCTCCGCGCCCCCGCCGTCGTACTGGAGCCGACGGTGACCAACGGTTCGAGCGTGCCGTCAATCGCTCAGGCACGGGCGCGGGCGTGGGCTCGGTGTCCGCCATCGAATTCGACGTCTCGCCCACGGCGAAGCTTAGCGCGCCCGTCGCCCCCTCGTAGTCCGCGCCCGCCGTCGCCGTGCCGTCCAGCGTCACCCAGTCCACCGTCATCGGACCGGTCACCGCCGCGTCCAGCGTCACCGCGAAGGAGAGCGACTCGCCCTCCCCGGCTTGCGCGTCCGCCACCGACAGCGCTGGCTGGGGCGGCGCCTGCAAAACCCCGAAATTTCCCCGGTTCGACTGCTGCCCCGACGTGCCCGTCGCGATGGCCTCCACTATGGAGGCCGACTTGGATTGCCCGCTGCCCTTTGGCGGCGTCACCAGCAACCGCACGTCGCAATCCTCGCCCCGGTCAAGACGGCGGATGGTATAGGTGGGGCTGCTGCTGTAGCTGTGGAAATCGCGCCACTGCCAATTGTCGCCGGTGCCGACCGGCCGCCACTGCACATGGTAGCTGCAGTTCAGGGCAGTGCCGCGCTCCCGCCGCACCTTCCACGAGACGTCGATCTCGCCGTCCTTCTTCCCAGGAACCGCTGCGGTGTCGGAGACCTCGACCCCGTGGGCTTTGACGGCGCCGGCCGTCAGGCTCAACGTGACGGTCTCGCCGTTCCTCCAGTCCAGGTTGACCCCCCGCCACGGAAAGAAACTTCCGCCAGCGTGGGGGTCTGCGAGCTTGAGCCGGCAAAACGACCGCTCCGACCTGAGGTTCACAATCAGCGGACCGTAGGTCGTCTCCCAAGTAGGAGGATAGCCCATCTCAAGCAGAACCTCGTTCTGATTTCCGTTCCAAACAAGCCTGTCTATCGAACGGTCACTGTCTCAATACGTGAACGTCTGGTCTGCAAGGCCTGCCGAGCAGGCGCGAAAGCCGGTCCGGAAATCTTTGCAGCCGAAGGCCTGATCCCCGTCGATGAAGACTCCGCAGTCCACCCACAACTCGGTGGACCAGGATGCGCCGGTCCGCGCGGCGGTGGGCGCGGCGAGCGCGCCGGCGAGCAGCGCTGCGGTAAGAAAGCGGCGGGAGGTGGTAGAGAGGTTGGTACTCAACGCCGCTTCGGCGCCGTTGCGAACGCCATTGCACGTAGCCCTGCCCGCGCCGCCACGCAGCGCATCCCTGCCCGTCATCGCCATCCTGAATGTCATTGCCCATTCCCCCTGAATCCTGTCGACTGCGGATGCGCCGGCCACGTTCCGCCGAGTACGGATTCCGACGGAAATGAACGGAGCCACGCAGCTTCTTCTTTTCCGTCTTTATTTTCCGTCCGAATCCCTTGCTGCAAGATGGTGCATATGCCTTTTGCATACCATTTTTGGTTATTTCAGTATTTCTTTGGTGTTTTTTGCAGGGCGCGGGGATGCGTTGCGCGAATCATGCCCTCTCACCGGTCCCGGCATCAACATCAACACGATCCACGCGTGGCAGGGCACATGCCCCTGTCCGCAACCGGCCGCTACGCCGAAGTGGATTTCGAAAATGAAGGCGAAGGCCGTGCGGACAGGCGCCGGAGACAAATAAAACCCCGAGCCGTTCGACACACCGAACTGCCAGTTCGACAGCGAACACATGGCCTTGCCGGCGCCGCCGCAGGCTTCTTGCGTGTCGCGTCGAGATTGACCTCGAACTCGGGGTCGCCCGGCACTGCCGAGGTCAGCCGCCGCCGAACACCGGCAGGCCGTAGCCCACCTCGCCCTCCAGCCGGCGCGGCGCCTCGAACGGCGCGGCGCCGTCCTCATTGGCCGCAAGACCGGTCAGCGTCTCGCGCCAGAGCAACGCGTCCATGCAGCAACGGAGTGATCCATCATCGGACACTTTGCAGCGCCAAGATCCATCTGTCACGGGGTTGCCGTGGTGCCAACAAGGGACGCGCTTTCCTCCCCGGCCTGAACGCCGGGTTTTCCAGCCCGAAAATCTGATGACAACGTTTCGCTTGTTTCATCACGAGACCAACGGGCAGATGCGATCACGCGGCATCCTGCCGAACGCGAGTGGGATGCGGACCTTGAGTTCGGGCTCGTCACGAAACAATCGCCTCGATGTGCGGTCAGGTGAGCATCCAGGTTTGCCATTGTGTTCGATGCACGTGCCTCTCTGGACCATCGGGCTATCCGGTACATGATGGAAGCCCTGTCGCCACATCAGGATGAGACGTATCTTTGCTTGCCTGCGGCGTCCGAAGATCCGGGCCGTGGCCAAGGTGACGTGCGGAGGGTCCCCGGGACGGCAAGTGTCGTGCGGTTGACGATCGGTCGTGGCCCCGGGGAACTCGGCAAAGTCGCGGAGACCTTCGCCTGGATACGCCGTCGGGTGGTGGTGCAATTTGGTGGGAAAGCCCGTGTGCGGGACCACGCCAAAAAAGAACCGGGATGGAGCGGACGTACGACGACCGGATCAGTGCCTGGTGCGCTCTCCGAACACGGCCTCGATGTCCTCTGCAATAATCAGGGCATCGAGCCAGGAATCGAGCTGCTCGGGCGAGGCGCTGCGGACCTCGTCGGCGCGCTCCGCAGACAGGTGGCCGAACTTTCGGCGGGCCAGACGCAGCAATGTGTCGGCCTTGCCTTCGACGATCCCGACAGCCTTGCCTTCGGTCCTGCCCTGTTCCACCCAGATCTGTGCGGCGGTTCCCATGATTTCCTCTACCGTTTCCGCGTCCGTCCCCGCCCGCCTCAACGCGGCTTCGATGCGCTCGGGCGGCAGGCTGACCTGTTCAATGATGTAGGCCAACATGTAGCGCCCGAACTCCGTTTTCGCAACTCCGGCAACCAGAATGTCGGCCTCTTCGTCGCTGACATTCTCGCGGAACGCGCGGGCCAGCGCCAGCAGTGCCGCGCGCACCTCGGCGCTCCGCGATAGCTCCCGCGGCGCGATCTGCCCGAGATCGTGAACCCCGTAGTGGCCGAAGGACTGCGCGAGGTGTTCCAGGCCCTCGGGCGCATGGATCATCTCCTGGATCGAGAGGGGCACCGTCCACGGTTCCCGTCCGTGGAAAAACACCATCGCAACAACAGGTGGCAGGCCACCGCCCGGCACGGCGCCATTGTCCAGCACCGTGCCCCAGATCTTCAGTACGTACCGGATGAGCTGGAGTGGCGTGCGGTGATCGATTTGACTTTTGTGCTCGAGCAACGCGTAGACAATCACCTCGCTGCCGTCCCCGAGGTGGAGGCGAAAGAGGGCATCGGACTGCGCCCTGCTGCCCTCGCCGTCGATGACCGTCCCCTCGACATGCACCGGAGGGCGCTCCGGATCAAGGTGGGCGACCACCTCGGGAGGGAGGAAATCGCGCAGCAACTGCCCGGCGCGGGCGGGATCGGAGACGAGCAGACGGAAGAGGGCGTCGTGCCGGGCACGTGGCAAGGCCATGTCTGATTCTCCTGTCGCAGCAACGGGTCCTGACTCCAATCACGGTCGAGGCACGGTCTTTGCCGGGATCTCGGCATGTGCGCCATCGCCGCCGCGGGTACGGCTCCGCGAGGCCGCTGGCCATCTTCGAAGTCACGGCAACCGATACCGCCCTGAGTCACGGCCCGCCAACGTCCCTTGCACAGCCCCATGAGAACCCGAATTCGACGGGAACGCCATTGATGGACTCTACCGTTGCCAAGATCGGTGATCCATTCTGCGGCATCGAGACGCACGGATCCGAGGTAACGGCCGAATTTCAGGCAGCGGTACAGGACAGCGAAATACCGAGGATCCTGCTCGGCTGTCCGGCGAAGAAAAAACACGCCGGCCTCCCGGTCTGTTCGATTTTTGCTCCCATTGTTTTGGCAAGGACACCAACAATCCGCGAGTTTCAGGAGCCCGTGGCGCGCCTTTGACCGCGCCGGGAACCCGACTCTGTATATCGGCTGCTCAACTCAGTGACTTTGCAAGAGGCTCCAAGGACAAGAATTTCGGAGAACTTGTGTTCTTGCTTCGCCGACCGCATCCCTGCATCGTACGGTTTGTCGGAATCGCAGCCACCCATGAAGCAGCCGCCATCAAGAATCTGATCGAGCGCCATAGTGCTGCGATGCAGCAAGCAATCTTCGTCGTTACCGGCAACCGGGTGCGAATCCAGTGAGCTGCCAAAACCGAGTGAAGCAATAGTGAAATCCGGCACTCCCGGATCCGAAGCGGACCGTCTTTCCGATTTTTGCAAGTCAGGGCCCGTTCCGTGGCATTCCGTTGCCCGGTTCCATGCCCGGCGGCGCCCGTGTCCCGTCTCTCCACCTGCGGCGCAACCGGCGCTGGGGAGGTGGGCGGCGCCGGGGGCCGCGCGGCGGGGCCGGGATGCGAGCCATCAGGATGGGATCCAGGTCGTGGCGGTCATGGACCGCTTCCGACGTGCATTCCGCTCCACGAGGTGGCCTGCCCACGAAGAGGAGGGCTCTCGGAGGAATCCAGAACATCGCTCATGGGTTGCGAATTCGCGGCTCGTGATATCCGGTTGATGGCGGGAATGACCTGGCTGGCCCGATCCACGGCAGGGCGCGGTGTGGTCGGCGTGACCGGCGAATCCAAGGGAAAGCTGTAATCTCCCAGCTCCCGTTGGGGTTTCTCCTGGCTGAGAAGTTGTTAAAACTCGGGTATGTGGCCCGCACGAGCCTGCCCTCTCGAGGGGCACATCACCATGCGCTTGCTCAGCCGCTGCACAGTGTTCCTGCTGCGGGAAATTTCATTTGTCGCGTGTGTACCATTTGCATGAACATGATGTTTCCTTAATGTTTTTGCCGATTCGAGCCTTTCAGAACCGCATCGAAGGCAGCGGCGTTCCCGCGCGCTGTCGAGTTCCGGTGTCCGCTGGACCGATTTGGTCCCGAGACGAAACCACGGAAAGAGAAACCGATGGACAGACGCGACAATCCGGTCCCCGGAGGCGCAACGTCCCGCGAACGTATCTCCAGCCTCAGCGCCGCCATCCTGCGCATCAGCTCGAGCCTCGACGTAAAGACCGTACTGCGCGAGGTCGTCGACAGCGCCCGCACCCTCACCGGCGCCCGGAACGGTGTGATCGCCATTGTCGACAGGGCCGGCAGGCCCCGGGACTTCGTCACATCGGGCCTGACGCCGGCCGAAGAGCGCGGGATGGTGGGATGGCTGCCTGACGGGCTGCTGCTGTTCGAGCATCTGCGCGACTTCGAGGCACCGCTGAGATGCGACGACTTTCCCGACTACGTGCGCGCGCTCGGATACGCGCCGGACCGCATCCCGTGCACGAGCTTCCAGGGCACGCCGATGCGCCATCGCGGCGTGCTTGTCGGGAGTTTCTTTCTCGGCGACAAGGAGGGCGCGGGCGGGTTCACAGACGAGGACGAGGAGCTCCTGGTGCTGTTCGCTTCGCAGGCGGCGACCGCAATCGCCAATGCCCGCACGCACCGCGACGAGCGGCGCGCGCGGGCCGACCTTGAGGCGCTGATCGAGACCTCGCCGGTGGGCGTCGTCGTGCTCGATGCCGCGACCACCAATCCGCGGTCGCTCAACCGGGAGGCCATGCGCATCCTCAGCGCCCTGCTCGGCCCGGACCGCCCGCTGGAGGACCTGCGTGATGTGGTAACTGCGCGCCTCGCCGACGGGCGCGAGGTCACCCTCGACGAGCTCAAGGACGCCGAAACGATGCGCGCGGCCGAGGTCGAGCTCTCGGTCCCCGACGGAAACAGCGTCCGGATGCTGATCAACGTGACCCCGATTCGGTTGGGCGACGGCAAGGTCGAGTCGGTGGTCGTCACCCTGCAGGACCTGGCACCGCTTGAGGCGCAGGAGCGGCTGCGCGCGGAGTTCCTCACTATGGTGAGCCACGAGCTGCGCCTGCCGCTGACCTCAATCAAGGGTTCGACGACGGCGCTGCTGTCCGACGCCCGGACACTCGATGCGGCCGAGGCGCGCCAGTTCGTTCGCATCATCGACGGCCAAGCCGACCACATGGGGGCGCTGATCGGCGACCTGCTCGATGCGGGGCGCATCGACACGGGCACGCTCTCGGTGACGCCTGAGCCGGTGGAAGTGGCGGCGCTGGTTGAACGGGCCCGGACCATGTTCCACGGCAGTGGGGGCCGTCAGGCGCTGCGCATTGACCTGCCGGAGAACTTGCCGCGGGTGATGGCCGATGAGCGGCGCATCGTGCAGGTGCTGAACAACCTGCTCTCCAATGCGGCGCGGCACTCACCGGTGTCTTCGTCCATCCATGTCGGTGCGGTACGCGACGGCATCGAGGTCGCCATCACGGTGTGCGACGAGGGCCGCGGCATTCCGCCGGAGCGCCTGCCGCACCTGTTCCGCCGCTACGCCGACATCGGCGGCGGGGAGCGCGAACGCGAGGCGGCGGGATTCGGCCTGGGCCTGGTCATCTGCAAGGGGCTCGTGGAAGCGCACGGCGGCCGCATCCGGGCCGAGAGCGCCGGGCCGGGGATGGGCACCCGCATCACCTTCACGCTGCCGGCGGCCGTGCAGGATGGCACGGGCGCTCTCCCATCAACTGCCGTTGGTCGCTCACCGGGACCGGAGCCGATCCCGGTGCTGGTGGTGGACGACGACCCGGAGACGCTGCGCCATGTCCGCGGTGCGCTCACCGCGGCAGGCTACGCCCCACTGGTGACCGGCGAGCCGAAGGAGGCGGCGCAACTGATCGTGGAGAAAAAGCCGCATCTGGTCCTGCTCGACCTGGTGCTTCCGGGCGTCGACGGCATTGAGCTGATGCGGAGCGTCCCTGAGATGGCGGGCCTGCCGGTCATCTTCATCTCCGGCTACGGGCACGACGAAACCATCGTGAGGGCGCTCGACGCGGGCGCTGCCGACTACATCGTGAAGCCCTTCTCGGCCTCGGAACTTGCCGCCCGCGTCCGCGCTGCGCTTCGCCGCCGTGAAGGGGCCGAGCCATTCGTACATGGGGCGCTCGCCATCGACTACCAGCGGCGCCGGGTGAGCGTGGCCGGCCGGCTGGTGGGGCTCACCCGAACCGAGTACGAACTGCTGCGCGCTCTCTCGCTCGACGCGGGGCGCCCGGTGACCTACGAGACGCTGCTGCACCTGGCGTGGGGCGAGCGCAACGGCACCAGCGTGCAGCGCGTGCGCAACTTCGTTAAGAAGCTCCGGGCCAAACTCGGTGACGACGCGGCGAAACCGACCTGGATCCTCAACGAACGCGGCGTCGGCTACCGCATGCCGGAACCGGACAAGCCGTGAGCGCCGCCTCCGAAGCCCTTCCGCTCGTCCTAGCACACGGCGACACGGGCCGGCGATAGTGCTCGCCACGGGCGCGAGGTCACGCTCGACGAGCTGAAGGACTCCGAAAAGATGCGCGCGGCCGAGGTCGAACTCTCGGTCCCCGACGGAAACAGCGTCACGATGCTGAACAACGTAATCCGGGTCCAGTTGGGCGACGGAGAGGTCGAATCTGTGATCGTCACCCTGCAGGACCTGGCATCGTTGGAGGCGCAGGAGAGGCGGCATGCGGCGTTCCTCGCCATGGTGAGCCACGAGTTGCGCCCGCCGCTGAACTTGATCAAGGGATTGACAACGGCTCTGCTATCCGGCTCCCGGACGTTCGATTTGAACGTCGCGCCAGTTCACCCGCATCGTCGACGGCCACGCCGACCATATGAAGGCGCTGATCGGCGACCGGCTTGATGTGGGGGCGTCGACACGGGCGCGCTTTCGCTGACACCTGAGCCGGCGGAGGTGGCGGGGATGACGCCGAAGCACCCGATCCGCAAGGAGATCCAATTCGCCGTCGTGAGACGGGCCACACGGGAGGTGTTCCTTGCCGGCCCGGACTTGCCGCCGAAATATCCGGTATTCCGGCATTGATCTGTCGCTCGAGCTTGGCCGGCAAAACCTCGATTTCCGCCAGTTCTACCTTCAGCAATTGCGCGACAATCTGGATGAGGCAATACGACCCACATGGATGAAGCGCCTTTCCTTTACGTGTTTCAGTGCCTGATGAACGGCGCTGCACAGTTGCCCCGGAGCGCGTAGCGCAGTGGGGAAACCGGGGCAACTCAACCCACGGCACCTTTCCAAATCCAGGGATTCGTCCGCATGGAAAATGAATGTGCAGGACACGCGAAAGAAGTTCCTGACCTGCAACAAACTAGCGGTAGATACCAAACAGGGGATCCATTCCTGTGAAGGTTGTGATTCTGTCGCTGTCACTGCAATCGCGCGGCCTCGGGACGGGAGACGGGATCAATGTGCAGGGCATCGATGCGGCAAAGACTTGGCGTAAACGGGGCATGCACGAAGTTGGCCATGTTCGCCCGGAGTGACCGGCTGAACGGGCCTTTCAAATCAACCAGGGGCGTGCCCTTTCCGGAACCGATGGTCACGGACAATTTTTCTAATCCGCATTAACGATGTTTAATTTGCATGAGACGCGCTCTTCACTAGCCTGAAAGTCCAACCACTGGAGATGGTGTGATAAGGTTGTGACAAGGTTGTCTTTAGAAGAATCGGATCCGTCGTCGCCGGTTTCCGAGCCATGGGACGGGCTGGTGCGTCTCGGCGAATCCCGCGGCGATCAGCAGCGGGTTGTTGGCGCGCCTTCCGAGCGAGACAACGATGTCCCCGGGGCGTGATCTCGATGGTCGCACTGGCGTTCCGCTCGCGCCAAGTTCGACACCGAGGCGGTGGACGCCATCATGCCAGCAATCCATCAGCGCCGGCCCGAAGCGGGGGTCCGCACGGCAGGAATATTCGCTCAGCGCCGCCTGATTGGGGACCGCGTTCAGACCGGCATGATGATGCCACTTATAGGAGAACATAACAATGTCCCGTATTTTGCCAAGGATGGTACCTCCGATAGTGTTTCTCACTGTTCTTGCACAGGCTTCGGCGACTGCGCCTGCTGCCGGTCAAGACAAGGGCAATTCGCCAATGCACGCTTTGGAATCCATCTTTGAATTCGCCGCCAAGTACTGTGGTGAGTTTCGCCCGCAGGGAGTGAGCGAAACCCTTAGGTTTACGGGCGACGTAGGGGCGGCGACCAGCGCCATGCTCGAAAAGTTCATTCAGGTCACAGGCACCTTGGAGGGAGAAGCCCAATTCGTCGAATACGAAGGAGTCGTCCATTCTCAACTTCATTCAGAATTTCTTTCCATTCGCGAATGCCGACAGGTGCTGTGGGAAGATCTTTATCCGCTTTTTTTCGGCAGCCCGGACCCGACCATCCCCCGGGACGCTTTAGGGCGAACTGCATTGCATCACGCCGTCTTGGACAATGACGTGGAAGAGGCCGTGTTGCTTCTCAAATTGGGCGTTTATACCAATATTCGGGACGCGAGCGGACAGACCGAATTGCACTTGGCGGCCCGGCACGCAGACAGCGAAATGATCACGGCCCTGCTCAACGGGGGTTCCGATCCTGCTCTGGTCGACCGCAGAGGCCAAAACCCTTTGCACATCGCGTGCCGATACGCCACCTATCGCACGATCAACGCGTTGCTTAACGGGGGCGCAGACCCCGACCAAGTAGACAATCGGGGAAATCCGCCGCTTCATGTCGCCTCCCGTTATGGAGACCACCGGACCGTCATGGCACTGCTAAAAGCCAAAGCGAAACCTTACGGACGTGACAACGATGGGCGAACCGCCCTGCATGTTGCTGCCCGCCATGCGCGAGACGCCCGGGTGTTTTCCGCCCTGATTGACGCAGGGATCCGACTCGACGCCTTGGACATCGATGGGCGCTCCTCGCTGCACGTTGCCGCCCAATATGGCAACACGACAGCGGCCAGGGCCTTGACGGCCGCTGGGGCTACGTTGGACCTGACGGACAGCAGAGGGCGGTCACCTCTCCAAATCGCCGCGGGCAGCGACAGTGTCGGCGTGGTCAGGGTGTTGTGCGATGCGGGCGCAGAACTGAATTTTCAAGATCCACGCGGAGGAACGCCCCTACACTATGCGGCCAAGGAGGCAGATGGTCGTACCCTGGAACTCTTGATCAAGAAGGGAGCAGACCCCAATGTCCGAGACAGACTCGGGGATACCCCGCTGCACGAGGCCGCTCATTTCGGCAACGTCGGGGCCATCGCCGCGCTGGTGGAGGAGGGTGGCGCCGATGTGAACGCGGTCGGCTTTGCGGGGAGGACGCCGCTGGACGTCGCTGTCCGGCGGAAGAAGCAGGCGGCAATCGACATTCTTCGCAAGTTCGGAGGAAGGGAAACGCATTGATCCAGGGCCGAATGCTCGACACACGACCGAATTCGTCCGGCCAAGATCGCGCAAGCTGAAATTCGCCTGCATCTTGAACCGTGTTGCTCGGACCTGTCAGGCGTGGACGCACAGACGCGTCAACGCCGGTTCACTAGCTGGAAAGTCCAACCGCCGGAGATGGTGTGACAAGGCTGTCTTCAGAAGAATCGGATCCGTAGGCGCCGGTTTCCGAGCCATGGGACGGGCTGTTGCGTCTCGGCGAAGCCCGCGGCGATCAGCAGCGGGTTGTTGGCGCGCCTTCCGAGCGAGACAACGATGTCCCCGGGCGTGATCTCGATGGTCGCACTGGCGTTGACGACCTTTCGGAACAGGGTTCGGGCGCGTGCGTTCTCCATGCCGTTTCCGAGCCGCTTTGCGAGGATGCGATAGAGGGCACTGGCCATGAGGGTGATCTGGAGGTCGAGGTGGACCTTGAGCGGCACGGCAGCGGAAAGCGCATCCAAGTGGAAGAAGTCGATGTAATCGGAACATTCCGATTACATCGACTTCCATGATCAACCGCGGGTTCTCCTTCGCCGACATCCGCGCCCGGTTCGCCGAGCCCCGGGCCCCCGCGCAGCCCCCATCCTTCCGGAACCTCTGGCAGGCGGCGACCCCCCATCCCGCGCCGCCCTGGCTGATCGGGCGCGGCA
>JAPPHA010000088.1 GCA_028874915.1 Paracoccaceae bacterium
TATCATGCTGATCGACAGGGATTTTTCTGAAATCCCGCGATGAAGATCCGACTAAAGGCCGGGAGGGTCGATGCGGTCATCGCCGCATTCACGCCACATCGTCACAGGGATGAAGCCGTGGCGAAGTGCATCGACTATTTCACCGCCAACAAGGCGCAAATGCAGTACGACAAATATCGCCAACAAGGCATGCAAATCGGATCCGGTGTCGTCGAGAGTGCCGGTCGGCAGATTGCCGGGCTGCGGATGAAACGGCCCGGAAGTCACTGGAGCGTCACAGGCGCCAATGCGGTGCTGGCGATCAAGTGCTGCCTCACGAACCATAGTTGGGTCGACTTCCTCCACTGGAAAGCTCAACAGGCCGTGGCTGCCTGAAACAAAGAGATTGGGATGCACCCGGCCGACCTGCTCATCGAGGTCGAGAACGACCTCGGGTTCAGTGTCCACTTCTTCCGGCCCGGCGAGACGCACGCCGAACCGGACGAGGTGTGTGCCCTGCTTGCCAGGATTCTCGCCCATGGCTGCAACCTTGGTCTTCTGACCATGGAAAAGATCGCTCCCGGCGTTCCGTACCTCCTGCTCAAACATGTAAGCGACTGGCGCCTCCTGGAGGAGAACCAGCGAACTGCGCTTGCCAGCATCGTTCACGGGGTCTCCCGTCCCGATGCCACGGCCCGCTGGGGCGATGGCACCACGTCAGCGAGTGACGGATAGCGCTTCGCCATGCGGTAGAAAGTCCTGCAACGGACCTACAGCACGCGGTTTATTGACTTCGCGTTCGAGTTCTATTCCTTCATCGCCGACAATTACGCTCGGTTCTACAGCCGTTCGATCGAATGCACGGACCGCGACGCGGCTTTCGTGCTCGACGGCGTTCTCGATCACGTGAGCGACCTTGACCTTCAAAAGCACTATACGGACAGCCACGGCGGCTATACCGAGATCAAATTTGCTGTGTTCGCCATGATTGCGATGCGCTTCTGTCCGCGCATCCGGAGCCTCCACCGCCAGCGCACTTGCTGCGCCGACCCCTCGCGCGACCATGGCGTCCTGGAATCGGTTCCCAAGCGCGGGCACCGGGCCGTTGACTTCCATCTCATCGCCGAGCAATGGGATCGGATGGGCCAGTTCTCTGCCGTCTTCCCGGCCGGACACACGACAGCGTCCGCTGCCCTTCAATGGTTCAGCTGGTTCCAGGCCTCAAAAAATTTCGACGCCGTCAGCCGGGAGCTCGGCCGCGCTCTTAAGACGGAATTCGTTCTACAGTACATGTCGGAACAACAACTGTGGGCCAAGATTCGTAGGGGCTGTTGAAGGTCGAGCAACTCCATGCGCTGGCCCGGGCGGTCTATTACGGACAACGGGGCCGGATCAGCGCACGCGAAGTCTACGATCAGATGAAAACCTGTTTGTGTCTGACGTACATCCTGGCCAGCATCATCTATTGGCAGGCACGAGAAATTTCGAAAATGACGGCCACGCCGGACTTTCCATTCGACTGCGACCTGCTTCGCCATATCAGCACGATCGAATGGAAAAGAATATAGTCATAAACGGCGAGATCAAAATCGATCCCTCAAGACTGCGCTGGCGAGGCCGTTAACGTGTATTTCAACACGGATCTGGCCAAATCCCTTCGTCAATCTCACGTGCCAGTTTCCTGGCGGTGGAACTACGGTCTTGCAGCATCCGGGACCGGATCAGCCTCGATTCGATCCTCGTCGGCATCGGAGAAATTGGTAATGACCACGCTGCCTTGGGGGAACCGCGCAACGATGTTCAGCTTGCCGCCCATCGCCTCAATGTAAGAGCGAAGACTGGACACGTACATGTCCGTGCGCCGTTCCAGCTTGGCGACAGCCGGCTGGTTCACGTTCAGGGCTTCACCAACGGACTTCTGGGTCATGGCCCGAGCCTGCCGCAGCTCATGAAGCAGCATGGCCGCGCGAAGTTCCACTTTCCGGGCCTCAATCCGTGCCCGACTCGCGGGAGACAGTTTTTCCGTCAATCTGGCAAAAGGATGGTGTCCGGCCATCAGATCGCTCCTTCTTCCTCGAGTTCTTTCAGATGTTCGTCATAGAGCCGGTCCGCAAGCGGCACGTACCGCTTGTAGAACCGGTCGTCGCCTGTCTTGTCGCCACCGATCAGCAGAATTGCCGTGCGCCTCGGATCAAAGGCCTAAAAAACGCGAATGGGATTCCCGCCGCTCTGAACGCGAAGTTCCCGCATGTGATCGTATCGCGAACCCTTTTTCCCCGAGCATTGGGGATTCGGCAGTCCAGGTCCGTGCTGCTCCAGCAGTTCGACCAACGCGGCAACGTCCTCCCGTTTGCTCACCGCAAGCGTTTCCCACCAGTCCGCAAACGCGTTCGTGTACTCGACGC
The DNA here is from genome assembly GCA_028874915.1 of Paracoccaceae bacterium. Taxonomy (GTDB): domain Bacteria; phylum Pseudomonadota; class Alphaproteobacteria; order Rhodobacterales; family Rhodobacteraceae; genus JAPPHA01. The sequence goes on from JAPPHA010000088.1 coordinate 2,385, forward strand.
CCCAACTCATGATCCTGAATATTCTGTTGATGGAATGCGGTCAAGCTGAACAGCTTCGGCTTGCAACCATCATGCTGAAACCACTTGATCTGTGCGCAGGTTGTATCGGGAACGGTTTTCCGGAATCGGTAGAGTAGAAAACCCGCAGCGCACCAACCCCGCTGCCAAGGTGGACTTCGGCACTTTTCTCAAAATCTGATAAAGTCAAACCGCTGTGATTTGCGGTTGAGCAGAATGGGCCGGGAGAAATATGCCGAATGGCCGGCAGACGCCTGTCATGCGTCCCCCTTGTTCGCCCATTGATGTTGGGGTCCGTCCCGGACGGGAACCTGCGGGAGTTCGGAAAGCGCGTTTTCGGCGCTCAACGTATTATCTTGCACTCATCCGGAACGGACCCCATCATGCCCTGAGAGATTCAAGAGGCCCTTCGCGGCGGGAACACTTGATATCACCCGCAGCGCATGGCCCATCAAGCCGAAGGCGGCTGTTCCAAAGAAACCCTCGGGCGCATGCCAGTCAGTTGGCATCGAGGCACTCTGCGCGGCCGTAAATTGTTTCCTTGTGGTCCTCGAACCACGCCTCCCGGTTGTCTTCGTCATACCTCACCAGATGCTTCGTCCCTTTCTTTCCCCGGTACTCCTCCGCGAGGAAGAAGAAGCCGTCGGATGACACCTTGTCACTCTTCATCACCGCAAGGGCGGACAGCATAAAGCGGTGCTCGCGGGCGGATTCTCCGGAGATCTCTCCGAGCATTTTGCCCGTGACCGCTCATCGTATGGAAATTTTCAGCCATGCCGACACGGCTCATCAGATCGGAATATGCAGTCGTATCCCTTTTCGGGCACACTCCGACAGCGCGTTCCGGGTCTTCCCTTTCAATTTGGCCCTTTCGGTTAGGACTACGCGGACGCTTTCCGCGAGAAAGAGGCGCCCCACTTCCTTGATCCTGAGTTCCTGGATTTTGCTATTTTGGACCCACTTGTCGAAGGTTTGCGACGTGATTCCGAGCCATTTCAGTGCCATGGCTTTCGGCACAATCGCCCAGGACTTCGGATTGTCCTCCAAATTTTTCCTGTATTCGGCCGCAGTGAACAACATAGCTTTCGCCTCCATCTCCGGTACTGGCGCCGAAAACGCCGAATCCCCCAAACCCAGTTGGCCTTCGAAGCTGAATCGCTCAAAACACGTTGACCCGGACTGAAACCGAGAGAACCGTCCCGCAGCTGTGGACGATCGAGGCCGTGGCCGACCTGGCCATAATCCAGGCGCTCGTCGGCAAGTTGATACAGTTCTTTGGAGAAACGCTCGAGCACAGTTCTTGTACCGCGCTCGACTTGGGAAACCTATCCCGATATTTCCTGCGCCTGCACGATCAACCGCTTTCCGATAGCGCCAAGCGCCCTGTCCATCCGGTCGAGCCGCGAATGATGCTCTACATCCAAAGCCCGGTCGACCTGTGGAAGGTGCCAGCCCAGTCGCCGCGCCAACTCGGCCTTCCCGATTTTCTGTTCCCGCATGCCCTGATACAGAATCACCTTCACCGCCGTGAGCGTTGGCAACGCCACACACACATCGCCCGCCGACGGAACCGGTACATCCTCGTTGCCGTGCATGCGCGCGGCTACGGCTTCCTCAAGTGCTGATACGGATCTGGCCAGCGCTTCCTGCCGGTCATCACCGAAAGTCGTGAGTTCCGGAAAATCCGGCGACGTCACCAGCACTCCGCGATCATCGTTCTTCAGTTCGATCGGAAAGGACAACACGGAATCATTCCAGTCCTAAGTCTTTCTTGATCTTAGCAACAAGCCCACTTCCAAGCTGTTTTTTCGAGCCATGCATGGGCAATTGGGAGACCCGGTTTCCCCGCCGGACGGTGAGATGGCCGCTTCCTCACTTATGAGTCTTGAACGAGCATCCTCGGCGTTTCAGCCACCGATTGAGTTGATTTGCGTTCATCAGTTACTCCTTTGAACTGCAATGGTTTTTTCAAGTCCGTACATCTCGTTTCCTCCTGTCTATATTTTGAGTAATTCTGAATAACCGATGATGTACATGACTGCCGCCGAGGCGGCGGATTCAGTGCGATAACATGAAAGGTATCATCGTAGTGAAGTCAACACTTTTGTTGTGCTGACACCGTCAGTTTGCTATCCATGGCGGTACAATCACTCACGGTCCTGCTTGAGAAACTCGCCTTGCTACCATATTGGCAGTAAGTCTGAGCATGTCGGGCGCACCGTCACGAGCCGAACCGTTCTCTGTAGGGGCCGTGGTGACTTTTGCTGTGGCCGACCGGGTCATCTACCCAGTCCTAGCGGCCGTTGGAGGCTTGGTGCTTAACGCGATCATCAGGAGCGGGGGCGACGATGCGAAGCCCGCTAATGCAAGCGGCGGGGGCGGCGGTTCCCGAACAATTGGTCCGATCCTCGTCTGATCACCCACACTTCGTCGGCAGGGCCGGTCGGAAGTTTCGTCAAATCCCGATCCTCTCGATCTCGTCGAGCGAGACACGATCGTCGCGACGGTCATAGAGTTTCGTTGTCTTCGGGTCCGCATGGCCGGCCAGGTACTGTGCGACCTCGGCCTTGGCCTCCGGGTTTTCAAGATATGCCGTGATGCCCGTCGCCCGAAACGAGTGATTGCAGACGTCGGTCGAGATCCCTGCGGCCCGGGCTCGCCTCCGGATCATGTCCCGGGCTCGCCGCCGTCGGTTGAACCGGCGGTTCGATAGCGAGCCGTCACCGTTGAGCGCGCGGAACAGGGGACCGTCACGGTCAATGCCGATTCCGGCGGTCACAGTGTAGTCCCGGAGAAAGGCTTCGAGATTGTGATGGCAGGGCACCTCCAGAACCTTGCCGCCCCTCTCGTGCAGGCGCAACCAGCGACGGCTATCGGTCAGGGCATTCCCACGTTAGGAACTCTTGACAAATTGCTGCTGTTGTCGGTTTTTCAGAAATGCGGAATTCTGTGTGGTTTTGCGCGGTTTTTGATGTTGTCGTGCTGTTCTGGTGA
>JAPPHA010000080.1 GCA_028874915.1 Paracoccaceae bacterium
AGGCGCGGCGCAAGATTTCGGCGCCGGCCGAGGTGCTGCCGTGCTGGCGCGCCGGCATCGAGGCCGAAGTCAGCAACCCGGCGATCCGCGACGCCCTCTGGTTTGGGCTCTACACCGGCATGCGCCGGGACGAGGTGCTGACGCTCCGCTGGGGGCGGGTCGACATGGACGCACTCACCTTCCCGGTCGAGGAGACCAAGACCGGCGTCCCTCTGGAGCTTCCCATCACCAATCAGCTCGCGGCCATTCTCAAACGGCGCCGACTGGACCATCGCCCAGCTTCGCGAGCCCGCTCAGAAGATCGCCGATCGGATCGAGGCGTTGACGTGTCCGGAGGGATCATCCGTGATTGCCGGTGCTTAGGACTATCAACCGAAACACATCACCGGAGCTCGGGCGCATCAATCAGGACGACAGTCGACAACGGCATACCAACCGTGTGAAACTGCCTGTCATCCGCCTCGTCCCCTTCCTCGACCTCAATGGATTCGCCGAGCAGGACTGTCGCATCCCCTGGCTCGGAAACTTATGCCGCGAGTTTTCTTCGCCGAAAATGCAACTCACGGTGTCACGCCATGAATATTGCTGGGAATACAAGCTAGAAAATAAGGATCCCGTCCTTGAATATCCTATCCTATAATCCCGGTCACGACGGTGCGATCGTCCACATTAAGGACGGGCGCCTGATGTTCTCAATAGAGTCTGAGAAAGACTCTCACTACCGATATTCCGCGCTGTCCATACCTCACGTCCTGGACGCTATTGGAGAGATTGGGGAATTACCCAATGTTATCTGCACCGGCGGTTGGTGGCCAGTCGATCATCATGAGTTTTTGTTTGGATCGTTAAGAAATTCTGGGTATCGGGGCATTCACCCGAAACACGCTATCATCCAGTCTGGTCGCTTCTTCAAGGGTAAGGTGGACTATTTCTCGTCCAGCCATGAGCGATCTCACATCCTGTGCGCGTTCGGCATGTCAACACTACCGAAAGGAACGCCGTTCTACGCCCTGGTTTGGGAAGGGGTGATTGGTGCATTCTACGAGATTGACTCCGAATTCAATATCACTCTTCTTGGCGATGTATTGCAACAGCCTGGTAACAGGTACGGGATGCTTTACGGTTTAGCGGATCCCACCTTCCCAAAGGATGGTCCCTATCCCCGCCAAACCGATGCCGGTAAGCTTATGGCGCTCGCCTCATTTTCACAACGCAGCGAGCCAACGCCTGACGAGAGGAAGTTGCTACGTTTCCTCTTAGATGGCCCTTACCGCAAATTAAGTGATTATGAAGATATCAACTGCGCACCTCATCTAAACGCGGGCGTGGACAATCCTGAATTTCGCAATTTCGCTGGCATATACAGCGACGCCATCTTCGAAGTCTTCTATCAATTCGCGGAAACGAACATGCGAAAAGAACTGCCCTTGGTAATTGCTGGTGGGTGCGGATTGAACTGCGACTGGAACTCAAAGTGGGTGGGAACCGGGTTGTTTTCGGAAGTCTTTGTTCCTCCGGTTGCCAATGACTCTGGTTCTGCCATTGGTACCGCAATTGATGCCCAACTCCACTTCACCCATGACCCCAAGATTGACTGGAACGTATACTCAGGTCTCTCATTTCAAGAGCAGGGTGTGATCGATGCGAGCAAGTACGATATCTACGAACCCAACGTCACGCAGATCGCTGACATTTTGGCCAGCGGCCTGATCGTGGCATGGGTGAGCGGCAAATATGAAATTGGCCCCCGCGCACTTGGAAATAGATCTATCTTGGCCGCTCCGTTCCGAAACGCTAATAGAATCAGACTAAATCAAATCAAACAAAGGGAGCAGTTTCGACCAATTGCCCCAACCTGCTTGAGGGAGGATGCCGCAACCTTATTCGGTTGCAATCACGACAGCCCGCACATGCTTTACACATTTCAAACTAACACCGATGTGTTGCCGGCAGTCACTCATGTCAACCGGACCGCACGTATCCAAACTGTGACACCGGATGACAACGAGATGCTGTATGACCTACTTACCGCTTTCAAACAGCGAACCGGACACGGTGTCTTGTGCAATACTTCGCTTAATTTCAACGGTAAGGGCTGTATCAACAACATCGTGGATTTGGATGCATACACCTTGCAGCATGGCTTGGATGGATTCGTGCTTGAAGGGCGAGCATACATGAACAAGTCATCGAAACTTTACCAGGAGTATCGGAGATCGTCCTCTAAGCTGCCTAGATCCGCATCACTTCAGCCAAACGCGGCTTAGCTTCAATAAGCGTCCGCGAGGGATGCGGATAGATGGCCGATTGCCAACTGGATTTCGAGAACGACGAAAAGCTTCGGTCTAATTTTATGCGTGAACTCACCCTGCGGCAGCTAACTCGCGTTGAAGGCCCGCTCTGCAGGTCCAACACTAATGCTAAGTCTATCCCCAAGACACTGATTCGTTATTGGCACGACCCCAATGAACTTCCAAGGGACGTAAAAGAATGTCTCGACAGCTGGAATCGCCTTGATCGTGAAGGATTTGAGATCAAGACATTCGACGACTGTTCGGCGAAGGCATATATTGCGGACAAGTTCACTGCCCGCGAAACAGCGGCCTTCGCTCGCTGTCGACATCCTGCTATGCGCAGCGATTATCTACGCATGTGTTTCATTCTCGCTGACGGCGGAATGTACGTGGACGCGGATGACGTGCTGCTCGGGAACAGATGGAGGGATATCTTCCGAGACGGCAGGCTGAAGTTGCAGCCACTATGTTACGACATACCAACCAACAGAATGGTGCCATCATCTCGGATCTGGCTTGCAGATCTGCCCACAAAAGGCCGCGTGTTCTATGTCAACAATGACCCCATGGCTGCACCTGCCCGTCACCCGGTGGTGGCGCGGGCACTCGGTCGGGCGACCAAAAAACTCCTTGGGGACGAAAAGACGCCCATTATTCAGTCTACGACCGGCCCCGGCAATTTAACGATAGCCCTTGCCACGCACGCATACGCCCTTCTCTCTGACGGCTCTCCTCCCGACTTCCAATTGTTGCCTAACTGGGAAGACATCGCAGAGACCCGATGGGACCTCTCCTATCGCGCCGATGCTCGCAACTGGCGCAATGTGGAAGGGTCAGGTTTCTAGTCAAGGCAGAAAACAAGATGAACCCCGAAAGGGCCACGGGCCTTCTACACACATTCGCCTTCCGCACAATACGTGCTGTAACCGGCATCCTGCCTGGCGGCCAGATAGGCGCGTTTGGTCCAGGTCATGACAAGATTGAGGCAATTGTGGTCATCAATCTCGATCGCCAACCCGGGCGATGGCATCGTGTGAAACGAGAGCTGGGTCGATTTCGGACAGGAGAAGGTGCTCCACTAACTTCAATCGTCAAGCGGTTTTCTGCGATCGACGCGAGAGATGGTCGTGCCGTCGCAGCGACGGCAGATGTCGATCCCAACTACCGCATCGGGGATCAGATTTATGTTCAACCGGATCCACGGTTGAGCGAGTGTTTCGATGTTGATGAGCCGGTGAGGATGACGCGACAGGAGATAGCGGTTGCAAGATCTCACATCGAGGTCTGGAAGACCATCGTGACAGGACCACAGAGGTATGTGCTAGTGATCGAGGACGATGTTTGGTTCCGGCGAGGTGCTGCATCCTCAATCAATCGTGGATGGCAGGCCGCGTTGAAGCGCTGTCGTGGTGAAGGCCCACAACTTTTATACTTATCATACGTCGATGCTGGGGGATCGGCAGAGCGCGCTGACATGTGTGAAGTATTGTTTAGGCCAATAAGAGGTCTCTGGTTTCTTTCCGGATATGTCCTGTCAAGAGACGGGGCGGCTGCGCTCTTGCGGGCCATGCCGATCGTTGGGCCGATTGACATGTGGATCAACTACCGCTTGGACGAACTGTGTGCTCTCGCCCTTTCTTCTCCAGCAATATTGCAGAGGCCCGACAGTTCCTCGGACAACGCCTATTCCGTTTTACCTTTTCTTGCACGTGCAGGCATCGTGGATGCCGGCCCGGGCGCAATGGCCCCCCATCAGACTCGGGTTGGTCCCCTAGTGGCCTGGAGTTCACGCGGTGAGCGAGAGAGCCTCGCTATGGCACTGTCGATGTTGGGACTAAGAGTTCGCGCGTTCGATGGGCAAGAAGGGCAGGTTCAAGAAACTCACTTACCAAGGCTGTTCAGGCTGTTTGATGCTCTGATCGACCCGCCACTCGCGGATGACGCATTGTCTAGCGTTCTGCTGAATGAAGAGATTAAGCTGGTTGTTGAAGCAGACGCTGCCCAGAGATTCTATATTGATCCGAAAATAATATCGGCAACGCGAACCGCAATCCTTCCACAGAGCAGCCAAGCCGGTAGATCGTGGAAGCCGCTTTGCACACTACTTGGCGTCGCCGAGCCCATTGATGCATTTCCCGTCGGCGCATTCCGAGGACTGAGGTTGTTCCGAGATGATCGCTACTGCTCAGACAAGGAACTCGACCCCGCCCATCGGAATAGGTCCACCCCCATAGACGAATCACCTTGGGTCTTGCCGCCAGAGGCTGATTGGCAGCCGCTCGCACCAGCAGTCCGATCATTGCCGCCTTCGGGCCGAAGCATATTGCATGAATCCATGACCACGACACCGCTAGAGATACGGAGCATTGTTGAAACGTTTCCCGGAAACCTTGCGGTGTTCTCTCATGATTCAATTACCTATGATGATCGCGGCGCTACCATCAAAATTACAGAGAGAGTTTCCGGCCATAGGCTGTATCAGTCTGGAGCATTAGCTTCCAATCAGTTCTTTAGTCATGGGCGTTTCGAGGCAGAAATGCGACCAGCATCTGGGCCTGGACTTGTTACTGGGTTCTTTCTCCACCGCCATGCGCCACGTCAGGAGATTGATGTCGAGATTGCGGGTAATAACCCGCAACAAATGTTGATCAACGTGTATTTCAATCCCGGTGACGATGGCGCCCAAATGGGCTTCGGCTACCGCGGAACTCCATGCTACATTGATCTGGGGTTCGACAGCACGTCCGCCTTTCACTTGTATGCAATTGATTGGCAGCCCGGCCGTATAATCTGGTCCGTAGACGGCAATATTGTCCATGAGCGAGTCGGCTGGGATCCAACTCCACTTCCTCACCTTCCTATGCGCCTCCATGCTAACTTATGGGCGCCCCGATCCAACAAATTCGCCGGCAGGGTCAAATCCTCTAACTTGCCGTCAACTGCGACTTTCAGAAACATCTCTGTATCGGATACTGAATA
>JAPPHA010000103.1:0-17131 GCA_028874915.1 Paracoccaceae bacterium
ACGGGCCTGTGAACCGCGAAATCAACCGGAGGGCCGCCTGATGGCGTCAACCTTCGTCAATAAGTCCCAACACATACACCATCTAGTTTCCGGGCTGAGGCCGTAAGGAAACCGTCGAGACCTCGGTCCACAGACTTGCGCCCGAGATCCAGGCAAAACGGATAGCCCGACCTCGTAACGCTCACCAAGTCTTGATGTTTCGTCTCCTTCCCGAGCAGGTTGGCCCTCGTGCCATCGCAACGGCACTCGATTACACGGAATGAACGGGGACCCGGATCATGGTCCGTTTTTACGACAGCTTCGTGGAGGTGGTATGCGATCTCTTCCCTGCACGTGCCCTCGTCGAAAGCCGAGTAATAAACCCCGAGTGATCCATCGCTGAATCGACCTGCACGAAACGGCCAATCCGTACCTTCACGCGCTCGGAATACGTCATCAATGACCTCTCCCAGGGAAATGGGCGTCATCCCTGCGACTATGGGCAGAACGTCCGAAAGATCTTCCGCCCTGCTCCCGCGTCGAAGCAAAGTACTCAACACCGATTCCGTTGGTTCGGGGATGGGCTGGCCCTGAATCCGAGAAACAGCAATCGCTGCTGATCGCCCTTCGTGACACGGGTCGAACAACGTGTGCCTTGGGATCACTCCAGGTTGTACACATCGCTGAATCGATGACGTGACGTCCCTGAACCACGGGACATCGTTGGCGAAAAACAGTCTACCGTACGTCAAAGCCCACCCGCATCGCGTTCCAATCGACACCAGCAATGGGAAGACCTCGACTCGGCATTGGCAATGGGGCGGATTAAGGCCTTTCGCGCAATCCGGCGAAGAACCGCCTCAACAGGGCCGCCGACTCGCCAGCCCCGATTCCATCGTAGATCTCGGGGCGATGATGACACTGCCGGTGATCGAAAACGCGCGCTCCACTTTCCACGGCGCCGGATTTTAGGTCTGAGGCCCCGTAGTACAGCCTAGCGATCCGGGCCAGTGCAATGGCGCCCGCACACATGGCGCAGGGTTCCAAGGTTACGAAAAGGCTGGCTCCGTCAAGCCGTTCGCTCCTGACAAAACGGCAGGCCTCTCGAATGGCAAGAACCTCGGCATGGGCTGTGGCATCGCCTAGTTCGCGCATTCTGTTTCCTGACCTGGACAGGACATGACCGTCGTTCGCGACAATCACTGCGCCAACAGGAACCTCTCCTCGATGCTCCGCACTGCGTGCTTCCTCAAGAGCAAGATCCATAAATCTGGTGAATCCACCCATCACACCTCCATCCGCAATCGGACTGTTCCGGCTTGGACGATATCGACCTGATCCTGTATCGATCTCCGGAACCCACTGGACGGTCGGCGGCGGCGCGAAAGGACCCTCGCCAACCCGTCGAAACAAGGATAGCCCGGTATGGACTCAATGTCAGGGAACTGGCTCCCACGCACGCACAATCCTGTCCCGTTCATCGGGACTCGTGATGACAGCCGCCAACCATGACACCCACCGGTTCATCCGATCCGTCGGCGGTGGCTCCCCGCATTGCCCGAGTCCTGGCGCGAGCCGGTCTGGCGTCGCGGCGAGGCGCGGAACGACTGATTTCCGAGGGTCGCGTGACCGTAAACGGCGTGGTCCTGACTTCGCCGGCCGTGAGAGTCGCACCCTTTGATGCCATCGCTGTTGACGGCATTCCTTTGCCCGCGCCTGAACCGTCCCGCCTCTTCAGGTATCACAAACCACGCGGACTGTTGACCACGACCCGGGATGATCGGGGCCGGCCGACGGTCTTCGAATCCCTGCCCGGCTGGCTGCCACGTGTGGTCAGCGTCGGGCGGCTGGATCTGAATTCCGAGGGGCTGCTTCTCTTCACCAATGACGGCGGGCTCAAGCGCCGCTTCGAGCTCCCGAAATCGGGCATGATTCGCACATACAGGGTGCGCGCACTGGGTCGTCCGGTGGACTCCGAACTTGACCAGCTGCGAAGGGGCCTTTCCCTCGATGACGAGTCCTTCCGGCCCATGTCCGTCTCTCTGGATTCCCGAAGGAATGCCGGGGCCAACTGCTGGCTGACAGTGGAGTTGAACGAAGGGCGGAATCGGGAAATCCGGAGGGCGTTCGCCGCGATCGGACTGACGGTCAACCGGTTGATCCGCACAGCGTACGGGCCGTTCCGTCTCGGAGATCTGGCACCCGGGGCCGTCGAGGAAGTGTCGCCGGCCGAACTTGAAAATACGTTTGCGAGACCGGCGGCAACGATCGGGCAACGGACCCGGGGGAAGTCACGGCGAAAGGACCGCTCGGGCGGACGCCCGAGGAATCCTGCCAGGCGAAAACCATCAGCGTCTGCCGAACGCTGAGCGCATGATCCGGAGGAAACATGGCTGAATTCCTGTCGATTGAGAACCTGCTCAACCTGGTGGTGCTCTGTTTTCTCCAGGCCGTCCTCGGTTTCGACAACCTGCTCTACATTTCGATCGAGTCAAAGCGGGCACCCGCACGTTTCCAGCGATCTGTGCGGTTCTGGGGAATTATCATTGCCGTGGCGCTTCGGGTCATCCTCCTGTTCGTGATGATTGCACTGATCGACTCCTTCCGGGAGCCATTCCTGGTCTTTGATGCCGGGGGGCTGATCGAAGGCGGCGTCAATACGACGACGGTGATCTTCATTCTGGGGGGGTGTTTCATCATGTATACGGCTGTCCGCGAGATCACGCACATGCTGTCCGTTGAGCATCTCGACCCGGGCCCGGATGGCCAGGCCGGACGTTCCGCCGCGAAGGTCGTCATGATGGTCGTTTTCATGAATCTGATCTTCAGCTTCGACTCCATCCTGTCCGGAATCGCCATCACGGATCTTTTTGCAACGCTGGCAATCGCCATCATCCTGTCCGGAATCGCCATGTTGGTTCTTGTCGATCGGGTCACCGAGTTCCTCGAACGCAATCGGATGTATGAAGTCCTGGGCCTGTTCATTCTCCTCATCGTGGGCGTAGTGCTGATTGGCGAAGCCGGCCCGGCGGCCGCCCACGCCATGCACGACGAGTCGCTTCAGATTCGCATTTTCGGCTACGCGCTGCTTCCGATGTCCAAGTCGACTTTCTACTTCTCAATTGTGGTGCTGGTGGCCGTCGAACTGGTGCAGACAGGGTACAAGCGCCGGCTCAATGCAGAACGCGCGCGGCAAAGGAGCCCGTAACAGGTCGACCGGACTTCATGAATCGATTTCCGGGAAGACCCGCCGACGCTGCAGACCGGTCTTGCGGGACCGGCGATCTGCAGGCACCCAGGCCCCGGTTACGATGGGGCCAGCACGAACCGAAACGACCCCTGGGCAACCGCTGTTGACTGTTTTGCGGTACCGAAGCAGGTGGCCATTGTACGTTGGTGACCGCCGAGGGGCCCGGACGCTCGGTGTTCCATCCGGCCGGACTCAGACGTCGAAACAGTGCCGAAGAATGGCCTTTTGGACATGAAGCCTGTTTTCCGCCTCGTCCAGAATGATCGACGCCGGCCCGTCGAGAACATCGGCGGTCACTTCTTCGCCTCGATAGGCGGGAAGGCAATGCATGAAGACCGCCCCGTCGGCGGCAGCCGCCATTACGGAAGCGTTGACTTGGAAGGGCCCGAGGATTCCCCGCCTTTCGTCCCGGATGTCATCGCTGTCGTGCATGGACAGCCAGGCATCGGTAACCACCAAGTCCGCGCCCCTTGCCGCCTTTAGAGGGTCCCGGACGATATCGACAGTGGTTCCTCTCGACTGCGCGTAGGCGATGTATTCGAGGTCCGGATCGCGGCTCTCCGGACACGACAATGTGATGTCAAATCCGAACTGACCGGCCGCATGAAGAAACGACGCACAGACATTGTTTCCATCCCCGAACCACGCCACCCGACGGCCCTGAATCGGGCCCCGATGTTCCTCGTAAGTCATGACATCGCCCATCACCTGGCAGGGATGCGTACGGTCGGTCAGTCCATTGATCACCGGTACTGTTGCGTGGTCAGCAAGATTCAGGAGGTTGTCTTCCCGGTCCGTGCGAATGACGATCCCGTCGACATACCGGGACAGAACGCGCGCCGTGTCGGGAATGGACTCTCCGCGCCCCAGCTGGGTCTCCCCGCCGGACAGAGTCAGCGTCTCTCCCCCGAGCTGACGGACTGCCATGTCGAAGGACACCCGTGTCCGCGTGGAGGGCTTTTCAAACAGCAGCGCCACCACGCGACCGTTGAGCGGCCGTTCGTCGTCGGGAGTCCCTTTCGGTCTGCCACGCCGAGCGGTCTTCATGGCGGCCGCCTGCGCGAGAATCGCCTTCAGCTCCCCGGCGCAGGCCCGGTCGATGTCGAGGAAGTGCCTCACTTCCCGGACTCGACGGCCGCAGCCGCCCGGCGCAACCGTTTGACCACCTCGTCGATCTCGTCTCCGGCAATGTTGAGCGGTGGCAGCACCCGGACCACATTGTTGCCGGCCGGAATCGTCACGACCCTGGCATCATGGCCGGCAGCAATCACGTCGGAGTTTGGTGCCTCGCAGACAAGACCAAGCATCAGTCCCTTGCCGCGAACACTGCGAAACACCCGTTTGTGGTCCAGCACGAGCGCTTCCAGGCCGGCCCTGAGCCGTTCGCCACTGTTTCGGACACTCTCCAGGAACCCGGGCGCTGTCACGATGTCGACTATCGCCGTACCGACGGCCGATGCAAGCGGGTTGCCCCCGAAGGTCGAACCGTGCTTGCCAACAGTCATGCCGGAAGCGGCGTCCTCGGTCGCAACGCAGGCGCCCAGTGGAAATCCACCGCCGATCCCTTTGGCCAGGCCCATGATATCGGGTTCGATGTCCTCCCACTCATAGGCGAAGAGCCTGCCGGTGCGCCCCAACCCGCACTGGATCTCGTCAAGGACGAGGAGGATCCCATGCCGGTCACAGAGTTCCCGGAGTTTTCTCAGAAAACCATCCGGAGCCGGGATGATTCCGCTCTCCCCCTGGACCGGCTCGATCATCACCGCCGCCGTGGTGTCATCAACGGCCGCCTCGACGGCGGCAATGTCGCCGAAGGGCACCTGAACGAAACCGGGAAGGAGCGGTTCAAATCCGTCCGTCAGCTTGGCGCCACCCGCTGCCGAGATCATGCCCAGCGACCGGCCGTGGAACGACCCTTCGAATGTGATGATCCGGTTCCTCCCCTGAGCGCTGTTCCGGGCGAAGCGACTGCGCGCCATCTTGACAGCGCATTCCATCGATTCCGTACCGGAATTGGTCACAAACACGGTGTCGGCAAAGCTGTGCCTGACCAGCGCCTCGGCAAGTGCCGTCTGGTTCGGCACGCCATAAAGGTTGGATGTGTGCCAGAGCCGTTCCGCTTGAGTCGTCAGGGCCCGGACAAGTGCAGGGTGGGCGTGCCCCAGACTGTTGACGGCGATTCCGCCGCCCGCGTCGAGATAGCGTTCGCCGTCCCCGGTATACAGCCAGGAGCCTTCGCCCCGTTCGAACGCGATCGGGGCACGCGCATATGTCGGCAAAAGGACGGGAATCATCGGTTCGAACTCGCATTTGCTGCAAAGGAAACCCCGATGTGGCCGAAGCCATTTGCCGAGTCAATCTCGTCGGCACCGAATCGATCCGCCACCAGACCTGGTCCCTGCGACTCCCGGCGACACATGTTTGCCGACCGGACTGCGACCGGACTGCGACCTGACTCCCCGGAATCCGACAAAACGCCTCGCCAGGGACTTCGACGCCAACCGTTCCGTCAGGCTGGAAACGCGGGCCGACGACGACTCCTTATTCCGGAGACACGGATGTTGGCCCGGACAGCCGCAAAGCCTGGATTCCCGGTCACAGTCGGACCCCGGCAACCGGGTGCAGTGCCGCCAAGACGGACTCGGTGCGACGCCCACCGATCAGCCCCGGGGCCTGCGACTGCGTTTCAGACCAGAACTGCGACTCACAACCTGCGGGAGCAGCCTGCTTGCGGGAACAGCCCGCGTATCGAAACGATTCGCCGTCGCCTTGAAACCATCGACCGGATCGCCTATTTGCCTGATCGAATTCCACCCCCGGGAACGGCCTGTCTGACGCCACCAGAATCGGGTGTTCGGCGGCTGCGGGCCCGGACGTGGCAGACTTGCTATCCTTCCGGGATCTGGGCGTTGTACCGTCCGCGGGAGACAAGGGAACCGAACCGATGTCCTGGACCGAGAAACGGGTCGCCGTACTGGTCGACATGTGGACCTCCGACAAGAGCGCCAGCGAAATCGCCAAGGTGCTCGGCGAAGGGGTGACCCGCAATGCCGTGATCGGCAAAGCCCACCGGTTGGGGCTTTCGAAGTCGAAGACATCGAAGATTCCGGCGGGCACACGCCTGCCAACGGGCCCGGAATCCACCGAAGCTCCGGCGCCGAGAATGAAGGCCGCGTCGGACCCGGATGAGGATGCGGTTGACGCGAACGGCGGCAAGGACGGGGACAGCAATTCTGCGGACACCGGAGCCGAAACGGAACCTGTTGACGTCCCGATGCCCGTTCCTCTCAGAAAGCCCATAATTTCGGCAACTCAACCGTTGCCGCCTCAACCATCTCCGAACGAGGTCAGCGAAGAGGCTCTCGCTCTCGTCGCACAGGCTGAAAAGAACGCCCGGAGGCTCGAATTGATGCAATTGACGGAAGCGACCTGCAAGTGGCCGGTCGGCGATCCGGCAACTGCCGACTTCTGGTTCTGCGGGCTTCCCTCGGAAGCCGGGAAACCCTATTGTACTGCTCACGCTGCGTTGGCCTATCAGCCGATGTCGGCACGTCGCGACCGCAGATCTCGGTAACTCCAGGTTCCTGTGGAATCAGCCGATTGGCGGTAGAGGGATTCGGCACGGAAACGGTTTCGAAGCCAACGCCGTGACCATCAGGAGCAGATCACCGAGAGGCCGGACATGATCCTTTATTCTCTCAAATGTGGCACCGGGCATGAATTCGAGAGCTGGTTTCAATCGGCAGAGGCCTACGACCGGTTGGTTTCGGCCGGCCATGTGACCTGTACGATCTGCGGCACTGGCAGAGTCGAGAAAGCCGTCATGGCACCGAAGGTTCGGGCCTCGGCCACCGACGATGACGGTGGATCCGAATGTCGCGAAGACGCCGGAAAGGGCCCGCTGTCGACACCGGCGTCACCTGCCGAACACGCCCTGCGGAAACTCAAGGCGCTGGTCGAAACCAATGCCGAAGATGTCGGCCACAGGTTTTCCGAGGAAGCACGGGCCATCCACCTCGGTGATGCCCCGCAGCGATCGATCTACGGTCAGGCGCGCCGGGAAGAGGCCCGCGCACTGGTGGAAGACGGAATCCCCGTTCTGCCCCTCCCCTGGGGAACCGAGAGAACCAACTGATTCAGGACGTCGCCGCCCGCAAACCCCGAAACCGTGCCAAGGCGTCACGGGCCCGTGGCGGCGTAGCGCATTCGCATCAGGGCTCCTGGTTCGGGTTGCCGGTTGCTCTCGGTTGTTTCCCCCGTTCGATCGAACCTGCCGCGCGACTTCGGTTTTGGCCGGACCCCGACGGTCAAGATCGTTTCCACCGGCCTCTCGCAGTGGCCAGCAGCTGACTTTGTAACGCCGCAAAGATCCGGAAAACCCATGCCGTGCCTGGTGATGAAATTTGGCGGGACGTCCGTCGCCGACCTCGACAGAATGGAGCGCGTCGCCCAGAGGATCGGTGGCGCCGTTGCTGATGGTCACGAAGTGATCGCCATTGTCTCGGCCCGGGCGGGCAAGACCGACGAATTGGCGGATCTTGTTGTCAGGACATCTCCGTTCTACGACGCCCGCGAATACGACGCGGTAACGTCTGCCGGCGAAAACGTCACATCCGGGCTGGTGGCGCTGATGTTGCAGAAAAAGGGGATTCCAGCCCGCAGTTGGCTTGGATGGCAGGTCCCTGTTGAGACGACGGACGCCCACAGCGCTGCTCGAATCTCCGGTATCGGAACCAGCAATATCCGCAGTCGATTCAATTCCGGGATGAAAGCCGCGGTCGTTGCCGGCTTTCAGGGGGTCTCTCCGGAGAACCGGGTCACGACTCTCGGCCGCGGCGGATCGGACACGACGGCAGTGGCGTTTGCCATCGCCTTCGAAGCAGTGCGTTGCGACATTTATACCGATGTCGACGGAATCTATACAGCGGATCCAAGAATCGTCGGTGGCGCGCGCCGGCTGGAGCGGATTTCCTATGAGGAAATGCTGGAACTGGCATCGCTCGGCGCCAAGGTTCTTCAGACTCGATCTGTCGAACTGGCCATGCAGCACCGTATGCCGATACGGGTGCTGAGCAGTTTCGGAAACGAGGCCGGTCCAACGTCCGGCACCATCGTCTGTGACGAGGGAGAAATCATGGAACGCAATGTGGTCAACGGCATCGCCTGTTCGCGGGACGAGGCCAAGCTAACCATTGTCTCGGTCGCCGACCGTCCCGGGATCGCGGCGGCGGTCTTCGGGTCGCTGGCGGAGGCCGGCGTCAACGTCGACATGATCGTCCAGAACATTTCCGAGGAAGGCCGCACCGACATCACGTTTTCCTGCCCGACGGACCAGGCGGACTTCGCCGAAAAGGCACTTGCCGGAGTGAAGGAGAGTGGTGACGTCAACTATCGGGCACTGGTAACCGACCGGGACGTCGCTAAGGTGTCTGTGGTCGGAATCGGCATGCGCTCCTATGCGGGCGTTGCAGGCCGGATGTTTGCCGCCCTGGCGGCGGAAGGAGTCAACATCAAGGTTATCGCCACCTCGGAGATCAAGATCTCAGTCCTCGTCGACAGGAAGTACATGGAACTGGCCGTGCGTTCGCTCCATGATGCTTTCGACCTGGAAACGGGAACCTGAACGGAACCGGTTCGATGCCTGACCTTCGCGGCGACAATTCGCGGGAACTTCTGAAAAATCTCCGCAACACCCTTGCCAGGGTCGGCGACGGACAGGCACGTCTCGACCGGATCACCCGCCTCATCGCTGAAGGCATGGGGACGGACGTCTGTTCGATCTACCTTTGCCGAGACGAACGGACCCTCGAACTCTGCGCGACACAAGGCTTGAATCCGGGCGCCGTCCACAAGTCCCGGCTCCACTTCGGAGAGGGTCTCGTCGGGCGTGTGGCCGCGGAAGCGAATCCGATCAATACCGCCAATGCCGCGCGGGAAAAGGGCTTCCGCTTCATGCCGGAAACCGACGAACAGTATTTCAACGCCCTGCTCGGAGTGCCGATTCAGCGCCTCGGGAGCGTAGTCGGCGTCCTGGTGGTCCAGAGCCGTGAATCCCGGCTCTACTCCGACGACGAAATCTACGCCCTTGAAGTCATTGCCATGGTCATCGCCGAGATGCAGGAACTCGGCGCCTTCACGGGCGAAGGCCGGGCCATGTCCAAGCCGCATCAACGGCCCCTTCTGATTCGCGGGATCAGCGGCCAGGAAGGCGCGACCGAAGGCGTCGTCTTTCGGCATGAACTCCCAATCGTCATCTCCGAACCCGTTGCCGACGATCCGGAAGCCGAAAAACGACGCCTGCTTGACGCCATCGACCGATTGCGAATCTCAATCGACGACCTTTTGTCTGCCAACATGTCTGATGCCGGCGGAGAACAGCGTGAGGTCATGAAAGCCTACCGCATGTTTGCCAATTCCCGCGGCTGGGTTACGCGGCTAATCGACGGTATCGACAGCGGCCTGGCCGCCGAGGTGGCCGTGGAAAAGGAACAGTCGGCCACTCGAGCCCGAATGGCGCGGGCTCCGGACCCGTATCTGCGGAGCCGGCTCCACGATCTCGATGATCTGTCCAACAGGCTGTTGCGCCTGTTGACCGAAAAGGAGTCTGCCGATGACGTAGCGATTCCGGACGGGGCCATCCTCGTCGCCCGCAACATCGGCCCGGGCGACCTGCTGTCCTACGGAAAGGCCCTGCGGGGAATCGTCCTGGAAGAAGGCTCGGTCGGGTCGCACGCCACCATCATCGCCAGGGCATGGTCCATCCCGGTGGTTCTGCACGCCGAAACCGTCACGATAGAAGCCATGAATGGTGACGTGATCCTGGTTGATGGCGACCAGGGGCTGGTCCATCTCCGGCCCGAAGAAACGGTCAAGACAGCGTTTCACGACAAGATCGCGATGCAGGCGGAAGCCCAGGAGGCGTACGCGGCCCTTCGCACACTGCCGGCTGTCTCGACAGACGGGATCCGGATCACCATGCACATGAATGCCGGACTCATGGTCGACCTGCCGAGCCTCGTCCCTTCGGGAGCCGAGGGCGTCGGGTTGTTTCGGACAGAACTCCAGTTCCTGATCCGGAACGCGGTGCCAAAACGCGATGAACTGGCAAGGCTATACAGCGGAATCATGGACTCGGCGCGGGGGTTGCCGGTTTATTTCCGGACTCTGGACATTGGGTCCGACAAGGTCCTTCCGTACATGAACCCCGAGGACGAACCCAACCCGGCGATGGGCTGGCGGGCCGTCCGCATCACGCTGGATCGCCCCGGGATCATGCGGATGCAGGTTCAGGCGTTGCTCAGGGCCACAAAGGGTCGGCCACTCTGGGTGATGTTTCCGATGATCGCCCAGTTCGAGGAATTCAAGCAGGCCCGGCAGCTCGTGATGAAGGAGGTCGAAAAGGAAAAGGCGCTCGGCCACAAGGTTCCCGAAGAAATCCGGATCGGGGCCATGCTTGAGACCCCAAGCCTCGCCTTTGCCGCCGATCGGTTCTTTGAACTGACAGACTTCATCTCCATTGGCGGCAATGATCTGAAGCAGTTCTTCTTTGCAGCCGATCGCCAGAATGAGAGGGTCCGACGCCGCTACGATACGCTGAATGTCAGCTTCCTGAGCTTCATCCGGCAGATCGCTGACCGATGCGACGCTCTCGGAACACCTGTGGGATTTTGCGGTGAAGACGCAGGTCGCCCGCTTGAGGCGGTCTGCATAGCGGCCATGGGTCTGCGCAGCCTGTCGATGCGTCCGGCCTCCATCGGTCCGGTCAAGCATCTTCTCCGGAAAACCGATCTCGGCGAACTCCGGTCCGTCATCCAGGGTTCCATGGACGCCGGCAACACGTCCGTGCGCCCGGCAGTCACCGAATGGATGGGGTCGAACGTCTGAATCCAGTCACTGCGCGGTTCGGGTCCCGTTACGCGTCTGCTGCCTTTCCGGCAGGACACGACGTCCCCTGCCCTCTTTCCGAACCCGCAGTGTCGGCCTCGTCAATGGCGGTCCAGGGCTGAACGTCTCCCGAGACCCCGTTAAACGCATTCGCGACCAATTCCAGCGCCAACACCCGCTCTGGATTGGTCGGCGGAGGAAATTTCAGGAAAGGCGCGTTCCGGAATCCGAAACGTCCATAGTAGGGTTCGTCGCCGATGAGGATGACCCTCTTCCAACCCGATGCCGCGGCCCTGCGAAGACTGTTCCGGATGAGCGACGATCCAAGACCCTCGCCTTGAAGTGTCGGATGGACCGCTATCGGCCCGAGAAGAAGGGCCGCCCTTCGCGCTGTCCCCACGGTCACGGGCCAGTAGCGGATCGTTCCAAGGATCGCCCCGAAGTCGTCCCGCGCAACAAGACAGAGTTCCGGCAGAGGCGCCACGCCTTCACGGAGCCGATAGGAACTGAGGGAGGCCCGCCCCTGTCCGAACGTCAGGTCAAGAAGATACTCGATCTGCCAAGCGTCTTCCGGCTGTTCCTGGTTCAGTTGGGCCATTCGACCCCAACCCCGGGTCGGGTCTCGTCAACTGCATCCGGTCGACAATGAGCCGGTTTGGCGACCCTACCCCCGCGCCAATGGTGCGAGCGAGCCCGGACGTCTCCACCCGGTCCGGCAACCGCAATCGCCGGCCCGTCCCGGCCCGAACGGGTCGATCCATGGTGCCTACCGGACCACGAATCCATGCGCATAGGGGTCACGATCATCTATGAATATCGTATTGAATCCGGTCACGCGTGCCCAACCGCTGATCGACGGGACAATGGCGTCGATGTCCTGTTCCCGGACCTTTTCCTCGACCCGGCCCCGGAACAGTGAGCCGATCACCGATTCATGGACAAATTCGTCACCGGGACCAAGCTTTCCGAACGCTGCCCATTGCGCCATGCGCGCCGACGTTCCCGTGCCGCATGGAGACCGGTCAATTGCCTTGTCGCCGTAGAAGACGGCGTTGCGGGCCGTCGCGGCCGGATTCACCGGGGCTCCGGTCCACATCACGTGACTGACCTGTCGGATTTCCGGGTGCGTCGGGTGGACGAACTCGTGGCGGTTGTTCAGTTCCGACCGGATTTCCGGACTCCAGCGAATCAGGTCGAGGGCACGATGGTCGGCGATGTCCCGGAAACTGTCCTGCGGATCGACGATGGCGTAGAAGTTGCCCCCGAAGGCGACATCAACAACGAGAGTTCCAAGGTCCAGGGATTCGACCGTCAACCCGGTCCGAACCAGAAATGACGGAACATTGGTGAGGCGCACTTCCTCGACGAAACGGCCTTCCTGTCGATACCGGGCCAGGACCGGCCCAGCGGGCGTGTCCAGCCGGAGTTCACCAGGCCGTCGCGGCTGGACCAGGCCGTGCTCGATCGCGGTCGTCACCGTCCCGATGGTCCCGTGACCGCACATGGGCAGGCAGCCGGACGTCTCAATGAAGAGAACGGCGATGTCGCAGTCCTCACGCGTCGGCGGATAGAGGATCGAACCGGACATTTGATCATGACCGCGCGGTTCGAACATCAGCCCCGTTCGGATCCAGTCGAATTCCGCCAGGAAATGCGCTCGTTTCTCCAGCATGGTCCGCCCGGTCAGCAAAGGACCCCCGCCGGCAACAACGCGGACCGGATTGCCGCACGCGTGCCCGTCAATGCACTGGAAGGTGAACTGGCTCATCAGGACTCCCGATGTTTGGGCATTTGTTCCTTTCAGACAACTGTGACCGTCAGGCCCATCCAACCTTTCGCAACCCTCTCATCCGCCTTGGCCGGAGACGACGAGGCCCACACTTCACGACGGGGCCTCGCCCGGCGCCGGAATCGGACGGCATGCCCACTTGGGCTCAGTCTTGCCGCCGGCGCCGCTTGGGTCGGCTACTGCCGTTGGGCGGAAGCAGCGGCAAGGTGGCTACCGACGTCTGGCGCCAGCGGCAACCCCCGCGGTCAGCAATTCTCACTATGGCGGATTCCTCGGTTGATTCCGGCATTGGGCAGCCTTGAAGTCGGGCATGAAGGCGGGTTTCCCTGGCGGAACCGGGAAAGGACGTGGTCAACTGCGTTGTGGCGGCGGGATGCCGGTCATGAGCGTGCTGGACAAGGCCTCCCAGATCGGGAAGACAAGATGTCCGGTGATCGGCCGGATGTGCTCGAAGAGACGGATCCGGGCTCCGAGTGTCTGGCAGGCCTGCTGCCACAGGGTCTCGAACAGGTCACAAGCTCCGTGCATCGCGAACGCCAGGAGGTCTTGGACCACCAGCACGCTGGCCAGGGATTCCTTGCCGTGGCCGAATGAGTGCTCGAGGTGGTAACCGCCCTGTCACTCGAGAACATGGTGGCCCTCGTTTTCGCATTTCCACCGGGCACGACCGCAGGCGACGATCTCCTCGACGTTGTGACGGGTGACCGGCAGGTCGGTGACCAGGGCCGTCCTGAAGGTGGTCTTGCCAGTCCCCTTGTTGTGGATTTCAAGACTCACCCAGGTCACCGGCATGGCGGCAAGCCCCGTCGCGGATCCGCAGGTCCGCCTGCCAGGCGTAGCGGTGGCGGACGGCCCGGCGCTTCCGGACTCCCCGGGTCACGGTCCGGGTCTGGGTCTCTGGCCGGCAGCGGGAAAGCTCCTCAACCAAAGCTCTGTTCTGTGGCTTCCCGGCTTGGCCGTCAGGATGAAGTTTCCGCCCAACTCGTGAATGACCTCGCAGACCGGCTGGCAGGCGAGAAGCGCATCGCCGGGAAACAGCGGGTTGAGGCTGCGGACCCGAGGGCCGATGCGGGCCAGCCAGCACTCGATCGCATTGCACTCGCAGTCCTGCTTGCCGGCACCGTCCCGGGGTCGGATGAACTCCGGCGGCAGCGGCAGGGCGGTGGCCTGGCCCGTGGCAACGAGGATGGCGCCGAGGACGCTGTGGAAAGACTCGACCGTCTCACTGTCGGTGCTCTTGTGGCGTGTCCGTGCCAAGAATCCGGTCAGCAGTGCGAAGCCCGAGTTGCCGGACCCGGCGAAGCGAGGCGACGAAGCCCGGGTTGTTCAGCGCCTCGAGGCCGAAGCGCCGCCGTTCGCGAGGTCGAGATCAAGGCCGCCGGGCCCGGCGCCCGGACCGAGGATTTCGTGCTGCGGAAGGGCCGCTGGCGCCTGCCCGAGGGCATGGTCCGCCACGAATGCGGGCCAGTCCCGAATCGATCCGCATCCTCAAGGTCCGCAGCCGGTCCATGGAGCCCGAATCGAGCGAAGGCGACCGCCTCGTCGTCAACACCGCCCGCCGTATGCCCGCCCTCGGCGAGCTCTTCGTGCTCTGGGACGGCGACGGACTCGTGGTCAAACGCGTCGAGCCAGTGCGCTCCGGCGGCGGCGCTGCCGATTCCGGCCGGGAGCGGCTTCCCCTCGTCTCCGCCAACGCCGACTATCCGCCCTACGAGCGGGCCACCGACGAGGTGCAAATCGTCGGCCGGGTGCTCTGGAAAGTCACCCGCGCCTGAACGCGCCCGGGCGGGGCGGCGAGAAGGGGAACCGCACCCGTCTGCCTGGCGCCACGCCTTCGGGCGCAGCCGCGCGCCGCGTCCCCTGGCTCCGCTCATCGTTCAGCCGCCGCCTTCCCTGCATGCGCTTTCGCGCGCGCCGCCTCACCGGCGCACCGCGGCGGAGCCCGACGAATCCGCAAGGGGGAGACCGCCGAACCTTGTTGGAATACCGGAGGGCCCGGGCGACGTCATGCCCGTGGTCGCCTCGCGCGTCGGAATGCCCGCCATGTCCGCCTCCGGAACCGAAAACGCCGTCGGGCGCTCCTCGCCCCGGCCGTGTGAAATCGCTTTGCCGTACATGTCGGCACTATGCCAAATTGGCGGCCCAATTCTCGTACAATGTTCGTATGAAGGCCGGTTTCTTGATGGCGATTCGATAAAGAACAAGCGGTCCTTCCGCCCGCATGCCGGCGGCGTCAGCCTGGGCTACCCTGTCAACCCGACGCGGAGACCCCCTTGCCGGAGTCCGACGACCGGAAGCGGCAGAACGAGGCGCCGCACACGCAGAGCCTCCCCGAACAGCGCCGTCCTGCGTGGGCGTTTTCGACATTCCTGGCGAGAATCCGGGCCTTCCTCCTGACGACTATCGGCGCCGGGGAGGCGGAAGGGGCCGTTCGGACGGTTGTCCGCATGGCGGTCAGCTCCGCCTCCGGCCTGAGCCGTTCGCTCACCAGCGCGCCGTCACGCGCAATCCGATCCCGTGCTCCGGTCCGGCGTTGTCGTTGGCGCTCTCCTTCCTTGTGGCGTCGAGGCCGATCCCGAGGCCCGGACCGCCCGTCGCCGGGGCCAGACGCCAGCCCAGGCGGACCTCGCGCCCGCCCTCAGACAGCGACAGCCCGGCATGGGGCGTGCCCGTGAAGCGGTCGCCGAAGAGCGCAAGACCGTAGCCCACCTCCGCGTCAAACCGCCGCCCGACCTCGAACGTCCCGCCCGGCGCCAGCCCACGCGCATCGGCCGCCGACCAGAGGGTTCCGATCCCGCTCGACGCGTTGCCGACAGAGGGCGCCAGCATCAGCGAGAGCCCGCGGCCGGAGGTGCCCGGGTCGATGCGGAGCGTGCCCGATGCGCCCCATTCCCTGTAGGTCCCCGACTCGTGAGCCGCCAGTCCGCGCAGCCTGAGCGCCGCCGTCACCCCCGACGCCGGGTCGGCCCAGCCGAGCCCGGCCCCGATCTCGACCCCCGCCCCGGTCTCGGCATCGCCGCCGTCGTGGCGAAGCCCGACCTCAAGCGAGGGCGTCAGCGTGCCCGCACCCAGCGCGAAGACCCGCGAGGCGTCGAGGACCAGCCGCAGCCGCGTCACCTTCGCGTCGCCCGCCACGAGGTTGCCGGTGTCCGAACGCGCCGCGTCGGTCTTCGTCCGCACCCAGAGTGCGTCAGTCCTGAGCGCCAGTTCGAAGCCGCCGCCCTCCGGCGCGGGAATGAGCGTCCCGCGCCCGCCGGCCGCCGCCAGCGACATGGCGAGGTCCGCCTCGAGGCGCTCGTCGTCGGTCAGCACGAGCCTGCCCCGGCCGGTGCCCGCCAGCCCCCAGGCCGTGACCCGCTCGTTCAGGCGAAGCCGCGCATAGGGCAGAACGCTCGTGACCGTGCTCTCGATTTCGCCCTCGCCTACGGCGGTGCCCGAGGAGGTGAACGTGCCCTTGCCCCGGCTCGCCGCCACAGCCGCGCCCGCCAGCCAGCGTTCGCCGGCCACGTCCGCGCCGAGAAAGCCGGTGGTGACGTCGCCGTCAAGGCGCACCCCGTACGCCTCGCCGTCGAAGCCGCCCGTCGCCACCTGGCCCCACGCGGCGAACGCCGGGCCGCTGCCCTCGCCTTGCGAGGCGAGGTGGAACGCGCTCCCGAGCAGCAACTCGCGACCGGTCATCGTGCGCGCGGAGACCGCCGGCGCCTTGCCGTTCCGCATCCACCCGTCGCGGTCCCATCGCTCGCCCGGCGCGGCACCGAGCGCAGCCGCCACCGCGTCGATTTCCGCCGTCGCGTCCGCACGCCCCTGCGGCGTATCCAGGCTCACCAGCTGGCCGCCCAGCGTCACGTGGCTCGCGCCGCCGCCCTCGAGCCGCCCCTTCACGGCGTCCACCGCCTGGCCCGCCGCCGTGCGCCCGAAGCGCGCCAGCCACGCCGCCGGAGAGAGGCCCGCCGGCTTGGCAGGCTTGGCCTGGGCGCTCGGCGTGCCCGTGCCATGCTTCCAGTCGCTGGCGACATCTCCGCTCCTCGCGGCTAACCGAACCTGATAGGTTTCGCCGTTGGTCAGGCCTGTGATCTCCTGTGAAGTCCCCGCACCGGAACGGTTGACCTGCATCCAGCCCGAATCCGCCGAGACCGAGAGGTAGTAAACGTCGTATCCCGTCGCACCCCGCACCGCCGTCCACGACAGCACCAGTTTTTGATCGCCCGGCGTGACTGTTAGATCCTGTG
>JAPPHA010000103.1:17231-46471 GCA_028874915.1 Paracoccaceae bacterium
CACGTCGTAGCCCGTCACCGCACCCGATGGTGCCGTCCACGACAGCACCAGTTTTTGATCGCCCGGCGTGACTGTTAGATCCTGTGGCGGCTGCAGCCCAGCCGGTGTGCCCGTACCATGTAACCAGGGGCTTCCGGCGGCGGCATTCCTCGTGCGTACCCGAACCCGGTAGGACCTGCCGTTGTCCAGACCCGTGATCTCCTGCGAAGTCCCGGACCCGGCACGGTCGACCACGACCCAGGCCGTGGACGGGTCTGAGCCCGATGCGGCATCGTCATTGGCAACCGTGGTCGCATCGGCCGAGGTATAGTGCACGTCGTAGCCCGTCACCGCACCCGATGGTGCCGTCCACGACAGCACCAGTTTTCGATCGCCCGGCGTGACTTGCAGGTTCTGTGGCGGTTGCAGCACAGCAGGAGAGGGGCCCACCGGCTTGACGGGCTTGGCCCGGGCTGGCGGGGGAGGAGGGGGAGGAGCGGTCGCAGTCGGTGTACCTTTGCCATGTGCAAAGGCGCTTCTGCTGCCCGCATGCCTCGCGCGTACCCGAACCCGGTATTCCGTGCCGTTGGTCAGACCCGTGATCTCCGTCGTTGGGAGGGTTGGTCTGCCCGCAACCACCCAGGCCGTGGCCGGGTCCGAGCCCGAAGGTGCGCCATTGGCAACCGTGCTCGATGAGGTGTATTGCACGACATAGTCGGTCACCGCACCCGACGGTGCCGTCCACGACACCACCAGTTTTTGGTCGCCTGGAGTAACGGTCAGGGACTGCGGCGGCTGCACTTGCCGCGTGATCGTCACGGTGTAGTCTTTGGTTGACGAATCCTGGGCCCTGACCTGCACGGTGATCGCGTTGGCACCCACATCGAGTGCGATTGCGGCAGTCGTGCCGCTCAAATCCGTGAGCACGTTGGCCGAACCCTTGCGTATCTCCACGACGGCATTATTCTCGTTCGCCACAGGCGTCAGCTTCACATACGTCGTCGCGTGCGGCACCGTCGCCGTGTAGGATGTGGTCGTCGCCGAGAAGGTCGAGGGGGTGAGGGGCAGCGCGGAGAACGGGCCGCTCGCGCTTGTGGCGCTTGTGGCCGAAAGTCCGCTCAGGGTGTTGTCGGCGGACGGTGACGGCTTGACCCGCGCTTCGTTCGACTGCGGGCTATTGCCTGCGGCGTTCACCGCGCGAATGCGGAACTGGTACGTCGTCCCGTTGGTGAGGTTGTTCACGGTATGGCTTGTCGTGGCGGCACTGCTGCCGGAGATGTCGCTCCAACTGCCCGCGGCACCGTCTTCGATCACGTAAATCTGGTACTTCGTGATGGTCGGGTCATTGGGGTTGTTCCACCTGAGCGTGATCTGCCGGTCGCTGGCTTGCGCGGAAAGGCCCGTGGGTTTCGTCGGGGGCGATACCAGTTTCATCGAAACCTGCTGCCCTTCGCTCCAGGATGGATCGCTCATGGACCAGGTAATGTAGTTACCCGCGGATCCAGCGTTCTTAACTTTCAACGTCCGGGTCGTAGGCCCACTTCCCCAACTAACGATCAGCGTCAGCGGACCTAGAGCCGCTTTGGTTTGAGTGGCTGAATTGCCGCTGAGGCGAAAACGCAATTGACCCGTATAGAAATGAAGCAACCCCTGTATTGTATAGGTGGTGCCCTTATAGACAAAACTGTTGGGCGAGAGGCGATCCGCACAGGTGGCAATTCCAGGGTCGCAACCGGCGCCATTGCCAAATGTATTCACCCTCAGTGTAGCGGACCAGACTTCGGAGCTCTGCGCCTGGGCCGGGGCGGCGGCGAACAGGCTTATCGCGCCGAGCAGCAGCGCGAGGACGGGCAGGAGAAGGCCGAGGCGGGCGCGCCCGCCGCGCGGATCAGGTCTGGAGCGGTCCCGCGGCGGCGTCCGTCCCGGCGACGGAGAGCGGGACGGGGTGAAAATGGCCAGCCGGGGCGTGCCGGCCTCGCGCCGGGCGCACGTCATGCCGCTGGGCCGCTGGATTGTAACACCGGCGAACCCGGGCGATGTCATGCGGATTGTCGTCTCACGTTTCGAAATGCCAGCCATAACTGCCTCCCAGAACCTGTAGCGCCGCCGGGCGCTCCTTCCCCGGCCGTGGGGTTTCGCGTTGCCCGACACGCTGGCATTATGCCGAAATTGTGATCCGATTCTCGTATATTATTCATGTAAAAAATGGAATTTTCATGTTGATTCAATAAATATCAGGCGAATTTGCCTCCCGCATGCCGGCCGCGGCCACGGCCATGAATAGGCTGTGCAGAGCGTGGACCCGGAACCGGGCGGGGCTTGTCGTACACATCGGTTAGAACTTCACGCCGGGTCCCGGTCGAACGGTTGCCGCACTTGATCATGGTGGAAGAGAAGGTCTGGGTGCCGTCAAGGGCGATCAGGGTCCGGTCCCGGAGGCGGCGCATGCGGCGCAGGGCGCCCTTGCGGTCGAGGTCGCGGACCATGGCGATGAAGACGTCGTCGAAAGGCTCCGGTGGCACGCCGTCGAGCGTCTGGCGGGTGTGGTTGTCATAAGGGATACGCTCGATTCAGAACATGGTGCGGGCGTTGGAATCGCCGCACCGGTCCTCGAGCATGCGCTGAAAGGCGAGAAAGGACGGCGATTGCATGAAAACACAAGCGAATGCGGCCATGCCGGTGTTGCCGATCCGAACCATCAGGCTTTGCCCGTGCGCCGGTCCGGCAAGCGTTCGCAGGCCTACGGCAGGATGTCCAGATTTCGCTCGAACCGTCTCGCGGACGTACAGGAATCACGGAACGTGGGCGGTTGTGAATCCCCAAAACGCAGGCGTCCGTCGAAAACGGCGTACAACCGGCTTCGAAACCCCCTGCAAATGACTCCGAACGCCGGAATTCGCCAGGGGCGGCGAAATCAAAATTGTTTCAGAAAGCCGGAAATATTGCAGACATTCAACGCGCTACAGAACGACAAAGTCAAATTGAGAATTGCTGGCCCGCGGTGAATGCCACCCGGCGTTCCGGTCCCTGGCGGCAACCGATGAGACATGACACCCGAAGGGTCCTGATTCCTCATGCCGGACAGGCCTCACTCCCTGCGAACCCGACCCGCGGTCTCCTATGTCAGCACAGAAAACACCGCCACTTCGTGATGTCGCAACTGTCCGGCCGCAAGGGGTTTCAACCCGGATCCGTTCGTGCAACATCTCACAGGATCGTTTGACAACGAACTGTGCAATTCGAAGGAATCGACCGTGCCGAAACCGACCATCCTCGACCTCGAACGACAGGTCGCCGAACTGACCGCCGAATTGAACCAACTTCGCAAGGATGCGGCCGCCAAACCCTCGACTGTACCGAATTACCGTTTCAGGACCCTGTGCGGCGATGTCACACTGCTCGACCTTTTTGGTGACAGGCAGCGGCTCCTGGCCATCCACAACATGGGCCAGGGATGCCGGTATTGCACACTTTGGGCCGACGGTTTCAACGGAATCCTCGCGCATTTGGAATCGGCGTTGTCCGTCGTCCTGCTGTCACGGGATCCGCCTGACGTCCAACGGGATTTCGCCAGGTCCCGGCACTGGCAGTTCCGTCTCGCATCCCATGGCGGCGGTCGTTACATCCGTGAACAGACCGTCATGGACGGTGCCGACAACATGCCCGGTTCCGTCGTTTACGAGCGTTCTGGCGACCAAATTCTCCGACGAAGCCATGCGGTGTTCGGCCCCGGCGACCTCTACTGTTCCATGTGGAACCTGCTTGCACTGGCCGGAATTGGTTCCGATGAATGGACGCCACAGTTTCGCTACTGGACCCGTCCTGAACAGATGGATGACGGCGGAGAAAACCTCTTGGAGTGAAAGCGAACCCGGTATCAACTGGACGAATCCACGAGCAACCGAGAATTCCGCAAGGGTGATGTTGCCGCCTCCACAACGGACTCACGACCCTTCAACCTCCTGAACCCCGGGAACACTTCCGTCATCCAGCGGTTGAGCCGGAGACATTGGCCGGTGAGGCGCCTCCGGGGCACCCGCCATGCCGCTGACCCTGAGTCGGCCGAACGAGAATTCCCTCGTTTCAATCGTGGCAATGCGGCAAATGTGGCTCGGCCCGCGACTTGCTGCATGACCCGGAACAGCGCGTCTCACACGAGTCGATACAGTCGAAATGCAACGCGACGGATTTGCCGGCCCGAAGAAAATGCCGGCGCCGAAACCAGTGTATCGCCCGGTCCCGCAGCCCGGCGAATGCCGTCACGATTCAGCCTGAAATCACCGGTATGATGGCTTCAGCCGAAGCCGGCACCGGCAAGGTCAGCCACTGCGCCGCGTCACCACCATCATCAGCCTGATCGGCGCCAACACAGCCGAAATCGGTCTCGCGGTCGACGGCGATACGGATCCGACCGACCGACCGATCGGCGTCGCGGTCTGCAACGAAGACGTGGGCTCCCTCGACATCCGGAGAGCGGAGTTCCTCGGCGACCGAGACCGCGTGTTCCTTTCCCCTCCAGACAACGTTGCATCAGTTTCCTGGCAGTCCTCAAAGGCCCTAACGATGGTAGGTTTCGATGATTTCCTGCAATTCCGAACTGAATTCGAGAATGCGTTTCACCTTGGCCCCGCAATCCTCGTCTCCTTCGGGGGATCCTCCGAAGAACAAAGAATTCAATTGGTCGTGAAGAGACATGAATCCGCAAATCCTGGCTTGGGCCGTGGCCTCGTGGAAGTCGGGCGTACTCAGGCGGAGTGCGTCGGAGCATGTTTGGTTTTCCTGCAACAGGAACGTTCTCGCTCGCCAATAGGCCTCCATCGCCGGCGCACAGTGCCGGTCGGCAATGGCATGTTCCGATCCCGACACCAGTGCAAGCACAACAGCCAAAGCCCGTGCACTCAATCGGGTTCTACTTCGGTTCCGCGATTCGTGGGCGAAATCTCGAAACCCCGCGCATTCGCGCTTCGGCACCGTTCTCCTGCCGACAAAAGGGCTCGCACCCAGTGTCGGAAGGAACGGCATTGTGCCTCGCTTGTCTGTGTCGGTTGGAACGCGCTCGTGGAACTCTTCCATTGCCAAGTCCCGGACAGGTCTGCGTCTCCCGCCTCACCGTCCCGGTAGCATGACGTGATCGGCAAAGAATATGTCGGTGAGGAAGGATCTCATCACGATCAGTCCGTTTGTATTGTCGATCATCTCGGAACTGATCGACGACTGTGCCAGCAGCAGGTCGACTACGGATTGAATGCTCCGTGTGTCGTTCAGCCACCGTTTGCGGAATTCGACGCCTCCGTCATCGCTCTGCAAACTCTCCAACACGTCGGCCAGATCCTGCGTCGCAGAGCGGAAACGAATGAGAAACTGGCGAATCTGGCTGGGGCCCGAACTCTTGCTTTCCTCCGACTTTCGGCCCTGCGCCGCGTAGGCCAGCATGAATTCGTATGCTTCCTCGATAACGTCGAATGCGTTTCGCATCCGGGCAGCGGCGGCATTGTCAAGCATGGCTGATGTCTAGTCCTTTCGTGCGAGGCCGGGGCCGTGGCCCAGGATCATTGAAACCAGGTACCCACGGTGGCTGGGAATGAGCGAAAAATAGATGTGGAGAATGACGAGAAACAACAGCAGCATCGCTCCAAGCCCGTGAATGACGTAGATCACGCCCCACACCGGTTCGGACAAAAGCGAGGGATCGCGCTTCCAGAATGTGGTGTCGATCTTGGCCAGCATCACGAGACCGGTAACCGCCGTCGCCAGAACCGTGATCGCGGCCGTCCAGTGATAGGATTTCTGGAAGGCGTCGTATTTCGCCGGTTTCAGGCCGTTCCCGCTCCGATTCAGGGCGACCCGCACGGTCTCTTTCACGTCATCGGCCATCGGCAGCATCTTGGAGATGCCGTGGACGGCAAACACACGGTAGAAATGAAACAGAATTGCGGCAACGAGAATGACTCCGGTCCACCAGTGAATCGGAAGCCAATCAAACTTGATTCCGATGATGGGCAGGAACGCCGTTGCGCCAAGCACGAGGATGCACGCCGCCATTACCCAGTGAAACACCCGGTCACTGAACTGGTGCCTGACTTCCGTCGCTCCTCCAGAAACGGCCATTCAGTCCCCAATGTGGCGACGGACACGACCCTTCCCATTACAGCCGTGGGAACCCGCTGCAATCGGGGTCAGTTCTTCCTACGAATTGCACAAACGAACAGATGCGCCAAGATGACAAATGCCGCGGCGGCAACCGGGAGCCACAGAAGCTCCCAGTTGACACCGACCAGCATTTCCCGGCCAAACATGTCCTTGGTGAAGCGAAACAGGTCCAAGGGATCAGGCCAGCGAACGAACCGCCCTGGCTGCAAGGTTCTCCATCAGGGGAATCTTGAAGTGGTTGAAGTTCAACGGTTGGGCCCCCCGTGAAGCCACCCGGCGGACAAGGGTTTCCACTTCAGCACCCGGAACCTCGCCCCTGACGACGTCTTCGACCTCGGTCAGCCTTCGCGGCGTGCACTGGACGCCCCCGCAGACCATGGCCACATCTTCAATGGCGTTGCCCGCCATCTTCGCCACCATGGTGATGCTGACGAGAGCGAAATCCCATGTGTTCCGGTCAGCCACCTTCTCGAAATAATGCCGGGCGTTGGCCCAGTCAGCGGGAAGGCGGATGCCAAGAAGGATATCCCCATGTTCGAGAACAGTCATGCGGGTTATGTCGATCTCCGGCCCGATGAAGTACTCGCTGGCCGGCACCTCGATATCCTCGCCCTTTCTCCGAATGACCATGCTGGCCCCGAGTGCAACCATCGCCGGCGCAGTGTCCGACGGAGTGACCGCAACGCACCTGCTCACTTCAAACAGTGCATGATCGCGGTTCATGGCCGTGGGAGTGTTGGCATAGCAGGTGTTTCCGCCGGCCCGGTAGCACGGGAAGCCGGTGCGGTAATAGACGCAACGGGTGTCCTGCGAAATGTTGCCACCGATTGATCCCGCATTGCGGATCTGCGGTGAAGCAACCTGAGACGCCGACGACGACAGGATAGGATACCGATCCCTGATCAACGGGTTCTCGAGCACATCGGTCAATGTGGTCATTGCGCCGATATAGAGCCCCCCGTCATCGGTTTCCTCGATACCGGTGAGTTCCGCGATCCCCCCGATGTCAACGACCACCGAAGGCTGTATCACCCGGTCCTTGAACCAGCCGAGGCTGTCCTTTGCGCCGGCGATGATCCAGGCATCATCAAACTCCCCGAGCAGGTCCGCCGCTCCCTGAATTGAATCCGGTTGGTAGAGTTCGAAATTGTGCATTACATCTGACATTGTCTTTCCTCCCGCCCCTTAAACCGTGTTGGTCGCAAGCGGCTTGTGCGATTGAGGTTGTCCGGCAGCGGCATTCACGATCATGTCGGTGACAACCGGAATCCGGTTGAACAGGTGACCGCCAAGCGCATCGGAAATCGCGCAAAGGAGTGCGGCCGAAGCCGAGCCCTGCAACGGTTCTCCGACACCCCTGATTCCCATCGGGTTCTGTGGATCCGGCTGATTCACTGCACCCCATTGCGTGTTCAAAGGCACATCGAGGTAGGACAACGGCTTGCCGTGGTAGAAGGAAGCGGCGTTCGGAATTCCGTACGCAGGATCGTAGATATGGCGCTCGGTCAACGCGAGCCCGAATCCCATGACCGCGCCACCACGGGACTGCGCCGCCAGCCCGGTCGGGTGGTTGACAATCCCGCAGTCCGAGACGGTGAGAAAGTCGAGGATCTCGACCGAACCGGTTTCCACATCGACATCCACTTCGACGAACGATGCGGTCAGGGCCGGTGCCGTACCGTCCTTTGGCAGCGTGTCCTTTGCCACCCCGACTAGACCCGTCCCGGCGATCGCCATCGCCGAAGTACGCGTCATTTCGTGAATGTCATCAGGCAGGACATGCCCCGCATACTTGTCCCCCATGTCAACAGCCATCTGCGCCGCCTCGGCAAACGTCATCACGACGCCCATGTCGGACTTCCTGACGATCCGCTCATCGCTGATGTCGTAATCGTCCGGATCGCCGCCGTGCGAAGAAGCCGCGATCTCGAGGAGTTTCGCCTTTGCGTCCATCGCGGCGACGTAGTTGGTCCTGGCCATGGTGAAGCTCGTGTTCGAACCGAACTGACCCAGATTGAACGGAATGTGCCTGGCCGTACCGCCGCGCTCGATGACGACGTGGTCCCAGTCATAGCCCAGAACCTCGGCCGCGACGCGTGACGTCGAGCCGTACGAGTAGGTGCCAAGGTTTCCGACGCCGGTGTGAACGTGCAGGGTCCCGTCCGGCGTGATCCTGACAAGGCCGTCAAACCCGCTGGAGCCCGCCGAATGGTAGGCTGATGCAACGCCGTAGCCACGCGCCTTGGGCCCCTTTCTCATTCCGGAGTTGGCTGAACGTTCGGCCCATCCGAACGTCTCGGCACCCTGCGTGAGGGCTTCCTTGAGGAAGGCCGAGGTCAGCGGTCCCTGCTTGGCGCCGATTTTCGCACCGACTCCCCCGTTGCCGGGAGCGTTCACCTCGCGCATTGCGATGCGGTCGATTCCAAGCTCCCTCGCAGCCTTGTCGATCAACGGTTCGAACATGTTGGCCGTCTGATTCTCGCCCGGCCCCCGCTGCGGTCCCTTCGGAACCGTGTTGGTCAGCACCGGGACCGCCCGAAACCGCATGTTGGGCGGCTGGAAGACGACGCTGAATGCGTTTCCGACATTGTTGAAATCCGGAAAACCGGTCGTCGGACCCAGGTCCTGGACAACGAATATGTCAGCTGCCGTGATCCGGCCATCAGACGCAAATCCGAGCCTGGTCCAGCCCTGGAAGCCGGATCGCGCCATCCCGTTGGCGTACTCCTCGAAGCGCGATACGCGCAGGTGGCAGGGTCGCCCACCCAGCTTCTTCGACATCAGCGCAGGAAGCGCCATCAGGGGATAGGACGTCGCCTTGCCGCCGAATCCTCCACCACAGTACTCCGCGACGAACACGAGGTCCTTCAGTTCGATGCCGATCATGCGAGCGAGGCCCGGCTGAGCGAAAGATGTCGACTGTGTCGAGCCCCAGACATGGCACTTCCCGTTTTCCCAGAATGCAGCTGCGGAGCGTGGTTCCATGGCATGGTGGGAATTGGTGGCATGGACAAAGGAGTCCTCAACGATGACCGCGGCCTCGGCGAATCCGGCGTCGATGTCGCCAAAGCTCCATTCGATGGGCGCGGCTCCCCTCGGCAACTCGTTCTCGGCGGCGGCGGCAAAGTCCTTGCCCGTCCACTTCAGTTCCTGGAAGTCGACGCCGCGACCCGAGACGTTTCCGCCTTCAAGGGCGTTGGCCCCGCCCTGCCTGAGGCTGTCGAGCGGATCCACCACGAAAGGAAGCATTTCCAGATCGACCTTGAGGGCAGCAACAGTATCGGCGGCCGCCTGTTCGGTTTCTGCCGCGACAGCGACGATCGGCTGGCCGTGGTATTTCGGCTCGGACGTCAGGATCGGGAACCCGGTGACGTCCGGCTGCTTGACTTCGTCGGGCAGCAGCAACGCAACAAAACCAGGGATTTTCATGGCCTCGTCTGCGTCGATCGACTTGACTTTCGCGTGGGGCATCGGGGATCCGAAGACCTTCACATGGACCATGCCGTCAGCCCGGAAATCCTCTGCATATTTTGCAGATCCTGTGACTTTCGCCTCGATATCCGGGGGCGTGAAGTCGTTTCCAATCAGTCTGTAGGCCATGGTCATACCTCCCTCGCTGCCTTCATGACGCCGCGCAGG
Organism: Paracoccaceae bacterium; assembly: GCA_028874915.1. Taxonomy (GTDB): domain Bacteria; phylum Pseudomonadota; class Alphaproteobacteria; order Rhodobacterales; family Rhodobacteraceae; genus JAPPHA01. The sequence continues at coordinate 27,000 of JAPPHA010000103.1, forward strand.
TAGTGTTCATACGCGCCGCATCGGCAAAGATTTCCGGACATCGCCACCCGGGCTTCCTCTTCCGTCGGGTTCGGGTTGGCGTTCAGCAGCGCCACCCCGGCCACAACCTGACCCGGCGTGCAGAAGCCGCACTGGGGTGCGAGTTCGTCAATGAATGCCTGCTGCACGGGGTGCAGCGTTCCGTCCGCAGCCGCGATTCCTTCAACGGTCACGATATCCTTGCCCCGCATCCTGTGCGTGAGCGTCGAACACGAATAGATTGTCCGGCCATCAGCCATGACGGTACAGGCACCGCATTCCGCCTGGTTGCATCCAATCTTGGTGCCTGTGAGTCCCAGCCGGTAACGGACCGTGTATCCGAGCGTCTCGTTCGGCGCCACGTCGACGTGGCGGGTCTTGCCGTTCACCGTAAGCGACATCATGCGCTCGACGCCGCGTGCATCCGCCCTGGCGGGTGTCGCCGCGGAGAACAGATAGGACGAACCGCCGATCACAATGCCTGAGCAAACAACTCCCCGCAGGAAATTTCGGCGCGTCACATGCAGGGGACGCCAGGGTTTGATGTCGCCGCCCCCCGCAATCTCTGCGATTGCCGGTCCCTCCGGATAATCAAGTGTCGGATCGTACGGGCCTGATGCATCCATGTCGAAAGTCCTCCCGGAATCGGGTCCAATGCCCGACCTCCATAGACCGACATGGACCAGAAAAGTCTGCGAATGACTGTGCAAATTAACGCTGCCGGTGTCAATCATTTAGTCTATTGACATTTCGAGTTTCACGCTGACTCCGGGTCCCGCGTGTCGATTTGCGGGTCCAACTGCGACGGGCCGGCTTGATGCAAGAGTTCGGCTCCGGCGGATCTCGGTTGACCGGTTCCAGTCGTTGTTGGGGACGAAACCGCATTTCGCGGCCGGTCTTTCGGACAGGAGTCCGTTCCGGCGGATCCTGTCCCACGGCCGCGCCCGGGCGAAGGACGCACACACGGTCACGGATCCGGAAGTCCACCGTCATCCCCTGAATTTCGCGCCCTGGTCGCGATCAGCGCCCGATTTGGCAGAAGACTGAATTCGAAGGCCTGGACGACCCGATTTGCGGGGAGAGGACTGACGGGCTTGCAAACGCGCCCGCGTTTCTGACGATGCCCGCGTTGACACGGGTGGCAAGAGCCTTGTAGTCGGCTCCAGCGTCGCGGCGGCAATTGTCAGCGTCTGAACGAGATTTTCGATGGATTCTGTTTTTGGCATCATCGGCGGTAGCGGGATCTACGAATTCGACGGACTGAAAAATGCCGAATGGACCCGCGTGTCCACGCCGTGGGGGAACCCCTCCGACGACATCCTCTGCGGTCAGATGGACGGATTGAAACTGGCGTTCTTGCCGCGCCACGGCCGGGGCCACGTTCATTCACCAACCACTGTTCCCTATCGCGCAAACATCGATGCCCTGAAGCGGTTGGGAGTGACCGACATTCTGTCGGCGTCCGCCTGCGGCTCATTCCGTGAGGAGATGGCGCCGGGGGATTTCGTGATTGTCGACCAGTTCATCGACCGGACATTCGCGCGTGACAAGAGCTTCTTCGGAACCGGTTGCGTCGCTCACGTCTCGGTGGCCCGACCCACGTGCAGCCGGTTGGGAGATATCCTGGAAACGGTCGCCCGGGAATTGGGAATCCGGGTTCACCGCGGCGGCACCTATCTGGCCATGGAAGGCCCGCAGTTCTCGACCCTTGCCGAGTCTCGCCTATACCGGGAGATCTGGGGATGCGACGTCGTCGGCATGACCAATATGCCCGAGGCCAAACTCGCCCGGGAAGCCGAAATCTGCTACGCAACCGTCGCGATGGTCACTGACTACGACAGCTGGCACCCTGACCATGGAGAAGTCGACGTCACCGAGATCATCCGCACTCTCGTGAGCAATGCCGGTCGCATGCGGCAAATGATCAAGGCCTTGCCAGCTCGGGTGTCGACGGATCGGCAGGTATGCGCCAACGGATGTGACCGGGCACTCGAATATGCGATCCTGACGCAGCCGGACCATCGCGACCCGGAAGTCGTGGCCCGGCTTGATGCGGTTGCCGGCCGCATGCTTGGCTGACCACCAAGTCCGGCCTGTCGTCAAAAGGGGCCGTAAGACGCTGAGTTGCAGCCCGGCCCAACCTCCTGTCCATCCGAATATCCCGGCACCGAAGGCATCCGGTTCGCACCGTTACCGCGTGGGCGGGAATTCGCGGACCAGACGCAACGGTCGGGCGCAATGAGACAGAGCCTTGCGGATTGGCGTCTCATCTCCGCGCACGGGCCACCCCGGAATCGGGGTGAACCCAAGCAGGAGTTCAACAGATTGCCTCCCGACCTTCAGAGAGACGGTCCTGCCGCCCTGGTCCGGTCGGATCAGTCCAGAACGGCGCCGGGATTCATAATACCGGAAGGATCGAGCGCCGCCTTGATACCGCGCATCGCCCGAAGCCGCCCGGGATCGCCGTACCGGTTGAGCTCACCCGTTTTCAGGCGGCCGACTCCATGTTCGGCGGAGAAGGATCCCTGACACGCGACCGCCAATGCATGGATTCGCCGGGTTATTTCGTCACGGTTCCGGCGGACGGACTCCAGTTCGTCTGGCGAACAGCCAGCCGGCGGAAAGATGTTGAAATGCAGGTTGCCGTCGCCGATGTGGCCGAAGCAGTTGACCCGCAGCGGGCCGAATTCCGCCACAAGCGCGAGGCCTCGGTCGATGAACTCCTGAATTCGGCTGGCGGGAACGGAGATATCGTGGGACGCGATCGCGCCGATGCGGCGGTTCGCCTCCGGAAGCATTTCGCGGATGTGGCGGAAAGCCTGCCGCTGCGCCTCGTTGGCGGCCAGGACCGCATCCGACACCCTGCCGTCCTCAAGCTGCCGGGCCAGGAAATCCTCGACCCGACTCTCGATTCCCGAATCGTGCGCATCCGCGACCTCCACAAGCAGGTACCATGCGTCGTCGCCGGAGAGTGGAATCCTCGTTCCGGGAACGGTCTCCCGGAGGAAATCGACTCCGGTCTTCGAGATCAGTTCGAAAACGGAGAGCGTGTTTCCGAGTCGGTCGGCCGCTTCCCGAAGCATTCGAACGCCGGCGGACGGCGACGAAATGGCCGCAAAGGCCGAGACCGTCACGCCGGGAAGAGGGTGAAGCGCCAGTGTTGCTGCCGTGATGACCCCGAGAGTACCCTCGGAACCGATCAACAGGTTTCTGAGATCGTACCCGGTGTTGTCCTTTCGAAGGCAGTTAAGTCCCCGATAGATCGAACCGTCAGGCAGAACCGCTTCGAGTCCGAGGCAAAGGTCGCGGGCGGAACCATAGCGAACGACCTGCATTCCGCCTGCATTGGTGGCCAGGTTACCGCCGATCTGGCACGAACCCTCGGAGGCAATTGACAGCGGGAACAACCGGTCGGCGTCCTTGGCAGCAGTCTGAACGTCGGCCAGCACCGCGCCTGCGCCAACGACCAGGACATTGTCGACCGGATCGATATCAAAAACCGTCGACATTCGCTCAAGCGACAGGATCAGGGGCGCGGGACCGTCCGGCAGGACATGCCCGCCGACAAGCCCGGTCCCGCCTCCAAAGGGAATGACACCGACCCTGGCGGCATTGGCCCAACGTATGATCTCGGCCACCTGCCCGGTGCACTCGGGCCGCAGGAGTTGGCCCCCGGACCCCCGAAATCGCCCCCGCGGTTCTTCAAGAACGCCCGGCCGCATTTCGGCGAAAACACGTTCCGGCAGAACGTCCCGGAGCGATGCAAGAACGGAGTCATCGGCCGGTCTCAGGGTCATCGGCACTCCATGCGTCAGGGTGAACGCCGATGACCGGGACCGGTGCCGGCGCCTCCGACACCTTTGCGGTCGTCACGAAGTCGCGCGTAAAGGACATGGTCGCGCCATCGACCACCGATCTGAAGATAGGATTCGGCGAGGCCTTCCTCGCGGAACCCTGCTTTTTCCAGGAGCCTCCGGGACGCGACGTTTTCCGGCAGACAAGCCGCTTCCAGGCGACTCAAGTCCATCCGGTAGAAAGCATGGTCGACAATTCCCTCAACCGCTTCCGTCATCAGCCCCTGGCGCGTAAAGCTCTCGCCGATCCAGTAGCTCAGGGTTCCGCACTGCGCCGACCCCCGACGAATGTTGCGGCACGCGATCGAACCGAGGAGAACGCCATCGGCAGTCCTGAAAGCGAGGAGATTCAGCCCGGTACCCTCATCAAGGGATTTCCGCGACCAGTAGACCCGACTCCGGAAGACACGCCGTGACAGGCCTGGCCCGGAACGAACCGGCTCCCAGGGCCGGAGAAACGACTCGTTCTCGTGGCGGAGACGGGCCCAGGCGGCGTGGTCCGACATCCTGGGAAGTCGGAGCTCGATTCGCTCCGTTGTGACGATGACTTTGCGGCGAAAACCCCACATCGCCATCCGTCAGGCGACGAGCCTGTCCCTCAGTTCGGGCAGGCCGGGGGCCTCGGCAACCGGACCGTAAAGCGAGAGCACCGGATCGCCGTTCCGGCGGAGACTTGTGGCAAATTCCGCCACGCGATCGCGAGTCACGGCGTCAATCCCGGCCGTGATTTCATCGAGTTCCACGATTCGGTCCCAGTTGAGGATCATCCTGGCGATTCTCTCGGAACGGCTGTGCGCATTTTCCAGCCCCATCAGCATCCCGGCCTTGAGCTGAATCCGGGCCCGGATGACTTCGTCCTCGGTGAGGTCCTCAGGGACCCGCCGCAACTCGTCGATACAGAGAGTGGCCAGGGACGCGACATCCTTTTCTCCGGTTCCGGCATAGATTGTGATCGATCCGGTGTCGGAGTAACAGGCCGCCTGGGCGCCAATTGCATAGCAGAGGCCATGTTGCTCCCGGACGGTCTGGAACAGCCGGGAGGACATTCCGCCTCCGATGATGGTGGCATAGACCAGGCCCACATAGATATCCGGGTCCGTGAGCGGGTGGCCCTCAAGGGCCAACGCGAACTGGGCCTGTTCAAGGTCCTTGACCTTTCGATGTTCGCCACTCCGGAATACGGCTGTTTCCACGGGCTTCACCGACCCGCCCGGGATCGGACCGAATACGCGCTCGGCGAATGCGACGATGCTGTCATGGTCAATCGCTCCGGCGGCGGCAAGGACCATGGATCCGGGACGGTATCGCTCGTCGACGAACTTTCGGAGATCCTCACTCCGGAAGGCTCCGACATTTTCGGCCGGTCCGAGAATCGACCAACCCATGGGCTGGTCCGGATAGGCGGTCTTCTGCAGCCATTCGAAGACCAGATCCTCAGGCGTATCCATCATTTGCCCGATTTCCTGGAGGATGACACCCCTTTCCGTCTCCAGTTCCTCGGGATCGAATGCCGGGTTGAGCACGATGTCGGCAACCACGTCCAGGGCCGTCAGGGCGTCGTCTTCCAGGACTCGGACCCAATAGGCCGTGACCTCCTTGCTGGTGTAGGCGTTCATGTGTCCGCCGAGACCCTCGATCGCTTCGGCAATCTGGAGCGCCGACCGGGTCGCAGTGCCCTTGAACGCCATGTGTTCGAGAAAATGCGCAACCCCGTTCTGGTCGAGCCGCTCGTGACGTCCGCCTGCGCCGATCCAGATCCCCAGGGATGCGGACTTGAGGCCGTCCATACGTTCGGTCACCACTCGAAAGCCATTGGACAAACGGGTCAGCTGCGTCTGCATGCGGCGGTCCTTTCCATGATGATCGACTTGATGGCCGCCGGATCGTTGGCCACTCGGGTCATTCGTTCCGGCCGATCGAAGATATCTGCCAGTTCAGTCGGAAGCGGCGGCCGGACGCCACAGGCCGCCTCCACCGCGTCCGGAAACTTGGCGGCATGGGCGGTCGCGAGAATGACCACGGGCGAGTCACCGTCGGATTCCCGGACCTGTCCCCCGGCCCGGGCCATGTCCCGCGCGACCTTGACCGCCACAGCCGTATGAGGGCACAGGGTGCGGCCGGTCTCGGACTGGACCGCGCGGATGGTTTCTGCCGTTTCCGCCTCCGACGCGCGGCCGCTTGCGAATTCCCGGCGAAGGAAGGCCGCCGCTCCGGGGGGCAGGTCGAATCCCCGGTCGGTCGCGAGCGCCGCCATCAGGTGCCTGACCTGACTGGCATCCCGCCCGCAACCGTCGAACAGCACCCGTTCGAAGTTCGAACTGACCTGGATGTCCATCGACGGGCTGATGGAGGGTTTCACATCCGACATCCGGTACGATCCGGTCCGCAGTGTTCGATCCAGAATGTCGTTCTGGTTGGTGGCGATGACCAGGCGATCGATCGGAAGGCCCATCCGTCGCGCCACATACCCGGCATAGACATCGCCGAAATTGCCGGTCGGAACGACAAACGAAACCTTTCGGTCCGGGGCGCCCAGTGCGACTGCGGCAGTGAAGTAGTAGACGACCTGGGCCAGGACCCGAGCCCAGTTGATCGAGTTGACGGCACCCAGACGGGCCTCGTCCCGAAACTCGGAATCATTGAACAAGGACTTGAGCAGCCTCTGGCAATCGTCGAAATCGCCTTCGACGGCCAGGGCGTGGACATTTGCTTCCTGTGGCGTTGTCATCTGGCGACGCTGCACATCCGATACGCGACCGTCCGGATACATGATGAACACGTCGACGGAATCCTGACCCCGAAAGGCTTCGATGGCGGATGACCCGGTATCCCCGGAAGTGGCGCCGACGATGGTCAGTCGTTCACCCTTGTGTGACAGCCATGTGGCGAAAAGGCGTCCGATGAACTGCATCGCAACGTCCTTGAACGCCAATGTGGGCCCATGAAAGAGTTCGAGCAGGAAGGAGTTCGAACCGATCTGAACCAGCGGACATCGCACCCTGTGCCTGAATCCCGAGTAGGCGTCCTGGACGAGCGTCCGGAATTCCGCCACCGCCATCGCATCGCCGATGAAGGGCACCATGATTTCGGTCGCCGCATCCTCATAGGACAGGCCGAAAAGGGCCGCGATCCGCGGCCCGTCCAGCGCCGGCCAATGGGCAGGAACATACAGGCCACCGTCCTGCGCCAGGCCCTTCAGCATGGCGTCGGCGAATCCCAGAACCGGGGCCTGGCCCCGCGTGGACACATAGGTCATGGTGGAAGCCGGACCCGGAGTCATGTGAGCGCCCACTCCGCCAGAATCGACCGGCGGCCCCGGATCTCCAGCTGGATCATCAGGCGGTCCCCCGGGCAACCCTCACCACCAGCCATGTGGACATCGCCGCCCAGACAGCAGCGAGCGCAAACCAGGTGATCGCGTACTCGAGATGGTCATTGGGGATGTTGGCCGTCACCGGGACGGGCTGCGTCTCGGCAAAGGGCGCCGGGACGCCTCCATCAAGGCGATCGATCCGCGACGCCACGACGAGCACGGGACGCGTTCCGAGCTCAGCGGCCTGGACCTCGACGTCGCGCGCAAACCAGATGTTGCCGGCCCGATCGGGATCGGGCGTGAACAGCCGGTCGGTCTCGCGCGGCCATTGCAGGTTTCCATCGATCCGCAGGGTTGCCGGCGGACGGGACCGGCCTTTCTCCGCCTCCGGTACAAATCCGAGATCGGCAAGTATCGGGCCGTCTTCCGTTTCGAGCGGGACGAGGATCCGGTACCCGGGTCCGAGCCACTTGTCGCTGGTCAGGACATGCAGTTCGCGTCCATCGGTGACGCCTTCGACCCGGACCCGAAAAAAGGCATGCGCCTCCGGATCCGGGAACTTCGGAAGGTCCGCCGCTGCCTGCCGCATTCGGACATCAATGGCGTCGAGGAGCCCGGTCTTCCATTCGAGCCGGTCGAGCTGCCAGTTTCCGAGCGCGATCAAGGCAAGCGTCCCCGAGACACCCAGAACCAGCGGAAAGACCATGCGACGCCTCATCGAAACCGGGCGGCACCGCACCCCATGCGGGAATCGGCCGGGACTGACTCCGGATGCGGCGGGGGCCGAAGTCCGGGGTCACGACCCCCAGATGTAGACGGCAAAGAACAGGAACAGCCAGACAACATCGACGAAATGCCAGTACCAGGCTGCCGCTTCGTAGCCGACATGGCGCTCCGGCGTGAAATGGCCGACAAAGGCGCGGAAAAGGCAGACTGTCAGGAACAGCGTGCCGATGATCACGTGAAATCCGTGAAACCCGGTCGCCATGAAGAAATTCGCGCCGTAGATACTGCCGGTAAACCCGAAGGCCGCATGACTGTATTCATAGGCCTGGAATCCGGTGAACAGGACGCCGAGAAGAATCGCACCGACCAACCCCTGGCGGAGGGCCTTGTGATTGTTCTCATGGGCGATCGCGTGATGCGCCCAAGTGGCAAAGCATCCCGAACAGAGCAAAACCAGGGTGTTGATCAGCGGCAGGTGCCAGGGATCGAACGGCACGATCCCGACGGGCGGCCAGATCCCGCCAGCCCCCTCCTCCATCGGATAGAGCGCGTGCTTGAAGAACGACCAGAACCACGCAGCAAAGAACATCACTTCGGACATGATGAACATGATCATGCCGTAGCGGAGACCGATCACCACGACCGGCGTATGGTCGCCACCGTGGGCCTCGGCAATCACCTCGCTCCACCAGCCGAACATGACGTAAAGGATCAGGGCCAGCCCGGCGAGCATCACGAGCGGCGTCACGTCCTTCATGAACAGCACGGTCCCGGACAAGAATGTGAAGACCCCGATGGCCCCGATGAAGGGCCAGACGCTCGGATTGAGAATGTGATAATCGTGATCTCTCGCGTGCGCCATGCTCAACTCGACTTCCAGTTCCCGCCGTTCGCCCGACGGCGTTCCACGACTGTGCGGCCCCGGGGCACCCGATCAATCTATCGCTTCGCCACCGTCAGAAGCAAGGCTTGCATGCGCTTCCGGGAGGTCAAGCGTGTGAAAGGTGTAGGAGAGGGTGATCGACCGGATGTGGCTGGCGTCGGGATCGTCGAGGATTTCGGGATCGACAAAAAAAGACACCGGCATGCGGACCGTCTCGCCAGGTTCGAGGCGTTGTTCTTCGAAGCAGAAACACTCGATCTTGACGAAATGTCCCCCGGCGACGAACGGGTACACATTGTAGCTCGCGGTTCCCGCGACCGGTCGGTCGGTCGGGTTGTGCGCCTCGTAAAACGCCAGGCCGGATTCGCCGACGGCCAGTTCCATCTGCCGTTCGACCGGCCTGAACTCCCAGGGCATTCCGGCTTCGAGCGAGGCGTCGAACCGGATACGGATTCGGCGTTCGGCAATCTCGACTTCGTCCATCGCACGTTCGGAATCCGCGACGGCTGTCTCGCCGCCGAATCCGGTGACCCTGCAAAACCAGTCGTAGAGAGGAACCGACGCGAAAGAGAGCGCCAGCATCGCCGCAACCAACCCGGCGAGGCGGATGGCCAGCCTGCCGTTGGCCCCTCCCCCGCGGTGCCTTCCATCGGCAGTCATTCGGCCCGCTCCAGGAGAGACGGTCGCAGGACGTGGTCATAGGCTTCCATGGAGGCACCATTCATCATCTTGACGACGGAAATGGCAAACACGAGAACGACAAACCCACCGAGCATGAGCCCGATCATCGCATTCGATCGTTTCCGCCGCTGATGGATCTCGCGGCTGGACACCCGATCTTCGGCAATCTCCCTGACGTCACCCACGCTCACCCTCCGACGAGAATCGGCCAAGCGGACACGGTCCAACCGGCGGATCGCAGCGCAGCCTCCACGAGCAATCCCAAGAAGAGCAGGAACAGATAGGCAATCGACAGCCGGAAGAAGTCCCGCTCCTTCTGTTGCCGATCCTTCGGTTCGGCCGCAAGGCCGTGCCGCCGGAGGGCATGCGCCGCAGTCACGAAACGAATGTTGAGACCGACGGACAGCGCCAGATACGCAGGGCCACCGATCGGCGTGAAGGCCAGCAGAAGCGCCACCGGCGCGGTTGCCAGCGCGTAACCGAGAATCCGGTTTCGTGTGGCAGCGCCACCGTGGGTCACCGGAAGCATCGGTACCCCAGCGGTCCGGTAGTCCTCATTGGTGATCAGGGCGAGAGACCAGAAATGCGGAGGTGTCCAGAGCAAGATGAGAGCAAACATCAACAGGCTCTCGACTCCAATTTGACCGGTGGCGACGGCCCAGCCAATCATGGGCGGAAAGGCGCCTGCCGCACCACCGATGACGATATTCTCGGGCGTCAGCCGCTTGAGCCAGATCGTGTAGATAACCGTGTAGAACAGGATGGTGAATGCCAGCAGGCCTGAAGCGAGAAGATTGGCCGTCAAAGCCAGGAGTGCGACTGAAATCCCGGCCAGCCAGAGGCCGAGGACCAACGCCGACTCGGAGCTGACCCGGCCAGCGGGAATCGGGCGGCCCCGAGTCCGGCGCATCACGGCATCGATGTCGGCGTCCCACCACATGTTGAGAGCGCCCGCAGCGCCGGCGCCGAGGGCGATGAACAGCACCGATGCGACCGCGATCACCGGATGGACCGGAACCGGAGCCACGACGAGTCCCACCGCCGCAGTGAAGACAGCGAGAGACATCACCCTGGGCTTCAGGAGTTCCAGGCAGTCGCCGATATCGGCGGCCGGGTATTGATTGCTGAGGGCTGCGTCCGTCAATGGTAGCTGATCCTGATCAAAACGTCTCCCGAAACGAGGGTGGCTGCGGGGACCGAACCGGTCGGCGTTTCCGGGGAACCCATGGCGTCAACGTCCATCAATCCGGGCGACGCGGAAGGACCACGCCAGGCCCGCCATCGATCCGGACTCAATCGCTCGCCAGCGTCAGGGTCCCGGGCTGGCGCGGAATTTCGGCGTACTCCGCAATCATCCGGTCGAGCCAATGCTCATAGACATCGTCACCGACCACCTTGACGACAATCGGCATGTAAGAATGGTCCTTGCCGCAGAGTTCGGAACATTGCCCGAAATAGACTCCTTCCTGATCGACACGGAACCACAGTTCCGTCAAGCGACCGGGAACGGCGTCCTGCTTGACCCCAAAAGCGGGAATCGTCCACGCGTGGATCACGTCAGACGCCGTCACCTGGACAACGACCGTCCTGTTCACCGGAACAACGACTGCATTGTCGACTGCCAGGAGAAACTCGTCGTCCGCATAGCCGTACTCCGCGAGCTGGCCCCGTTCCAGCATGAAGCTGTCGAATTCGAACCCATGGTCGACGTACTCGTGGGTCCAGTACCATTGGTTGCCCGTCGCCTTGATGGTCAGATCGGCATCCGGGATCCGCATCTGCTTGAACAGGAGCGACAGGGACGGAGGAATGATCACCAGGAGAATAATGATCGGCACCACTGTCCAGGTGATTTCCAGCGGCGTGTTGTGGGTGAACCGCGCCGGGGTCGGGTTGGACCAGCTGTTGTAGCGAATGGCGACAACGACCAGAAGCCCAATGACCAGGAGCGAAATCACCGAGATGACGATCAGCAGGAAGTTGTCGAGCCAGACGATGTCCCGCGCCACGTCCGTCACCGCCGGCTGGAAGTTGATGCCGTCCGGTACCGGTTTGCCAATGGCCTGAAGGCCATCGATCCCGTCCTGAGCCCGTGCCGGCCATGCGGATCCGGCCAGGAGGGCCGAGACGGCGATGCTTCCGGTCGTGGCGACAGCGGTGGCCGACCGGATGGCGAATCCTTTGACGTTCATCGAGCGATTCCCGCTAATCGGCTGTCATTGGCGGCACGTTATATTCGAGATTCGCAGAGAGTTGCCACTGCAAACCGCGCAATCCCCGACGGCAACGCCCGCCGGCTCGACACTCCCGGAATCCTGAGGCGACGTCATCGCCGGCCGTTTGCCCAGGGCGCCGCTTGCGGGTATGTCGCAAATGTCCGCGGATCCGTGCGCCCCGAGTTCCGGACTGGAGATCGGGACCGCACAACCGCCCTGACCGGGACCTGATTTGGAAGCGAGACCCGCAATGACGGAAACACAGGACTTTCGGCCTTTCGAGACCCGGCTCGACCGGGACCGCACCCAGCGGCAGCTGGCGGATACCCTCGCGGGCGGTGATGACGGGGAACTCTTCCTGGAACACGTCCGATCGGAATCCCTGGTCTTCGATGATCGCCGGCTGAAATCCGCCGCGTTCAATGTCTCCGAGGGATTCGGCCTCCGCGCCGTCCGGGACGAGGCGGTCGGCTACGCCCATTCCACGGAGATTTCCGAGGCCGCAATCACCCGGGCATCCGACATCGTGCGTCTTGCCGTCGGTGACGGCGGGCGTGTCATGGCGCCGGACCCGGCGGCGACCAATCGCCGCGTTTCGTCGGACGGAGATCCGACCACCGACGCGGAATTCGCCACAAAGATCCGGACGCTGGCCGAAATCGACGCTTTTGCCCGGGCCCAGGACCGACGGGTGGTCCAGGTAACGGTGCGTCTTGGCGCCTCGTTCCAGCACGTCGAGATTCTCAGACCCGGGGGCGGTTTCTTCCGCGACCTGCGTCCGCTGGCCCTGCTTTCGGTCTCGGTGATCGTCGAGCGCAACGGACGGCGGGAAACCGGCCAGGCCGGAACCGGAGGACGTTACGGGCTTGTCCATCTGCTGGCGCCTGAACGATGGCAGGCTCAGGTCCGAGAGGCGCTTCGCATCGCCCTTGTGAATCTTGACGCCGAACCGGCTCCGGCCGGTGTCATGCCGGTGGCCCTTGGCCCCGGCTGGCCGGGGGTCCTGCTGCACGAAGCGGTCGGACACGGGCTTGAAGGTGACTTCAACCGGAAGGAAACCTCTGTCTTCTCCGGGCTGATGGGACAGCGCGTCGCCGCGCCGGGCGTCACCGTTATCGACGACGGAACGATCGTGGACCGGCGTGGATCGATCGCCATCGACGACGAAGGCACACCGACCGAACGCACCGTTCTGATCGAGGACGGAATCCTTGTCGGATACATGCAGGATCGACAAAACGCCCGCCTGATGGACACGCGACCGACAGGCAACGGGCGGCGGCAGGGATTCGCCCACACGCCCATGCCGCGCATGACCAACACCATCATGCTTGCCGGTCCCGGCGATCCCGCCGATGTCGTCGCCGACATGAGTGACGGCATCCACGCCGTGGGTTTCGGCGGCGGGCAGGTCGACATCACGAACGGCAAGTTCGTCTTCAGCTGCACGGAAGCCTACCGCGTCAAGAACGGCCGACGCGAGGCCCCGATCCGGGGCGCGACACTCATTGGAGACGGCGCCACGGCTCTCAAGGGAATCCGGGCCGTCGGCAATGACATGGAACTCGACCCGGGCATCGGAAACTGCGGAAAGAATGGCCAGTGGGTTCCGGTTGGTGTCGGTCAGCCCACTCTTCTCATTGACGGACTGACCGTCGGTGGCAGCGCTCTGTGACAGCCTGACAATTCCCGGCCTTGGCACCGAATTCCCTTGCGAGAGCCGCGACTGACACATTCAGGACTGCCGTAGGCAGGCTTGTTGTGTCCGACGGCACCGACGATCGTGCGCAGGGAGTGGGAACAACGCGCCAAAAGGCACCCCCGACAGTCCATTTTCCTCGAAGCCACCCGGCAAGCCATCGCGGCAGCGATCGGACGATGGTTTCTTGGGCCCGCCCTCGGGGACGCAACCGTCCCTTTGCCATAAGGACATGCAGCAGCGGCCAGGCCCTGGATCTCAACCGGAGTGCCCAACCGAAGTTGCTGAAAAGTCTGAACATATCGGCCCGTTTTCGCCCTGAAACGACCATCCAGCGAAAACCGCCGAGGTCGGGAGTGGGTAAAGGCTGCGGAACACCTTGACTGCTGCCGCCACATGCGAGGGTTCGTGCGCCGTCCGTGCCTCAGGCCCACTCCACGATTGCGAGCCTGGCACGGGAGCCGAACACCTCTCGCAGGCGGTCCGCAGCCTCGTGCTGGTTGGGCCGGATACGGTCTTTCCTTCGCCTCTTGATCTCCCGGAATACGATACGCCCACCGGGAAACAGGGCGAGCACATCCGGAAATCCACGCAGGCCCTGCGGCGTTCGCCCCACCTTGTTGACGATCTGCCAAAGCGCGTTCCCGGCCGGCGAACCGATCTGCGGGCGCGACGGGGAACGGGCTTTCGCCCGGACAATGCAGACAAGATTCTCGTCCAGCAGAACGACGCCTCCCGTCCAGAGTGCGACGAAGGCGACATCCGTTGCGCCGCTCGACTTCAGGTCGCCGGCGACCATGGCGCCAACGGGAACGGCCCTGCCGAGTTCGTCCATGGCATAGGCCTCGACCTGTTTCCCTCCGGTTGCCATTGGCAGGTCGAACCAGCTCTGGCCCGGCTTGAGCTCATATGTCTTCCAATAGGACTGCCGACAGAGCGCCTCCGGGGCCGGTTCCCAGTCACCCCGGTAAACCGGGACGCTCCCGGATCCGAACCGGACCCTCTTTCCCGTTTTCCGCAAATCAAGACACTTTCCGCAGGTTTCCGGACCGCGAACCGCTCTTGCAGGTGCTGCGCATGTCCGGAATCGTGGTCCTTCAGGCGCATCGAATGACGAGCTTCACGGAACCGCAGAACGAACAGTCGTTCCGGCGCCGATCAAACCCCGGCATCTCCGCCAGCTCCCGGGTCTTGTGATTCGCATGTTGCCGCACGCTCAGGTCCAGCAGGTTCGCGATGCAGTCATCGCAGACGGCGTCCGGCGCCATGGTCTCGATGAGGTTTCTGACTTCGCCCAGAACCGTCGTCATTCGACTCCCTCTTCATGACCGTTCCGCGGTGCCAAACCGCCGGTCACTCCGCGGGCGCCGGCGTACCGCCCGCGCAACACCTGGCCGGGCCCCCGCATGACGGCGCTGCCCACGGCGGCGACCGAAGGGACGACGTGAGACGAACCCGCGGCCGCGTCCCCGCAACTCCGCTCATCGCCGCTTCCGCCTTCCCCGCATGCGCATTCGTGCGCGCGGCCTCACCACCGGGCCGTCACGCGCAGGCCGATCCCGTGATCCGGCCCGGCGTTGTCGTTTGCGCTCTCCTTCCTTGTGGCGTCGAGATTGACCTCGAAGCCCGGACCGCCCGCCGCCGCCGGGGCCAGGCGCCAGCCCAGGCGGACCTCGCGCCCGCCCTCCGACAGCGACAGCCCACCATGGGGCGTCCCCGTGACGCGGCCGCCGAAGAGCGCAAGCCCGTAGCCCACCTCCGCGTCCAGCCGCCGCCCGGCCTCGAACGTCCCGCCCGGCGCCAGCCCCCGCGCATCCGCCGCCGACCAGAGTGCGCCCGTCCCGCTCGATGCGTTGCCCACGGAGGGCGCCAGCATCAGCGAGAGCCCGAGGCCGGAGGAACCCGGGTCGATGCGGACGGACCCGCTCACGCCCCATTCCTCGTATCCCCTGGCCTCATGCGCCGCCAGCCAGCGCGCCCGCGCTGCCAGCGTCACCCCCGACGCCGGGTCGGCCCAGCCGAGCCCGGCCCCGATCTCGACCCCCGCCCCGGTCTCGGCATCGCCGCCGTCGTGGCGAAGCCCGACCTCCAGCGAGGGCGTCAGTGTGCCTGCGCCCAGCGCGAAGGCCCGCGAGGCGTCGAGGATCAGCCGCAGCCGTGTCGCATCCGCCTTCGCGCCCGCCAAGCCCGGCACGGACTCCGATGTCGTCCGCACCCAGAGGGCGTCGGTCCGGAGCGCCAGTTCGAAACCGCCGCCCTCCGGCGCGAGAATGAGCGTGCCCCGTCCGCCGGCCGCCGCCAGCGTCATGGCGAGGTCCGCCTCGTGGCGCTCCGTCCCGTTCTCTTCGCTCAGGGTCAGCCGGCCCCGGCCGGCGCCCGCCAGCCCCCAGGCCGTGACCCGGTCGTTCAGGCGAAGCCGCGCATAGGGAAGAACGCTCGTGAGCGTGCTTTCGATCTCGCCCTCGCCGAAAGCTGACTCGTCGGCTGCCGTGCCGGTCAGCCCGAACGTGCCCTTGCCCCGGCTCACCGCGAACGCTGTTCCCGCCAGCCAGCGTCCTCTGGCCACATCGGCACCGAGGAAGCCGGTGGTGACGTCGCCGTCCAGGCGCACCCCGTCCGCCTCGCCGTCGAAGCCGCCCGTCGCCACCCGGCCCCAGGCCGCGAAGGCCGGTCCGGTCCCGTCGCCCGTCGTGGCGAGATGGAACGAACTCCCGAGCAGGAACTCACGCCCGGTCATCGCCCGCGAGACCGCCGCCCGCGCACCGCCGCGCCGCCAGGCGTCGTCGCCCCAGGGATCGCGGCCCCAGGGATCGAACGCCGCCTCCGGCGCGGTCCCGAGCGCCGCCGCCACCCTGTCGATCTCCGCCTTCGCCGCCCTGCGGGCCTCGGGGGTGTCGAAGCTCAGCGGCTGCCCGCCGAGCGTCACGCTGCTCGCACCGCCGCCTTCGAGCCTCCCCATCACCGCGTCCACCGCCTGGTCCGCCACCGTGCGCCCGAAGCGCGCCAGCCACGCCGCCGGCATCGGGTCGTCGTTCTCGATGGTGCCCACAGCCTCGCCGTCGGCGATCACCGCACCCTTCGGCTTCGTGAGGACCAGCGTGAAGGTCTCTTCGCCCTCGTCCTTCGCGTCGTCGAGGAGGACCACCGAGACGGTCTTCGCCGTCTCGCCCGCCGCGAAGGCGAGCGTGCCCTTCGCCGCCTCGAAGTCCCGGCCCGCCTTGGCCGTGCCGTTCTTCGTGCGGTAGCGCACTGTCACCTCGCCCGCGGCCGCGCGGGAGAGGGTCACCGCGAAGTCGAGGGTGGCGTCCTCGCCCTCTCGGGCCCGCGCGTTCGCGACGCTGAGCGTGACCGGGCCCGGCACCGTGTGGACAAGCGCGGTCTCGAGCTTCCGCCCGTCCGCCGTGCACACCGCGCCCGTTGCGGAGCAGTCCGATGTCGCCGGCAGCGCCAGCGTCACCGCCGCGTGGCCCGAGGGTGCGATGCGCAGCTCCCACAGGTCCTTGCGCTTGCCCACGCGCTGCGCACGGTTCAGCCTGCCACCCGTGACCTCGATCGTCTCCGCCGCCGGCTTGATCCTGCCCGCCACCGCCTCGCTGAAGGCGATCCGCAGCGCGAAGGTCCCCTTGCCCCGGTGCTCCGCAGGCGCGCTCTCGACGCTCGCCGTCAGCGCCGCCGGCGGCGGGGCCTGCTGCAACAGGCCGGAGACCGGCGTATCGTTGACAACCGTCTGGCCCGAGAACGCCGCCACCGCCGCGCCGCCGCCCGGGGCGCGGAGCCCGCCCGTCGAGGGCGGCGTATAGCCCACCGTCACCTCTTCGCCCGACGCGACCGCCGAGGCCAACGTCAGCGTCACCGTCTCCTGGCTCACCGCCACGGTGGAGACGCTGCGCGCACTTCCCGCCACCGACACCGCGAAGGCGCTCCCGGCCGGGACCGACGCCTCGTCGAGTGCCGCATCGAAGCGAAGCGCCAGCTCTGCGGCGTTCACCCGCGCCCATTCGAGCGCCGGCCCCTGCACCGTGATCTCCGGCGGCGCCTCCCGCTGCGGCGCCGTGCCCGGCGTCGTCACCGTCGCCTCGAAGGCGAGGTCCGCGTCCCCCGGCTCCCGGTCCGTGCCCGGCGGGTGGACGAAGAGCCGCACGTCGTAGGACGTGCCCCCGTCAACGTACCACGTGCGGACGCTCACGCTGCTCTCGTAGGCGTAGACGTCCCGGTTCACCCACGGGTCCGTCGTGTCCGTCTTGCGCCACGAGACCCGGTAGACGCCCAGGGCTCCGAACGGGCGATCCTTCCTCCACGACACCCGGAGCCGTTCGTTGTCAGCGGGCTCCACCCGGAAGTCCGACAGCTTGAGCCCGTGAAGGGTCACGGGAGCTTCGATCACCACGGCGCCGGTGGGCGTCGTGAAGATCGAGAACTCGATCGTCCGCGCACACACCAGGTTCGGGTCGCCGCTCGCGACGGGCGCAAGCGTCGTCCACAGGCCCAGCTCCTCGTCGTAGCGGCGGATGTGGGTCTCGGTCCCGGTCGTCTTCGGCAGGCACACCGTCGCGCTCTCGCCCGGCTTGAGCACGATGCCGCCGATGTCCACCACCGTGTCGCCCAGGCGGAAGCCCGTGAGACCGCTCTGCTGCGCCTCCGACAGCGTGGTGGTCCGGATGGCGACCGTCTGACCGCGCAGCCGCCAGGCGACCTCCAGGGGCAGGGTCACCATGGCTCCGCCCGGCGCGCCCAGCGTCACAGCCTCCGTCGGGTCGTCCGGGATCGGGAGCTGCTGCGGGGCCGTCGTCACCACGAGGCCGTAGAGGGCGATCTTCAGCGAATGGTTGCTGTCGAGCCACGTGCTGGCGTTGTGGGCGCGGTGCAGGCGGCCGTCCCCGAGGCTCCATCCCGCCTCGGCACCGCTGTCCTCGTTGTCCGACAGCGTCAGCGGCCGCGCGACTGTGCCGGTCCCGGGACTGGTGACGTCCACCACCACGAAATACGTCGTGTTGGCCTGCAGCAGGATGCCGCTGCCCGTGGCCGTGTACCGGGCGACCCCGCCCGCCGTGGCGGGCAGGCTCGCCGGGTTCGTCAGCGTTCCGAGGCTGGCGCCCGGGCTGCCCGAAGAGTCGGCATGGATGGCGACGCTGTAGGCGGGCGCCGTCGTCGACGTGTGCTGGATCAGGATCTCCACGCCGGTCAGCCGGGTGGACCGGCTGCCGGTGGTGAACGACTGCGCGACGTCCCTGAAGTCGCCGTCCACCGATTTCGTCTGCCCGGTGTTGCTGACCAGCTTCGTCCCGGTCAGGGTCGGGGGCGGCGTCACCGTGGCTGCGGCAATCGCCGTCGTCCACAACTTGCTGTCGCTGTTGCCCGCCGCGTCCTCGGCGTAGACGCAGATTTTCTTCGTCGCGGCAAGCGGCGTGTAGGACACCGTCTTCCGCGAGGCCGCGGGGTCGACCGCGGTCGTCGAGAAGCTGTCCGCGCTCGGGTCGTCGCAGCCGGTCGCGTCCGACGCCGTGCCCAGGACTTCCACGACGGCGTACTTCGCCACCTTCGAGCCCGCGTCGGTCAGCGTGATCGTCGACGCGCTGCCGACCCGCGGCCCCGTGGTCGGGAACGCGATGGCGGGGTTCGTGGTGTCGACCTTGTGTCCGCTCTGCGCGCCGAGCGCCAGCGACGCCGCGTAGGTGATCGTCGCGTCGTTGGTGCTGGCGTCCTTGATCGTGACGCTGGCCCCCCGCGCGAGCTTGTTGCGCTCCACCGAGATGCCGTCGCTGTCCGCATCCCCGCTCTGCACCGTGTAGCTGCAGACCAGCTTCGTGTCGTCGGTCGAATGGGCGGTGCAATTCGCCGTCTTCTCCGAGCCCGTGCCCGAGCCGACCCGGATCTTGAGCGTCGGCGCGCCGACGACTGCGATGGTCTCGTTGAAGGTCACCGTGACGGCGATCGTGTCGCCCGTCTTGTAATGGCCGCCCTGGTCCGACGGCGGGTTCGAGGTGACGGCGATGGCCGAGATCGCAGGGCCGGTGGTGTCGGCCACCGCCGCCGCCGCGGTCCCGGCGGCGCTCTTGCTCGCCCCGTGCCCGTCCGTGTAGCT
>JAPPHA010000014.1 GCA_028874915.1 Paracoccaceae bacterium
GGCCGGACCGCAGGGACAGGTGACCGTATAGTGCCTGCGGAATGTGACGGCATCCGCCATGAACTCCCGCAGATTCGGCAGCACCGCCCGACCGTTGATGGCCAGTTGCAGGCAGTCCGCCCGAAGCTGGTCCGAAACGATGAACAGGACATTTCCACTATTCTTGTCGATCAATGCTCTTTTCCTTGTGACTGGGAAATCGGTTGTTCGCAGGCGTCCGCCACCGTCAGGTTCAGCAAAAGAACCACGCAACGACGACCGTATGCAGGATTTTCAAGTTGTGAAAAGAGTTTTCTAGGGTACCAACACATTTCGTGGAAAATGCAATGGTAACTTCGTCCCTCGCTGACAGCCTGAAAGACCCACGGTGCGAGCTTGTTTGATTCTGGTCGCTGTCTTGGTCGGTTACTTCTCCCTCAACACACTGACCCCCGGAATTTGGTGGTTCTTTACTTGCACCGCCTGCGGCAATGCCGCATATTGAGGGGTGATGCAGGTTTTCTCAACACGCAGCTACGAACGAGCGGTTCGTAAGCTGCTCGGTCAAGAGGCGCGCAAGGAAATGGAGGATGCGATCGTGGCTGCCCCCGATGCGGCTCCCGTCATTCGAGGAACCGGCGGCATCCGCAAGCTGCGATGGGCCGGATCCGGTCGCGGCAAGCGGGGCGGCATCCGCACGGTTTATTTCTACCACGCCGGACCGGAGGCCGTTTACCTGCTGACGGCTTACGCGAAGGCGAACCGCAAAGACCTGACGCCGGCGGACACCAGGGCGCTGTCGCGGCTGGTCGCGGAGATCAAGAAGGAGGCAACGGGACAATGACGACGGAACGCTCCGAACTCGGTCGGGACATCGAAACGGCTCTGGGCGAGGTTCTCGGCCATGTTCGCGGGGAGACAGCCCTGCCTTGCCGGATCGTCGACGATCCGGCCGCCAGCCGAATTGTCTCCCTTCGCAAGCGATTGCGGCTGAGCCGGCAGAGGTTCGCCGACCGTTTCGGCCTCGACGTGCGGGCTCTTCAGGAGTGGGAACAGGGCCGGCGTGTTCCCGACAGGGCGGCGCGGGTGTTGCTCACCGTCATCGACCGGGATCCCGAGGCCGTTGTCAGGGCGCTCGGTGCGGATGGCGCAGAGGAACCGATAGGTGGGCGTTCGGCGCTGTGAACGATGGATGCCAACCTTTTGCACGTATCCCGAAGCTGCTTCACGTGTTCCTTTCGCCTGTTTCTGCTGTTCCATTGTCTTTCCGGGTTGGGGCGGGCATAACGGCGTTAGAATGCGACGCCCTTAACGTGCATTTCTACACGAAGTGTATTGGTACCCTCAATGCCATCGCGCAAGGCGGCGACAACGGAGGGTGATGATTGAGGCGCGTGCCGTGCCGCACTTGACAACAGGTTGTTCAGCACTTTCACAATGCGCCGTTCGTCGGCCGACACCCTCGGAAGATCCGGCGGCAGGTCGATGCGCACTATCTGTCGGCGTCCGCTGCTCATGAACGTCGTCCTCGCTTGCTCCACTAGGGTTGCCACCTCCACTGCCTCGGGGTCGACGGAGAGTGTGCCCGCGTGGATGCGCCCAGCATCGAGCAGATCGTGGATGAGACCCTCCATGTGGTTGGCCCCCTGGTCGATTATTCGGATGAACTGACGTATCTCTGCCCGGTTGAATGTGGTGAGCAGAGATGTGGTCGAGCCCTTGATGGAGGTGAGCGGCGCGCGCAACTCATGGCTAACCATGGTTAGGAATTCGAGCCGCATCCGCTCGAACTCCACGAGCGTCGCCAAATCCTGCATGCTCACCAATACCGCCTCGACGTTATCCGTGTCGGAATGGATCGGCGCCGTATTGACCAGCATCCGGATGCTGCCCCCTTCGAGCACGGAGAGTTCGACCTCAATATCGCTAAACGTTTTCCCGGTCATCAAATCGTCGACGGTGACCTTACGGCCGTCGGAGAGCTGTGTCGTGATGTCCACCAACAGATCCATCGCGGAGCATCCTGGCCCACCCAGCACTTCGACGATTCGCCGGGCTTCCCGTTGACGATAGCGGGCATGCGGGTCCCAGCATCGAATACAACCACGCCAACCGGCGAAGCTTCCACCAGCGCCTCGAGGCCAGCCCGCGCACGTCGCTCGTCGTTGCGCGCGCGCATTCACGAAAGCCGCTTCAGCCCGCGAGGCGAGCAGCACCAGCAGCTCTTCGTCTTCGTCTGTGAAAACCTCACCGCCCTTCTTGTCTCCGACAAAGAAGGTCCCAATATGCACGTCGCGATGACGCATCGGCGTGCACTGCAGGGTCTGGCACACACCCAATTCCGGCGAGAGACCGAGCGATTGGACATGACCGGGAAAGTCGTCCAATCTCAGCGGCCTTTGCTGCTTACGTAGATACTCGAACTACATCGGCCCGTCGGGCAGGCAGCTTGTCAGTCGTTGCTCCTCATCGTTGGTCAGGCCCGAAGCGACAATGTCCTTAGGCTGTCCCGAAGCGTCGACAGTATTGATCATTCCGTAGCGGGCGCCGGTGAGTGCGCGGGCACTGTCGATGACCTCGCGCAGCACGGTGGTGACATCAAGATTTCCACCAATGCGGCGTAAGGCGTCGATCAGGTTTGGTGACGGATCTCGCCATGAATGACGAGGCTTCCTGCTTCGCGGGCCGCCGCCGGTGCGGTGCTCCGGTCTTAAGCAGGCCTCCACAGGCAGGCACGGGCATCCCTCCGTGCGCGCCACTTGGTTCTCGCAGCGCAAGGGGATGTATGCCAGAGCGGCAGCGTCACGTCAACGGGCAGGACGCCTTATATCCCCGCCCTGAAGGTCGGGGGTTTACGGCAGTTTCGATAAGCGTTTTTCGGCCTCTCGACCGCGCCTCCGTTCGTTACCTCTACTCATCTTCATTGGGTTGATCCTGTTTTGCTCTGGCGACGGAGTTCCGAACACCTTATAGTGAGTGGAGTGAGCTTTACCTTCCACAAGCGAGAGGAGAAGAACCACAAGCGAGAGGAGAAGAATCATGTTCACTAGAGTCTTTTTGTTTGGCGCCGCAGCGGTGTTTACGACCGGTGCTGCATTCGCAGACTGTCCTGCCGTCACTGTGGCTGACCCAATGGGAGTTCCGGCAGGGGCCATCCCACAGCAATATGAACTCGCTGAATTCGAAGAGCTTGCCAACTGCAAGATGACATTCAGCGCCAACCCGGACATCGCTGCGCTCAATTCCCGGATTCGCGGCAATCCGGAATTGCCGCCCTTGGCGGAGCGGCTTCCGGAAGAGCCCCTGGTCTATGCGCCGTACCATTCGATCGGGAAATATGGCGGTACGCTCAGAGGGATGTCGAATGCGACAGAATCAGGGACGTCCGACTTTCTGTCAACACGCCACGCCACTCTGGTCCGATATCTCGACGATCTGCAGACCATCGTTCCGAACGTGGCCAAGAGCTGGGAGTGGAATGATGACTTCACCCAGGTGACGTTCGTCCTGCGCAAGGGCCACAAGTGGTCCGACGGAGCGCCGTTTTCCGCGGACGATGTCAAGTTCTGGTATGACAACCTGGCGCTCGATCCCAAGGTCATCGCAAAGCCAAGGTCTGGGTGGCTAGTGGCCGGCGAGAGAATGACCGTGGATGTGATCGACCCGCAGACGGTGCGTTTCAATCTTCCGGCGCCGAAACCGGGACTGCTCGCCCTCTTCGCGTCTGAGGGATGGGGGCTGTCCTTCCGACCCAAGCACTTCCTCGGCCGGTACCACCCGGATCTCAATCCTGACGCCGACAAGCTGGCGCAGGACGCCGGATTTGAAGACGGTCTGGCTGTCATTGCCGCCTATTACGGCAGTACCGATTGGAACGATTCCCCGTCGCCGCTGCTCAACAGCCCGGATAGGGTGGCCAACCTGCCGGCAGACGTCGTGCCGACACTGGAATCGCATATCACCATTTCAGACAGGGCGACCGGCCGGCACTTCGTTGCCAATCCGTATTTCCACATTGTGGATACGCAAGGCAACCAGTTGCCGTACATCAACGAGCAGGACGAGGTTTACATCAACGACACCGAAGTCCGGGTCCTGAAACTGATCAACGCGGAAGTGGACTACAAATCCCAGTCCCTGGAACTGCCGACAGCGCCGCTGCTGCTCGAAAACCAGGAAAAAGGCGATTACACGATCCACTTGAAGCCGGGAATCAGCACTCCCAGTTTCTCGTTCAACGTGACGTCGGATAATCTTGAAAAGCGGAAGGTGTTTGGCGACTTCAGGTTCCGCCAGGCAATGTCGGTGGCGATCAACCGTGATCAGATCAATGAAGTCGCTTTCTTCGGTCTGGGAACTCCACGGCAGCATATCGGGTTTTCGCCCAAGCCGGACTTCATCGATGACAAGTGGCTGACCTACTTCACACAGTACGACCCGGACATGGCGAACTCGCTGCTTGACGAGATCGGCATGGTCGACACCGGCGGTGACGGTTTCCGGGAATTGCCGAACGGTGAGAAAATCACGCTGAATATTCAGTTTGCGAATCAGGGCATCCCCTTACAGGTCGTCGAACTGGTCGCCAACGACTGGGCCGAAGTCGGGGTGCAGACGACCGTCAAGGAAGTCACGCCGGACGAGTACCGGTCGGCACAGTCGGCGAACCTGCTGGATGTCGGGGCATGGAGCCGAGGGGTGCCGCTGGCGCTCACTTTGGGCAACAACCAAGAGTGGGTGCCGCCGTTCTCTTCCTTTTTCGGCCACAGGCAAGGCATGCTCTGGGGCGAGTGGGTACAATCTGACGGCGGCGCCGGCGTTGAGCCGCCCGATTATGCCAAGCAGCTGATCGATGACATAGGCGCCTTCCAGTCCGCGCCGATTGGTTCCGACGAGTTCAATGCGCTGGGTCAGCGGATGGTCAAGAACATGACCGAGAATCTGCTGTTCATTGGCACCGTGATTGGGCCACTGCCGATCTACCATCGAAACGCGCTCAAGAATTTCGTGGAATTCCAGACTCAAGGCCACGCCTACTACCGGACTTACCCGTATCGCGCGACGCAGTGGTATTTTGACGAGTAATCGATTGACGCTATAAGTGAGGCGGGCGAGATGTTCGCCCGCCTCTGTCGTGGAAAGGGGGT
>JAPPHA010000089.1 GCA_028874915.1 Paracoccaceae bacterium
CAGCGTTTCGCGGTCAAGGCGCATGGCGAAATCGGAGGGATCCCGGCTTCCCGGCAATGCCTTTGACCTCATCCTTCCGCATCGGGATCCCGGTTCCGTCGATGGACAAATACATGCGCGATTCCAGAGGTTTACCCTCGACGACCTCCTCTCGCTCGAAACGGAGAGCATCCTCGCCGAGCGCCAGGGGACCATCGCTGCAGTGAGCTCGAGGAGGCGTTCAGTCCGGCAAGGTTCGCGATGTGGCCGCTCGCCGCATCGAAACTCATCATCGGCGTCGTCTCGGCCACGACACTCGCCATTCCCGGAATAATGGTGCTGCTCTCCAGGCCCAGAGCACGGTCCAGCGGAAAGCATCCATTGCCGCACGACCGGCAATAATAATAGCTGCGCTCGATCTCGACACGGCCAAGTCGGGTGAGCCACACCCTTTTCTTCCCGGCCCGGTGCCGGCACATCGGCTTGCCGCAGCGCGCGCATTCCGGCGGTGGCAGAGCCTTGTCAAACTGTTCGAACAGCATCTTCAGCGCCGTCGCCCCGCCGCCGAGAGAACTGTCGCGGAGCGCCCGCTCCACGCTGTCCAGGTCCGGAACACCCGACGCAAGCCCCGCTGCCAGCTTCGGAAACTGCGGACCGAATTCCGATGATACGGCGGCAAGCAACGCCGGAAGCGGCCCGCCAGAGGAAGCTCAGCCTCCGTGATGTCGCGGCTTCGCACATCACCACCTTCCAGCCAGTACCGGGTGTATCCGCCCTCGTGTTTGCGCAGCACCGCCGCGCCTTCCTCCCCAAGGCCTTCCAAGTACGTCACCGTGTCTGGATGCCGATGCCCTTGTTTCCCTTTGCTCTTCGCCATGACCCGCGCCCCATGACCCGCGCCCCATGCCTCGTTGCCTCCGAAAGCGCGCCGCCCGCCGGTTTCCCCGGCTGTTGTCGGACACGCAGCAACGACAACGTAGCAGATGCGAATCGAAACCAACAACCAACTTGGGCTACATCCTCAGGCAGGTCTCTCCTTGCGGTGCCGGAGGTCCCGTCATCGTGATGACGGCCACGGCCTGGCCGCATGCAAAAGGCAGCCGACAACCCGAACCCGGCAATCGGCCTCCAGAGATAGCGTCGTCGGCATGCTCACCCTCAATGAATGTCTCGCCCGCCCCTGCCTCCGCGGAAATCCCGGCCCGAAGCGCGATCGGCGAATTCCGTGGCTTTTTCGTCCCGGGACCATGTCGATGGCTGAAACCAAATCGTTCCAGCCATTCGATCGATTTCACGGGTCATCGGGATTGCCGGTGCCAACGTCCCTCGCCGTGCAGTGTCAATCCCGGATGCCTTGTTCTGGCACGTCCGTCGAGTTCGGGCTTTGCCGCGCAAATTTGGCGTGCGCGTGCGTCCGATCCGGGTTTCGACAGTCGTGCGGTCAAGCATGCAATCCCGTTCTTTTCCTGCACCTTCGCTTCCGGATACCGGTCGGGAGATGATCCGCAGCGCCTAAGCTTGCGCGGCCCGATTCGGCGTGCCAGTGTTCGGAAGGAAAATTTCAAATGACTGAAAAAATTCGATGAAGAAGCTCAAGAAGACGGTTGCGGAGATGGTCGCCGAGGCGCGCTCCAGGATCGAGGAAATCGATACGGAGGCGCTCCTGCTGATGTACGGCGACCCCGAAGTGGTCGTCGTCGATATCCGCGACATACGCGAACGCCAGCAAAGCGGCTGGATTCCTGGCAGTTTCCATGCACCGCGAGGCATGGTCGAGTTCTGGGTGGATCCCGGAAGTCCGTATTTCAAGCCGATCTTCGGAGAAGATCGCAAGTTCATTTTACACTGTGCGAGCGGCTGGAGGTCCTCGCTCACGGTTGCGGCACTGCAGGACATGGGATTCGAAGCCGCGCATTTGACCGATGGGTATTCCGACTGGGTTCGAAAGGACGGTCCGGTCGAGCGTATCGAAGACAGGGGCCATGACAAGGGCGCGGAAAGCAGGACCGCCCGATAAAACGGCTGAAGGCCCGCCTGGCGGGCCACCCTCGTTCCGCAAGGCCGATGCCGGCCCGTCAAGGCGGACGCGGCCTGCCAACGCAACCGATTCGATACGGCGCGGGTTGCGAGCCGAACGCGGGCGTCGATCCGTTCGACTCCGCCTATCCCGAATTTGATATCTGGCGCCGACACTCCCGGCGCGCCGTTGGTCTCGCCGTTCGGCAGCATGTTGCCACTCCCGAGACTGTCGTCACGTTCCCGGAAATCTCCTCGATCGACCGCGTGACCGCGTCGCCTGGTCCTCTCCATGTCTGCCTCCAACTCGGTGACCGAGGTGATCGTCTTCCCGGTGGAACCCGCGAAGCGGTTTCTCGCCTGCCCGCCCATGCGACTGGCGAGAGATGTCCAGGTCCGGCCACACATGCGCGATGCAATAGTGCCCAGGGAATTCCGCGAACCGGGGGTCTGCGGCTCACGTCAGTGTTCCCGCCGCTGCCTCGACACGGTCGCGCGACACCACGTCGAGCCGCCGCCCGGATACTCTCCATGCTGCCCGTGCAAAATAGTGAAGGACCGGTGAGAGTGGAGTTACGAAGACCAGGGCTGTCGTGTCTTGCGGCGGGCTGAATTGCAGGCCGGGTTCCGTATCACGGCCCGTTGTCCAGCCCGTCACCTTGAAGATCCGTTGAAAATCAGGCTTGCGCCTTGTCCGACGCCAGTTCCTTGGGTGCCAGGTCACCGATCGAGGATTCTCCGGTCTCCGTTTTCCCGCGCCTTTTGGTCTGAGCCGTGGCCGGCAGGGGCGTGTCGAAAGTGTAATCCGGATCGGACTTCTGGCGCTCCCATGTGTCGAGCATCTCGCGCCAGGCTCCACGCAGACTGCGCGGTTCGGGCATGTCGTCCTTGATCTCGGCTGCCAGTGCGGGAAGATTGTAGCAGGGGATGCCGGCATACATGTGATGCTCGGTGTGCCAGTTCATGTGCCAGTAGAGGAATTCCACGAACCTGGGCAGGTGCATCGACCGCGTGCTCTTGCGGAAGTCGGTCGTGTGCTCCATCAGCCCGCAATGCTGGGGGAGGCCGACGAAGTAACTGAGCCAAATCGCGATAAAGCTGGGAATGGTGATAATGAGCGGCACGACCCAGAGGCCGGTCGGGATCGACACCACGAGCACCGCACCGTGGAACGCCAGTTGCGTGCGAGACCACCACCTTGAGCGGCGGTGCTGGTTCGGCTGGTCGTCGTGGAGCGCCTGCCGCCACTCGTTGGCCGGGATCTCGGTCGAACCGACCTTGCCGATCGCATCGAGAATCGTGACCCAGATCGCCGACAGAATCCCGCCCTTGCTGAATGTGCGTCCCGGCTGGGTCAGGAGGTTGACCGTGAAAAGCTGCAGGAGGAAGGTTCGGCCCACGTTGGGGTGCAGCGGCAGCAGGACTTCACGGTCTCCCTCCGGGTGCAACGTGTAGCGGTGGTGATAGGTGTGACTGGCCGCATAGTCGAACGGGTTCCACCAGCTGATCAGGCTGAAGAGATACAGGAAAAACTTGTTGAGCCACCTGGTCTTGAACACCGTTCCGTGGCCGAGTTCGTGGACAGCGGTGCCGCTGAAGAAGCTTGCGACCGTACCGTGGGCGAACAGCGCCACCAGAAAGGCGATCCAGATGCCCTGCGCCCAGGTCAGATAGACCGCCGCACCCGTGAGGCAGAAGAGGCCAAAGTGCCCGCCGGCCTGCATCCAGCCTTTCCGGTCGCTACGCTTGGAAAGCTCGCGAAACCGCGCTGGCGCCAACCTGGAGCGGTACCATTGGACTTTTAGGTTCTCCCGAACTTCGGAAAGCGGTTCGTATTCCATGTCTCACCAGTCAGTTTTTGCCGAAAATACAACCGATTTTCTTGATGTCCATTGCGTGTACAACCTCGGGATGTAGCCCAAGTTGGTTGTTGGTTTCGATTCGCATCTGCGACGTTGTCGTTGCTGCGTGTCCGGCAACAGCCGGGGAAACCGGCGGGCGGCGCGCTTTCGGAGGCAACGAGGCATGGGGCGCGGGTCATGGGGCGCGGGTCATGGCGAAGAGCAAAGGGAAACAAGGGCATCGGCATCCAGACACGGTGACGTACTTGGAAGGCCTTGGGGAGGAAGGCGCGGCGGTGCTGCGCAAACACGAGGGCGGATACACCCGGTACTGGCTGGAAGGTGGTGATGTGCGAAGCCGCGACATCACGGAGGCTGAGCTTCCTCTGGCGGGCTTCAGGCCGGATGGCGGGCCGCTTCCGGCGTTGCTTGCCGCCGTATCATCGGAATTCGGTCCGCAGTTTCCGAAGCTGGCAGCGGGGCTTGCGTCGGGTGTTCCGGACCTGGACAGCGTGGAGCGGGCGCTCCGCGACAGTTCTCTCGGCGGCGGGGCGACGGCGCTGAAGATGCTGTTCGAACAGTTTGACAAGGCTCTGCCACCGCCGGAATGCGCGCGCTGCGGCAAGCCGATGTGCCGGCACCGGGCCGGGAAGAAAAGGGTGTGGCTCACCCGACTTGGCCGTGTCGAGATCGAGCGCAGCTATTATTATTGCCGGTCGTGCGGCAATGGATGCTTTCCGCTGGACCGTGCTCTGGGCCTGGAGAGCAGCACCATTATTCCGGGAATGGCGAGTGTCGTGGCCGAGACGACGCCGATGATGAGTTTCGATGCGGCGAGCGGCCACATCGCGAACCTTGCCGGACTGAACGCCTCCTCGAGCTCACTGCAGCGATGGTCCCCTGGCGCTCGGCGAGGATGCTCTCCGTTTCGAGCGAGAGGAGGTCGTCGAGGGTAAACCTCTGGAATCGCGCATGTATTTGTCCATCGACGGAACCGGGATCCCGATGCGGAAGGATGAGGTCAAAGGCATTGCCGGAAAGCAGGAGGACGGAGCTCGAAGACCCGCGAAGCCAAGCTGGCGGTCATCGACACCGCCGAGGGGCGGGATCCGGAGACCGGCGCGGCACTGAAGGACACAGGCAGCGAGACGTTCCGTTGCCTCATCGACGCTGCGGCGGTGCCGCCGGGAAGCCGGGATCCCTCCGATTTCGCCATGCGCCTTGACCGCGAAACGCTG
>JAPPHA010000092.1 GCA_028874915.1 Paracoccaceae bacterium
AGTCGTTTCAACGGCTTGCGCGCCGTTGACACGGAGATTTCAAAATGAAGATCCGACTAACTGCTGAAGTTCCTTTGCCGGAGCGTCGCCGACTATCAGGACACCGTCGAACGCATGCTCGAAGCCGATATCGGCATCGAGAAATACTTCAGCTACATCGTCATCAAGCCGCCGATCGCGGGCCGCTGCCCGGTGGTCAAACGGTTCGCCGGCGAGGGTTAGGCCGGCCGTTCGGTGGTCAGCGGCACCGAGAGATAGACGCCGAACTCCTCGCCCACGTCGCAGCTCACCCGGGCATGCACCCGGCCCTGGCGGTCGAAGAAGCGCTGCTTGTTGCCGACCGGGAAAACGCCCTCGTGCCAGATGATCGGGTGGATGTAGAGACCGCATGAACCGTCGCACCAGAATGCGACGACCTTGTCGGGCGTGATGTCGTCGCCGGGTAGCGCCGCGGGCACGACGAACGGGCCGGGATTGAGCGGATAGAACAACTGCCCGCCGTCCGGGTGATAATTGAGGTGCCAGAGCAACACCTTGTCGCGGGGCCCGGTGGCGGCGTCGGCGCTGGCGGATTGCGGATCGACCGACCAGCCGAGCACGTAGTCGCCGTTCACCGCATCGTTCTGGCCATAGAGCACGTCGCCGCGCCAGGTGCTCTCGAATACGCCCTCGATCCAGCCGCCTTCGTCGCCGGTGTCCGGATCGACCGGCCGCCAGCCTTGGGCCGGCCAGCGGACGATCTCGATCTCGAAATTGTCCGGATCGTCAACCAGGCAGCCGTAACCTTCTAGCGACTCGTTCGTTGCTGCGATGAGCGGCACGGTGTGCAGGTCGAGCGTCGGCTTTTCCGACGCGTCGAACTTGTAGACAGGCGCGGCGTTGTTCATGGGGTCGTCCGTCGGGAAACGATCAACTCGGCGGCCTTGACGTCTTCCCACTCGGCAAGCAGCGTAAGACGCTGATTGGCGTGCTCCTTCTCCAATCGCTGCAGAAGTGCAAGGCGCTCATGAAGCGGGCGCAGTTCCTCGACTTGGCGGCGAAGGCGGATGAACCCTTCCACGTCCACGCGCGATTTCTGCAACTCGCGCAGAAACCTTTCGTACTCAGCCTGAAAACCGCTGCCGTCGTATGTCCCAAGTGGCCCGCACCTTGTCGATGCCGTGATCTGCGCGCGCCAACGCTTGTTCCAGGCTGTCTGCAATGCGACCGAGTTCCCCTTCCAATTCGGTGAGCGTTCCGGTCGCGTGCGAAAGGATGTCCCGGCCAGGCAGCTCCTCGAGCGCCCGTACTACCAAGAAGGCAAGGTCGATCGACAGCTCGCTTCGCAGAGTGTCCAGCCCCTCCCGGAACGGAGCTAGACTTGAGGAACCGAACCAAGCATCCGTTCCTCCCGCACGAGCAGGCTCGTCTCCTGCAGGCGCTCCTCAAGGCCCACTTCCTGGAATCGCTCGAGCGTTTCCTCCAGCCCGGGAATCGCGGCGAGGCGTTCTTCAACCGACGCGATCTCGGCGCGCGCGTCGCACAAAGCGCGGCGGTTCTTGGCGAGGTCGCGGATCACCGACGTCTTCCGCCGGGCTGGATTCGACGATCCGGATTCGGCTGCCGTCGATGGCCAGCGCAATCTCTCCTTTTGCCAGCCGAACGGCATCCCGTCCGAAGAGGTCGTATCGCCAGCCCTTGAGAACGCGGGCGTCAGGCGTGCCGACGACGAGGTCCTCGAGGTCCGTGGCACTCGCGATCAGGGCGGTTGAAACCGTCGCCTCATCCGCCCTGGCTTTCAAGAAAGCCCGAAGAAGCGCCAGAAGAGCCGGGTTCTGATTGATGGGTTTCGCCGGCTTTTGGCGAGGCGGGAGGGCGTGATCAGGAAGGGCTGCGACCTTCTTTACGACGTCAAGGATGCCATCAGCCACGAGTCCCCGGCAGAGGTGTCGGGGAAGGAATCGGGATTTCGCAAGTTCTGCCGAAGTCACCGGCCGGATGGAGGCCGTTTCCATGAGCGCCTTGTCGCTGAAGACCCGGTTTCTCGGGATGTCCCGGCGTTGGGCAACCTCTTCGCGAAACCGTGCTAGTTCCCGAATTGCGGCCAGGGTCCGGCCGGAAGCGTTTCCAATCTTTAGACGCTCCCAGGCTCTCTCGGGATCGATGCAGTAGAGGTCAGGGCTGAGCAACTCCCGGAACCCCTCTTGCACCCAACGGCTTCGTCCCTGTTCCAGCAGTCGGTGGCTCAAATGTTCGTAAACCGAACGAAGATGAGTCACATCGCCAAGCGCATAGCCGACTTGGCGCGCCGTCAAGGGCCGGACATCCCAATTGGAAAACTGGCTGGCTTTGTCGAGCGAGCGCCTGGAAATGGCACGAACCAGCGCCTCATAGCCAACCTGATCGCCGAATCCGCAGGCCATCGCCGCAATCTGGGTATCGAAGAACGGTTCCGGAAAAACCTGCCGGTCGAGATAGAAGATTTCCAGATCCTGACGGGCCGCATGAAAGACCTTTGTCACCGAGGAATTGGCAAACAACTGGTAGAGGGGATCCAACGAAAGTCCGGGAGACAACGTGTCAATGGCTGCGGCCGCAGCGTCATCAGACCCAGGGTAAGCGAGTTGCACAAGACAGAGTTTCGGAAAAAATGTCCGATCCCGGGTAAACTCCGTATCAACCGTGACATAGGGATGGGCCGCACAAGCGTCACAGAATTCGGCAAGGTGGTCGGTCGTGTCAATCAGCGTCATCGGAGTTCCATACCCCGTTGCATGAGAGGCGCCTGCGACCGCCCGTCACGCCCGCAATCCGGCAGGAACCGCGACGGATCCGGTTTCCGTAACATTCGAACCCGGGCTCAGGCCCGGATTCGTTGCCAGGCCTGGCTCACCGCATTTACCGCACGCATCCCGACAAATTGGGGCCCTTCGACACGATCATTTCCAGGATGATTTCACGTGTTGAAGTGGTGGCTCCGGCGGTAGGGTTCGAACCTACGACCAATTGATTAACAGTCAACTGCTCTACCACTGAGCTACGCCGGAACAGCAAAGTCAATGTGCGGTCAAGTCTATAGCAAGTCCCGCGAACCTGCGTCCACCGAATTCGCAAGGTCCCTTTCAGACCAATCGGTACCGCCCCTGAGCTTGGCCCGGTCGCTCCATTTGCACGCGTCCGCGCGCTTCAAGATCAACAAGGTGGGCAATGACGTTGCGGGTTGCGGCCGAAATCAACCGTCCGTCAATCCCGGAGTAAATCATTCCGGCGATTTCCTCGGGAGCAAGAGTTCGACCGGAGAGCGCATCAAGGATTTGTTGTTCCCGATCCAGCCTGTGCCGGATCTGCCAGTCAATCATCGCGTGAGGATCTTCGACGGCACCTCCATGTCCCGGGAAAAAGGCCCGGTCTCCGGCTCTCTCCGCCATACGTCTCAGAGACTGCATGAATTCTTGCATGTCGCCATGAGGCGGCGACACCATTGTCGTTGCCCACCCCATGATGTGGTCACCGGTAAAGACGATGCCCGTCTCACGCCAGGCGAAACAGAGATGGTCAGCGAGGTGTCCGGGCGTATGCAGGGCTTCCAGCACCCAATCGCCGCCTGATACGACCGTTCCGTGATCCAACGACTCGTCCACGTCATGGCCGTGATCAATTCCTTCGCCTCCGCCGAGATCCGGAAGGCGTGCCGTTTTCCCGCTGACCCCGCCATGCCTGTCCCCCCGGAACTGCGCCTGCGCCCGGGCCATGTCGCCAAATCCGAGGATTGGTACGTCGAGTTCCACCGACAGGCGGCGGGCGAGTGGCGCATGATCGACATGCGCATGCGTGACGAGGATATGGGTGACCGTTGCGCCTCTCGTCGCATCCATCAGCGCCCGGTAATGGGACGGTTCATCAGGGCCCGGATCGATGACGGCAAGGCGATCGTATCCGAGTATGTAGCTTCGCGTACCTGTAAATGTCATGGGCCCGGCGTTGGGCGCCGTCACGACCCTAAGCCCCGGGACCAATTCCTCGGCTTCCCCGATCCGGGGCGAGTGGTCGGTGACGAAGGGTGAGTTCATACGCCGGGGCAACCGGAATCGAAATTACGATGCTTCATGAATGGACGGAGGAAACCGCGATCGCTCAACGCACGATGGCCTGCAGAACGGAAGCGATGACTGACCGTTGTCCAAGTCTGGACGTACAGTCAAAGTGCCCGACTCCGGAAACCGCCACCGCCTGCCCGGCCGGTTACCGGCACTGACCGTTGGCGACAATGACTGCCGCTTCGTTGTAAGCGACAGCCCGGAGCCGATCGGCCACCGGGATTTCGGATGTCCGACAATCCACCGAAGCGGGCTCGACTTGCGCAGGGGTCTTCCTGTCCATATCCATGTCAGCATCCTGCCATGATGACTCGATCAATCAAGCCGATTTTGCCGCGCAGCCTCTTCGGACGCTCGATCCTGATCCTGATCGTCCCGATCATTCTCGTTCAGATCGTCGTTGGGACAATTTTCGTCGATCGGCTGTTTCGAGACGTAACCGTTCAAATGACGACATTCGCAGCCCAGGAGATCGACTTCGTCATCGGGCAGATCGAGGGTCATGAATTCGGACGCGGCGACTCGCCAGATCCGCTGAGATTGAGCGCTTTCGCAACGCCCTTCGGGATTTCGACCCCAAGGAATCCGAGTGAAGGGCGCTGTCCGTCAACAGACAGCAAGCTGCTGTGGGACGTCACGGGTCGGCATGTCATCGATGTTCTCAGGCAGGAAATACCGGCCGTTCAAGCGGTCGACCTGACCAGCAACAAACGCGAAGTCCGGCTTTGCGCGAGCACAAGCGCCGGCACAATCGAATTCACAGTCCCAAGAGCCAAGGTTTCGGCACGAAATCCCCATCAACTCCTCGTGGCAATGGTATTGGCGTCTCTCCTTTTCACGGCCATTTCAATTCTCTTTCTGCGCAATCAGATCAATCCGATCACCGGATTGGCCAGGGCAGCGGAGTCATTCGGTATGGGACACAGCGTTCCCTTCCGTCCACGCGGTGCCCTCGAGGTTCGGCGTGCGGGAAGCGCGTTTCTCACCATGCGGGATCGTATCGAACGCCATATCGAACAAAGAACGATCATGCTCTCCGGTGTCAGTCACGACCTGAGGACACCGCTGACCCGAATCAAGCTGTCACTGTCCCTTATGCCGGAGGACGAGGAAACCCGGTTGATCCGGCGCGACGTCTCCGAAATGGAGAAGACGCTGGACGAGTTTTTGGCCTTCGCCAGCGACGCTGCCGGAGAAGAGGTCAAACCCATCATTGTCAAACAGTTGGCGATAGATCTGGTCGGCAACCGCAAACGATCCGGCGATGACGTCGACCTGAGGATCATGACCTCCGTCGACGATCAGGTCGTTACAAATGCACGCCGGGCGGCGTTGGCCCGAGCCATCGACAACCTGCTCTCCAATGCCTGTCACCACGGCTCCTCAGTTCGGCTCAGTGTCGACGTACGGAACGAAATGGTCGCGTTCATTGTCGAAGACGACGGACCGGGAATCCCCCCAAGCCAGCGACAGTCCGTCTTCCTGCCGTTTTTGCGTCTGGATGACGCCCGCAATCAGGACAAAGGAACCGGAATCGGTCTGGGTCTGACGATTTCCAAGGATGTCGCCGAGGCCCATGGGGGGACCGTGGAACTCGGCACCAGCGAGAACCTCGGAGGCCTAAAGGCTGTCCTGTCGGTGCCCAGGACGCCCGACATCTTGCCAAGGGCCGATCAGTCTTCCGGTTAAGCCCGCCAACCGAAATGGCCGTCGGGTTCTCGAACGAGGACTGCCTCATGATCAAGCAACCGACTCAACACTTCGGGCTAGATCACGCCGAGGAAGTTGCCAGGTGGCGATTTATTGATGCCGGCGAGACGCGAGATAGTCGCGACTCAAACCATCCGAAGCTGGAACGAGGCGGGGCAATTGTGGCGACATGAGCGGACACCCGCAGGTATTACAGGGTATGGAATCGATCGTCGCGGGACACATGATTCGCCGGGTGCGTTTGACGAATGGAGGCACCTGCTTCGCTGATGTCCAGGCGAAGAATGGCGGTCCCGATCCTGGGATCAACCGGTGAATTCGGTGTCCTTGCGCGAGTTCGGCGATGCTCCTGAACGCCTGCGGGGGCACCCTGGCCGGCCGGGCGGGGATCACGGAGGTCGGGGCTCGGGGTAGTCGAGCGAGGAGCGCCACCGGACGGACCGCAGAGAAGGGTGCGATTGCGCCGACGAACGCTCCCGGCATCTGGGCACCCGGACCGCCCAGAGGTTCAAGGCGGTCCGCGTCGAACGAATCTCATGGCAGCGCCGGCAACGGCACAATTGCAAAGGATTGGTGTTTTTTGCACGAAAGGCATCTTTCGGCGAAATTCCGTGGTCCCGCGCGAAGGAACATTCCAGACGGATCTGCCAGACGGCGAGCTTTGAGCGTAAATCGGATCCGACCGGAAACGAGAACCCGGACGACAGCGCAATTGGGTCGGCAGGTTCCATCACAGTCTTGAACCCGTTATGCCTCTCGGCGCGAATCCCTTGTCCATCCGGGGCGAGGCCGTTGCCAGGTCCATCCGGGCTTGAGGACGTCCGCAGATCGCCGGAAAGCGCGGAGAGGGATGCGACGAAGCTACCCGCGTCGAGCAGTGATCGATCAGCGCCCGGCAAGAACAAGGACCGGCACAAGGAGAGCGCATGCAATGCCCGTAATCCTGGACAGATTGTCGGACCTCACGCTTCACGACGCATGGCGTGTCGGTTTCGAGAACGCCGAAGCGGCCTTTTCGCCCCGCGCCAAGGTCCGGATCGACGAATGCAGGCAGGCGTTCGAACGCCTCCTGGCCTCCGGGAATGCCGGATTCGTCTACGGATCGACGGCCGCGCCCGGTGCACGGGCCAAGGTACCCCTTTCGCCCGACAAGCAGGAACGGTTGGCCAAGTCGCAAAACCTCTTCGCTCCCAGGGCATTCGGGGGCGGGAACAAATGGGTGCCCGAGCATGCCGTGCGACTGGTGCTCTTGGCGCGCGCTGCCGGCTACATCGAAGGACATGGCCGGGTTCGCCCGGAAACTGCCGAATGGGTCGTGTCCCTGCTCTCCCGGCCTGTTCCGGAGATGCCGTTCGACGCGGCAACGGGCCCCGGCGAAGTCATGCCCTTGAGCTGGCTCTATCCTCGCCTCTCGGAAGTCGATCTGGCCCCCGGCGAAATCATGTCACTGTACAATGGCTCGCCTTGTGCGACGGGGTTTGTCACGGACGCGGCGCTGACCGCATCGCGTCGCCTTGCCCTGTGCGAGCGCGTGTTCGCCCTGGCCATCGAAGCAGTCGCAGCCCCGTTGGATGCCTACGATCCGGCGCTGCTGGACATCACGGCGGACCCACATCAGTGCGGTGTCCTGTCCCGACTGAATGAGCATCTCTCGGGTGTGCCGTCACGCGACCGGCTGCCCCATCAGGCGCCGGTTAGCTGGCGCATCATTCCTGGAGTGTTGGGAACGGCAGCCAAGGCTGTGCACGACGCCAGTGAGACGGCCCTGCAGTCCCTCCGGTCCGTTGCGCACAATCCGGTCTATTTGCCTCCTGATTCGATTCATCCGGACGGGCGCGCCATTTCCCCCGGTGGCTTTCACAACCATCAGGCCAGCAGGGCAATCGACATCCTGAATGCCGCAGCCGCGGACATCTGCGCTCTTGCGACCAAGCTCACCGCCCGGCTTCTCGACGGTGCGCCATTCGGGTTGCCGAAGCTTCTTGTTCCCGAGGATTCCGGCGTGATCGGGACGGAGTTTCTCGCCTGGTCGCAAACGAGCCACGCGGAGCGAGCGCGACAGGCGGCCGCCCCTGCAGTTCTGACCATCGGCCTGGAAGATCCAGGAGGCGGCCAGTCCGATGTCGCCGCCCCCGTCTTCCTGGCGTTCGAGCGACATCTGGAGGCGTGGGACTCAGTCGAAGCAACGCTTGCGACTCTCGCCGTTGCTGTCGCCGAGGCATTCAGAATCACGACGCGGCCACCGCCACCGCGTCTGAAAGAGTTCCACAAGGCCATCGATGAGATCGTGGCGCCCTTTGAACTTGAGTCCATTGCCGAGCTCGGAGAGTCACTGCGCAACGTCAAGGGCGCCATGTCCGATGCAATACTCGGTCGTGGCCGGCTGGCGCCTCTCATCCAGCCCTGAGCGACCGATGGGCCGTGGCCTGTCATCTCCTCCGTCGTTCGCCCCTCGCCTGCATCCGGTCTGTTCGGTGTC
Organism: Paracoccaceae bacterium; assembly: GCA_028874915.1. Taxonomy (GTDB): domain Bacteria; phylum Pseudomonadota; class Alphaproteobacteria; order Rhodobacterales; family Rhodobacteraceae; genus JAPPHA01. Next base: position 8,266 of record JAPPHA010000092.1, read on the forward strand.
CTTCCGGAAGCAGGTGCCACTCGCATGGGCGAACGCGACCCGTGGTCCGGCACGTTCCCGCACCCAGCCTGACGCCGACGGAACCGTTCTATTGCGCGTGGCGATTGTCCACGGACGGCACACCATTTGACGGGTTCAGGACGCCTGCAACAGGGCGAGACTGTGATTCATCGATTTCGGCTGCAAAGCGTTCTCGAGTCCGGCGCCTCGCCTTCCAATTCTATTCGATCACGATTTCCGCAACATGCGTGACCGGGAAGTTCACCGAGCGAGCGATGAAGCACATCGCGTTGGCCTGTTCGTGCAGCCTTTCCGCGACTGTAGCGTCACTGTCGCCGGTTATCGTGATCCGCGGCCGGAGCGTGACCCTTTTGAACTCCCCGGCGCCGTCCGGGTGAGTCCGCATCGTGCCGTCGGCGGCGTCCTCATAGGCCGTCACAACGACCCCGGCGCTCGCGCACAGATGCAGGTACCAGAGCATGTGGCAGGCCGACAACGCCGCGACCAGCATGTCCTCAGGATTGTGCCAGGCCGCATCGCCCAGGTAGGCCGGATCGGCCGAGCCCCGGATGACGGGCTTGCCCGTGCAGGCTATGTCATGGTCCCGCCCGTAGCCCCTGTAGCGACGTGTGCCCTCACCCCGATTGCCAGTCCAGGTCACCGTCGCGCTGTAGGTGTGGTCCCTGGCCATGTACCCTCCGTCCCCTTTTCAAAAGTCATGACGATGTTATCAGACGCCTCGCGGGAGCGCAGGCGTTCGATCGCTGCAGTAGCATCGCGGGAACCGGCGCTGCTCATTTGTGAGAACCGACCTCCGCCGGGCGCCACGCGCTTGACGTCTGCGGAACCGGGAACACGAAAGCGCGGGCGCAGTTCGAGGCCAGGAACCATCACACGCTGGTGCAGATGGTGGTGGCAGGCATCGGCGTCATCCTCGTCCGACGCATCGCGGTCGACGCCCGGATCACCAGGAGAACGGAATTCCCGCTGTCACGACTCGCCGCGCCCGCGTCACGGCAAATCGGGTTGGTATGGTGCCGGACATCATTGAGAGCGGAAGATTCCGATTGCTGGCCGGCGCCCTGCGTCCACTGGCCGGGCCGTCGCGTCCGTGAACCATGCCGCGGCTCCGGCGCGCGGGCTTGATCACCGTGAAACGCCATCGACCAGCCCCTGCTGGCCGGACGCAATAGTGTGTGCATCCGAATCCGGCTCGCATGTAAATTCACTCTACCGACCAGCCACGGGAGAAGTCGCCGCATTCTGGCGACCTTGTTCCTGGCTGCCTTCACCAGCGGAGTTGCGTTCGTCCTCGGCGAACATTTCTTCGAGCTCCCGGGTCCAGTGCTTCGCCTCCTCGGCCATGCGGTCGGTGTCGTGTGCGATCGCGTGCTGCCGGAGCAAACGTTTGGTGTCGTGGTCACTGAATGTGGCGACCGTGCGCCGGCTTTTGAATTCGCCGAATCCCAGTTCCGTCAGGATTCCGTGGGCGAGCTCGAGGCTCGAATGGAAAGTGTCGCGCACGATGTGGGTGATCCCGAGATCCATCAGCGCATAGGCGTGTTGGCGGTTGCGGGCGCGGGCGAAGATCGTCAGATGGGGAAAGTGTTTGCGCACGGCCCGCGCCGTCGCAAGCGAGCGCTCCACGTCTTCGATCGCGAGCACGAAGAGCACGGCCTTGTCGGCGCTGGCGGCACGCAGCAGCTCTACCCGGCTCGCGTCACCGTAGTAGACCTTGTTGCCGAAGCGGCGCACGAAATCCACCTGTTCTGCGCTCGTCTCGAGAGCGGTAAAGCCGATGCGGCGCACGCGCAGGATGCGGCCGACGATCTGGCCGACCCGGCCGAACCCGGCGATGATGACCCGGTTTTCCTCCTCGATGTGCCGTTCGTATGCGGGTTCCTCCTTCCGTTCGAGGCGGGCATTCAGCCAGTCTCCCGCCGTGAAGGCCAGCGGCGTCGCCGCCATCGAGAGTGTCACCGCGACGATCAGTATGTCGGCGGTGCCCCCTTCCATCAGCGCGGAGGACACGCCGAGCGCAAGAATGACGAAAGCGAACTCGCCGCCCTGCGAGAGCGCCACGGCCGTGCCGCGAATGGTTCGCCAGTTCGCCGTTTCAATACGGGTAATCCCGACGAGACAAAGCATCTTGACCGACATCAGCCCGACGGTGAGACCGAGCACGGCGAGCGGTGTCTCTATCACCAGCCTGATGTTGACCGTCATCCCGACCGCCATGAAGAAGAGGCCGAGCAGCAGCCCCTTGAAGGGCTCGATGTCGGCTTCCAGTTCGTGCCGGTACTCGGAATCGGCGAGCAGCACACCGGCCAGGAACGCGCCGAGCGCCATGGAGAGCCCGACGAACTCCATCAGCAGGGCCGCACCCACGACCGTGAGCAGGGCCGTTGCGGTGAACACCTCGTGCGTGCCGAAACGCGCCACGAGCGGCAGCACATGACGCAGCAGGTAGCGGCCGCCGAGCACCAATAGCGCGATCATGCCGACCGCCTTGGCGATATCGAGCCAGAGAACTCCTTCTCCGGCACTGCCGGACGCGGGCGCCAGGAGCGGAAGGAGGGCCAGAATTGGGATCACCGCGAGGTCCTGGAACAGCAGGATCGAGAACGACAGACGGCCGTGCCGGGTCGTGAGCTCGTTGCGCTCGGCGAGCGCCTGCAGCGCGAAAGCTGTCGACGACAACGACAGGGCGAGCCCCGTGACCACGGCGGCCTCAGGCGGCAGTCCCAGCGCGAAAGCGAAACCGGCGAGCGCCGAGGCTGTCAGCACGAACTGCCCCCCGCCGAGCCCAAACACCGCCCGGCGCATGGCCCAAAGACGCCGCGGCTGCAGTTCAAGGCCGATGACGAACAGCAGGAGGACCACGCCGAGTTCGGCCAGATGAAGAATCTCCTGCTCGTCGTGGACAAGATCCAGCGCCCAGGGACCGACGATCACGCCCGCCAGCATGTAGCCGAGGACCGAGCCCATTCCGGCCCGCCGAACGAGCGGGACGACGACCACGGCCGCGGCGAGAAAGATGGCAACCTGTTCGAGATACGCCATGCGACACACCCTTTCCATTCGAGCTGCGCCCGCTGCTCCCGATCTTGCGGCCGCGACTCCGGGACCCTGCCTTGTCCGCCCAACCGTCCAGCGCCACGGGAGCGTCGCGAACATGCTCCACATCGAGAAGGTGAACAACATCGGGATCCGTGTCAGCGAAAGGGCAGTGTCCGTCGCGTCCTACGGACGGCTGAACTTCCGGACGCTCTCCGACACAGGATTCGAAAAGGCCATTCCATCATAACGCAGCATCTCTCGGGCGTCGTTCTCAACCTGCTCGGTCCGGCGAACACAGCGAACGACAGGAACATCCTGATGAACGTTGGCGAGAAGAATCCTGGCATCACCCACGTCGCGTTCAAGGTGGCCTCTCTCGACGACGCCAAGGTGTTCATTGCGGAGAACGGCATCCCTCTCAGCGGTCGGTTCTCGTTCAAGGACCTGCCGCCGTCTTCGTCCGCGATCCCGGCCACAACGTGATCGAACCCGGCGCCAGCGCCGGAGAAAAGACGGAGACACGGGCCGGTAAGCCCAACACGCCGGCTACCGGGCGCATCCGTAGCCGGACGAAACCGAAACCTCAGTCCCGTGTTTACCTTGAAGAAGCCCAGCGCTGCACAGTGTGGCATTGGGGGGCCGTCGCAACCGCACCCGTCCCGGTCCGGGGCACCGGACTTGAACACCGAGCGGCCGACGCGAGCTCAGGCGGCCCGTTCACAAATGTGCGGCCCGGCCTCCCCAATCGACCGGCATAGGACCCGCGCGCGCAGAGCCGCTTCGAGTAGGCCACGATCGCAGGCCGTTCGGCGAGCGGGAATTGCTCTCCGGCGCAGAGCAGCGCCAACCAGGTGGTGCGTTGTTCCGCTCCGCCGACCGCGACGACGTTGCCATCTGGCTTTGTCGAGCAGTGGGCGGCTGGCTGCGTTGTTTCACAGTGCCGACCGGATTCCGTTCCCTCGGAGAGTTCGTGCACCGCCTCACGCGGTTCTGGCTGCGCATCCTGCGTCGCCGGTCGCAGCAAATCCGTATTGCATGGAACGAGGTTGGCCTCCTGGCCAGAATCTTCCGGCCTCGGTTGCGGATCATGTACCCACGGCCGAACAGACGTTTCGCCTCAAACACTCGAGGTCGGAGCCCCGTGCCTTGGCGGCGTATGGGGATCTGTTCGGGGAAGTCGAGCAACCGGCGTTCCACCCGCCATACTGTTTCTCTTCGCCCGGCAAGGGCCGAACGGGTCAGTTACGGACTAGAAAGTCCAACAAAACGCTCGTCGTCTGATCAGGCTGAGTATAGTGAGGAAAGTGACCGGCCCCCGTAATGGTCTCGACGCGAGCGTCCGGAAGCGCATCAGCATACATTTTGGAAACCTCGATAGTCTGAAGATCATTCTCGCCGTGAAGAATTAGAGTCGGGCCGTTGTACGCAGAAATCGCCCCACGCCAGTCATGCCGTTGTCCAAGGCTGAAATACTGTGCCCGTGCGTGCCAGACACCGACATCGCCGCCACTCCCTTCCGGCAAGTCACCCATTGCCTGTTCAAAAAAACGTGGAAACTTGCTGTCGAGAGTTTCCAGCTCCCCGGTCGATTTTTCGAATATCGTGCCAAGATCGAGATACTCGTCAGCCCATCTATCGAAAGCCGTTCGATCCCGAGCGGACAGCCCACTTCGGATGGAGGCAAAGAGGTCGCCATGTGGCGAGGGAAACAGCAGCAAGTCGGCCGGGGCAATGAGAACGAGTTTTTCGACCCTGTCCGGAAACTCTGCCGAATAAAGAGACGCAAGAAGGCCGCCATATGAATGCCCGACCAGTATAAGCGTCTCCTCCCCGAGAATGCGCCGGATTCGCTCTATATCCGCGATCTGCTGAGCAATTCCCAAAGTGCCTTCCAATTCCTGGATGTTTTGCCACGCTCCGCTTGACCATGCTTCATTGTCGAATGGGCGCGTTGATTTGCCAGTGCCTCTCTGATCATAGTAGTTGACCCGAAATCTTTCCCCGAGCCCATCGAGAGCGGGGGCAGATAACGAAGGTGGAATGCCCGGCCCACCGTGAACATAGAGAATGTTGCGGCCGCTACCTGTTGAGAAATGGTTGATTTCAACGTCTTCGCTAACACGCCACATCGGTTGATCGCCAGCAACTGCCGGTTCCAGAATCAATTCAACCGCCTGGCCGGGTTTGTAGAGAGGTTGCTGTTTCATCCAGAAAAGGAACCCGCCTCCTGCAGCTGCCAACAGGACAAGAGCCAGGATGCAGAAGACGAGAAGCTTCATGGGAATGCTCGTTGCCCTATTACAAAACGGCCCAGCCAAGGCCGCGTCCCGGTCCAGGGGGCGGAGCGCCAACGCCAAAAAATCCTGGCAGCGTGATGTTTCAATTGGGGCATGGAAAATCTTCCATCGCCGACGTCAACCTCCCGGCGCTGTCCGCAGCGGCAGGCACAGGTCGGTCAGCAACTCGGCAGGCGCGGTATCGACTGGCGAGTTGCGATACAGTTCCATGCATGGCCGGTCGTCCGGTTCCTCGCCGCTCTGCGGCAGCCACGACGCGAACAGGTGCCTGTAGGTTTCGGGAATCCCGTCATAGGGACCGCGATGAGTATGGACGGCATATCGGCCGGACCCGATCCTGTCGATCTCGATCCCGGGTGGCGGCTCCGCGCTGGTTTGCAGTTCCAGGCAGGCGTCGGAACGCAGTTTCTCAGGCTCGACAGTATCGGGGTCGTCCCAGGAAAGCGTAAAGACGCGGCCCGGCCGGGCTCCAACACCGGCAGCCCAGGCAAAGAGCCGCTCGAAGCACGCGCCGACTTCGTTGTAGGGGCCAACATGGTGAGTGCGCACCACATCGATGTCATCAAGAGTTTCGATACGTACGTCCATGTCGATGTCTCCTATTGGCGTGTCGATTTCCGTGCGTGCCTCTCCCGGATAGTACCTGACACGGGCAGCCGGGCCGGCGAAAGGCGGCGGTGGCCACGCCGTGCCGTACCGGCTCGGATTGATCCCGCAACCGCGCCGGAAGGCCCGGGAGAACGATTCCGTCGATTCGTAACCGGCATCGAAGGCGGCCTCCGTCACGGAGAGTCGTTCATGGCGCAGCCGCCAGGCGGCCCGCTCGAGACGCAGTCGCCGCACCAATTCGGCGATGGATTCGCCGGTCATGGCCCGGAACATGCGCTGGCAGTGAAAACGCGAGAACGCCGCCTCTGCCGCCACGTCCTCGACCGAACAAGGCCGGTCGAGGCGGCGTACGATGAAATCGACGGCCCGGCTTAGCCGGCGGTAGTAGGATTCGGCGGTTGCAGCACGCATGACCACACTATCGCATGCCGTTACCGGCTCCGCCTGACCGATTGTGCGCATTTCCACGTTTGGATCCCGGGTGGACCACGACAGGTCGTGCTCGAACCGGAAGTGAACGGGGTCACTGGGTTCACGTGGATAACGTTCCATTCCTCCCCCCGGTCCTGCTCCTGGCGTCCAGGCCTGGCGGTTGCGGTGATCCGGACTTCGCCACCGCGCATGGCTCGCTTCTGAGCCATTGGGCGGCGGCGTCCGGGCCGGATCCCGGGGCCGCAAAGCGGCCCGGGCGAGGATATTTCTTGGGCCGCTCTCGTTCGCCACCGGCACCACCCGGATCTGCTCGTCGCTGACCTGATCACGGCCCCGCTCAAGGAACTGGCCGAGCATCTGAATTCCCCTTCTTCGGCCTCGCGCCGCAATACCATCGAAGCATTCGCCGCTTCGAGGACGAACGGGGCTACTGCATCGAGTTGCTTCCGGGGCCGTTTGGCCTTCCGAAGATCCGGGACCAGGACATCCAGATCGATTGCATGTCGATGGCGATGGCAGAGGTTCGCAGGGGCCGCCCGCTCCCGGAACGGATGCAGATGACCGCCACGGAGTTGCAGCGGTTCACCAACCGCCCAACATTCTGCCGCCAGTAAGACGCGGTGGAGGGCGCCATTTGCCGGCTGACGACCGTGACCCTGAAGACGAACCTGCGTGGCGAGGAGACGACCGACACCGAGCCCTTCGGAATCGTGGACCGTGCGTCGATGGTCCGGCAGCACAACCGCGAAGTTCCACCGGGCGCGCTTCTGGGCTGCTCGATCGCCTCGAACGGCAGAATCGTTTTCGACTGGGACATCAACGGTGCACGCGGCATCCTGCTACGCGCACTCTACGACAACTTGGGCCGTTTTCAGGCGGCGAGCACAGATGTTGTACTCGCTCCGGAACAAATCAAGTGGTAGGCCCGGAGGGACTCGAACCCCCAACCAAAGCGTTATGAGCGCTCTGCTCTGACCAATTGAGCTACAGGCCCGACCTCTTCCGAGATATTTTGGAGAATTTTCCCGGTCAAGCCTTTCACGTCAATTAAACGGGTCCGTTCGACCGGTATCGCCATGGGTTGTGTATCAGTTCCCGTTGATGGCTATCAATTCGGCGTGGATTGAACGGGCCGCGCGATATCTCCGAGTCCCGTCCCCCGGGACGCATGGACTCCACGGGAGGCCGGTCGGACCTTGGTCGTTCGAGCCGTGGGGTACCTGCACGATCGAGGCGTTGATCACCGCGAGGCCCTGCGGTGGATCCGACCCGGGGAATTGCTCAATCCGGACGGATTCGGGTATGGCCATCTTCGGATTGTTCCTGTCTGTGGTGGTACCGTCAGCAACGGGGAGACCGGCAGAAACAGGCAACTCAAGGTGGTCGAAGGTGCCTCTGACTTATCGGGATTCTGGCGTGAACATCGATGCCGGCAATTCGCTGGTCGAACGCATTCGGCCGTTCGCCACAACCACGCGTCGGCGGGGAACACTGGAAGGGCTGGGCGGATTCGCCGGTCAATTCGACGTAGCCGCCGCCGGCTTTGATGACCCAATTCTCGTTGCGGCAACAGATGGAGTCGGGACCAAACTCAGAATTGCAATTGAGAGTGACTGCCACGACTTCATTGGAATTGACCTCGTCGCCATGTGCGTCAATGACCTTGTCTGCAGCGGCGCAACGCCGCTGTTCTTCCTCGACTACCTCGCGATGGGCCGACTCCAGGTCGATGTAGCCACGCGAATCATCGCCGGCATCGCTGCCGGTTGCCGGGAAGCCGGGTGTGCGTTGCTCGGGGGCGAATCCGCCGAAATGCCGGGACTTTACCAAGGCTCAGACTATGATCTCGCCGGCTTTGCCGTGGGCGCTGTCGAACGCGAGCAGCGATTGCCACGAGCAGTGGAACCCGACGATCTCTTGCTCGGGTTTCCGTCTGACGGGCTGCATTCCAACGGGTTCTCGCTGGTACGCCGCGTCCTGGCAGAAAGAGGGCTCACATGGTCGGATGACATCCCTTTTGGCAGAGACGAAACAGCCAACGAATCGGAAGCCGTCAAGGAATCCGGCGCGGTCCACCACACGGGTCAACCGTTCACTCATGTCCTCCTTCGACCGACCCGGATTTATGTGGAACCCGTCCAGCGGGCCCTGGCCACCGGTTGCCTCAAGGCCCTCGCCCACATCACCGGTGGTGGATTGTCGGAGAACGTACCCCGCGCGCTCCCCGAAAATCTGGGCGCCGTGATTGACCTGGACGCATGGCGTTTTCCCACGATTTTCAATTGGATTGCGGACGCCGGCGACGTCAACGGTCCGGAAATGCTGCGAACGTTCAACTGCGGAATCGGCATGGTCGCCGTGACAGCCCCTTCCGCCTGGCCGCGGATTCGCGACGCCGTTTCCATGACAGGCATTCAGCCGATCCGGATCGGCCGGGTTTGCCGGGAACCCGGTGTCCGGTACCTGGGTTCGTGGCCGTGACAACCCGGGTGGCCATTATGGTCTCCGGTACCGGGACCAACATGGAGGTCCTTCTGAATGCCATGGCAGATCCCGACTTCGGCGCCAATCCGGTCATGGTGCTGTCGAATCGCCCCGGAATCCCGGCGCTCGAAAAGGCTGCGAACAGGGGAATTCGTGTCGTCTGCATCGATCATCGGCACTACCTGGACAACAGGCTCGACTTCGACGCGGCAATAGACGCGGCGCTCCGGCAGGCACGGGTTTCCGTTGTCTGCCTGGCTGGCTTCATGCGCATTCTGGGATTCCAATTCGTTTCGGCCTGGGAAGGTCGGATCCTGAATATCCACCCGTCCCTGCTGCCGGAATTTCCGGGCCTCGACACCCATCGCCGGGTCATCGAGACCGGGAAGACCTTTTCGGGTTGCACCGTTCACGCGGTCACTCCGGAACTCGACGCCGGGCCCATCCTGGGTCAGGCCGCCGTACCGGTCCTGCCTGGCGACACTCCGACGTGCCTCGCAGCCCGAGTCAACCGCGCCGAACACCGGCTGTACCCAGCGGTCCTGCGGCGGTTTCTCAACAAAAGGCGCGAAACACCCACGAGGCTGACGACACCATGAAAGCTCCGGTTTCCTCGATCCGGAACCTCGGCCCGGTCTCGGAACGGCAGTACGGCCAGGCCGGGATCCATTCGGCGGACGAGATCCGATCCCTGGGGCCGATCAATGCCTATTCCCGGCTTCTGGCCTCCGGCGCGAAGGCGCACTTCACTGCCTATTCGGCTCTCGTTCTCGGGTTGGAAGACCGTCACTGGACTGACGCGTCCACGGACGAGAAGCGTCGAATCCGTCGGGATTTTGACGCAATTGTCGCGCAGCACCTCATTGCCGAATGTCTGGATTCCTGCACCCGGAATCCGGATTCCCATCTGGATATGGCCCTTGATACGGTCGGCCTGATCAAGTGATCCCCGAATTCCGGTCACCAGGTTGCCCGGTCAAGGATCACTGAATTGGCTGAACCTGTCGCGAAACCCGTGACCGTATCTCTGTCAGGGTCGTGGATCTTTTTGACCCCCCCATCGGCATCGCTGTTTCAAGTCAATTGCCGGTGAGATTCGTCTCCACCAGGTTCAACCGACCAGTTCAAGTTGCGAAAAGAAAAAGCCAATTTCCTCCCGGGCCGTCTCCTGGCCATCAGACCCATGGACCGAGTTTTCGCCGATTGACAGGCCATATGCCTTTCTGATGGTTCCGGCCTCGGCCTCGGCCGGATTGGTTGCCCCCATGACAGCGCGGTTCCTGGAGATGGCGTCCGTCCCTTCGAGAACCTGGACGACCACAGGACCCGAAGCCATGAATTCACAGAGTTCCTCGTAGAATGGGCGTCCGGCGTGAACGGCATAAAACGCCTTTGCCTGATCCCGGGTCAAGCGAACGCGTTTTTGTGCCACGATGCGCAACCCGGCACCTTCCAGCATCGAACAGATTTGTCCGGCGAGATTGCGGCCGGTGGCGTCTGGTTTGATAATCGACAACGTCTGTTCGATCGCCATGAATTTCCTCCCTCGGCACAAATTGAACATCGGGCCCCCCAGCCTCGATGCGACGGCGCCGGTATCACAGCCGACGGCATCACGGAAGTCCGAACTCGAAAGCTGGAGTTCTTTCCCGTGCGCCATGTCGGGACGAATTCCGGCGGCCTGCCGACCGGCCAGTCCGCCGGCGGCTTCCAAGAAAGTCCGGCCAGGTCAGATACTGTGAAACAGAGATACGGTGCCTGCTCGACGCAGGCCGGGGATCCATCGGGGTTCGGTGTCCGGCTTCGGTGATTCGCCGACGGTCTGAACAGTCTGTCGATGGTGATTCCGGCAAAGACACTCGAGACATGCGGGACCTTCTTGGTCCAGCCATTGCCAAAATGCCCGGTCGGTTCGGCACGCAATCGGATCCGCAAGGCCCGGTGTCCGGTCTCCAGTCGGCCAGGGCGTCTGCCTCACGCCATTTGCCATCAGTTAAAACCGATCAGGCCCCGTTTCACCAGCCTGACGTGATTGATCCCTCCCCGACGTTCCCAACTGCATTCGTCCATCATCTCCTTGACAAAATAGACTCCAAGCCCGCCGATCCTCCGGTCTTCAACACTGGCATCAATGTCAGGTTGCGGCGCTTCCGAGAATGGATCAAAGGACTTCCCCTGATCCTCGATCACGATTTCAAGCTCGTTTCCGGCCTCGGTCAACTCGATCCGGATTTCCCTCCGTCCCGCTTCAGTTTCGCCAGCGTCACCGTCGACGAAGTCTTCGTAGGCGTAACTGATGACGTTTGTGATCAATTCATCGAGTACGACATTGACCTTCATGTCCCAGCCAGGCGGCCAATTCCGGTCACTGGCATGGGACTCGACAATCTCCGCAACACGACCAATTTCCTTCAACCGGCTGTCGATCGTGATCATTAATTTTGACGTCATCGACGCAACCAGCAAACCGGCCTCAAGTTCGATGGGCACGTGCCTTCCGCCTTCATCCGGCGACACGACTTCCACAGAGGTTAGATCAGCCAACGGTCGGTCGTACCGGAGGACTACGCAAGTGATATCGTCGAACTGTGGCGCGTCACCAACGAATTCATCAACCCTTGCGATAATCTCGTTGATATCCGCATCAGGATCCTTGTGAGGGCTCTCTGCGGCGACCTCGATCAGTCGATCATCCCCAAATGCCTCTTCATCTTTGTTGAAGGCTTCGGCGATTCCATCTGTCACGAAGATCACGCGATCGCCAGGACTGAGATCGACATGGAATTCGTCGTATTCCAGGCAATCGATCATTCCCAGAACCACGCCTCCGGTGAGCGGCAACGGTTCCGCCGACCCTTCACGCACCAGGAGCGGCGCATTGTGGCCGCCGTTTGCAAACGTGAGCCGCCCGTTCCGCTCATCGAGAACACCAAAAAAGACGGTGACAAACATTTGTTCGGAATTGTTTTTCTCAAGGTAGTCATTGACCCGGTTGAGAACGTCTCCCGGGGAGTCGTGGCCTCGGATCGTTGACCTCAGGACCGTTCTGACCATCACCATGAACAGGGCGGCCGGGACACCTTTGCCCGAGACATCGGCGATGACGATTCCGATCCGGTGCTGGTCGACCCGAAAGTAGTCGAAGAAATCACCCCCGACCTCCTTTGCCGGTTTCATTGTCCCACTGATCCTGAACACCGAGTTTTCGGGCAGTGGGTCCGGCATGAGCGACAACTGGACTCGGGCCGCGATATCCAGTTCGTTCTGGATCGCAATCAACTTGTTTCGGGTCGCAAGCGAATCGCGAAGACGCTGGTTCTGGTCCTGAACCCGGTCGGACATCTTCCGGAATGCGATCGCCATCATCGCCAGCCCGTCCGGTTCCGCTTCCCGCAACAGCTGCTCGGTACCCCCGTTGTTCTGGTCGCCGTCGCGAGCGTCCTCCGTTTCAAGCTGGTCGAGGCTCCTTGCCGCCCTGGAAAAGCTGTTCTCCGTATCCTCGGCGATGGCCTGAACCGTCGCTTCGAGCTGCTCCAACTCTCCGAGAACGGCACTGCGCTCCTCGTCGTCCAGTGTGTCGGCGAGGCCGGTCATTTCCCGGCGAATGAATCGTTCCTGACGAGACCGTTGACGTTCACGCGACTGCCGCAGCCGATCCATTGCAACAAGTTTGGCGCGGAACAGGTTGAGCGCATTGGCAATCCGGCCGACTTCGTCACGCGAAACGCCGGTTTCCATGCGCACATCAAGTTTTCCGCGTGACAAGGAATTCAGCATGCCAATGCCAGCCGAAAGAGGCGCAAAGGCCCAGGACATGTAGACATTCAGGAGAACCAGAACGACCGCGAGTGCGAACACAGTTCCCCACACCATCAGGTTACGAAGACGCCGCTGCTGCATGGCGACGTCGGTGACATCCCGAATACTGACCAGATTGGCTTTCAGGCTGCCCAGTCTCGACTCCTGAGGAACGACGATTGCCGAATAGACATGGTCGCCGATCGGAAGTGTCTGCAGGCTGTCGGCCGTCAAGAGGTCGACGGCGGAGTCGAGTTCATGCCAAAGATTGACGGATGTCCCGGCCAGAAGCCGTCCCCTGCGATTGACGAGCACCACGGTCGACCGTGTGACGGTTTCCAGTTCGGAGATCGCCACCTCGATGTCGGTCGCGTAGATGGCAAGTCCTGCAACTCCGACCTCATCCTGAAACGGGACCCCGACAGCGACCACGATGTTTCGTTCACGGTCATTGCTGATACCACCGATGATCCTGTCCCCGGCGATCGCCGCAGCGATCTGGTTTCCGGCGATCGCTGGACTCGGGAAAAGCTCTTCAGCCGACGAATAGATGAGTTGACCGTCGGGCAGAACAATGTCCAGCCTGTCAATGACGCCATCATCGGCCAAATTCCGGAACACGGCGCCGGCATGCTGCTGGGCACCTGAGTTATCCCCCTCCCGGACGGAACGGATCAAGTCTTCGTTGGTCTGAACAACGCGGGCGTTGACCTTCATGTGCTGAACGATGTTGCTGACAATCCGGTCCCAGACGGCCGCCCGATCACTGACGATTTCACCGGAGAAGCGCTCGGTAATTATGAGCTCGCGCTGGAGCGATACAAATACGAAGCCCGCGCAAATGACAATGAATGCCAGTGTAGCAAACAGGCTGATGCGCGTTCGAAGGAGCATCTGTGGCCCCGTGACTACCCGGCCAGGACTAGCGTCGCAGACATGCGTTTTCCGACCGTCACCGGGGGCTCTCCCGGAAGTCGGCAACGGCGATCAGCGCAAGGGGCGGATAAAGACCCACTTCATGCACGACGTCGTGATTGATCCACAGCTTGTAGCGCGTGAGTTCGCCGACCGGCAGATCTTCCGGAGCAATGCCATCAACCAGGATCCTCTCTGCCTGAAGGGCCGCCAGACGACCGTGTGTGAAATAGTCGGACACCAAACCGAACATGGCACGCGAGTTCAGAAGCGGTGCCTGGGTGGCCGAAAAGGTCGGAAGGCCGGCCTCGATCGCGGTTGATGTCAATGCGTCCGCATGTCGGACCAGGAAGGAATCCGGCCCGATGTACAGAAGCTCGGCACCGTCTTCGCGAGCCACGGCAACAAGACCGAGCATTTCCTCAGGGTCCGGCCGTCCATTGCCATCGAGTGGAATCGGATACACCAGAAGGCGCATACCCATTTCCGGCACTGTTACCTTGAGACGCTCGACATTGATGCGAGAATTCTGCGCAGTCTCGTCGTAAATGACGGCGACGGTCTTGAACGGATAATAGGCCTGGATCGCACTGAACTGCACGTCGACCGGGGCGAGAAATGATACGCCTGTCAGGTTTCTGCCGGTACGTTCGAAGCTTTCAATGATGTTCGCCTGGAGAGGATAGGAAACGAGGACGAAAAGCCCGGGAATGTCCCGAACAAAGGAATCCGGATTCTCGGCATCGATGGGGCCCACAATGCTCGTCGTCGTTCCGGTCCCCCAAGTATAGACAAGGTCGGGGCGTTTTCGCTTGATTTCCTCGACAAACGCCGGCGCGTTCTTGCGGTCGAGAGCGAGATTGAGGATTTCGAGTTCGAAAGGGATTCGTCGCTGGGTCAGTTGTGCCCGAAAGCCCGCCTCCACTTCGGTTTCGCCCCGCCAGACGACGCCAATGATCCGGTAGGGATCGTCCGGGGTCGCCGTGCGCGCGTTTGACTCGGACACGGGCAATGCCAGAGAGACCAACGTGAGAATCAGGACAGTGGCCAAAGGCGGACCGGAACCGGTCGAACGGGCCGGCCTGCGAAAGCCGGGAAGACGGCGACGGAACCAAACGCCGGGGTCTTTGAAGTTCCAGACGGTCATGCGGTTTCACCCTGACTGGAAAGATCCACTTCTGCATCCGCGAAAACCATGGTCAGGAAATAAAGCGGGACAAAGGCCAGTGTGATGATGCCGATACCGGCAATGGCCGTCCCGAGATCAAACGCGATGGCCAGGGGGGCCGCAACGAGAGGGCCGAGAATCAGACCTCCGCGCTCAATCAGCCGATAGGCACCGATGGCCGATGTCAAGCCGATGGCGCCCCGGTAGCGTTCTGCCGCTTTCCTGACCATCGCCAGTTGCGACGTAAGCGACAGCGCGTGTCCAATGCCCAGCCCGAGAATGGCGATCACGGCCGCAGTATTGACCCCGGGGAGTCCCAAGGCCGGGTGAACAAGGACGCAACCTGCACCGGTCAGCGCGACGCCAGAGGTCACAAGAAGCGAGTACCGTCCGGTTCGATCGGCAATCCATGATGCCAAGGGAAGCGCCGCAAAGGTCGAGATTCCGTAGAGCATCATGAGCCATCCGATGACAGACTGGCTGTTGCCGATTTCGTTCAGGTACAGCGGCAACAAGTAGAAGTAGAATCCGGCTGTGATGAATTTTCCCGGAACCGCGGCAAACAACGTGATGGCCAGGAAACGCGGGTCCCGGAACAACATGCGCCAGCCTATCAACGATTGGACAGCGCCAAGCCTGTTCTTCGGCCGTTGTGTGTCATCGAGGATGCTGAACACGATCAGTCCCGAAACAACCGCCAACCCTGCTGACAACAGGAAGGTGGTCTCGTAGCCCAAGCGACCGGCAATGATGCCGCCGAAAGGCGGACCGCAAATCATGCCGACGAAGACGGCGCCAACGAAGACCGACATCTCGGTCGCAGAGTTCTTTCCCTTGGAGTTCTCGGCAACCCATGCCTGGGCAGCGATGAAGATCAGCCCGAATCCGACTCCCGAGAGTCCCCGCCAGAAGATGAAGTCCAGATATCCCTGCGTCAGGAAGGTGCCAAAGTAGCCGATGGCCGCGGGAACCGCCCCCATCAGGAATACCCGCCGCGCACCAAAACGATCGACGAGCCCACCGCCGATCGGTGTGAAAACTGCCGCCACGAGCATGAAAAGCGTAATCGGGAATCCAACCAGGAACTCGGTGGAAATTGCCGAATCCGTTGGCGCCAGCCGGTTGATAAACAGAGGCAGGAAAGGCCGTGACAGTTCCTCCGAAAACATCAGGAGAAACAGCGGCACGCGTATCTGGATGCTGCTCGACGGACGAATCTCTTCGCCTCCGAAGAACCGATAACGGCCGTCAACCCTCGTTTTGATTCCCTGGATCTTTCTGGCGATCTGGCGGTCAAGCTGCGCGTTCCGGACTTCACGCAATTCAAACCGAAAATCCTCGTACCTCTGTTGAAGGGCGTGAAGAAGTTCATTCAGCCGCGATGATACCCGGCCGACTTCGTCCCGCGTCTGGACCACGAGTCGATCAGAAAAGACGCCGCCGATGCCCCGCTTGATGGCAATGGAAAGGCTCTGAAGCGGAGAGGTGATCCGGGTGTTCATGAAGAACACCATGAATTCGATGGTGACCAGCCAGGAAACGACAATCACCGTAATCACGTCGAAATAGATGTCCGAAAGCCGGTTGCTCACATATTCCGTGCTGATCCCGACGAGCAGGCCCACAACGGTCTTCCCGCTAACCGTAACCGGAAAGGCGGCGGCAATCCGGTCGCCCTTCGTCTGTGAGGGTCCGTCGGCATCCGTGCCGAATCCGGCCATGTCGAATCCGAGCTCAGCAAGCGCCTCGGGAGCAATCCCGGTCGAGACGAATACGTTACCCTCGCCATCAAGGAGGCCCATGAATTCGATTTCCAGGTTGGTCCCCATGATCTGCCTGAAATAGTCGTCAACTCCGGCGAGTTTTTCAGGAGGGATTTCGAGGTCTTTCACGCTGAATTCGATCAATTCGCCTACGGCCCGGGCGACGACTTCGCCCTTGCGTTCAAGCTGTGGTTTGAGGACCTGTTCGAAACCCTTCAACGAATACCAGGCAAAGGCGATCTGGGAGATCAACAATAGCACGGCTGTCAGGGTGACTATCCGGAACAAGACCACGCCGGGACGATCGACGATTCCATCGCTCGCCATGGTCCCACCGAGTTCTTCCAAAGGATTGGCCGGACCGGGATCAATGCGGAGTTTTTCCCCTGTCACGATTGCCCCGCCTGTTCTTCGTCGATCTGCCGGACTTCATCCCGAGCCTCGACCATCAGATCACGGGCACGACCGACCTCGGATACGAAAGTCCTGAATTCCATGGACCGGATCTTGGACGCGTCGACGTCATCCGAACCGTTCTCACGACTCAGCTTGCGAATGACTCCGCGAATGGACGCATCAAGATCTGCAAGATCGCGGAGCGGGCGCCTCAAAATCAAGAGAGAACCAATGAGAGCGAGAATCAGGGTGACCAGTACGACGACGACTCCCGCCGCAAGGAGATTCGATCCCCTGTTCATTACACTGTCGTCCAGGAACTGCCGCGAATACCGGAGCGCGACCGACCCGACTTCCTGATCAAAGCTGTTCCTCAAAGACGCACCGACAACGCCGGCGTCACGCTGGAGCAGCGCCCAGACGCCTTCATCGCCGCTCTCCCGCCACGCCTGCATCCACTCTTCGGTGACCAGATCCCCCTCGAAGCTGGTATCCGTACTGTGAATGACGGTTCCGGATTCGTCGAACACCTCAATGGTGAAGATTTGAGGATCACCCCGGACATAGACTCCCATCGATTCCGGAATGTTCTGGATACTCGAGAGTCCCAGACCAAGATCGAGTTGAGTCTCGATTCGTTGCCGGATGTCATTGACGACGAATTCGAAACGGCTGGACAGGAATTCGCCCAGTGTTCGCTCAAAGGTCTGGATGCTCAAGACACCGGTGATGCCGAGGCCAACGGACAGAATGACCGCCACTGTTGACGCGACCTTCGCCGCAAATCCGACACTCATGTCCGATTCCGCCTTGGATTCTCAATCATGTGCAACAGCAGAGTTCTCGACAGCCCGGGCCTCATGACCCTGGATTCCGGTCAGGGTCATGAGGTCAATCATAGCCGGACCCGCGCAAACGAAGCCACAATTGCACAGGTATCCTGCAATCCTCACTGCCTGCGTTTCTCCAGTAAGTTCCGGAAATGGGGCGTGAATGTCGCATTCTCCCGGTTTGTGACAGTCTTTCGGACATGTTACAGTTCCGGTGAGTTGAAGCCAACTCTTGGAACGCCTGCCGGATCCAGGGCACGGATTTGGCTGTCAGACCTGCCAACCGTGTCGTTTCGGCCAGCACGTCTGAAAGGACTCCCTGAGAATCAGGGAGGGAATTGGCGGCCCGCCGTCGGAGTTCCCGAAATTCATCCGAATGGCTCCGGTCCTCTTCCATAGGATCTTGAATTCACCATTGAGTCCCGTGAATGGAGGGCCATCGGTCTGTTCGCAAGTTCCGATCACCGACATACGACCGTGATCGGAGGATTGCCCTGGCACCCCTCCGGCCAGCCGGTCCGTCGCCGACCCGCTCGCATGATGGACTGGTCTCCTTGACCAGGGCACGCGACAGAATGCCGGAAAAGAACTGCAAACTCCGGCGGTCGGCGCGATACGGTTTCCCAATGGCTCACGAATCGAAACGTGCGACTTGTCGTGCGTGTGCGCGTTTCGGTAATGAAACCGTCTGCCGTCAATCTGTGAAGGCACCCCGGTCGTCCTCACGACCAGAAGGCGCACGAGTCCAAACTGGAAATGATCCCTGGAGCCTGATCGGGCTCAGGAAAGCGATGCCCGGGCTTCGTCCCTGGTCTTCATGATTGTGATGATGCGATCAAATCCGCTGATCGAAAAAATCTCCGCGACTGCGGGGTTCAACGAACAGATCAGGAATTTGGAGTTGCGCTTCCCCAAGTTCTTTGCGGTCAGCAGAATCGCCCTCAATCCGGCACTGCTGATGTAAGAAAGTTCCGCTAGATCAAGAACCAACGCCTGTGAGTCCTCACCGACGCCCGCCATGAGACCGTCCTCGAACTGTTTGGCGTTGGAGCCGTCGACACGCCCGGACACGGCGGCGAATACGGCACCATTTTCAGTCGTAGTCGTGATTTCCATCGTCTTTCCTGATCATTGGCCGTCCGAAGTGAATACAGATTCCTGCCGGTCGAATCAACAATAGTCAATCCGGCCCCAAAGGCAACCGGAGCAGATTCGTCGGACCGCGAGAATCACGACCCGTGCCCGGAATCATGCATCTTTCGGTCTTGATGTACAACAAGCAGGCATCGGAGACACGGACCGGCCATCGCACCTGTCGCCACTCGAGAACAGGATACAGACTTGCAACTCACAGCCGCTCCGCTCACGACGATGGACGACCGTTCCCGTGATTACATCATTCCCCGCATCGACAACGTGATCGTCGCCTCGATGTCGCGAATGGCACCCGATATCCCCCGACCGATCAAATCCATCCTGCGAAGTTGCTGGATCCGCGGGACGGCATTCTTGAGTTCCCGGGCCGAGAGCAGATTGCCAAACACACCGCATGCGTAGGCCAGGCTGATTATGGCAATATCCCGGACGTCCGGAATGCCATCATCGAAGAGAACTCCCATAATTCTGAGTTTGACCTCGCGCTCGAGACGATCATCGATTACCGGGTATCGCCTTTCCTGAAGCAACCAGAAAAACCTTTTGTCGACCTCCTTGAGAATTCCCCGGCTCACCAACCGTTTGAGCGCCAGGTCCTTTAACTCGGAAGCATTGGCACTCACTTTCCGAATCCAGAACTTGATCCCCTCCTCTCCGGCGTGCTGGTTGATCAGGACAAGTGTCGGATCCAGTAGACTGTTCCCGACCGGTGCTGGGTTGACGATAAACAATTTGTCGAGATCCGTGTCGATTCGGTTCTCGAATGCAAGATCCATCAGCACGGCCCCGGCTGTAGCAAAGTCAAGAGAATATTCCGGCACCGGAGCAAAGGACCCGTCCTCATCGTCGAGGATAAGCAGCATCAGTTCTTCGAGCAGGCTAAGCATGAATCCGTCCCTTTTCGTGTCGATTCAGTTTAGACACTCAATTCGAAATGTCACGCCGAATTGACGCCGTGCTGAACATAACTGTCCAAGCCGGCCGGGTACTGGGGATCATCGAATTGAGAACGTGGCCGGGACAGTCGCCGACCGATCGGGACCAGTCTCAGGTTCCAGGACTGGCCCGGAAAACGGGGAGAAGCCAGCCTTGGGGTTTCCACGCCCGGCACCTATGAATGTCGATGTGCACACTCGCCCGTACCTCGAACGGTAGCCGAATCAACCGGCCTGAGCAGCAGTGGCGTCCTTGCGGACCACTTCAGCCCACTTTCCGGATTCGTCTGTCCAATAGACGGCCTGGACTCCAGCTTCAGTAACGGCCTTCCAGTCCCTGCGGGCCGTGTCCAGCTGATCGGGGTCCTTTCCGTCGAAAATAACCCTTACGCGTTCAAACGAGGCAATCCTCACCAAGTCCAACGGGCACCCCTCGACATGCACCAGCATCCCGGCCCGGTTCGGATTGCCCTCGGTTGCCGTGAGAAGAACCGGCTGGTGACTTTCGTTTTCCGTTCCCGCAACTCCGTGAGGCAGGAAGGTTTCGTCATCGAAGAGCCACAGATACTCGTCCAATTGCCGGATTCTCGACCATTCCGATGCCCGGACGAGGACACGAAAACCGGTGTCGGTCGCCCGCTGTAGCAGGTTCAGGAGCGTTCGCTCGGTTGATGACCGGATGACTCGATAGAAATAGACGTCAGTCATCGGCTCCCGATTCGAATCGTTGTCGGACCAGCCGGTCGATCGTCAGCACACCCCAGCCTGTTGCACCCTTGGGTGCGAAGTCCGAGTCGGTCTTCAGATTGTTCACGCCTGCAATGTCGAGATGAATCCAGGGTGTTTCCTTTCCAATGAAACGCAGGAGGAACTGGGCGGCGGTGATCGATCCCGCCGGACGCCCGCCCGTATTCTTGATATCGGCCTTGCCTGACTTGATAAGCTTTTCGTAGCCGCCACCGACAGGCATCCTCCAGGCTCCTTCGGTCTCTGTCTTGGCAGAATCGAGAAACGCCTTGCAAAACCCGTCGTCGTTGGAAAAAACTCCGGCCGCTTCATGGCCGAGACCGATGATGATCGCTCCGGTCAACGTCGCCAGATCGATGATCCCGGCTGGCGAAAACCGTTCCTGCGTGTACCAGAGCGCGTCGGCAAGCACGAGACGGCCTTCGGCATCCGTGTTGATGACTTCGATGGTATCGCCCTTCATCGACTTGACGATGTCGCCCGGACGTTGCGCCCGTCCGTCCGGCATGTTTTCGACGAGACCGACGACGCCGACCACATTGGCCCGGGCCCTGCGCATGGCCAGAGTCTTCATCAGTCCGGCGACGACGGCTGCCCCTCCCATGTCAGTGGTCATTTCTTCCATGTTGGCAGCCGGCTTGATCGAGATTCCTCCGGTATCGAAGACGACACCCTTGCCGACAACGGCAAGCGGCGCTTCATCGCCGCCCCCTTTCCACTCCAGAGTGACAAGGAAAGACGGGCTCTCTGACCCCTGGCCCACGCCGAGAAGTGCGCGCATTCCGAGTTCCTCCATCCTCGTTTCGTCAAGAATGGACACATCAAGGCCAATTGACGTCAGTTCACGCAGCCGGTCCGCGAAGGCGACGGTTCCAATGACATTTGCAGGTTCATTCACCAGGTCACGCGTAAGATAGACGCCTTCGGCCGCCGCTCGTTTGTCTCGGTAGCGAGCATCCGCCTTTTCTGGCGCTGATGTCATGACGCGAAGTTCACCCGTTTCCTTCGTCGGGTCCGTTTTGTAACGATCGAACCTGTACCGCCGCAGAACCGCGCCGAAGGCCATTTCAGCGGGGTCGACGTAAGCGCCGGGAACCAGAAGCAGCGATTTCTTGCCCGCCGCCTTCGCGATACGGGCACCGGCCTTGCGAACATCGTTGGGCGTCGGTCGCGAATCCACCTTGCAAACGACGAGCGACTCGGCGCTCAGGCCGGGGGGAGGTGCAATGATGTGACAGTCCCCTGGCTTGAGTTTCGAATGGGGCTCGCTCGAGACAAACCTGGTTACGATTCCCTGGGTTATCCGATCCAGCCGCCGGGTCGGAGCGTTGAGTTCACCCTGGGGGCCAGCCGTGATTGCGACCGCACCTTCAAACCGAGTCAGTTCATCGAGTGAAATCGGTGCAAATTCGGGATGAATCGGTTCCGCCATGTCTGATCCTCACAGTGCCATTCTTGCTGCCGCCGGACTTCCGGAATTGTCCTGAATGAAACCAGGCGCCAATGGCCAACATGGCGGTTTCGCCACGGCCCCGCAAGACAGGAGACTTTCAAATGGGGGTTGGCGGTGGAACGGTACGCACGTGGGTCGCAGTCGCCCGGACTCCGCGCCAAATGACCGAAGAAGGGTCCACCGTGCGTGGTGGACGATTCGACTGTTTACAGAAACATCACTTATCGGCTGATTTGGCAGACCAAGTCGATTTGGCGTTGTGGCTGGGCCGCACTTTGGAGAGGCGGCGCCTGCTCTACAACGCTGCACTGGAGGAGCGGATCGACTGCAACCGGAAAGCGGGACAATCGATCAATTGCGTCGACAAAGCGAAGTCGCTCACGGTCCGTCACAGGGCATTGCCCGACATGGCTGATACAGCGGCTGCAATCCAACGCAGAACGCTCAAGCGTCTGGACCACGCCTCTCACGGTTTCTTCCGCCGGACGAAGACTTGCGGTGCGGACTTCCCCGGTTCAAGAGGCGCCGCCGCGTCAACAACGTCGGCATCGGTTCGGTCGTGCAGGTCGAAGGCGGCCGTATCCGCGTTCCGGATCTTGCCTGGATGACCGTCCGCCGCCGAGGCGGAGATCCATGCTGGAACGGCACGCCCGTCAGCGCGTTTCTCAAGTGCGACAGTGGGAATTGGACCGCGATGGTCTGCTATTGCATCCCGGCGGTGGAGCGTCCGGACAACGGCCACACCGTGGGCTTTGACATGTATGCAGGCAGATTGTGACGAGCGACCGGTTGGTCTTCCCGGCCCCGGACACCCGAACGCCCAAAGCCCGCGCACGGCGCTGTCAGATGCAGCTTGCGCGACAGAAGTGCGGCTCCCGGACGCGGGAACGGAGACGCCATCGGTTGGCGAGGATGACCCGGCGCGTCGCCAAGAAGCGCCAAGACTGGCGCCACAAAACCTGCCGGGCACTTGCCGGCAAGGCCGGGATGGTGGCGATCGAGGATCTGAACACGGCGGGTATGACGGGGAGCGCGAAGGGCACGCCGGAGGCACCGGGGAGAAACGTGCGCCAGAATGCCGGTCTCAATCGGCTGATTCTGGAGATCGGATGAGGCGATCTCCGGCGGATGCTCGAATACAAGGCCTGCCGAGGCGTGGCGGCGAACCCGCCCCATACGAGCCGGACCTGCGCATCAGGCGGCGTGGTCGATGCCGGATCTTAGAAGAGGCGAGATCGTTTCGAGTGCAAGCCGTGCGGCCAAGCGGATCACGTAAAGTTCAATGCAGTGGCGAAAATCCTGGACTCGCGAACCGGGGTTTCTGCATGGGGAGGCTGCCGGAGCACCGGGGTTGCAAACCGCGAAACCAGCCGGAGGGCCGCCTGGTGGCGTCAATCTTCCTTTGAAAGCTCCACGTCATTCCTGCCCGGCCACTCCCGAAACTGACGTGCCCAGCCGACCGGCGATTCAGGGAACGAAATCCGCAACCGGTTGACAGACCATGAAAACAGCCGACGTCGAGACCGGTCATCATGCGCGCACGCCGCGAACGATTGGCCGGTGAATACGCACAAAGGCCAACGGACGGACACATGCCGTGATACCGGCAATTGTTGGTTTGCGTCTCGGGTCGGGGGATGCCTCAATGCGGGGTTGGTGCGATGAGTCCCGATGCCACTTCGCCGCAGTCCGGATCAGATCAGGGCAAGGCGCGTCTTGTTACTTTCATGAAACCTTTCCGCCCGCAGGCGGGGCATTTTCCGAATATCCGTTTGGTGCCGATTGCACGCCACCGAATACCGCCATAGGACCAGAGATCGGTCACATGTCCGTCGCGGCACACGACATTCCACGACTTGGTAGCGGCTCGCGCACTCTCGAATTTCTCTGTGCTGGCAAAGCGCCGCAACAGAATTTGTGCGAATGACACCTGTTCGCCTTTCCGGTTTCCACTTCTCCTCTTGGGCGTTCGGCTGTCAAGGACTCTTGCGAGGACGGTTGGGCCGCAAAGCCCTCCCGGACTGCCGGTGCGCGGACTTTGCCGGAACAGTCTCCGTCTGTCCGTCGCCAGCCAGCCTGTCTTGCGGCGAGACACCCGCACTGGTCCGTACCCTATCCGGAAACGGTTGCATTGCATTTCCCAAGCTTGAAACGAAATCCGAAGCACCCAGGTCCTTTACGGCGAAGTTCTCGAAAACCATGGACATCCCGTGTTCCCGCGAGTCGCAATCGCCGTTCCGACCGGTTCTCCCACTTCTTGAGTTCGCTCCAGAGACGCATTCGTACGGTTCGAATCCACGAACCGTCGTAGATCCCGGACCGTGATCCTTGGTAAGCGAACCATCCTGCGCCGTTACGACGTCCGCACATCGCGCCCGGTCCTCGGAGGAGGAGCAACCAGCCTTTCCAGTTCGAAGGACGGTCGGTAAAGTGCGCACGGTGAAGAACCAAACCGATCCCATCAACGCAAGACCTCGTGGACCGGACGATTCGGAAACCGTGCCAAACGGCCCGGTTTACTCTGATGTTCTAGCGATTTCGTATTGGTCAACGGTCGAAACCCCGGTTTCTGTGAACCATGGGGCTGGTTCGCAGCGGCTTCCGTGGTGACGAGAAGCAAGAGAGTCATCGATGGTGGGTTGTCCTGCCGATTGGTGGTGCTCCGCCGAGCCCGGTCTTGGACCCTCCGGATCGGATTGCGGCCTTTTACGATCGAGGGCCCGCCATCCGGACTGCCGTTGACCGTTCACGGAACAGGGGTCGGCCCCGTTCGGCCGAATGTTTGCGGCAATCTGGGGCCAGGCGCATCCCGGAAGTCAACGCTCATCGCACGTTGAAACGAGACACAGACACATGCGGACCGACCGGTATATCCTGAGCCAGTTCGCTGGGTACTTCCTGTTCTTTCTGGCCGCATTTGCCTGCGTGATTTGGCTAAACAGGGCCTTGAAATATCTCGATTTCGTACTGGAAAACGGTCAGGCAGGCGCTGACTTTGCCGGGCTCGCCATCCTTCTCCTACCGAATGTTCTCGTCACAGTCGTCCCCGTTGCCGGCTTCGCCGCCTCGGTAGCGGCAACCCACAAGCTGTACAGCGATTCCGAACTGGTTGCGATGATGGGCGCCGGAATCAGCAACGCTGCCTTGATGCGGCCATTCGTTCTTGCCGGATTTCTCTGTTTCGTTGTCGTCAGCCTCTTCAGTCATTTCGTGTCCCCGCAAGCCTTCGGCCGATTTCTCGACCTTCAGGAGCGGATCCGCAGTGAGTATCTCGCCCAGTTTATCGTCGAGGGCGAATTCGTGTTTCCGAGCGAAAACCTGGTTTTTTTCTTCGGACAGGTGGACCCGGGCGGCGAGCTGACCGACATCCTGATCCGCGAACGGACAGACAAGGACTGGTTCATTATCCACACGGCGCCACGCGGAGAACTCCGCACCAATTCCGACACGCCGCACCTTCTGCTTGTCGACGGCATGGTCCAGAACCTTCGGGAAGAAGATCGCACCCTCGGAACCGTTCAATTTGACTCCCTCGCCTTCGATCTGACCCGATTCGCCAGTTCAGTCGGGAGCCGGACAAGAACCGTTCGGGAAACATCGACGACCCAACTTTTGCGAGGCCCGCCGGCCAACGCCGATGGCGGAGGCGGCGATTGGCATCGCCACGCGGTGGTTGAAGGGCATGGGCGAGTGATTCGGGCTTTGCTGGCATTCCTTGCGCCGATCATCGGGGTTTCAGCACTGCTCGTCAGCGGTTACAGCCGTGCGGGATTCCTGTTTCGAATCCTCCTGGCAATTGCTCTGATGCTGGCAATCAATTCCTTGCGCGGCGTTATCGACACGGAAATCCTGGCCTTTCCCGCAGCCTGGCCACTTCTGTATGTCCCGGCCCTTGCCGGCACCGCCGCAGTGGTGTTGCTGGCCTCGATCGGAATCAGTCGCTGGCGCTGGCGGTGGAGCCGGATCGAGGATGCGTTGTTCGCTGGCCGGATCCGATGACCCTGCATCTTTATTTCGCGCGCCAGTACTTGTCCGTACTGATCCGGGTGCTGCTGCTCGCCGCGACCCTCGTTTTCATGGTCAGTTCTCTCGACCGAATCCGTCGGTCCGGAACGGAGCTGAATCTGCTCGACGATGCCCTGCGCAGCGCGGCCAGAAAGACGCCCGAGATCATCGCCGAGGCAATGCCGGTCATCATCATCGTCTCCGCCATCTGGTACTGTAGCCGAATGGTCGTTTCGAACCAGTTCGTCGCATCCCGAGCGGCGGGACAGTCTGCGCTCCGCAGCCTTCTGACGCCCGTGGCGTGCGCCTTTCTCGTCGGCGTCGCGGGATTGTCGTCGTTGAATCCGGCCATTGCGACGCTGGCACGCCAGGATGCACTGGCCCAGCTCGGTCTCGAAGGAACCGACGATGGGCTGATCTCCGTCAGAGAATCCGGCCTCTGGCTCCGTCAGGCGCGGGAAAAGGGGTACTCGATTCTCCATGCCAGCGGCGCATTTGGCGATGGAACGGCACTGAACGACGTTACGATCATCGAATTTGATTCCGACGGCGATGCACGGCGGACCGTTCACGCAGACAGGGCCTTTCTTCGCCAGGAAGAGGGAAACTGGATTCTGTTTCGAGGCAAGGCCTGGGATCTGGAGCGCGGCATCGACAACCCGGAACTGACGGCCGAGGAATTCCTGATCGGACGATCTGAAACGTCGCTCACCCGGCAGCAACTGCTCGATGGCTATCCACGACCGGAAACGATTCCGATATGGTCCATTCCCCGATTCATCCGTGCCATGGACGCCGCCGGCTTTTCCTCGCGAAACTACCGGCTTCATTTCCAGACCGAACTGGCGCGGCCGTTCCTTTTCGCCGCGATCGTCCTGATCGGCGCGGCCTTCATCCTCGGTTCCGCCCGTTTCCGGCGCCTGGGTCGATCGGCGTTCCTGGCCCTGCTGTCCGGATTCGCTGTTCACTCGCTTCAGGCGCTGGCCAAGTCGCTCGGTGTGGCGGGTGACCTCAATCTCATCGCGGCGGCGTGGTTCGTGCCGATGGCTGCATTGGCGATCGGGATGTCGGCTGTTCTCTTCCTGGAAGACGGATGACCCGCGTCGCAATGGACGGGTGGAGTCAAAGATTGAGCAATTGGCAGGACCGGTTGCCACCCAGGACCACCCGGCTTTCGAAGGAGTTGACTTCGCCGGTTTGTGCCATGCTCATAGGGCTCGCGGTAGCACTTGCCTGCCCCCTCCTGGCGCCGTTGGCATCGGCCCAAACGCCGTCGGAACAGCCGAATTCGATCCTGCTGGTCGCCGGCCGCCTGGAGGTCCAATCGGAATCCGGAGTCCTGATCGCCTCGGACGGCGTGACCATCCACTATGGTGACCACGTTCTCCGGACCGATCGCATTGCCTATGACCAGAGGGCAGGCCAACTCTCGATCAGCGAACCCCTGGTCCTTGTTTCGGGGACGGATATCGTAGCGGGGCAATCCGCTGAACTGTCCGACGACCTCCGCAACGGCATCATCCGTGGCGTACAGGTTCTGATCGACAGGCAGTTCCAGTTGGCCGCCGAAGGCATCCGACGCCGAGACGGACGATTCACATATCTAAGGAACGCAGTCGCCAGTTCGTGCCGCATCTGTCGGGACAACACAGTTCCAGTCTGGCAAATCCGGTCCGAGGCGGTTCTACACGACTTGGTCGCACAACGAATCTACTTCCGGAACGCCGTCCTTGAGGTTGCCGGCATTCCGGTTCTGATCCTGCCCTCATTGCACATTCCGGATCCTTCGGTGACACGGGCGTCGGGATTTCTGGTGCCCACGGCCATCACATCGTCGACGCTCGGTACGGGATTCAAGCTGCCCTACTACCACGTCCTTTCGCCACATGACGACATGACCCTGACGCCTTTCGTCACCACCGAAGGCGGGGCCGTCATTGAGGCGGAATACCGCAGGAACGCCGCGTCTGGACAGTTCGAGTTCGAGGGCGCGCTGAATCTCGGCGGCGGCATCGACGACAAGGACTACGGCAATTTCATCAGCGGCAGCGGACAGTTCGACCTGCCCAACGAATTCTTGCTGGATTTCGAACTCGGTCTCGCAGCGAACAAGAACTTCATTGCCCAGTATGGGTACGGACAACAGGACCGGCTCTTGTCTCGTGTCGATGTCGAGCGGACCCGCAGCGACAGCCACGTCGGGTTCGGTGCCGCGTTCATCCAGAGCCTGAGAACCCGGGAAATCGATCCGAAGATTCCCCTGGTCTTTCCCGAAGTCTCGTACCGCCGGACATGGCGACATGCGTCACTTCCGGGAACGCTCGGTCTTCGCGCCCATTGGGTCAATCTCCTTCGCGAAGGCGACAACAGTTTTGCAAGAGCGGGCTTGCACTTTGACTGGAGGCACCGTTGGCCCATCGGAAACGGATTCATCGCCGGCCTCACAACCGAGGTGGCCGGCATTGCCTACAAAACAGACGACGATCCTGAATTCGGCTCTGGATCGCTTGCCGTTCCAGACGGCACCGTTGCGATCGAACTCCGACGCCCCCTTCGTCTCACGTCCACATCCGGATCGCTGCATCGACTGGAACCGATTGTCCAGCTGGTATGGCGACCGGACCGGCTGAAACCCGTTCCAAATGAGGACAGCGACGAGTTTGAATTCGAGGACTCCAGCCTCTTTTCCTTCGACCGGTTTCCGGGACTCGATCAGAGAGAATTGGGTCTTCGAGCCAACGTCGGTGTTTCCTATTCCGTGCTCGCAGCCAGTGGGATGAGCCTTGATGCGGTCATTGGGCAGGTATTCCGCCCCCGGGATCTGAACCAGTTCCCGGACGGATCTGCGTTGTCGGGTACATCTTCGGACGTCGTGACGGCGCTGAGCCTTAATCTGCCGAACAGGCTGGGGTTGACCAGCCTGGCCGTGTTTGACGACCGACTGCAGGTCACGAAGTCAGAGCATCGGTTGAATTACAATCACGACCGTTTCGACCTCGCCATTGGATTCCTCGACCTTAAAACGGCCGAAATGTCGGGAGGGAAACACAGGTCTCGCGAGCTGATTGCCAAGGGGACATACCGGATATCACCAACGGCAGACCTGTTCGGGTCCTTTCGTCGAAACCTGGCCGACCACCAGACGACCGGGGCCGAAGTCGGCTTCAGTATCGCCAACGACTGCGTCAACTTCAACTTTTCGTTCTCGCTAGATGCCGCGGTTTCTGGTACCGTCCGTTCGGCACGGACGCTCAGCATGACTGTGGAACTGCTGGGCTTCGGCAGCACTACGGATATACGCGGACGGGTGGGAGATACCTGTGTTTTCTGAATATCGGGATTGTCTGACTCCGGATCCCGGATCAGGGCCCTCTTCGTTTTGGAGGCATGACGTTGTGACGGGCCAGCCGAGATCATCGTTCCCGCATCCTGCCGTAAACGTCACGTCGGCCGAGTACGGAAGTCGTCAGGTTCCGGCGTGGGCCGCCTGTATCCCCGGACCGGTCCGAACGAAAGGGATCATGGAATTCTTGGTTGCGATCCTTCTGGTTCTGACCGCGTTGGTGCCGCGGACGGGTACCGCCAATGAAAACCCTTACGAAACTCTGGTCCTGGTCAATGACCTGACGATAACCCGCTATGACCTCGACCAGCGAAAGCAGTTGATGAAGGCACTTGGCGTATCCGGGAACCTGCACGATCAGGCCGTCGACGACCTTGTCGATGACAGGATCCGGCAGGGAGCCGCCAGGAAAGCGGGCCTGTCCGCCACGGAATCGATGATCGATTCCGGTGTGGCGGAATTTGCCGCCAGGGACAATCTCTCCACGGAACAACTGAACAGCTACGTCGCCAGATTTGGGGTCGCTCCAGAATCCGTCCGGGATTTCATTCGCGCCCGGCTGGACTGGCAACGGGTCGTTCAGGCCCGCTATGGCGCAAGCGCCCGAGTTTCGGAAACAGAAGTCGATGCCGCTCTCGCTCTTACCGGGCGGGACCGCGATCAAAAGGTTCTGTTGTCCGAACTCGTTCTTTCGACTGCCGAACTGGGACTCCGGGGGGCCGAGGATTTTGCGCAGAAGATTTATTCGCGAATTCACTCAGCCGAGGACTTTGAGGAGTACGCCAGGCGGTATTCTGCGGCCTCAACCGCCCGAAACGGCGGACGGCTCGACTGGATTCCCGTCTCCAGTATTCCGCCTCAGGTCGCCACTCGGATCCTTGCGCTGGAGATCGGACAAGTCACCGGTCCGATCCAGGTCGGAGACGACGCCATTGGCCTGTTTCTGCTCAGGAACCTGCGTGAAGGTCGACCTGACGTTCCCGCCGAACAGGCGGTTTCCTATATCTCCGTTCCGGTTCCTGCGGACGGGTGGTCCAGCAGTGATACCGATGAACTCATTGCCGGGGTCGAATCCTGTGAGGATCTGCAATTTGCCACCCATGCCTTTGGCCAGGGGTCCGTGGCCGGCGGCCTGATCGATTCTCTTGAAGGCGCCTCGGATTCCCTGGTGGCGGCGCTCTCCCAGCTTGACCCGGGGGAAGCAGCGATTCACAGGACGGACGCCGGCGACACCTCGATTGTCATGGTTTGCAGGCGCGGTGAAAGCGAATCGTCGGCATTGCGGGACGATGTCCGCCAATCCCTGTTCGGCCAACGCCTGACCGGGTTTTCCGAAAGCTATCTGCGGCGCCTCAGAAGCGAAGCCTTTATCGAATACCGATGACCGTTCCGGTCGCCCTGACCGCCGGAGATCCGGCGGGCATCGGGTTGGAAATCGCCTTCAAGGCCTGGTCCCGGCTGTCTCCGAGTCAATCCTTTCTGTTGTATTGCGATCCGGACCATGCTGCCAACGTGGGCCACACCCTTGGATTGCCGAGCGTAGTCGTCGAAACACCCGGTGATGCGACGGACGCGTTTTCGGACGGATTACCGATCAAACCAGTCCACTTCCGGAATCCTGCAGTGTCCGGCACGCCCGATCCGGAAAACGCTCACGACGTGATTCGCTCGATTCGGCTTGCTGTCGACAGCGTGCGGCGGGGAGAAGCCGGCTCCCTGTGCACGAATCCCGTCAGCAAGTTCACGTTGAAATCCGGCAGCGGATTTCGCTTTCCCGGGCAGACCGAGTTTCTCGCCAAGATTTCCGGTTCGGACACGGGCCTGATGATGCTCTGTGCGGGCCGTTTCCGCGTCGTTCCGGTGACGGTCCATCTCGCGTTGCGTCTTGTCCCCCGGCGACTCGACCAGGCGACTGTCGAACGGGCCATCCGATTGGCTGAGGCCGGACTTCGGACGGACTTCGGTGTCACGCGGCCACGGCTTGCCGTTGCCGGGCTCAATCCGCACGCTGGCGAGGGCGGTTTGATCGGCTCCGAGGACCAAGATACCATTCGCCCGGTCATCAGACGGCTGGCCGCCGAAGGGATGCAGGTAACCGGACCCCATCCGGCAGATTCACTGTTCTGCCCGGTGGCCCGGAAAACCTATGACGCGGCCGTGTGCATGTATCACGACCAAGCACTCATACCGGTCAAGACCGTGGACTTCGCCCGGACGGTCAACGTCACCCTCGGCCTGCCATTCGTTCGGACGTCACCGGGACATGGAACGGCATTTGACATCGCCGGAACCGGCAACGCCGACGAAACAAGCCTGGTTGAGGCGCTGAAGCTGGCGCGGCGCCTGTCGAGGAACCGTCAGCGGTTTCACGGGCGTCGCCATGGATGACGGCCTGCCTCCGATCCGCGAAGTGATCAGGGCGCATGGAATTCGGGCCAAAAAATCGCTTGGCCAGAACTTTCTCAACGACTTCAACCTGACCCGAAAGATTGCCCGCGTGTCCGGCAATCTGGAAATGTCGGATGTCCTGGAAATCGGGCCCGGACCCGGTGGCCTAACCCGGGCTCTGCTCGCCGAAGGCGCCAGACATGTCGTCGCAATCGAAGCCGACCGACGTTTCCTTCCGGTGCTTGGTGACGTTGCAGGCCGATACCCCGGCCGTCTGACGGTCGTTCACGGAGACGCGCGAATTGTCGACCCGGTTCCGGCTCTGTCGCTCCCCGTCAAGATCATCGCCAATCTCCCCTATGGAACTGGAACGTCCCTGCTGGTCGACTGGCTGCTGGCCGAACCCTGGCCACCTTTCTGGTCATCGATGACCCTGATGTTCCAGAAGGAAGTGGCCGAACGGATCGTTGCCGCCCCAGGAAACCGGAAATTCGGACGACTGTCCGTCCTCGCCCAATGGCGGTGCCGCACCCGGATCCTCTTCGAGATTCCCAGGGAAGCCTTCACACCCGTTCCGGCCGTGAGTTCGGCGGTCGTCCATCTCGAACGCCACAGCCTGAGCGCGAGCGACGCAGATCCGTCGGTCGATCCGAAGATCCTGGAACTGGTCACCCGACTGGCCTTCGGGCAACGCAGGAAAATGCTCCGCGGCAGCCTGAAAGCCCTGACACCCGATATTGGACAGGTGTTGACGCAGGTGGGAATCTCGCCCGAGGACCGCGCCGAATCCATCCCGGTCGAACGGTATTGCGCGCTCTGCAACGCAATCCGCGATCGTGCGGATCAAGGCTGAAAGGAAGAACCCGAACCTGGACGCTGGACACCGTGTGCCGATCCGCCGGGGCCGGCGAGACCGACGGCTCCAAGGGAACGTCTCAAGCCGGAGGCGAGATTCTGATGACCACGGTTTTGACTGGGGACAGAATCAGGTTTCTGAAGTCAAGCATTCGTGCCGAGCGAGCTGTCTTCGGAATCGCGTGTTGCAACGACCATGACAGAGGCCGGATCGGACTTTGCCGCCGCCGGTTCCGAACCGCTGTCGCCGGTCCCTTTGCGGTTGGACTGATTCCGTGAACGCCGGTTTCTTGAATTGCCATTCTCGGGAGTCGAAACCAGCGTACTTGAACCCGAGCGTACGGGAAACAGGTCCTCTGCCGGAACCATGGAGACATCCGGCTGCTCATCCTGCTGTTCGCGCAGCGGATCCCGCGCCGGCCCGGAGACCGGTGGCGTTGCCGGGGCTCTATCACTCATCTGAGCTTGCCGGGCCGCCTCCATCGCTTCGCGGCGCTCGGCCATTTCCCTTTGGGCTTCACCCAGCAATCGAGCGTAGTGTTCGGAATGCTGTAGGTGATTTTCGGCACCGACTCGATCACCCGCCAACTGCGCGTCTCGCGCCAACGCATGGTACTTGTCGATAATCTGTTGAGGCGTCCCTCGCACCTTCCCCTCAGGGCCGGACGAGTCGAAGACCCGGTTAACAATACTGCCCAGGTTGTTGCGCCTGTGTCCGGGTTTTCCGCGTGAACGCGGCTTGTTTGATGATCTCATGGAATTCGTAAACCCTGAAGTTTTGCCTTGTGGCGGGGTCGGCACATGACAGGGCATTGCCCCGTTTTCTGAGGATGGCATGTGCATGATGAGAGCCGAGACTCAATCATCAACAGGACGATACACCGTCAAATCAGTTGAATTCAAGGCCCTTCCCCTACTCTGCATAACTTTTTTCGGAACCCACGACTGGGATGCGAGCGTCCGGCCCGCGGCCGCATGGCAATTCGTCGGCACTCCTGTAGTTCGTAACGCTGACCGACATGGTCGGGCACTGTTCCCGAGCGCACTCCGCCAACGGGCAACAGGCGTTTCAAGCCCCGAACCGCGCCGCCCGCAGCTCGGCAGACCCGGTCAAGCCACGAGAGTCAGTTCAATGACCCGGTCCCGTCCGTCAAGGTCAGGATGGACACGAACCCCGAATCCGCCGCATTGCGCGAAAATCTCCGTGACGGGCCCGGCCTGGGTCGGACCGATCTCGAACAGTGCCCGCCCGCGAGGCCGAAGCCGGGAACGAAGGCCCGCGGCGATCTCCCTGAAATGCGACAGACCGTCTTCGCCGCCCGAGATCGCGACGCGAGGTTCCCACGTCCTGACTTCCGGTTCCAGGGCCGGGATCTCGCGATCTGCAATGTAGGGAGGATTGCAAACGACGAGATCGAACTGGCCGGTAACGGCCGAAAACCAGTCGGAGCGGCGCAGTTCCGCGCGTCCCGAAACACCGAGAACTTCGATATTCCGGCGCGCAACCTGCAACGCAGCCTCGTCGATGTCGATCCCGACCCCGGTTGCTTTCGGGCGTTCCGCCAACAAACTTGCCAAGAGACAGCCCGAACCTGTTCCGAGATCCAGGATGCGAAGAAAGTCCGGTCCTTCGAGGGCGCGCTCGACAAGCACCTCAGTCTCCGGTCTCGGGTCGAGAACATCTTGGTTAACCGAGAAGCGGTGTTTCCAGAACCACCGGTAACCGAGGATTTGGGAAACCGGTTGCCGTTGGAGACGCGCGGCAACGGCCAGTCGCAGGGTCCGCACAGCGGACGCGTCAATTCGGCCGGCATCGCCGGTGAGCATCGAAGACGGTCCGGGTTTCCCCGACACGTTGTCGTCAGTTCCGTGCCGAACCGGATACCGGGTGTCGACCCGTGACAGCGCCATCGCATGGTTCAGGAACAAATTCGCTTCTCGGCGGGCGTTTTCGCCGACAACGGGACGCAACCGGTCCACGGCTTCCGCGAGGACCTGCTCGAACGGCTCGGTCATGGATCGGGTTCGGACAGTCTGGCAGCCCGGTCGTCGGCAACCAACGCGGTGATCACGTCGCCAATGTCGCCGTCAAGGATTTGGTCGAGCTTGTAGAGCGTCAGGTTGATCCTGTGGTCGGTCATTCGGCCTTGCGGAAAATTGTAGGTCCGAACACGTTCCGATCGATCGCCTGACCCTACCTGTTCCCGGCGTTCGGACGCCCGCTCATCTGCCTGCCTTTTCCGTTCGAGATCATGGAGTCTGGACCGCAGCACGCGCATCGCAGTGGCCCGATTCTGGTGCTGTGACTTTTCGGAACTGGTCACCGTGATTCCGGTCGGAACGTGAGTCAGGCGAACCGCCGACTCGGTCTTGTTGACATGTTGGCCGCCAGCCCCAGACGCTCGCATGGTGTCGGTCCTGATGTCCCCAGGTGCAATCTTGACCTCTACGTCGTCCATGACGGGAAGAACGGCGACCGTGGCGGCCGACGTGTGAATGCGTTGGTTGCTTTCGGTCACGGGTACACGCTGGACGCGATGAACTCCGGACTCGAACTTCATGCGCGCAAATGCGCCCTTCCCTCGCATAATCGCGGTGACTTCCCGGAATCCTCCGAGTTCCGTCGCCGCCTCGCTGACGATGTCCAAGTGCCAGTCCTGGCGTTCGGCAAATCGCCTGTACATGCGAAGCAGGTCGGACGCGAATAGTGCCGCTTCCTCGCCTCCGGTACCGGCGCGGATCTCGAGAACGGCCGACCGGTCGCCATCCTCGTCTTTCTCCTGCAGCGAAAACTCGAGATCAGATTCCATCCCCTGCAGCACCGGCTTCAACCTCGACAATTCTTCCTGTGCGAGAGGTTTCATTTCCGGGATGCCGAGCATGTCCTCCGCATCTGCGATTTCCCGTAACGTCGCCCGGTAGCCGTCGATCTTTCCGACGACTTCGCGCAACTCGGCGTACTCGCGTGAACACGCCGCGTATTCACCAGAGGGAAGTCCCGAGACGAGACGCGCTTCAAGAAACGCGAAGCGATCCTTGATTCGATCGAGTTTTTCGACTGGGATCATTACGCCGATGCCTGACCGTTCCGGACCGCCGGTTGGACACTCCCGGCGTCCGGGATCACGAGAAGATTGAAACGAAGACCGTCGATATCATTACAAGAGCCTTTCGTGAACTGGGTTTGTGCATAGAGACGACGCCGATGCTCTTTCCTGGTGGTGCAACACTTGATTGATTCCGCAACGAGCGCATCATCTGCGTCCGCCGCCTGGAAACGGCCCGGGTCGCCGTAAAGAGCACGAAGCATGTTGCCCCGTACATCGTTAATGTCCCGCTCAACAGCGATGCTGCCGTCCGAGTCCGTTCTTGTGCCGCCAAGGTGCCGGTCGACGAAGCCATCCCATGAACGCGTCTTGCTGGTGTAGGCCTCGTTGGCGATGACCAGCCGTTTGCCGTACTTCCGGCACATCCACTCCAGTTTCTGCCTGAACCGGTAGTGGGCCAGGCCCAGCATCGAGCGCACGGTCTTCGACGTGATCTTGCGGTCGGACTTCGCGCTCATTTCCTTCGTCTCGAAGGCCGGAAGGAGAATCACGTCGAAGGCCTGGACAAGATCGTCGGTCACCCGCCGGTGCAGGTCGTCGACCCGGTTGCGGACGCGGATCGCGAGCTTGTCGATCCGCTTCCGGAAGCGGCGCTTCCAGTCCCCGTGCCTCGCCTTCGCGCGCCGTCCGAGCAGGCGGTCGAGCCTCATCAGGAGCGGGAACACCTTGTCGGCGTAGACGCCATCG
>JAPPHA010000005.1:0-26652 GCA_028874915.1 Paracoccaceae bacterium
GTCCTGCCCTGTTCCATCCAGATCTGTGCGGCGGTTCCCATGATGTCTTCCACCTTGGATTCCGAAGAACCGGGCCACGACGGCGGGCTCAGGAGTGCAGGACAGTCCGTATGCGGCACCGCGCCGGGAAAGAACCGGAACGGAGCGGTCGATGGCGGCCGGATCAATGCCTGGTGCGCTCTCCGAAAACCGCGTCGACGTCTTCCGCGGCAATCAGGGCATCGAGCCAGGAATCGAGCTGTTCGGGCGAGGCGTTACGGACCTGATCGGCGCGCTCCGCAGACAGGCGGCCGAACTTCAAACGTGCCTGACGCAGAAACGTGTCGGCCTTGCCCTCGGCGATTCCAGCGGCCTTGCCCTCGGCGATCCCGGCAGCCTTGCCCTCGGCGATCCCGGCAGCCTTGCCTTCCGTCCTGCCCTGTTCCATCCAGATCTGTGCGGCGGTTCCCATGATGTCTTCCACCTCTCCCGGGTCCGCTCCCGTCCTCCTCAAGGCAGCTTCGATGCGCTCGGGCGGCAGGCTGACCTGTTCAATGATGTAGGCCAATATGTAGCGCCCGAACTCCGTCTCCGCAACTCCGGCAACCAGCAGGTCGGCCTCGGCGTCGCTGACATTCTCGCGGAACGCGCGGGCCAGCGCCAGCAGTGCCGCGCGCACCTCGACGCTCCGCGAAAGCTCCCGCGGCGCGATCCGGCCGAGATCGTGAACCGTGTAGGCGCCGAAGGAACGGGCGAGGTGTTCCAGACCCTCGGGCACGCGGATCATGTCCTGGACCGAACAGGGCACCGTCCACGGCTCCCGCCCATGAAAAAACACGATCGGAATGACAGGTGGCAGGCCGCCGCCCGGCAAGGCGCCGATGTCCAGCTCCGTGCCCCAGATCTTCAATACGTACCTGATGAGCTGGAGCGGCGTGCGGTGATCGACGCTGCTCTTGTGCTCCAGCAACGCGTAGACGATCACCTCGCTGTCGTCCACGAGGTGGAGGCGAAAGACGGCATCGGACTGGGTCTTGCTGCCCTCGCCGTCGATCATCGTACCCTCCACATGCACCGGAGGGCGCTCCGGATCGAGCCGGGCAACCACCTCGGGAGGGATAGTCGCGCAGCAGCCGGCCGGCCCGGGCGGGGTCGGAGACCAGCAGACGGAAGAGGGCATCATGCCGGGCAGATGGCAAGGCCATGTCTGTGTCTCCATTGTCGCTGTACGGGATCCTGGCCGCGATCCACGGCTTTGGTCGTGGTCCTTACCCCGATCCCGGCACGTATGCCATCGTTCACTCCCACGCCCCCGGCCTCTTCTGCACGGGTACGGCGATCGAAACCGGATCGAAAGGACATTGTCTGGCACAACACAGAGGCATTCGAAATACCGAACAAACGGATCGATCGTTTCGTGACAACCCTTTAGGTCGCCAATCGTGACAACCCCTTAGGTCGCCAAATGGGCGCCCCGGCATGGGCAACTCACCATCGCCAACGGAGGAACCGTCAGTGCCTCGGGTTCGGCAGGTCAGGTTGCGCATCCGGTCTGCGGACATTAAATGGCCCCGGCAAATTCAGCAGGATGTCTTGCATGTCCATCGACAGAGACACGGCGCGACGGGTGGCGAACCTGGCGCGAATTGACGTGCCCGAAGGCGAGATCGACGGGTTGGCTGATGAACTCAGCGGAATCATAACCTTCATGCAGGCCTTGCGGGACGTCAATGTGGATGGTGTTCCGGCAATGACGTCCGTCACTCCCATGGAATTCAAGCGCCGCGACGACGAAGTCACCGACGGGAACTTTTCCGAAAAGGTCCTGTCCAATGCTCCCGACTGTCGCGAGGGATATTTCGTTGTTCCCAAGGTTGTTGAGTAGGCGATGACCGCACTAACGCAGGTGACGGTTGCACAGGCTCGCGATCGGCTTCGAACAGGTGAAATCACGGCGAAAGACCTGGCCAGGTCCTGCATCGATGCCATCGAAAACGCCGGACACCTCAATGCCTTCTGCGAGTCGACTCCGGATCTGGCCATGGAAATGGCGGAGATGGCCGACCAGCGCATCGCTGCCGGAGACCCGCCGAAGCTTTGCGGGATTCCCCTGGGCATCAAGGACCTGTTTTGCACGCGGGGTGTTCGTTCGCAGGCGGCGTCGGCAATTCTCGACAGTTTTCGCCCCGAATACGAGAGTGACGTCACGGAACGTCTGTGGAAGGCGGGCGCGGTCCTCGTCGGAAAAACCAACATGGACGAGTTCGCAATGGGGTCGTCGAACCAGGCTTCGGTCTACGGTTCTGTCACAAGCCCCTGGCGCCGCCGTGGCTCGGATGTCCGGATAACGCCGGGCGGCTCGTCCGGTGGGTCCGCCGCCGCAGTTGCCGCCCGTCTTTGTCTTGCCGCGACCGGCACCGATACGGGGGGTTCGATCCGGCAACCGGCCGCTTTTTCCGGCATCACCGGCATCAAGCCGACCTATGGCCGGTGTTCACGTTGGGGGATCATCGCCTTCGCGTCGTCTCTCGACCAGGCGGGTCCGCTCACCCGTTCTGTGCGAGATGCTGCAATCCTCTTGGAAACCATGGCGGGACATGATCCCAGGGACAGCACGTCGGCGGATATTCCGGTTCCGGAGTTCGAATCCCTCCTGACCGGTGACATCCGCGGACGAACGATCGGAATTCCGGCCGAGTACAGGCGTGATGGCATACCGAACGCCATCGAACGGCTTTGGGCCGAAGGCGCGGAGATGCTCCGGACGGCGGGTGCACGGGTGATTGACGTTTCACTTCCGCACACCGAGTATGCGTTGCCTGCCTACTATGTCATCGCCCCCGCCGAAGCGTCGTCCAACCTCGCCCGCTACGACGGCGTGAGATACGGGCACCGGGCCAGACTCGATCCCGGTGACGGCATCGTTGACATGTATGCCAAGACCCGGGCCGAAGGATTTGGGCCCGAGGTCCGGCGCCGCATACTCATCGGAACCTATGTTCTTTCGGAAGGATTCTACGATGCCTATTACAAGCGGGCCCAGCGAGTCCGGACCCTTATCCGTCGGGATTTCGAGCGACTGTTCGACGAGGGTGTTGACGCCATCCTGACTCCAACGACGCCGACCGCGGCCTTCGGGCTCGGCGAGATACCCGATGACGATCCCGTCCAAATGTATCTGAACGATATCTTTACGGTGACCGTGAATCTCGCCGGTCTCCCCGGAATTTCGGTTCCGGCGGGCCTCGACGAATCCGGACTGCCTCTCGGCCTGCAACTCATCGGGCAGCCCTGGCAGGAAGGGGAACTCCTGAACATGGCCTACGCGCTCGAACAGGCAGTGGCCTTTGACGCCGTTCCGGAGCCGTGGTGGTGAGGCCCTTTTCCGACTGTCCGGTGCAACGTGCGTTCAGGTGATGCCCGGACCGGGCCGGCTGACGCATCCGTCGCCGAATTTCGGAGACCGTCGTCATGGCGGGTCGCCACGTCTGGTGGTGCTGCACTACACGGGAATGGCGACAGCCGAGGACGCTGTAGACCGACTCCGGGACCCGGCGACAGAAGTCTCGGCCCATTACCTGATCAGCGAAACCGGGGCGCTGTATAGCCTGGTTCGGGAAACCAAGCGTGCCTGGCATGCAGGCGTCGGCCGCTGGGGTGGTATTACCGACATCAATTCGAACTCGATCGGAATCGAACTGGCGAATTCGGGCTCGGACGGCGGATTTCCACCGTTTCCGGAACCACAGGTGGCGGTTCTCGAGGATTTGCTGGCAGGGATCCTGTTCCGCTGGAATCTCGGCCCCGAGCATGTGATCGGTCATTCCGACATGGCGCCTGGCCGGAAACCGGATCCAGGACCCGCCTTCGATTGGCGCCGATTGGCTCACTCTGAACTGTCAATCTGGCCATCGGATGAGCCGACCGGTCTGCCGGGGCGGTCGGCGGCGGGGCCAGGAGCGAACCGGGTTGACGTCAACGTGGCGTTCAGGTCGGCGGCGTCGGCCTTCGGCTATTCTCCGATGACCGATGACAACGACGGATGGCGCCATGTCCTGGTCGCATTCCGGACACGTTTTCGGACGGGCCCGCTCGTGACAGCAGGCGCGGTCGCAACACCGGCTGCGCTGGACATCGTGGCGGCCCGGGATCTCGCGTTCAGGTATCCGGTCCGAAAACCGGGTGGTTGAGTTCGGTTTTCGGTGGAGTTGGGCGTCACGGGCGTTCCTGCCCCGATCTGCCGAAACGTCATGATCGCCCCGGCCGCCTTTCCGGGTGTCCTGCGTGCTTCCCCATGGCCTCATTGATTCGAGACAGGCTTTGTTCGAATTGTGTCGTTGCATTCCAATCGGGTGATGCCAGGTGGTGATGAGCGAGGCTGCCGAGAGAGAGCAACCCCGTGTCGAGAGCGACCGCCCCGTTGACCCGCTCCCGACCCGCGGATAGTCAGGTCATCGCGGATGGCTGGATGGTCGCACCCGGCATGCCATGTCGGGTGAGGAAAGTCCGGACTCCATGAAGCAACGGTGCCGGGTAACGCCCGGCCGGGGAAACCCGCGGGAAAGCGCCACAGAGAATAGACGGCCCGCCTTCCGTCCGGCGGATGCGGGTCACGGTGAAACGGTGGAGTAAGAGCCCACCGCGCTCGTGGCAACACGGGTGGCACGGCAAGCCCCACCGGGAGCAAGGCCGAATAGGGAACGCATGGACGTTCGTCCAGGGCCGCTTCAGTCCGGCGTTCCGGGTAGGCTGCGGGAACCCGCCGGTAACGTCGGGTCCAGATGAATGGCCATCGAGGGGGCGGTGCCCCCGGACAGAATCCGGCTTACAGGCCATCCGCACCTCCGGGCGATATTCGTCTCCGGAGACAACAATTCACGTGATTCGCGGCCGAATCACGGCGAGAATCGCCACAATGTGCTTTTTATGTTCCTGATTAGTTCCGAGTCTAAGTATTTGGAACTGACAATTCCTCCCGAGTCCTGTCGCAAGCAGACAAAAAATAACTCCTATAATTCAGTATGTTAGAGTCCTTCTTTCGGTGAAGTGGGAAAAAGTGGCATTTTGTGTCTGGCGGTGGGGTTCAATCCCAGTCTAGTTTGCAGTTCGGAGACCGTCATGGCAGCAGAAAAAGGTCGAGCAGATTCCTCCTTGTCATGAATTGAGGCAGTACCAAACAGGCAGCTGGCAGACGAGCAACGATCTCCATCGGAAGCGGTGTCGCACGAATTCCCCCCACGACACCGGTGATACCGCTTCCGAATACACAGGCAGATGAACTGGCGGGTCTCGCGGATGAAATGTCACGAGTCCGCCATTTTTTTCGACGCGGGTCCGACACGACGCTGACACGCTGACCGGTCAAGGGGCGCAATCGCCGAGAGCGGGATTTCGGGTTGGACAATTCAGGTTTCACCGGTGAACACTCCCAGACGGTCGACGACAAGGGTCGCGTCGCCGTCCCTGCCAAGTTCCGGCTGACCCTGGACGACCTGGTTCCCGGAGGCGAACCCAAGGACAACCCGGTTGTACACCTAGTCTACGGTGTTCCCCAGACGCCTTACGTCGAGTGTTTCTCCCAGACATCCATGAACGCGATCCTCGCCAGAATCCAGACGCTGGATGTCGCCGACCGAAGGCGCGGCTTTCTGAGTTGGCTGTACAATGCCCGGAAGCAGATCGCCAGTGTCGATGATGCGGGCCGGCTCCAGCTGGGTCCGACCGTCCGGAACAAACTCGGAGTCAAGTCCAGGGGAAAGGCGATGTTCGTCGGGACCGGCGATCGATTCCAGATATGGAACCCGGTGGACTACAGGAGCGCAGAGAACGAATTCGAAAACCTCATGGATTCGCTGCAGGCAACCTACGGCAGGCACTTCCATCCGCTCGAACTTCTCGAAAAGGACTTTCCGTCGTCCGTCCTCGGTCGCAATGGCGGAAGCGAACCGCAGGATGATCCGGAGTCCGGGACCCCGGATGGCTGACCATGCCGGCGGTCACGGCAGCCCGGCCGGCGTCAGGGCATGTCCCGGTCTTGCTCGGTTCCTTTATCGGGGCCGTGTCGCCGGTTACCGGTCTGTGGATCGATGGCACCCTTGGCGGCGGTGGCTATACGAGGGCGCTCCTGAATCATGGCGCCTCCAGGGTCATTGCCGTCGACCGGGATCCCTTGGCCCTGGCCCGAGCGAAGTCCTGGTCTCCTGTCTACGCCGACCGCCTCGAACTCGTGGAGGGCGATTTCGCCGATGTCGACAGCCTTGCGTCGGACCTTGGAGCCCGTCTGGCCGGCGGCGTCGTGCTTGACCTGGGCCTTTCGTCAATTCAGTTGGATGACCCGGAGCGCGGGTTCTCGGTCAACCGGGATGGCCCCCTCGACATGCGCATGTCAGGAAAGCTGGCCAACGGTCTGACCGCAGCCGACATCGTCAACAATGCCAGCCGGGCCAAGCTCGCCGAGATCTTCCGGACCTATGGCGAAGAACGCGCGGCCTGGCGAATTGCCGGGCGAGTTGTCGCCGCGCGGGCGCTTTCACCGATCCGGACCACTTCAGCGCTTGCCAGGATCGTCGCCGACTGTCTGCCTCCCGCACGCCGTGGCGAAATCCATCCCGCGACCCGTTCCTTCCAGGCGCTCCGAATCGCCGTCAACGGAGAACTCGACAAGCTGGCACGCGGTCTGGCGGCATCGGCGTCGGTCCTGGAGCCGGGCGGCTGGCTGGCCGTCGTGAGTTTTCACTCGCTGGAAGACCGGCTGGTCAAGCAGTTCATGCGCAGCGGCGGGACCGGCGGGGGCCTCAACCGTCATGCGCCGCCTGAGCCGATTCAGGAACGCCGCACGTCATCACCCGAATCCCTGCCGCCCCTGGAAAGGGTCACGGCCAAACCCATTGTCGCCGGTCCGGCGGAAACCGCCGTCAACCCGCGGTCCCGTTCGGCCCGCCTGCGGATTGCCCGCCGGCCATTCACAGCCGCCGGTCCGGCGGACCGCGTTCCTGTGGGTCAGGATCGGGCCCGGGACGCGAGTCGGGGACAGCGCCGCATCGAGGCCCTGTCCGTGCCGCATGTCGATCTGACAGAGCTTCTGAGATGATCCGGATGCTGATGACAACCCTTTGCTGCGGACTGGTCATTGCCGCCGCGGTTTGGGCCTATCAGGAAAACGATGCCACCCGCGCCAGCTACAGCCGACTCAAGACGCTCGAGAAGAGCATCAGTGACGAACGCGAAAGGATCGCAGTCCTGGAAGTCGAATGGGCATATCTGAACCGGCCCCAGCGGCTCCGGAGCCTGGCCCGACTGATCAGTGATGACCTGTGGCTGTTTCCGATTGCCG
This sequence comes from Paracoccaceae bacterium, assembly GCA_028874915.1. Lineage (GTDB taxonomy): Bacteria > Pseudomonadota > Alphaproteobacteria > Rhodobacterales > Rhodobacteraceae > JAPPHA01. Next base: position 7,313 of record JAPPHA010000005.1, read on the forward strand.
ACACGCGGTTCGGCGACATCGAACAGTTGTCGTTCCGACCGCCGCCCGTGTCCGCGTGGCACCGCAATGCCATCGATTTTCGCCGGGGCGGTCCGGTTTGAGCTTGGCCTCCGGATCCCTCTCGGCCGAGAGTTTCGCCGAGTCCGGCGCGGAAAGGGAAGGTCACGCGTCCGACCCGCGGAAGTCGGACGGAGTTTCCGGCCTCTGGCAATCTCAGGAGCGTCGCCGGCGACGCTCCCGCCTGCGGCTGTTCATTCTCCTTGCGGTTCTCTTTTCGTCTTTCGTTGTCCTCGGCATACGGATGATCTCCCTGGTCGACGGCCAGTCGGCGCGGGACAGGACATCCTTGAATGCAGCCGGTCTGCCCAGGGCGGAGATCCATGACCGCAACGGCAATCGGCTCGCCATCAATCTGAAAGTGGCGAGCATGGCGGCACGGCCCCGGGAGATGATCGATCCCGAGGAAACGGCGCGGTCGTTGAAGCGGATCTTCCCGGATCTTGACGACAACTGGTTGCATCGCAATTTGACGGGACAGCGGAAATTCGTCTGGTTACGCCGACAGATGAGCCCGGAGCAGCACCAGGCCGTGCGCAACCTCGGTGAACCCGGGCTGGAATTCGGGGAACGCTACATCCGCCTTTATCCCGCCGGGTCCCTGGCGGCCCATGTGCTGGGCGGGGTCCGATTTGGCGAGGAAGGGTTGACCGGCGCCGATCTTGTCGGTGTCGCAGGCGTCGAGGGTTACTTCGACACGATGCTCGGAGACCCGGAAAGAAATGGCAAGCCCCTGGTGCTCTCCATCGACTCGGCGATCCAGTCGACGACCCGGCTGATTCTCGAACGGGGCATGCAGGTGGTGGGCGCGACGATCGCATCGGCGATTCTCATGGATGTGCGGTCCGGCGAAGTCATCGCCATGGTCTCGCTGCCGGATTTCGACCCCAATGATCGGCGGTCACTGGCCGAGACGAAACCCGAGGACCCGGCGCGGAGCCCGCTCTTCAATCACGCCGTACAGGGGATTTATGAACTGGGTTCCACCCAGAAACTGCTGACGGCCGCCATGGCGCTCGAACATGGACCGTACAGCCCGGAGACGATGATCAATGTGACGAGTCCCCTGTACACTCAGGGATTCCGGATTACCGATTACCGCTACTATGGACCCGAGATGTCCCTCCGGGATGTCATCGTCAAATCCTCCAATATCGGTGTGGCGCGAATCGCGCTCGCGCTTGGGCCGCAAATCCAGAGGGGGTTCCTGTCGCGTGCCGGATTCTTCGAACCGGTGCCGATCGAACTCGCGGAAGCCTCCGGTGCCCGGCCGATCGTCCCCGGGGAATGGCGGGAATCGACAACCGTGACGGTTTCCTACGGACACGGACTCTCGGTCTCCCCCCTCCATCTGGCCGCCGCCTATGCGGCCATGGTGAATGGTGGCGTTCGGGTCCGGCCCACTCTCCTCAAGGGCGGCGATCTCGGGTCGGGACCCGACGGAAAGAAGCGGTCGCAGTCGGCCGAAAGACTGGTTTCAGCCCGGACGTCAGCCACGCTTCGTGACTTTCTGCGCGGCGTGGTCGAGGACGGAACGGCGACGATCGCCAGGGGGAATCCCTATCAGATCGGCGGCAAGACCGGCACGGCTGACAAGGTCAATCCGAGTGGCGGATACTTCAAGGACCGGGTGGTTGCGTCCTTCGCCTCGGTCTTTCCCGCCAGCAATCCGACTCACGTCCTTGTGGTTATCGTCGACGACCCCGAAATCGACATCCAGGGCGAAGCCAAGAGGACGGCAGGTTGGACAGCCGTTCCCATCGCCGCCGAAGTCGTCTTGCGGACGGCGCCGTTGATCGGCCTCAGGCCGGTATTGGCGCCCGAAGGCGGCGTTCCCGACGGGATCCTCCGGGCAGTTGCCCCGGAGTGATCGAAACGGGTCTGGACATCCAAGTGACCCGGTCGATGCATCCGGATGGACCTTCGAAAGTTATGTCCCTGTCCGACCTTCTCCTCACGCCGGTGACGGGGCCGGGGGGCGACGTCCGGATCGGGGGCTTGTCCAGTGACAGTCGCTGCGTTCAACCTGGCGACCTGTTCGCGGCGCTGCCCGGCGCCCAATCGCATGGCGGATCCTTCATCGCCCTCGCACTTGAGCGGGGTGCGGCTGCCGTGTTGACGGATCGGGACGGTCTTTCGATCGCGTTTGGCGAGGGTCAGGCCGTTGGTGTTCCGGTTATCGTTTCCGATGATCCTCGCCGCGCGCTCAGCCTCGCCGCCGCCCGGTTCCACGAAGGTCAGCCGGCGACGGTCGCTGCGGTCACGGGAACCAACGGCAAGACTTCAGTCGTGCATTTTACGCGCCAGATCTGGGAACGGCTCGGGAAGCGGGCGGTTGGTATCGGGACCTTGGGAATCGAAGGCGCATTTTCAGCACCGCTTGGCCACACCACGCCCGATCCGCTGACCTTGCACCGTCAGCTGGACTCCATGCGGCGCCAGGATATCACGCATGTGGTCATGGAAGCCTCGAGCCATGGCCTTGCACAGAGGCGACTCGACGGAGTGAAACTCCAGGCGGCAGGTTTCGCCAGTTTCTCCCGTGATCACCTGGACTATCACGGCGACATGGACCGCTACTTCAGGGAAAAATCGGGCCTGTTTTCCAGGGTGCTGCCGGGAGGCGGCACGGCCGTTATCAACCGTCTCGCGAACCGGGCCGATGATGTGATCGCCACGGCCCGGTCACGCCGCCAGGACATCCTGCTCGTCGGACGAGGCGGTCAGGACGATGCCCGCGTTACGGTCGGCGATCTCCGGATTCTCGACCAGCGATTCGATCCGACCGGCCAGGATCTCCGGTTCTCGTGGCAGGGTCGTGTACATGCGGCCCGGCTCGGGCTGATCGGCGGATTCCAGGGGGAGAACGTCCTCATGGCCGCAGGCCTCGCTATCGCCTGCGGATCTGCGCCGGACGCTGTGATCGGGAGTCTCGGCGGGCTGGAGGCCGTGCCGGGACGCATGCAGTTGGCCGCCGTTCGGGGCAACGGGGCCTCTGTCTTTGTCGACTATGCCCATACACCGGACGCCATCGCGTCCGCGTTGAAAGCACTCCGCCTGCACGTGAACGGGCGGCTCGTCGCCATTCTTGGCGCCGGCGGCGATCGGGACCGGGGAAAACGTCGGATGATGGGAAAGGCAGCTGCGACGCATGCGGATGCGGTTATCGTCACCGACGACAATCCCAGAAGCGAGGACCCCGCGACCATTCGGGCCGCCGTGCTCGCCGGCTGCCCGAGAGCCCGGGAAATTGGTGATCGGGCCGTTGCCATTCTCGAGGGTGTCTTGGCCCTGGAGCCGGGCGATGCGTTGCTCGTCGCCGGCAAGGGACACGAGTCGGGCCAGATCATTGGTGAAGACATTCATCCTTTCGACGACGCCGAACAGGCAAGCATGGCCGTTGCGGCGCTCGAGGGTCGGCGGGTATGACGCCGCTCTGGACATCAGCCGAGGCGGAAGCGGCAACCGGCGGCCGGAGCACGGAGCGATGGACGGCATCGGGGGTTTCCATCGACAGCCGCAGTCTTCCGCGAAAGGCGCTGTTCGTTGCCATCCGCGACCAGCGGGATGGACATGACTTCGTTGCTGACGCCTTCGCGAAGGGGGCGGCTGCAGCTGTCGTGTCCAGGCGACCTCCCGGCCTGCCGGAGCCCCCGGGGGGCCAACCGCTCCTGGTCGTGGAGGAAACCCTCGAGGCGCTCGAAGCACTCGCGCGAGCCGCGCGTCAACGTTTTCGTGGCCGAGTCATCGGTGTTACGGGATCGGTCGGCAAGACAGGAACCAAGGACATGCTGAAGGTGGCGTTGGCGCCCCAGGGCCGAGTCCACGCCAGCGAGTCCAGTTTCAACAACAAGTTCGGCGTTCCGCTGACCCTGGCCCGCATGCCTCGGGAGACGGATCACGCGGTTGTCGAGATCGGAATGAACCGCCCCGGGGAAATCAGCCCTCTTGCCGGACTGTCCCGACTTGATGTCGCGCTGGTGACCACCGTCGTACCGGTTCACATGGCGGCGTTTTCCGGGATCGCGGACATCGCCCGGGCCAAGGCAGAGATCTTTTCCGGGCTTCGGCCTTCGGGAACGGCGGTCATAAACCGGGATCTGGACCCCGAACTGGTCGGAATTCTCGCCGCCGCCGCGCGACGGGTCGGGGCAAGAATCGTCACCTTCGGCCGTTCCGATCGGGCCGAGTATCGGCTGACATCGGTCGAGGCCGACGGGACGTCCACGGTGATCGGGGCTTCCTGTGGCCGTACGCGGTTTGAATTCCGGCTCGGACTTCCCGCGCCGCATCTCGCTCTCAACGCGGTCGCCGTCCTCGCCGCTGTCGACGCGGTCGGCGGCGATCCGTCCCGAGCCGCGGCCGAACTCGCAGCCTGGCAGGTTCCCACCGGACGCGGCAACCGGTTCCGGGTTTATCCGTCGGTCCGGGGCGGGCGGGAGGACGGCCCCTGGATCGAAGTCATAGATGAGAGCTACAACGCCAATCCGACATCGATGGGCGCGGCGCTGGAACTCCTGGCGATCGCCGAACCGGCACCTGGCGGCGAGGGTCGAAGGTCCGGGCGCCGGGTGGCATTTCTCGGTGACATGCTCGAACTCGGCCCCAACGAGGCCGAACAGCATGCGGCGCTGGCCCAACATCCGGCACTGGACCGGATTGACCGGATTCATACGGCCGGATCCCTGATGCGCAACCTCCACGATGCCCTGCCGGACGACCGGCGCGGAGTCTGGGTTCCGACGTCGGACAGGCTCGTCGACCAGGTGGATAGGCTTGTCAGAGCCGGCGATGTCGTCATGGCCAAAGGTTCGCTGGGCGCGAGGATGGGTCTGATCGTCACTGCGCTACGGGGGCTTGACGCCCGTGACCGAAAGGACCATGCGCACGGGTCGGGCGGCATGACGGCGGGCCCCGTGGCATCCTGCCCGGTCAGCGGGACCGGGTGACGGAATCAGGCGGAAGCGGAGCATCCCATGCTGTATTTCCTGAGCGGGTTTTCGGACGGCGGCGACATCTTCAACCTGTTCCGATACATCACGTTCCGGTCAGGCGGCGCCTTTTTTACCGCGTTGATTCTCAGCCTGATTTTCGGCGGAACGTTCATCCGGTGGCTTCAGCGAATGCAGGGCAACGGTCAGCCGATCCGCGAAGATGGTCCCGAGGGTCACCGGCTGACCAAGACCGGGACCCCCACCATGGGTGGAATCCTGATCCTGGGGACCATGGCCCTGTCGACCCTGCTTTGGGCGCGGTGGGAAAACACGTACATCTGGGTCATACTCATGGTGGCATGCGGTTACGGACTGATCGGATTTGCCGATGACATCCTCAAGGTGAAACGGGAGTCGTCGAACGGCGGCCTGTCCGCCCGGTTGCGGCTCCTCCTCGGATTCACGCTTGCGGCCGTGGCGAGTGTCTGGGTTGCGCAGGCGCACCCGCCAGGCCTGTCGGGCCAGTTGGCGGTCCCGATTTTCAAGGATGCCCTCTTCTTTCTCGGGATCATCTACTTCCCCTTCGCCATGTTCGTCATCGTCGGTGCCGCAAACGCGGTCAATCTGACCGATGGCCTGGATGGGTTGGCGATCATGCCCGCCATGGTGGCGAGCGCTGCGCTGGGAATCATTGCCTATGCCGTAGGGCGGATCGATTTCAGTGAATACCTCGATGTCCATTATGTTCCCGGGACCGGGGAGATTCTCGTCTTCACGGCGGCACTGATTGGCAGCGGCCTTGGGTTTCTCTGGTACAATGCGCCGCCGGCGGCCGTCTTCATGGGTGATACGGGTTCGCTGGCCCTTGGCGGCGCCCTCGGAGCCGTCGCGATCTGCACCAAGCACGAAATCGTTCTTGCCGTCGTTGGCGGACTTTTCGTTATGGAAGCGCTCTCCGTCATCATCCAGGTCCTCTATTTCAAGCGGACGGGGAGGCGGGTCTTTTTGATGGCGCCGATCCACCACCATTTCGAAAAACGCGGATGGTCGGAACCGCAGATCGTCATTCGATTCTGGATCATTTCCCTGATCCTGGCTTTGGTCGGCCTGGCCACGCTGAAACTCCGATGATTCCAATCCCGGAGACCTCCGGCCAACGGCTGGCCATTCTCGGTTTCGGGCGGTCCGGTCTCGCCGTTGCCCGCGCTCTGGAGTCAGGTGGAGCCGACGTCCTCTGCTGGGACGACGATCCCGAGGTCCGGGAAATGGCGGCCGGTAGCGGGTTCGGAATTCTGCCAACTGTCGGCGATGACGACTGGAAGGGCGTCGCCGGTCTCGCCGGCCTCATCGTGTCGCCGGGCGTCCCGCATCTCTATCCCGAGCCCCATCCGCTGATCCGGAAGGCCTGGGTCCACGGTGTTGCCGTCGACAACGATGTGGGGCTGTTCTTCCGCGCCCTCGTCCGGCCCGAGTGGGACGAATTCGACGTCCTGCCACGTGTCGTCTGTGTTACCGGTTCCAATGGCAAATCGACAACCACGGCCCTCATCGGACACCTTCTGGCGTCTGCCGGCAAGCCGGTCCAGGTCGGCGGCAACATTGGCCGTGCCGTGCTGGACCTTGATCCTCCGGGGGATGGGGAGATTGTTGTTCTGGAGCTCTCCTCCTTCCAGATCGAACTGGCGCGGGTGTTGGCGCCGGACATCGCCCTGTTTCTCAATTTTTCGCCGGATCACATTGAACGCCACGGCGGCGCAGGAGGCTACTTTGCTGCCAAACGCCGGCTGTTTGCCGAGGGATCGCCCGAAAAGACGGTGATCGGTGTGGACGAGCCGGAAGGTGAATCCCTTGCGGGCGGTTTCGGAAACCAGTCGGTCGAACAGGGGCCGCTGATTCGGGTCTCGACACGGCGCCTTTCCGAAAATGGCGGCTGGTCCGTGATCGCGGAACGGGGATTCCTGTCGGAACGCCGGAGCGGCCGCCAGCTGGCCTCGGCGGACCTCCGGGAACTTGACGGACTCAAGGGGCTCCACAATCATCAGAATGCCTGTTCCGCCTGGGCGGCCTGCCGCCTTCTCGGATTGTCGCCCCGGAACATCCGAAGTGGCCTGGCGAGCTTTCGGGGGCTGCCGCACCGGTGCCAGACGATCCTCGAGCATGGTGGCGTGCTCTTCGTCAATGATTCCAAGGCGACCAATGCCGACTCGGCGTCACGGGCCCTCGCCGCCTACCGGAATATTCGCTGGATCGCCGGCGGTCGGGCCAAGTCCGGAGGCATCGCCTCGCTCGGCCGCGTACTCGACCGGGTTCGCAAGACCTATCTCGTCGGCGAATCCGCCGAGACCTTCTCGGAACAGCTCGGCGACCGGTCGAAGGTGATCTCCGGAACGGTGGCGGCAGCAGTCGCGGCGGCCGCCGCCGAGGCGGAATCCGGCGACGTCATCCTCCTGTCACCGGCCGCCGCCAGCTACGACCAGTTCGCCAGTTTCGAAGACCGGGGCGATACCTTCGTTCGGGCCGTGGCGACTGTGACAGGCACGGCGATCCGTTCCGAGTCCGAAACCGTCCCGCCTTCCGTTTCCGGGCAGCCAGGGCCGGCATTGTCCTGACCCCGGGTCCGGGGTGCCGGGACACGCAACAATTTTTTCTGGCATTCGAGGCGGCTTGGTTCCATAGTGCCGAAAAACACCCGCCGATGCGGTGCACCGGCGGAACAAGAATACGATCAGACGGTCCGGCAGGCCCGAAAACAGGCAGGAAACAGGTATCTCGACATGACCGGAATAGTCTTCGGTCCGGTTGCGGTCAGCGCTGGCGAACCGATTCTGCCCCGTTGGTGGCAGACAGTGGATCGCTGGTCATTGGCATGCCTGCTGATTCTGGCCCAGATTGGGCTGGTCATGGCACTGGCTTCGTCGCCGGCTACGGCTGAGCGAAACGGTCTGGATCCGTTCCACTATTTTCACCGGCAGGCGTTTTATACTGGGGCTGCGATTGCCTTGCTGGTCATCGTGTCGATGATGCGGATCGAACTGCTGCGCCGTCTCTGTATCCTGGGCTTCGTTGTCGGGCTGGTCGCGCTTCTTCTGCTGCCTGTCTTTGGAACAGGGTTCGGTCAGCCGGCCAAACGCTGGTTTTCGCTGGGGTTTGGCTCCGTCCAGCCGTCAGAGTTCATCAAGCCTTGTTTCGTTATGGTCTCGGCCTGGTTCTTCGTCGCTGTCGGCAAGCTTGGCGGACAGTCCGGAGAACGGATTTCACTTCTGCTGGCCATTGGCATCGCTGCGATTCTGGCCTTGCAACCCGATTTTGGACAGGCGTCGCTTTTTCTTGCCGCTTGGGGCGTGATGTATTTTGTCGCGGGTGCTCCGGTCCTTGTCCTGATGGTCTTGGCGGGTGCGACCGGAATAGCGGGGGTTGTGGCCTACAACACGTCGGAGCACTTCATGCGCAGGATCGACCTGTTCCTGTCAGGTGAACCCGATCCCAGTTCGCAGTTGGGATTCGCTGTCGAAGCCCTCAGGAACGGCGGATACTTCGGGGTTGGGGTCGGCGAGGGGCAGATCAAATGGTCACTCCCGGATGCCCATACCGACTTCATTATCGCCGTCGCGGCCGAAGAGTACGGGCTTGTGCTGGTCCTGTTTGTCATTCTCCTGTTTCTGGTGATCACGGTTCGTTCGCTTTTGCGCCTTGCGCGTGAACGCAGCCCCTTCATCCGGATTGCCGGAACCGGTCTGATGTCGATGTTCGCTCTGCAGGCCCTGATCAATATGGGCGTGGCCGCCCGCCTGTTGCCGGCCAAGGGCATGACCTTGCCCTTCATCAGCTACGGCGGTTCCTCGGCGCTGGCGACTGCGATCCTGATGGGCGTGCTGCTGGCCTTCACTCGCACGCGTCCCCAGGGCGACATGGAGGACGCCTTCGCACTGCCGGATCGCCGCGGACTCCGGGCCAACTGAATGTCCGGCAGGCCGCCGCTTCTGCTCATTGGCGCCGGCGGGACTGGCGGGCACATGTTTCCGGCTCAAGCCCTGGCCGAGGTCATGCTCGGTCGGGGTTGGAGGGTCAACCTCTCCACCGACCGAAGGGGGGCGCGTTTCACCGACAACTTCCCGGACGCCGTCCGGGTGCGGGTTGTGGAAACTGGGACGTTTCACCGGGGGTCATGGGTGGAGCGGGCTATGGTTCCGGTTTGGCTGGCGACCGGGACCGCAAGGACCATTCTCGCCATGCGCCGGGATCCGCCGCGGGTCGTCGCCGGCTTTGGGGGCTATCCGGCATTTCCGGCCCTGGCGGCAGCCGGCCTGACCAGGACTCCGGCAATGATTCACGAACAGAATGGCGTTCTCGGACGGGTCAATCGGTTGTTCGCACGTCGGGCCGACCGGTTGGCCGTGAGCGTCTGGCCCATGGAACTGCCGGCGGGGACCCGGTCCGTGCACACAGGCAATCCGGTTCGAAAGACCGTCAGGGACGCGGTTGCCGCGCGTTATCGACCGCCCGATGCCGGGAGTGGACCGGTCCGGCTGCTCGTGATCGGCGGATCGCAAGGGGCCAGCGTCCTGTCCTCCGTGGTCCCGACGGCGCTGACGCAGCTTCCCGAGTCGGAACGGTCCCGGTTGCAGGTTGCCCAGCAATGCAGGCCGGAGGACGTGGCGGCAACCGCGGCTGCCTACAGAAAGGCCGGCATCGTGGCCGAGATCGCTCCGTTCTTCCCGGATGTTCCCGAACGCCTCGCCGGTGCGCAACTGGTCATTTCCCGCGCCGGCGCCTCGTCGGTCGCGGAAATTGCTGCCGTTGGCCGGCCCGCCATCCTGGTTCCCTTCGCGGCCGCTATACGCGATGAACAGACGGCCAATGCCAAATCGCTGGCCGTGGCCGGGGGCGCCGTCGTATTCCGGGAACCCGATCTGAATCCCGAGGCGCTCGCCACGGCCATTGGCGACATCATCGGGGCACCGGAACGGGCCGAGGCCATGGCGGAGGCCGCTCGGTCCGCAGGCCGTCCGGATGCGGCGGAGTCACTTGCGTTGGTCGTCGAGGAACTTGCGGGAACGCTCCGGGGACCGAAGGCCGGAGACGGGCCAACATCGATCCCGTCCGGGTCCGCGGCGGTTCGGGACGCCGAGATGTCGATCGCGACAGGCCGGAGACCGTGAACGCCGCCACCAAGCTCCCCCGGCAACTCGGCCCGGTTCATTTCGTCGGCATCGGTGGAATCGGAATGTCGGGAATCGCCGAGGTCCTGCTCAACCACGGCTATACCGTTCAGGGATCCGACCTGAAGAAGAGCACGATTACCGACAGGCTGGTCCGGCTGGGAGTTCGGGTCTTCGATGAGCAGTGTGCAGAGAACGTCCAGGCGGCAGATGTCGTCGTCATCTCGTCGGCGATCCGTTCGGGCAACCCGGAACTCGAAGCGGCACGGAAACGCAGGTTGCCGGTGGTCCGGCGGGCGGACATGCTTGCGGAGTTGATGCGCCTCAAGTCGAACGTGGCCGTCGCCGGCACCCACGGCAAGACGACGACCACCACACTGGTGGCAGCGCTGCTGGTTGCCGGCGGCATGGATCCGACGGTGATCAACGGCGGCGTCATCCACGCCTATGGATCGAATGCCCGGGTCGGGGCCGGTGAGTGGATGGTCGTGGAGGCCGACGAGTCCGACGGCAGTTTCGTTCGCCTGCCGGCCACCGTGGCCGTGGTGACCAACATCGATCCCGAACACATGGAGCACTATGGGAACTTTGCGGCCCTCCGGGACGCCTTCCACATGTTCCTGTCGAACATTCCTTTCTACGGCGCGGCCATCTGCAACATTGACCACCCGGTCGTCCGGTCACTGATCCCCGGGCTTACCGATCGCCGGGTCATCAGCTATGGCTTCAGCGAAGACGCCGACGTCAGAGGCGGCGACCTCATCGTCGACGGGCACGGGACATGTTTCTCGGTCCAACTCCGGGCAGAGAACACAGGTCGTCGAATCGCCGGATTGCAGTTGCCAATGCTGGGAGAGCACAATGTCTCGAACGCGCTCGCAGCGATCGCTGTTTCCCGGCACCTGGGCCTGGCGGAAGGCAGAATTCGCGATGCGCTCGCGACCTTCGGGGGCGTCAGCCGAAGATTCACACGGCTCGGTAGTGTGGACGGGGTCACGGTCATCGACGATTACGCCCATCACCCGGTCGAGATCGTTGCCGCCCTTCGCGCGGCACGCCAGGCCGCCCACGGACGGGTCGTGGCGGTACACCAGCCGCACAGGTTTACCCGTCTGAACGCTCTCTTCGAGGACATGTGCCGCTGTTTCGGCGATGCGGATCTGGTGGCCATTAGCGAGGTTTACGCCGCCGGCGAGGCACCGATTGACGGTGCCGACCGAGACTCCCTGGTGGAAGGAATTCGCCGTCACGGCCATCCGAATGCATGCGCCATCGGCGGTGAAGACGGGTTCAGGGCCTATGTCGCTGAGGTGACCCGACCGGGAGATCTCCTGATCTGTCTCGGTGCCGGAACCATTTCCGCCTGGGCCAATGCGTTGGCGGCTGACGGTGGTGACCGGTAAATGACCGATTGCGCGTCGGTGCCTGCCGTTCGGGGAACGCTTGAATACGGCCGGGTCCTCGCGCCACTGTCCTGGCTGCGGGTCGGTGGCGCCGCCGAGGTTTTCTTTCAGCCCGCTGATGAGGAGGATCTTCGGCAGTTTCTGGCGTCACTGCCCGGGGACATGCCCGTGATGCCGATTGGTGCCTGTTCCAACCTGCTGATCCGCGACGGTGGCATTGCGGGCGCGGTCATCCGACTTGGCAGGGCGTTCGGGGCGGTGTCCGTCGAATCCGGCGGGTCGGTGAAGGCCGGTGCGGCAGCCCTCGCCGCCCGAGTGGCCGTCAAGGCCGCCGCTTCCGGAATTGACCTCGCCTTTTTCCGCACCATCCCGGGGACTGTCGGGGGCGCGGTCAAGATGAATGCCGGCTGCTACGGACGGTATTTGGCCGATGTCCTTGTCGGTGCCCGGGCTGTTTGTCGTGACGGGACGGCCGAGTGGCTGGATTCCAAACAGCTGGATTTCGGATATCGGAAATCGGCGCTTCCCGACGATTGCATTGTCACCGAAGTTGAACTTGCCGGACCGCGCGGAGACCCGGGCCGGATCGAACGCGACATGCAGACGTTCGTGGATCACCGCGAACGGACCCAGCCGGTCAGGGAACGCACGTGCGGCTCGGTTTTCCGCAATCCCGCCGGTCGTTCGTCTTCGATCGACGGCGACGACACCCATGACCTCAAGGCGTGGAAACTGATCGAGGATGCCGGGATGCGTGGGGCCGGCCTTGGCGGTGCGCAGGTTTCCGAACGTCACGCAAACTTCCTGGTCAACACCGGCGGTGCAACGGCGGAGGACCTCGAGGGCCTTGGCGAGAAAATTCGCACAAGAGTCTTCCAATACTCGGGCGTCTGGCTAGAATGGGAGATCAAGCGGGTGGGCAACCCGCGCCGCAACGCAGTGTGAAAACCGCCGGCACCAACGAATGACCGGCGGGGCGGCAGAGAACGAGGCGGGAATGTCGGGCAGGACACCCCTCAAGGTTGCCGTCCTCATGGGCGGCATTTCGCGGGAGCGCGACGTGTCCCTGGTCACTGGCCGGGGCGTCGGTGCCGCACTTCGCGCGTGCGGATTCCAGGTCCGCGAAATCGACGCCGGACGAGACCTCGCGACCACCCTTGAGGCCGATCCTCCGAACGTTGCCTTCAACGCACTCCACGGTCGCTGGGGCGAAGACGGATGCGTACAGGGAATCCTGGAATGGCTGCAAATCCCGTACACCCATTCCGGCGTCTTGTCGTCGGCTCTGGCCATGAACAAGGAACGGGCCAAGGCCGTGTTCCGCACCGTCGGACTTCCGGTTGCCGAAAGCGTGATCGTCGATTCCGGAATTGCGCGGAACCGGCATCCGATGAGCCCACCCTATGTGGTCAAACCCGTCAACGAAGGATCGTCGGTTGGCGTCTATTTGGTCATGGAGATGGCGAACGGACCGGCCCGGCTCGATGATGATGCGCCCGACCAGGTCATGGTGGAAAGATACGTTCCGGGTCGCGAACTGACCGTTTCGGTCATGCATGACCGCGCACTTGCGGTGACTGAAATCCGGACGGATGGGTGGTACAACTACCATGCGAAATATGCCCCCGGCGGATCCCGTCACCTGGTGCCGGCACCAATCCCCGAAGACATTGCCGGGGCTTGCGTTGATTTCGCGGTCCGGGCCCACAAGGGCCTCCATTGCCGGGGTGTCTCGAGAACCGATCTCCGCTGGGACGACAGCCGGGGCCCCGAAGGTCTCGTCGTCCTTGAAACCAATACCCAGCCGGGCATGACGCCCACGTCCCTTGTTCCCGAACAGGCCGCCCATGTCGGGATCGGCTTTGACGATCTGGTCCGCTGGATGGTGGAGGACGCATCGTGCGACCGGTAAGGTCTGCCCGTGCGGGCCGGGACCCGGCGCCGAGCCGTTTGCGGTACCGGCTGCACCGTTTTTGGCTGTCGCCCACGACACGGCTCGCCGCCTGGATCGTTCCGCCCCTGGCATTGATCGGGCTCGGTGTCATGGCCGCCAACGGGCAGCCGCAGTTGCGGCAGCAGTTGATGTCCGGGACCGTGGCGACGCTGGCGCAGGTCAAAGCACTGTTGGCGTCTCCGGTGGACCGGATCGAGGTCTTCGGGGCCTCCCCGGGAATTGAGGCCCGGATCCTGGACATGGCCGGGCGATCGACATCGGAGAATTCCTTCGGTCTCGGCCTTGATCTCGACCCGCTTCGGCGCGAGATCCTCGAAGACCCGGCCATTGCTTCGGCCTCGCTCTATCTGCGTCCGGGCGGCATCCTCAAGATCAAGGTCGCGGAACGGATTCCGGTTGCTGTCTGGCGACACGAATTCGGACTGACGCTGATCGACGCTGCGGGAATGCGCGCCGGGACCCTGAACACGCGTCGCGAGCGGCCCGACCTGCCGCTCGTGGTCGGTGAAGGGGCGCCGCGGGCAATCGGGGAAGCGTTGCACCTCCTGGCGATTGCCGGTCCGGTCGACGACCGAATCCGGGGCCTTCGCCGGGTCGGCGACCGGCGGTGGGACCTCGTTCTCGACCGTGGCCAGGTCGTCATGTTGCCGGAAGTGAATCCGGCGGCCGCGCTCAAACGGGTGATCGCACTGAACCGCGACTTCCGGTTGCTGGAAAGGCAGATCTCCGTTGCGGACTTCCGACTGCCGGATCGTCCGGGACTGAGGGTGCTGGCCGAAACCGGGGCCCGGCCGGAGGCGCATGCTCCTGCGGGCGAGTCACGGCAAATATCGGGAGGAATCTGAGACATGCCTGGCCTCTACCAGTCCCAGCGCCTCATGCGGCAAAAACGCAAGGCCGCGCTGCAGAGGCGGCGCGTGGCGATTCTCGATCTCGGAACGACCAAGGTCGCCTGCATGATCCTTCAACTGGCGCCGGAACTGAAGTCCGAGCCGATCGGGACCCGCGACGCCAATTCCTTTTTTGGACTGTTCCGGGTGATCGGGGTTTCCACCACCCGGTCGCGAGGGATCCGCTTCGGCGAAATTGACAGCATGCAGGAAACCGAGCGGGCGGTCCGAACCGTGGTGCAGGCGGCGCAACGCATGGCATCGGTCAGGGTCGATCACGTCATCGCCTGCTTTTCCGGAGCGAGTCCCAGGTCCTATGGCGTTCATGGCAGCACCGAACTTCGGGGCGGGGTGGTCACCGAGTTGGACATCGGCCGGGTCATCGGCGAATGCGAGATGCCCGAACAGGATGAAGGCCGGGAGCCAGTTCATGCCATGCCGGTGAACTTCCAGGTTGATGAACGGCGTGACCTTGTCGATCCGCGCGGGCTCATTGGCTCTCAGCTGAGCGTCGACATGCACCTCCTCACGGTGAAAAAGCAGGTCATGGAAAACCTGCTCAACTGTGTCCGGCGTTGCGACCTGGAGCTGGCCGGCGTCGCATCCGCCGCCTATGCCAGCGGTCTCGCATCTCTCGTAGAGGATGAACGTGAACTTGGCGCCGTGTGCATCGATCTCGGCGGCGGCTGTTCCTCGCTTTCCATCTTTCTCCGCAACCACATGGTCTTTTCCGACACCGTTCGCATGGGCGGCGATCACCTGACGATGGACATCGCGAAAGGGCTCAATGTTTCCTTCGGGACGGCGGAAAGGCTCAAGACACTTCATGGCGGAGTCACGATCACCGGGGCCGATGACAGGGAACTGATCGATCTCGGTTCGGCGGGTCACACGGACCGCGACTTTCGCCGGATCACCCGGGCCGAGCTGATTGGTGTCATCAAACCCCGCATGGAGGAGATTCTCGAGGAAATCCGGAATCGGATGGAGGCCGGCGGCCTGCATCAGTTGCCGAGCCGGCGGGTGGTGCTCACCGGCGGGGGCAGCCTTCTGCACGGACTCGACCGGCTCGCGTCGCGGATTCTCGGGCACCAGGTCCGCTTGGGGAGGCCGATCCGGATTGCTGGGTTGCCGCAGGCGGCTGCCGGACCGGCATTCTCGTCAATTGTCGGGCTGACCCTGCACACTGTCCTTCCGCAGGATGAATGCTGGGACTTTCGGTCGCCGGATACATTTCTCGACGGAGTCTCGTTCGGGCGGGTCGTGCGTTGGCTCCGGGAGAATTGGTGATGGCACGGCCAGACCTCGAGGGCGTCCCGGGCGTCCGATCTCCGGCCGGGACCGAGACCGGATCCGAACGGGATGGATGCCGGGTGAACCGGGAACCGTGGCAAAACGACCAGGTCGGACCAACATGAAACGGCTGAACCGGGCAACGATGGCCGGTCGGGCACCGGCCCCCGACGACCGGCGCATGCCGGGCCATCGTGCCGGCACAGGACGGGAATATGAAATTTTTCGTGATTTCCCGGGACATTGTGCTAGGATGTGAACAAGACGGGTCGAAAGAAACTCCGTCACGACATGAAGCCGAGCAACGCGAATACAGGCAAATCACCATGACTCTCAATCTTTGCATGCCCGAAGCGGCAGACCTGAAACCGAAGATCTTGGTTCTTGGAGTCGGCGGTGCCGGTGGCAACGCCATCAACAACATGATCTCGAAAAACCTGGAGGGCGTCGAATTCGTCGTTGCCAATACCGACGCCCAGGCCCTCCAGCATTCCATGACCAGCCACAAGATTCAGCTCGGAGCCAATCTGACCAATGGGCTCGGTGCCGGCGCCCGGCCGGAGATCGGCGCCGACGCCGCACAGGAAAGTGTCGAGGCCGTGAGAGACTATCTTGAGGGATGTCACATGTGCTTCGTCACTGCCGGCATGGGCGGTGGCACCGGAACCGGGGCGGCGCCGGTCATTGCCGAAGTCGCCCGTTCGCTCCAGGTCCTCACCGTCGGCGTTGTCACGAAGCCATTCAACTTCGAGGGCAACCGGCGCATGCGTCAGGCCGAGGCCGGCATCGTCCGGCTGCAGGATGTCGTCGATTCCTTGATCGTCATCCCCAACCAGAACCTGTTTCGAATCGCCAACGAGAAAACGACCTTCATCGAGGCCTTCTCGATGGCCGACGACGTCTTGTACCAGGGAGTCAAGGGAGTCACTGACCTGATCGTGAAGCCGGGCGTGATCAATCTGGACTTTTCCGACATTCGGGCCGTCATGGGCGAAATGGGCAAGGCGATGATGGGAACCGGTGAGGCCGCCGGTGAGAATCGTGCCGCACAGGCCGCCGAGGGCGCCATTTCCAATCCACTGCTCGACGAGATCTCTTTCAAGGGCTCAGGTGCCGTGCTGATCAACATCACCGGTGGCCCCGACATGACGCTGTTCGAGATCGACGAGGCGGCCAACCGCATTCGCAAGGAAATGGAACCCGAAGACGACGAGGCCAACATTATCGTCGGTTCCACCCGCGACCCCGAAATGGAAGGCGTCGTGAGGGTTTCCGTTGTTGCCTCCGGAATCGATGGTTCCCGTCGACCGGCACCCGTGGCGGCCCGTCAACCGGCTGTCGCCGCGGTCGAAAGTGACACCCGCGTCCCGACGGAGGCGGTGGAGGCCGGCTACTATCCGGAAAGCCACCATCGGTCCCCTGTTGAGCCGGCCGATTCAGGGAACGGAGCGACAGCACACCCTGAACCCGCTGTCCGTTCCGCCGAATCCGGGATTCCGGAACAACCGGGATATCCTCCGTCCCTGGCCGTCCCGGGCCACCCGACCGGCGGTGCCGGTGCGGCGGCGTCAGTGGCGGATTCCGAGCCGGAACCGGCCCACAGGGAATTCGGTTCGCCACAGGTTCCGGAATTCGATGAGATTTGCGCCCGCGCGGAGGCCAACGCCGGTCGTCATCCGGTTCCGGCGTCGCCCCCAGTGGAGTCCGACGGATTGCCGGAACCGGCCTACAGGCCGAGAGTATCCGGGGCTACACGGGATGTCGTCCACGCCGAGGACCCCCAGTCCGAACTGTCGCCGTCGGCCGCGCGGCAACCTGGTGAACCGTCCCGGGAGACCATGGCCCGCCTTTGGGACGTTGTCCGGCAGGATCCGGACGGCTATCCCGCCGACGAAAGTCTTGCGCCGGCGCCGGCGAGGCCCGAAGATGCCGAACGGCACGAGAAACCGGAGCGGACCGGCGGATTCCGGCTCAACGGCCTGATTTCCAAGATGACGGGCCAGTCATTCGGCAATCGTTTCGATCGGACGGAACCCTCGGTTTCCGGCCCGTCCGGTTCCCAGGATGATCGAGCGCCGGGTGATCCGGAATCCGAGCGGGAACAGGTCGAAATCCCGGCCTTTCTTCGCCGCCAGGCGAACTGACCATCGTTTGCCTGCCCGGGCCGACCAACCGACTTCCGTGCCTTGCATCGTATCACGCGGCCCAGGGACGGGTGACCGGTTCGAGGTTGCCCCCGGACAGGGTGCTGGTCCACCGTGCCGCGTCGGGTCCTTCGCGCGTTGGATTCCGGTTTGAAGCAATCCGACACATTGCGTGATTTGATGTCCAAATACGGTGTTGATAGGCATGTTCAGGCCGATATGGGGTGTCGCGCCTTTGATTCGACCAGCCCGTATATCGGCGGCGGCCTGGAAGATCAGGCAGACTCGAGATAGGTTCGGGAATTCAGGTGCAAGCAACCCTTAGTAAGCCGATAACCCTCCAGGGAGTCGGGCTGCATTCCGGTGCGGCTGTCGCGGTAACCATCCTGCCAGCCCCGGCAGATCACGGAATCTGTTTCGTCCGAACGGATGTGGCGGGTGCCGACATCAGAATTCCGGCACTGTTCGACCGTGTGGTGGACACTGAGTTGTCCACAAGCATTGCCGACGATTCCGGGTATCGTGTCGCAACCATTGAACATCTCATGGCAGCGCTTGCAGGAACGGGGATTTTCAATGCGATTGTCCGAGTCGATGGTCCGGAGGTTCCGATCATGGACGGCAGTGCCGAGGACTTCGTCCTGGCAATTCTGGCCGCCGGAGTCCAACAGCTCGACAAGCCGATCCGGGCCTACAGGATTCGGAAGGCCGTTTCGCTGTCGATTGGCGACGTCATGGTCTCGCTGTCGCCGTTGGACGGTGTGGAGATCGACTTCAGGATCGAATTCGGCGCCGCGGCGATCGGTTCCCAGGCCAAGTCCCTGAACATGGCCAATGGTGCGTTTGTTCGCGAACTCAGCGACAGCCGAACGTTCTGCGAATTCAAGGATGTCCGGCGAATCGAGGCCTCCGGCCTCGGCCAGGGCGCCGGGCTCGACAATGTCACCGTCGTTGATGGATCGCGCGTCTTGAACGCAGGGGGCTTCAGGTATGAGGACGAATGCGTCCGGCACAAGATGCTTGATGCCCTGGGCGACCTTGCGCTTGCCGGCGCGCCAATTCTCGGTCGGTACTGCGGTGTCAGGGCCGGACACAAGTCCACAAACCAGCTCCTCCGGACGCTATTCGCGCGACCTGACGCTTGGGATGTCGTTCATTGCGACGCCGGGATGAGTGACGCCATGCCGGGCTACGATATCAAGCCCGAGGATCTCTGGCGCACGGAAACCAGACTGCCGCCGGCGGCATGAATCGGTTCCGGGCCGGCAAGGACGAGCCCGGGCACCGCCCTCGTCCGCTACTGACGATACTCTCCCTGCCCGGGAATCATTCCGGTGACAGGGTGGGCTTGCCCATCTATATTCCGACGTCACGATGGCGACTTTGGCACGCATTCCTGGCGTCACCTGGCTGCTGATCGCAGCGCTTGCCGTGGCCCGCGGGGGCCGCGGCGCCCCGGGGTCGGGTTAGGGTAAGCCCCCCCACCGGGGGGAAAAAAGCGCGCGG
>JAPPHA010000005.1:26662-44325 GCA_028874915.1 Paracoccaceae bacterium
TTTTAAAAATTTATTTCCCTCTTTCTTTTTGTTTTTTTTCCCCTTTTTGGGGGGGGGCCGGGGGGGGTTGGCCGCGGGGGGGGGGGGGGGGGGGGGGGCGCCCCACGACGCGGAGTCGGTTGAGGATCAGCCGCCCGACGTGCTCTATCAGAGCGCGAGGCAGAATCTTGATGCCGGGGACTTTGTCGAGGCTGCGGAGTCCTTTGGTGAAGTCGAACGGCTTTATCCCTATTCCGATTGGGCCAAACGCGCCGTGGTCATGTCGGCGTTCGCGTTTCACCAGGCCGGCCTCTACGACAACAGCCGGGAGGCGGCGCTTCGGTATCTGGACTTCTACCCCGCCGATGAGGATGCCGCCTATGCGCGGTATCTGGTCGCGCTCAGTTATTATGACCAGATAGACGATGTCAGCCGGGACCAGTCAATAACCGTCAACGCGATGCAGGCACTTCGAACGGTCGTCGAGTTCTACCCGGAGAGCGAATATGCGACGGCGGCCCGGCTGAAACTCGATCTGACCCGCGATCATCTGGCGGCCAAGGAGATGGCGGTCGGACGCTACTACATGAAACAGGGGCAATTCGGAGCGGCCATCAACCGGTTCCGCGTGGTCGTCGAGGATTACGAGACCACCTCCCACACCCCTGAGGCGTTACACCGTCTCGTCGAAAGCTATCTTTCGCTCGGACTGGAGGGTGATGCGCTGACGGCTGCGGCCATCCTCGGGCACAATTTTCGTGGGTCCGATTGGTACCGGGACAGCTATGCGTTGCTCAACGACAGAAGCATCGATTCCGGAGAAACAGGAATCCTTGCCGGCGGCTGGCTCGGAGACGTCTATCGCCGCGTGATCCGGGGCGATTGGCTGTAGCGTTCACGGGGGCCGGAGTCACCGCGGTCGACGAGACGGCCAAGGCATCGGGGGAGCCCCGTGCTGGTTAGCCTGGACATCCGCAACATGCTGGTCATCGACGTTCTGGAATTGGAGTTCCGGCCGGGGCTGAATGTCCTGACCGGTGAGACCGGTGCCGGCAAGTCGATCCTTCTGGACTGTCTCGGCTTCGTGCTTGGGTGGAACACCCGCGCGGGGAAACTGCGGGGCGTCGAGGGCGAAGGCGAGGTCACGGCGGTTTTCGAGTTGCCAGAGGGAAACCGGACGCGATCCGGGCTTGGCGCAGCCGGATTGCCAGACTCGGAGGAACTCTTGCTGCGCCGGCGTTTGCGCAGTGACGGGCGAACGGCGGCCTGGGCCAACGAACGGCGATGTTCCCTCGAAACTCTCCGAGGGCTGTCCGACGGGCTCGTCGAAATTCTCGGACATCAGCACGAACGCGGACTGATGGACGAACGCAATCATCTGGATCTGCTTGACCGCTTTGCCGGTACGGACAGGACGGACGTTGGCAGGCTCTGGCGGAATCGGCAGGCGCTGGCGGTTCGCCTCGCCCGGGCCCGGGACGATGAAGATCAGGCAAGAAAGGATCTCGATTATCTGCGCCACGCGGTGGCCGAACTGCAGGACTGTGCTCCCGAAGCCGGCGAGGTTGCCCGTCTCGAGGACCAGCGGAGACTGATGCATGCGGCGGAGCGTGTCCGGGACGATCTTTCCCGAGCCCTGCACGTACTGGGCTCCGAAGGTGCAGAGTCGATGCTCACTGAGGCGATCGGATGGCTCCAGCGGTCCCGGGAGACCGTCGGCGGCCGGATGGAGGCAGCGATCGACGCCCTCGACCGGGCGCTTGAAGACGTGGAACTGGCATCACGGACGCTGGCGGATTGTTTCGAACACCTCGACGCCGACCCGTCCGAACGGGACCGGGTCGACGACCGCCTGTTCGCCCTCAGGGGGCTTTCACTCAAACATGGCGTCTCTCCCGACGCGCTTCCGTCATTTCTCGGCGACCTCAAGGACAGGCTGGCCGCTGCATCCGGGAGTGTCGAGGCGGTTCGAGGACTTGAAACGGACCTTGAAGCTGCGGAGGCGAGCTATGCGGGTGCGGCCCGTGCCCTGTCGTTGGATCGCCGCCGGGCTGGACGGCGGCTTGACCGGATGATGGCCGGGGAACTGCCGCCGCTTCGCCTGGGACAGGCGGTGTTCCGGACTGACGTGACCGAATCCCGTGACGGGCCTGCGGGCATGGATTCAGTCGCGTTCACGGCGTCAACGAGCCCGGGCCTTCCCCCAGGCGCTCTCAGTCGAATCGCGTCGGGTGGCGAACTGTCGCGTTTTCTCCTTGCGCTCAAGGCTTGCCTGGCTGCCAGTGCCGATCGGCAGATGCTGGTTTTCGATGAAATCGACCGTGGCGTGGGCGGTGCGACGGCCGATGCGGTGGGGCGTCGACTGGCGTCGCTGGCCGCCGCCGGTCAGATCCTCGCAGTTACCCATTCCCCCCAGGTTGCGGCCCTCTCCGATCACCACTTCCGTGTGACTCGAACGCCGTCAAAGTCGCGTGGGGCCGGGCCCGGACACAGGGTTCAGGTCAAGGAGCTGGCTCCGGGCGAAAGGGTCGCGGAAATTGCCCGCATGCTGTCAGGCGAAGTCGTGACGGACGAGGCAATGGCGGCGGCCGAAGCTCTCATTTCCGGTCAGGGCGGAGAACCAGTTCCGGCGAGGTGACCCTGCGTTTCCGGACCAGGCGCGGAGGCGTTCTTGCCCGCCGTCCGGGGCCTCAATTGACTTCGACCACCTTGCCGGGATTCAGGATGTTGTTCGGATCGATGGCCCGCTTGAGATCCGACATGATCGTCCAGGCGTCACCATGTTCCTCGGCCATCCAGCGAGCCTTGCCGATGCCGACTCCATGTTCGCCGGTGATGGTTCCGCCGAGGCGAAGGGCGCGGCGGTTCATGTTCTGGGCCAGCGACTTGGCGATTTTCAACTCTTCCGGGTCGTTCGGGTCCACCAGGAGAGCGGTGTGGAAGTTGCCGTCACCGACGTGACCGACGATCGGGCCCTCGATTGGACTCGCATCGATCTCCGCGGCGGTCTCGGCGATGGCTTCGGCCAAACGCGAGATCGGGACGCAAATGTCGGTCGTCAGAACGCGACATCCGGGCCGCATGGCCTTGGCGGCGAAATAGGCGTCGTGGCGCGCGCGCCACAGCGCTGCGCGGTCCTCGGTCCGTGTCGCCCAGCGAAACTCACCGCCGCCGAACTCCGCCACCAGTTCACCGACCGTTTCCGCCTGTTCGGCCACGCCCTGGTGCGAACCGTGGAACTCGATGAAGAGATGGGGCTTGAGCGGCAAGTTCATGGCCCCGTCCCAGGCATTGAGCCCCCGGATCATTGCCGTATCGGCCAGTTCAATCCGGGCCATCGGAACGCCCATCTGGATAGTCGCAATGACGGTCGACACGCAGGCATCGACATCGTCAAATGCGCAGACCGCCGATGATATGGCTTCCGGCTGTCCGTGCAGTCGCAGTGTCAGCTCGGTGATGACGCCGAGCGTGCCTTCCGATCCGACGAAAAGCGCCGTGAGGTCGTATCCCGCGGAGCTCTTTCGTGCCCGAGTACCTGTCCGGATCACGCGCCCGTCGCCGAGTACAACCTCGAGGGCCAGCACGTTGTCACGCATTGTTCCGTACCGGACCGCCGTGGTGCCGGAGGCCCGGGTCGCAGCCATGCCGCCGAGCGTGGCATCGGCGCCGGGATCGATCGGGAAAAAGAGTCCGGTCGCGCGGAGTTCCCGGTTGAGCCCTTCTCGTGTGATCCCGGGCTGAACGACCACGTCCAGGTCATCGGCGTTGACGGCAAGGATCCGGTTCATCCGTGTCATGTCCAGGGACAGTCCGCCCCGGAACGCAAGAGCGTGGCCCTCGAGCGAAGTGCCGACTCCCCAAGGGACGATCGGGCAGCCTTCTTCGGCGCAGATCCGAACGATGTCGGCAACCTCATCCGTCGATTCAGGATAGGCGACGGCGTCGGGCGGGGTGACGGCAAAATAGGATTCATTCTGTCCGTGATCGTCCAGGACCGGCCGTGCCGTCGTCACACGCGCGTCGAGCACATGGCGGAGTCGGCGAATGGCATGGTCGATGGACATTGTCGGTTCCTCGTCCCTGTTTCCGTTTGGCTCCGGCTCCAATTCCAGTCCGAAAACCGATCCGGACGGACCGCCCTCAGGGAGCCAGGTCTCCTGGCTCGTCGAGGGGCCGACAGGCTGACTGTAGCCATGAGGCCGTCGCCGGGGAACAAAGCGGTGTCAGGCTTTCGAGGACCGTGGCGTGGTAGGTGTTCAGCCAGTGGATTTCATCCCTGTCCAGGCGCCTGGAATCGATCAGCCGCCGGTCCAGCGGCGCCAGTGTCAGGGTTCTGAACTCCAGCATGTCCCTACCATCTGCCCCAAGCACGGCGGGTCGGACCGCCAGAAGGTTCTCGATGCGAATCCCGAATTGACCTTCCCTGTAATATCCCGGCTCGTTGGACAGGATCATGCCGGGCCGGAGTGGCGTTGCCGCACGTCTCGAAATGCCCGGTGGACCCTCGTGGACGCCGAGATAGGCTCCGACTCCGTGGCCGGTCCCATGATCGTAGTCCAAGCCCTCGCGCCACAGTGCGACCCGTGCCACGGCATCGATTTCGGATCCGGCAAGTCCGGCGGGCCAGCGGAGCCGGGACAGGGCGATCATGCCCTTCAACACCAGAGAATAGGCGAGAACGGCATCGCCAGAGGGTTCGCCGACGGCAATGGTTCGCGTTACATCCGTGGTACCGTCGGCATACTGACCACCGCTGTCGACAAGCAGAATGTCGTTGTCCCGGATCCGGCGGTTCGAGGCTTCGGTGACCCGGTAGTGGACGACGGCGCCGTTCGGTCCCGACCCGCAGATGGTCTCGAACGCGATGTCCCGAAGCGCACCCGTTGCCCGGCGGCAGTCCTCCAGCTTTCGCACGACATCGATCTCGGTTCGGTCAGGAGCGTCGGGATTTGGGGGAGTGTCCAGCCAGTAGAGGAATTCGCAGACAGCCGCGCCGTCCCGGAGATGCGCCGCCTCCATTCCTGCCATTTCGGTGTCGTTCTTGCAGGCCTTTTCAACGGCGACGGGATCGTGGTCCCGGGCGAGTTCCTTGCCGGCGCCCTCGAGCCGAACGACGATACGTGCCGGTGCCCGAGCCGGGTCCACGCGAACCGGCTGGGGGAGATCGTCCAGGAATTCATCAAGGGCATCGGGAGGGTGCAAGGCAACACCTTTCCCGAGATGGTGCCGCAGGACGTCTCCGGTCTTGGCCGGATCGACGAAGAGATCAACCTTGCCGCTGTCGTCGAGCGTGGCGAAGGCGTGGGTCACGGGGAATCGCGCCACATCGGAGCCGCGGGTGTTGAGCAGCCAGGCAATCGAATCGGGGCTTGTGATCACCAGGCTTCGCTGGCCTTCGGATTGCAGGGTCGCCGCAATTCGCTGCCGCTTGCTCTCCGAAGGCACTCCGGTGAGGGACAAAGGCCAGGGGATCATAGGCGCGCATGGCGGGTCCGGGCGATCCGACCAGATGGCATCCACGAAATTGGGACTCGCGGTCAGGGTCACGCCGGGCCAGTCCCTGGCCAGGTCGGCAATCCACATCTGGCTATGCAGCCAAGGATCGTAACCGATGACTGGGCTTCGGTTTCCGGTGCTGGCGGGAAGCGGATGCAATCGGCTCCCTCCCGTCACCATCGGTATCACCGTAAAGAGATCCGAATCCACCTCAAGGCCGGCCTGGACCGTGTAGCGACCATCAACATGAAGACTGGCGGTCTCGGAGAGGACCACACAGATCCCCGACGAGCCGGTAAAACCGGTCAGCCACTCCAGCCGCCGGTCGGATGGAGCGGTGAACTCTCCCTGCCATGCATCGGTTGACGGCACCAGGAAACCGTCCAGCCGCGCCGCCCTGAACCGGCGTCTCAGCGCGGCCAGCCGGCGCTTCCGTTCGCCGGGCTCAAGCCGTTCGGGCGGGGTGAAGGCCTGGAACATCAGGCCGCTCGCCGCCTGAACAGAGGATTGCCGCCAGTCACGGCGGTCCGGTCAAAGAGTGCTGCAAGCTGTTCGGTCATGACCCCGGCCAGTTGTTCGGCATCGGTGATCGTGACCGCCCGCCGGTAGTAGCGGTTGACATCGTGGCCGATTCCGATGGCGACAAGTTCCGCGCGCTGTTGACGTTCGATCATGGCGATAACGTCGCGAAGATGTTTTTCCAGGCAGGATGCCGGATTCACCGAAAGTGTGCTGTCATCAACCGGCGCTCCGTCCGAGATCACCATCAGGATCCGCCGATGCTCGGGGCGGCGGACAATCCGGGTATAGGCCCATTCGAGCGCTTCGCCGTCGACGTTTTCCTTCAGGATTCCTTCCTTCATCATCAGGCCGAGATTCTGCCGCGACCGTCGCCAGGGGGCGTCTGCGGCCTTGTAGACGATGTGGCGGAGATCGTTCAGGCGCCCTGGCGTCTGCGGCCGGCCGGATGTCAACCATGCCTCCCTGGAGCGGCCACCCTTCCAGGCCCGGGTTGTGAACCCAAGGATTTCGCATTTGACCTGGCAACGTTCGAGCGTCCGGGCGAGGACGTCGGCGCAGATGGCGGAAATCGAAATCGGACGCCCGCGCATCGAACCGGAATTGTCCAGCAACAGGGAGACGATGGTATCCCGGAACTCAATGTCCCGCTCGACCTTGAAGGAGAGTGGCGTCGTCGGATTGGCAACGATTCGGGCGAGACGTCCGGTATCGAGAATGCCTTCTTCCATGTCGAACTGCCAGGATCGGTTCTGCTGGGCCTGCAGGCGACGCTGCAACCGGTTGGCGAGCCGGGAGACCGCTCCCTTCAGCGGTTCCAGTTGCTGGTCGAGGTATGCCCGGAGGCGCTGGAGTTCTGCCGGATCGGCCAGGTCGTCGGCGTGAATTTCCTCGTCGAATTCGGTCGTGAACACCCTGTACTTTGGATCGGCTTCGGAAACGGGTGGAACGGGTGGATCGGGCGGCATTTCGGCGTCAGACCCGTCCTCGGTCTCGATGTCGTCGTCGGGCGCGCCCTCGTCCATCGTGACCAGCACGTCCGAAGCATCGCTGCCTTCGTCGTTTTCGTCCGGCTGTGCATCAGCGCTTTCCGGCGATGACTCGTCGGCTCCGGACTGACCGTCGTCGCCGTCGTCCTCGCCCGGTTCCGGATCGTCATCGTCGGCCTGATCAGAGTCGGGGTCCGCCCCCAACTGATCGCCGTAACCGAGATCGCTGATCAACTGGCGGCTCAGGCGGCTGAAGACCTCCTGGTTTTCCAGGGCTCCGTCGATCCCGTCCAGCGTGTCGCCGGCATTGGATTCGATGAAACCCCGCCAGAGTTCCACGACATGCGCCGCAACCGGTGGCAGGTCCCGGCCCGTCGCCAGTTGCCGGACGAAATGGCCTACAGCTGTGGCCAGGGGGGCGGAAGAAGGGTCGCTCGCATCCGCCAGGCCGGCTTTCCGGAGTTCTGCGGTGATCTTCGCGTCGATATTCACGGCGCACCCAGGCATGGCCCGAACGCCGAGCGACTCGCAGCGGGCGGTTTCCATGGACTCGTAGAGCTGCCGGGCCGTTGGCCCTTCCGGCGCATACCGGTCGTGAGTGGCCCGGTCGTGAAACCGGAGTTTGAGGGCCAGCGCATCCGCCGTACCCCGGGTTTGGAGGATCCCGTCCCGGGTTACCCGGCGTGGAACTTGGGGCAGGCGGATCTCGTCCCCCGAAACACCCGGCGGTTCGGAACCGAAGGTGACCTCCAGTTCGGGGCGGTTGGACATCGCCCGCGTGGCTTCCGTCAAAGCCTTTCGAAAGGGATCTGCCGGATTGTCGTTCGGACCGGCCATCGATTCATTCCGTCCGTTCGCGGGTTCACGCCGCCCGGTGCGACGCGGCGCCGCCAGGTGCAGTCAGACCGGATGCTGCCGGATCCAGCGCGGGTCCCTCAGCCCAGGCTGACCTGCGCGGCGCTTTCCGGCAGTTCCTTGTCGAAGCAGCGCTGGAAGAACTCGGCGACAGTCGCCCGTTCGAGTTCGTCGCACTTGTTGAGAAAGGTGAGACGAAAGGCGAATCCGATGTCCCCGAATATATCGGCATTCTCGGCCCAGGAAATGACCGTCCTCGGCGACATGACCGTCGAAATATCCCCGTTCATGAAGGCCGTCCGCGACAGGTCGGCGACGGTCACCATCCTGGCGACGGTGACCGGATCGGCGTCCGGACACTTGGCCAATACGATTTCCGTCTCGGCGTCATGGCTAAGATAATTGAGCGTCGCAACCAGCGACCATCGGTCCATCTGCCCCTGATTGATTTGCTGGGT
Source organism: Paracoccaceae bacterium (assembly GCA_028874915.1). Lineage (GTDB taxonomy): Bacteria > Pseudomonadota > Alphaproteobacteria > Rhodobacterales > Rhodobacteraceae > JAPPHA01. The sequence goes on from JAPPHA010000005.1 coordinate 34,962, forward strand.
GCCATGGTAGAGTCCGGTGGTGTCGCCGAGGCCTACCGTGTTGGCGGTCGCGAAGAGGCGGAAACAGGGGTGCGGGTGGATGATTTCGTTCTGGTCGAGAAGCGTCAGCTTGCCGTCGACTTCCAGGACGCGCTGGATGACGAACATGACATCCGCCCGCCCGGCATCATACTCGTCGAAGACAATGGCCACCGGGTTTCGGAGCGCCCAGGGAAGAATTCCCTCATGGAACTCGGTGACCTGTTTCCCGTTCCGGATCTTGATGGCGTCCTTGCCAATCAGGTCGATCCGGCTGATATGGCTGTCGAGATTGACCCGGGCACAGGGCCAGTTGAGCCGCGCCGCAACCTGCTCGATATGGGTGGACTTGCCTGTCCCGTGGTAGCCCTGGATAAGCACCCGACGATTGTAGGCAAACCCGGCGAGTATGGCATGCGTGGTTTCGGGATCGAACCGGTAGCTTTCGTCGACGGGAGGAACCCGGTTGCCCGGCTCGTCGAAGGCAAACACCTCCATCGGGCTTTCGAAGCCAAAAGTTGAATCAACCCGAATTCGCCGTGTCGGAAGCGTCGCCACCTCGAGATTCCCGTCCGCCATGATCTCGTTCCGTTTCGAAAGCTCCGCCTCACCGGCCGGTGCGCAGACTGCGTTGGTGGTGCCGACGGTCTTGCAGATGCCGGATTAACTGAAAGGACTGCAGGAACCGCCGGATTGCCGACCGGCCGCTTAGTGGAGCAATTACGGCTCGGGCGCAAGCGTAAGCGGCCTGACTTGGCCGGACCGGATCATTCGCGAAAATTGCTGCTCTTTCGTAGCTGTTCCCAGGCCCAGACAACCTCCTGAAGCCGGGCTTCGTCCGTCCGGTCACCGCCGTTCATGTCCGGGTGCAAATCCTTCACCAGATTCTTGTAGCGCTTGCGAAGTGACTCTTTGGTCCAGTGTTCCCTTGCGTCCAGGATTCGAACAGCCCGGCGCTCGGTCGGCGAAAGGTTCCTGGCAATCCCCAGTCGACTGCTCCGACCCGGGTTGCGGGTGCAGTTCTTTCCAAGCACTTCGAATGGGTCGTCGATTCCGAAACGGTCCCAGGCTCTGGCCTCATCGCCCGGGCTCCCCCGTGTCTCGGCCGCAGATTCGACCGAAGGACCCGCGCGGGGGAACGAATCCGGATCCATGTCTTGTTCGCCCTCCTGGGTGTCGAAGAAATTCCAACTGTGGTTGAGTTGACGGGCGTGATCGCGGCAATACCATGTGATTCCGGTCGGTTTGTCCGGATGCTGCGGAGCCCTGTAGTTCCCCGGTCTGTCACATCCGGGATGTCCGCAAGTCCGGGACGATGTCTCGAAGGCACCGGTCATGCCCCGGCGAGTTCGCGCACGACGGCGCTTGTCGGCGGATACCGAAATGTCGAAATCGAATGGCGAGGGCTTGGCCATCACCTCTCCCTGGGGGTTCCCGAAATCGGATTCGACATAGTACACGACAATTCCGATTATCCCAGCGAATTCTCGGGCCCGGGCCGGGCAGCGAGTCGAAGACAGGAATCAGCCATGAGCCGAGCGTCGAGGATAACGACCATACTGCGAGATGCCTTCGCCCCGGATGTCCTTGAAGTCCTGGACGACAGCGAACGCCACCGGGGTCATTCGGGGTACCGGGAGGGCGGTGAGACCCACTACCGTGTCCGAATTCGTGCAGCCGTTTTCGACGGGGTCGGACGCATTGAATGCCAAAGGCGCATTCATAAGGCGCTGGCCGGGGAATTCGCATCCGGTCTGCACGCCCTTTCGCTTGACGCCGGAGGCTCCGGCCGGCCGGTCGGCAGGTAGTTTGGCCCTTCCGGGTTGACCCGGAGCAGGAACCTGCCACTATCGCCGAACCCGTGCTGATGCCGGGCTTACGGAACGGAACCCGAGCCCGTTCAGGAGATCGCGGCGCCTCAATCCTGCCGCAGGGATCGACCCCGGAAACCCGGGCCTAAGGTTTCGTGAGCGGTGGCAGCGGCGGAACGGAAAGGGCTTCGTCCGAATCCGGGCCGGTGGACATGCGGGGTGCGTTCAGATCGCTTCCATGGCCGCCGTATTCGTCAGTATGGCCGGTGTGTTCATTCCAACTGAATCCGGGCTGTGGCGCCATCGCGTCCGGATCGTCGGGTTCGACCGGTCTTCGGAAGATCAGGAAGTGAATCTCCTCGGTGATGCGCGTTCGAAACAGTCCGGACCGGCGTTCAACCGGGAAGACATCGGTTCTGAGGTACTCCCATCCGTCTTCAGCCTCACGATTGATCTGATTGGACAGGGCGACGGCGAACTGGTCCGATGGCGCCAACGCGCGCGCGCCTCGGCTGCGTTTGGGCCGGCGCAGGGCCGGTTCCGTCTTGTATTCGTACCGAATTGTCATTCTGTTCTGTACATCCGGAAAAGGGCTTGAATGACGGGAATGAAACGGAGGCCGGGTGGGGTCCCCCAGCTTTCCGGTGTCGTCCTTACTCCGTCAATCTGGACCGCAGGATGTCGTTTACAGCCTTTGGATTGGCTTTTCCACCGGTGGCCTTCATCACCTGACCGACAAACCATCCGATGACCTTGGGATTGGTTCTGGCCCGTTCGACCTGGGCCGGGTTGGCTTCGATGATGTCAACGACAACAGCCTCGATCGCTCCCGGGTCGGTGACCTGCGTCAGGCCCCGGGACCGAACCACGTCTACCGGGTCCCCGCCTTCGGTCCACACGATGTCGAACACGTCCTTGGCGATCTTGCTGGAGATCTCGCCGCTGGCGATCAGATCGAGGATCTTGCCGATTTGCTCTGCGGAGACCGGACTCCGGTCGATGGGGATATCTTCCTTGTTCAACCGGCCGAAGAGTTCATTGATCACCCAGTTGGCGGCCATCTTGCCATTGCGACCTGCCGCGACCGCTTCGAAGTAATCGGCGCTGGCAACCTCTGCGGTCAGAACGCTGGCATCATAGTCGGTTACGCCGAAATCGGTGACGAAGCGAGCTTTCTTCTGGTCCGGCAGTTCCGGCAGACTTGCGGCCAGGGCCTCGATCCGGTCAGGTTCGATGACCAGCGGCAACAGGTCGGGACAGGGAAAGTACCGGTAGTCCTGCGCTTCCTCCTTGGAGCGCATGGACCGGGTCTCGACACGGTCCGGATCGAACAGGCGAGTCTCCTGATCGACCGTTCCTCCGTCTTCCAGAACACCCGCCTGCCGCCGGGCCTCGAACTCGATGGCCTGCTGGATGAAGCGGATGGAGTTCATGTTCTTGATTTCGCAGCGTGTGCCCAATCGGCCAAGATCATCAGTGTCACGGTAGGCTTCGTAGTCCCCGGGGCGGCATATCGACAGATTGACGTCGGCACGGAGATTTCCGTCCTGCATGTTGCCATCGCAAGTGCCCAGATAGCGGAGAATCTGGCGGAGTTTTCCGAGATAGGCAGCGGCCTCCCCCGGACTCCGGAGATCCGGCCGGCTGACGATTTCCATCAATGCGACACCGGTTCGGTTGAGATCGACAAAGGAATGTTCCGGATCCATGTCGTGAATTGACTTGCCGGCATCCTGTTCAAGATGGATCCGTTCGATTCGCACACGCCGGATCTTGCCGGGACCGAGTTCGACGATGACTTCTCCTTCGCCGACGATGGGATGGTACAGCTGCGAGATCTGGTATCCCTGCGGCAGGTCCGGATAGAAGTAGTTCTTCCGGTCGAACTGGCTGAAACGATTGATCGTCGCCTTCAATCCGAGACCGGTGCGGATGGCCTGGTCGATGCAAAAGTCGTTCACAACTGGCAACATGCCGGGCATGGCGGCATCGACAAAGGACACGTTGACATTGGGTTCTGCGCCGAAGGCTGTGGATGCGCCGGAAAACAGTTTCGCCCTTGAACTGACCTGGGCATGGACTTCCATTCCGATGACGACTTCCCAGTCGCCCTTGGCGCCACTGAATCTCCAGGGCGCCGGTTCGCCGTGGCTGAGGTCCGCCATATGACCGCCTGGTTGCTGCCTCGACCACGGCAATCCCGCAGTCTCCCATTGGCGTGGTGGTAATATTTCGGGTCCGGTCCGCCCGCAAGGGGCAGGGCGAACGGAAGGAGACGACGCGGCCGGACAACCGATGGTCTTCACACGGGTGTCGTCGTGAAATGTCGGGTGCGCCGGACGGCGAGTGACCATCGCGGGTTGTGGCCCCGACGGTGGCCACAACCGAGTATCAAGACCGGGGCTTTACCGCAGGTGTCTGGGACGGAAAACGGACATGTTATGCCGGTTTGGTGCTTCGGCCCGATCTCAGGAGAAAATCAACGATCAGTTGGGGAGGTGGCAGGCAATGCAATGCTGTGGACGAGGGGTCGATGCAGTCATTCCGGGACCACTGCGGAACAGAATCGATGAGCAGCCGCGCGTAGGTTGACCGGGGCCGCGAAGAGCTGATCCACCTGCGCATGTTCGACAGTGACCCCGAGGTTCATCACGGTCACCCGGTTGCATTGTTTGAAATGTTGCCCGCAACATTTGTTCATCACTGCGCATGGTGACGCCCGGTCACGGTTGCCGGCCACTTCCCGACTGTGCCAAGATTGGAACCCCTGAGCGTCCGGACGGATGGCGGCGTCCCGGAAAATCGCCGACTGTGGCATGACGTGGATGGCCAGACCGACATGGGCGTCTGGACCGGACGCCCGAATTCATCCGGCACCATTCGAATCCGCAGGTCAGAATCCGGGGCCATGGCTCCGGTCCCCTCCCGAACTGACGGGAGATTTTAAACCCTGAACAGTGCAAAAAATCAGGTTTCCCTCGGGTTGCCGCCGACAAGAATCTAAACTACGCAGCCATGACCGAATGGCCTTTTCGTTGGAATCAGAGACATTCGCGGCTGAATGTGGCGCGGCCAGTTTTTGGAGGAATTGCGGTGGCAGGAACTGAGCGGTGCGGGCTGCAAGTGAACCCGGCTTTCGCCAAGTTTATCGAAACGGAAGCGATTCCGGGTTCAGGCGTCGATCCGGAGTCCTTTTGGCAGGGCTTTTCGGATCTGGTCCATCTGCATGGTGACGAACAGCGGGCGCTGCTTGCAAGACGGAAGTTGCTGCAGCGCCAGATCGATGCCTGGTACCGGGACGGAAGCCGTGACCGCCGGGATCCGAAGAGGTTGGAGACCTTCCTCAGGGAGATTGGTTATCTACTTCCTGACGAGCCGGATTTCGAGATCGAGACCGACAGGGTCGATCCGGAAATCGCCTGGATCGCCGCACCGCAACTGGTCGTTCCGTCGACCAATGCCCGGTATGCGCTCAACGCTGCGAACGCACGCTGGGGTTCGCTCTATGACGCGCTCTATGGGACCGATGCCCTTGGAAAGGCGCCCTCACTGGACGCTGGATACGACCACGATCGTGGCAAACAGGTCATTGCCTGGGTTCGAAACTTCCTTGATGAGACTTTTCCTCTGGCGGGCGCCAGTCACTCCGACGTTGAGCACTACAGGATTGGCAACAGGCGGCTGATCGCCAGGGTGGAGGGCGCCGACGTCAATCTCTCCGACTTGGCACAGTATTGCGGTCACCAGGGCCGTAGCGATCAACCCAATACGATCATTCTCAGGAACAACGGACTCCATGTCCTTGTCCGCATAGACGCCACGCACCCGATCGGTCGGACCGACCGGGCTGGTGTTTCGGACGTCGTGCTGGAATCGGCGCTCACCACGATCGTCGACTGCGAGGACTCCGTCGCGGCAGTGAACGCGGTCGACAAGGCGCATGTCTACCGGAACTGGCTCGGGCTGATGACGAGGGAACTGGCTGTCGACTTCGACAAGGGGGGCCAACGGATTCACCGCCGTTTGCTGGATGACATCCCATACACGGCGGCGGACGGATCGCCCGCAGTCTTGCGGCGCCAGGCATTGCTTCTGGTTCGGAATGTCGGACTCTTGATGACTAATCCGGCTGTCCTCGACCGGAATGGTCGTGAGGTCCAGGAATCGCTGATGGACGCCATCTGCACGGTACTCATTGCCAGGCATGACTTGAAACGCGCCGATGGCAGCAGGAATTCCCCGGCGGGATCGGTTTATGTGGTGGTTCCCAAGCTCCACGGCCCGGACGAAGTCGAATTCGTCGATCGGGTCTTTAGACATGTCGAGACGGTTCTCGACCTGCCGCCTAACACCGTGAAGATCGGTATCATGGACGAGGAACGGCGGACGTCGGTCAATCTCAAGGCCTGCATTCGTGCCGCCCGATCGCGGGTCGCCTTCATCAACACGGGTTTCCTCGACAGGACGGGCGACGAGATCCATACGGCGATGAACGCCGGGGCCTTTCTCCGGAAGGCGGACATCCGCAGTCAGCCCTGGATCGCGTCCTATGAAAACCGGAATGTCGATATTGGCCTCGCCTGTGGATTCATGGGCCGCGCCCAGATCGGCAAGGGTATGTGGACCGCTTCCGATTTGATGCAGGCCATGTTGGAACAGAAGATCGGGCACCCGGAGGCAGGCGCGAATTGCGCGTGGGTCCCGAGCCCGACGGCAGCGACCCTGCATGCAACCCATTATCACAGGATCGACGTCGTCGCCCGGCAGCGGGACATCGCCGCCGGCGGTCCCCGAGGTACTTTGGCGGATCTTCTCTCTGTCCCTCTGGCGGCCGGTGTCAATTGGTCCGACGACGACATCCGTGCCGAGATCGACAACAATGCGCAGGGAATTCTTGGGTACGTTGTCCGCTGGATTGATCAGGGAGTCGGGTGTTCGAAGGTCCCCGACATCAATAATGTCGCGCAGATGGAGGACCGGGCCACGTGCCGGATCTCCTCGCAGATGCTGGCAAACTGGATTCACCATGGTGTCGTTACCGAAGATCAGGTGATGTCGGCAATGCGCCGCATGGCGGAAACCGTTGACGCCCAGAATGCCGGTGACCCGCTCTACCGGCCGATGGCCCCCAGTTTTGATGGAGTCGCATTCCGTGCCGCCTGTGACCTCGTGTTTCAGGGGCGGGAGTTGCCGTCGGGATACACCGAACCAGTCCTGCATGCTCGGCGGCTGGAGATCCTTGCGGGGGAAGCGGCACATGAAGGAGTCGAGGCATGAGTGAATTGAAGCTGCGTCAGGCCAAACGGATCCTGTCCAAGGGAATCGCCTACGGCCGCGACCGGAATCTGAAGCCGCTTGCCATCGTGGTCCTCGATCCCGGCGGGCATCCAAAGGCCTTCGAACGAGAGGATGGCGCGTCACCCGGCCGGTACGCGGTCGCGATGGGCAAGGCCTACGGGTGCCTGATGCTGGGCATGGGTGGAAGTGCAATGATGGCCCGCGCCGAACAGCAGGCGTATTTCATGGCGGCCATGAATGGCCTGTTCGGAGGGCGAGTTGTCCCGGTTCCAGGAGGTGTTCTCGTCCGTGACCGCCGGGGCCAAATCATCGGTGCTGTCGGCGTGTCCGGGGATGTCTCGGAGAATGATGCCGCAGCAGCCGTGGCAGGTATCGAAGCGGCGGGGCTCACCGCCGAGCCATGATGTTGGCCAAGACGCCCTGGGCCTCGTGCGGAGCCCGGTTGTCACGCCGGAGCGAGCGGAGACGGCCATGACCACTCACAGGCCCGTCGTCGGTGTCAGCGGTAACGGCTACCTGATCGATGGTGAGTATCCGGTCCAGGCGAGCGGTGATCACAATCTCGAGGCGATTGCCGACGTAACCGGTGCCATGACGGTGATCCTGCCGTCGATTCCAGAGATCAATGGCGTCGCCGATGTCCTGCGCATCTGCGACGGGTTCGTCTTTACGGGAGGCCGCCCGAATGTGCATCCGGAGGAATATGGTGAACAACCGACAGCAGCCCACGGGCATTTTGATCGCCGACGCGACCGCGTCGCACTCCCTCTGATCCGGGCAGCCGTTGACGCCGGCAAGCCTGTCCTCGGAATATGCCGGGGATTTCAGGAGATGAATGTCGCCTTCGGCGGAACGCTGCATCCGGAAATTCGCGATCTGCCCGGCCGCATCAATCACCGTATGCCTCCAGACGGCACGATGGCGGAGAAATTCGCCCTGAGGCACGAAGTCACGCTCAAAGACGAAGGCATGTTTGCGAGGATCTTCGGGTCCAACCGGGTGATGACCAATTCGTTGCATGGGCAGGGTATCAAGTCGCCGGGCGAGCGAATCGTCGTTGAAGGGTGGGCGCCGGACGGAACTGAAGAAGCTATCCGGGTCCGAAACGCGCCTGGATTCGCCCTCGCCGTTCAATGGCATCCGGAATGGAACGCCAACGACGACCCGGTTTCGAGACGGCTCTATGAAGCCTTTGGCCGTGCTCTTAGGGGACTTGCGATCGATTGACGGGTCTCGCCCGGCCCGGCGTTGCGACATTTCGGTCGGCGTGGCCGGGTTTTCGGTTTCTTGGAGGCGGCGGACTGGCACGTCTACCTGGTTCTCATGAAATGCAGCTCCCTGATGTGGGCCTTTGTTCGCAGGCGCTACGGCGGTGCGCCGGACCCAAGGCGGGTCTGGCTCAGCGTTTCTGTTGGCGATGCAGCGAGACAAAAACAGCCAAGTTTCCCAATTGTCATCTCGTCCTGAAGGGACCGGATACAGAATGACAGGAGGACAGTATCCACAAGAGATCCCGGCCCCCGCGGAGGAAACGCACCATGACACCTGAACCGCGTGTGTTCTTTCCCAAGGGGATGTCGAGATCCCCCCCGAGCTTCAACGCCCCAACTCGCCTTCGACGTTCTCACCGACGAGGCCATCATCGGTGCGCCCTGAAACCGCCCTCACGCCGAGCGCAACGACTTCCCGGTCATGGCCGTATGGCTGGGTCGATCGCGGATTCGTCTTCCAGGACAAGTCGGTGGATTCCCTGCTGCAGGGTATCAACCGCAATCCTGCCTGGCTCGGTCTGTGCGGCTTCAACATGCTGCTCGTGCAGCGTCCGGGAAAGAACAGTAGCGGTCAGTGGGTGAATCCGGTTCCGAACAACGGGATCGTGTGGCGGTTTCTGAGGGCGCTTGCGGATCTTGAAGCGGAGTTGGGTTTGATCTGTGCCATGGCAGAGGATCTGCGGGCGGCGCCGATTGCTGAGATTCCGAACCTCAGGCGACATTTCGGCTGCGGGCCGTTCCACTGGGGTCAGGGGCAAGCAGAGCGGCAAGGCCTCCAATCCGGATGCCGACTGACTGGGGAACACGAGATTCGCCGTCCGAGACCAGTATCGTACGCCCAATCGGCCAGGAACGTGGTCTGGGAACCTCTCTGTTTCGAGGCAGGATTGCCGGCGGTATGGTCCGGATTTGCGGGGATGCGACCCGGAACAAAGACAGTGCCATCCCCGGTGACATGCGAAACGG
>JAPPHA010000061.1 GCA_028874915.1 Paracoccaceae bacterium
CAGAAATACGCCGAAATCGGCAGATTCACGCCAAGAAACGTTAAACATGGGCTAACTGTGCGCTTTGAAAGCCTCGGTATTGCGGTCTACGTTTGCTGCGTCGGCACGCATTGTGGCCAGCGCCATGCCCGATGGTAAACTAGAAGCGCATCCGAGCTCTCAAGAGCAGTAGTTTCCCGAAATACAGGGACGAGACCCCCTGAACACAAAGGCAACTTCCGATTTGAGCGCTGGATTGCGGGCTGGCGAGACCATCAGGCGCTTGGGGCCTTCGGCGCAATAGTCAATGCGTTTATGACGCATGGTCCGTCCCACACGATCCGAAAAGGTCAAACGGCTCAACGCCGCCTACACGCTGCTGGACCAGGGCGTCACGGCGAGCGAGGCCGCTCGCCAACTGTCTCGTCATTTCGGGCTGCCGGCGCGTCAGGCTGGGCGCCACGTCCGGGATGCACGCGCCATGGCCCGGCAGGCCGAGTCGGTCGAGGCGTCGGTTCCGATCACCATCAAGATTCCCGGCACGCTCGCGGCGACCCTGCGAGCTCCGGCCCGGTGCCGCGGCCTCTCCATTTGGGAAATCGTCACGCGGGCCCTTCGGCGCTTCCTCTCGGAGCCGGGCCGCCATGGCTGAGCGCTGCAGGGTCTCGGACTATTCCGTCATGAGCCGGATCGGGTTCGTCCCGTCGTCAGATTGATTCGAAATTCGCCAGTGACGGCGTTTCATCCCCATGAGAGAGCACGGTCGATCCACCAGGCATGACACGGCTCGAATCTTCACCGGCCGGAAAGAGGACCCGGCTTCGCAAGCGTGGGTCTTTCGGCCAGCCAACGGCGTGCGAGAATGTCACCAGGTTACACGCGATCAGACTGGTACGTCCTCGCGCGTCTCGGCGAGCAGAAGGTCGACGACGCGAACGAGGGCCTCCTCGTGCGTGTCGCCTTCGAGCCTCCGAAGGCGATAGAGATCGACTTGGCGGTCCGCACTCGATCCGGACCTGACGATCTCCAGAGTCCCGCGAACTTCGGATTCGCAACCCAGTTCGCGGGCGTCGTCGCGCACCTCCTCTAGGGTTTCTTCCAGATAGTCCTGGATGTCGATCCGGCCAGTTCCGGAACTCCGATCTCCAAAAAACGAGAATACGCCGTAGCGTTGGGCGACCCAGCGGTCTTCCTGAATCATCTCGGTCAAGGGCTCTTCGGGCAATTCGCCGTCAAGATTCCGACGCCACAGGTAACGGACAAGACTCGCATAGAGTGCTGTGACGGAAAGCGACTCTTCGACCCGCGAACAGGTGTCACAGATTCTCAACTCGACCGTCGGGAATGAATGCGACGGACGGATATCCCACCAGAGTTCACTGCCGTCATTCGCAAATTGCCGATCCCTGTATTCCGCCAGCAGGTTTTCGTAATCCTGCCAAGACGACAACGGTGCGGGGATTCCGGTACGGGGCAAACCGCCGACGAGATTGAGCCGAAAGGACTTGTAACCGGTGTTATGCCTGGAATTGAACGGCGATGAGCAGGACAGCGCGTGCAGGAGCGGCAAATACCGCCGCATGCCAGTCATCACCCGAATCCGGCTGTCTGCATCGCCGAAACCGGCGTGCACATGCATACCTCCAATAATGAAACGTCGAAGAACCTCCTGAAACACGTCAACGAAACGCCGATATCGTTCCTTCGGCGTGATCGCCATGTCCTGCCACCGAGCCAGGGGATGGGTCGATGCGGCCAGTACAGACGCCCCGTACTCGGCTGCAGCCCGGATCACGATCCGCCGGGTTTCCTGGAGGGCGGTCCGCAGTTCGTCTATCGATGCACAGACCCGCGTATTGGTCTCAACCTGGGACCGTATCAGTTCGCGGACCACTTTGTGCGGACCGCATGTACGCTCGCAAGTCTCGAATATCCGGATATCCGGATCGACAAGGGGTTCCCGGGATTTCCTGTCGACAAGGAACAGTTCCTCCTCGACACCCAGGGTCAGGGAGAAACCCGGCGCGTTGCCGGGCTCCGGCTTCGCGAGATCCGAACCCGGGACCATCCGCACATCGGAGGATTTTCGAACATCATTTTGGTCAGCCATTGAACCGAAACCGAATCCTCACGCAAAATCCCGCATATTATCAGACAATTGCCGACCCCAATCCACAATTCGAGTCGAAGAATTCCTTCGTCGTAACGAGCGGCCGGTGAATCTGCAAGTTCCCGAAATGGCGGCCAGCCAGAACGGTTCCGGGACAATTGGACTGCTCTGCGCAAACCCTATCGATATACATAGACAGGACTTGTCCAGGCCCGCGTCCCATCCTCCAGAGTTACGCGAACATAGATCGGGTTGTCGCCATCGGGATTCAGCTCGATCCTGCGCGTGAACGTCAATGACTTATGGGGATTGTGATTTGGCAATCGAAAGACCTTCACGAAACGGGGCAGTTCCCCCGACCTGTCATGGATGCTGTCCTCGAGGCCTATCATCGAGACCGGTTGTTCGAAAGTTACCGGTTGAGACGCGAACCGGAGTTCACCGAACTCTCGATCCCGAAGCGTGACGTCAAAGCCACCCGAATTTCCCGTCGTCTTCGCCGACCAGACGATCCTGTTGTCCTGGAGTTCCAGGGTTTTGTCGCGGTTCAGGAAGTTCACTGGAGCGACGTCGACGACGGCGTTTCCGATGACTTCAGCACTGCCATCCCAAATGACCTCACGAGAGCGGCCCCGATACTCGGCACCTTCCCACAGGACGCGAATCCGGTCACCGAGGTCGCTTTCGCGGTAAGGCCGAACCGTGTCGATGCGGTCGAGACCATTAAAGAGGTCCACGCGTTCAATTGGAGACGCAGTTTCGAGTGCGACATCGAGCGTCATGTCTCCGGACGGAAGATGAACGATGTCACCCATCAGGGCTTCGGATGCCATCCGGGATTCGGCGCCTCTGAAGACTGCGGGATCATCATGATACAGCTGACCTGGTTCCGCAAATCGCCCCTGGAGGTCAATGAACATCCGGCCTGTCGGCCCGCCGGTCGTTCCGAAATGTCGTCGTTTGCGCATTCCGTCGAGCAGGGCCTCACGGTCCAACTGTTCCAGCAGGAAACAGGTTAGGCCTCCGATCGCCCCAAACAGCCCGGCACCCGGATAACTTGATCCCGGCCGGCCCTTGTGGCCGTCCGAATTTGCCACGATCCCGACGCGGTGGTTCAGCCGGAATGCGTCGTGGAGAAGCCATTCGAAGGTTCCCCAGGCCGAGTGAATCTCGACCGATTTTTCGAACCGACCGTCATGGGCGACTGAAATGTCGGAATATCGCCCGCCGCAATGGGCATACATCACGACGTCCCATTCATCATTGTCCGCCAACGCATTGAAAAGCGAATTACACGTCAGGGCGTCGGTTCCGTCCACGTCTCCTCCGTCGACCAACGCGTGTGACGAACGCCGGATAATCCGGTCTTCAGCGGGAAAATACACGTTCCTGTCGCCGCCGAGTGCCGTGTTTCCGGACCATTCGTAACCCGGCAGGGTGACGAAACGGCCGGGTTCATCGTAACGCGCTGTCAGGGCATTCAGTTTGCCCCAGAACGCATCCGTGATCTGGAAGTCGTTCCCCTGATGGGCGCAGGCATCGAGGAAGGCACGGTCGCGGGCAAAGGCAAAGTACTGGTCCGCCGTTCCGGTCCCAATGGTCTCCTCCGACTGTCCGTGCAGATCGCCCCAGTAATGCACGCGCTCTGTCTCATGCACGACGATCGGGTTGGAGTTCGCAACAGCAACTCCGTCGAGAGTGCAGAGACGGATCGATGCGCTTCCCGGCTCCCGAACCGCAAGGCCATCGAATTCCGCGCTGAATTGGCCCGGAGCCAAATGGACAGTCTCGGGCAGGCCACTGATCAGGGTGTCGGATTCCACCTTCAGGACGATGTCGCACTGGTCCGAAGGATTGCCCCAACGGTCTTCTCCCTTGACCTTCAGGGCGAAACGCTCGCCGATGCGCCGACAAGTCGGAATCACGACGACATAGCGATCCGGCCTGCCCGGAACGATCGAGATCACGGGCTGAACGGGCAAGGGTTGAAAGTTGAAAGTGGCAATCGGGTCTACGAGAACCCTGAATTCGAAACTGTTTTCGCAGAAGGTCTGAAGCCGAATGCCGGGGCCGCCGTGGTCGGTGACCCCGAACCGGGCAGTGATCGTATCACCTTCTTTCAGGTACCCCCTGACGACCTGGATCCAAAGCGACTTGTCCCAAGGACGTACGTTTCCTTTCGGATCCCACCGGCACTTCAGTACGGCACCGTTTGAAGCCCGAACCGTACAGAATCCGGCGCCCCCTGGATCGTCGAATTGCAGTCCAGACTGGTCCGACGCGACCCGAAAACAAATTCGCAGGCTTCCCGAATCGTCGATTCCGAAGACGCCCGCCGTGTACGTCAGCGTGAAGGACGCCCAGGACCCGGCCTCGAATCGACCCTCCGGCGAAAGGGTCGCCGTGCCCAGTCGATCAGTGGGAATTGCGTGGCGAACGACGCCGCTATCGACTTCCAGCCAAGGCATATCGGATTGGTCGCGGTGCACTTCACGAGATCTTTCTTCAGGTGACGGCCGATCGCCGACGAGTTTGACGGATCTGCGATCCTCTGCCCGGTGTCCGGATCCATCGGACTTCGATCAATCTGCCATGGAAAGTCACCGCTGACCCGCGTCGGGAACTGACCGAGCTGGACTTTCCGATCCTCCGAAATGGTAATCGATCGAGTCCCCGAACACCGGTACATGCCCGTTCGTCAAGTCCTTCGTCTGTCCGCGACAGCACATCGGACAGCTCCGATTCACATGAACACATTAACTCGAGATCTGCCGGCAGAAACCGTGGGGCCTGAGAAACGCGCGTCGGTCTCGGCTTGCGAATGCGACATGGACAAAACCCGAATGTTCTGGACATGACAGTTGACAAGAAAATCAGAGTTCCGAAACCGGTTTGACCTCGTCGCTGATCAGCTTCCATGTCACCGCATCGAGGAGAGCCTCAAAACTGGAATCAACGATATTCGGCGACACACCGACCGTAGACCAGCGGCGTCCTTTCGCGTCCTCGCTGTCGATGATGACCCGGGTCACGGCCTCGGTCCCGCCGTCGATGATCCGGACCTTGAAATCAACAAGCTTCATGTCGTCGATCGCGGCCTGGAACGGTCCGAGATCCTTTGCAAGCGCCCGGGCAAGGGCATTGATCGGTCCTTGGTCATCGCCCGACTCATCTCGGCTCTCAGAGACATTCATCACCCTCTCGCCACCGATGTCTACGACGACCACCGCCTCCGACACGGTGACCATCCGTCCGGCGCCATCGGGTCTGCAGTCGACGTTGACCCGATACCGCTGGACCTGGAAATATCGAGGCAACTGACCGAGATGTCGCCGAGCGACGAGTTCGAATGAGGCTTGGGCGCCATCGTAGGCATAGCCCATTTCTTCGCGCCGTTTCACGTCGTCAAGAATTCGCCCAAGCCTCGGATCCGAACGTTCGACTTCCAGTCCGGCTTCGGACAAACGCTTTGACAGGCTGGATCGTCCCGCCTGATTCGAAATCGGAACCACCCTGAGGTTGCCCACCGATTCTGGAGCCACATGTTCATAAGTCGCCGGATCCTTCAGGACGCCGTGGGCATGCAGGCCGGCCTTGTGTGTAAAGGCGGAGGCCCCGACATAGGCCGCTGACTTGAGCGGAACCCGGTTGAGGATATCGTCGAGCACACGACTGGTCCGGGTCAGCGCCTGGAGTCCGGAGCTGTCGACCCGGGTCTCGAACTGGAGGCAATAGGGTTCCTTGAGCAACAGTGTGGGAATGATTGACGTCAGGTTCGCATTTCCGCAGCGTTCCCCCAATCCATTCAGCGTGCCCTGGATCTGCCGGGCACCGGAATCAACCGCTGCGAGTGAGTTTGCCACAGCATGCTCGGTGTCATTGTGGCAATGAATGCCCAGATGGCTCCCGGGAATGCCAGCGGCGATCACCGCCTGTGTCCCCTTGCTCACCAGCCCGGGAAGCGCACCTCCGTTGGTGTCGCAAAGGACGACCCAACGGGCCCCGGCGTCAAAGGCTGTACGGGCCGCGGCGACAGCGTAACCGGGATCCCGCCTGTAACCGTCAAAGAAATGTTCACAGTCGAAAATGGCCTCGCGTCCTTGCGATACGACATGGGCCACGCTTTCGGCGACGGCCTCCAGGTTGGCTTCCCTCGAAATCTCGAGCGCCGCTTCCACATGAAACACATCGGACTTTCCAACCAGGCAAACGGCCCGGGTGCCCGAATTTATCACTGCTGCAAGAACGCCATCGTTGGCCGCGGACCTGCCGCTCCGCCTTGTCATGCCGAAGGCGGTCAGGACTGCGTGCGTCAACGTCGGCGGTGAGCCAAAGAACTCGTCATCGGTCGGATTGGATCCCGGCCACCCACCCTCAATGTAGTCGACCCCCAAGGCGTCGAGCATGCGGGCGATCCGGTTCTTGTCCTCCACGGAGAAGGCCACGCCCTGGGTCTGCAGACCGTCCCTGAGGGTCGTATCAAACAGATAAAGCCGTTCCCTGGTCATCCTTGCCTCCCGAGCTTTCCGGGGTCGAAGTTCGGACCTCGCTCCCAGGTGGTTCCGGCCGCCGAGTCCCGAAGAGTCAAACCGGCCTCAAGAAGGTGGTCACGCAGACGGTCGGCGGTCTCGTAGTCCCTTTGTGAACGCGCTTCGTCTCTCCGACGGACCAGTTCTCCGATCCGATCATCGAAAGCGGCAGCCGAATACCCAAGACGTGCCCACTCGCCCATGCGGTCGTCCAGGAGGCCGAGCAATCCTGCCGACGCCTTAAGCTCCGCAGCCCGCCCATCTTTTGACAACTGATGAAGCCGAGCAATCGCGAGAGGCGTGTTCAAGTCATTGGCGAGCGCATCAACGACGGACGGCGCAACGTCGCCGCCATCGGCCGCCTGATCCCTCCATGCCAGGAGAGTCGCCTTCGCCTCCCGAACCTTGTCGGCCGTCCAGTCCATCGGTTTCGAATAGTGGGTTCCGAGAAACACGAAACGAATGACCTCGCCCGGCAATCCTTGATCGAGAAGATCCCTGACGGTGAAAAAATTTCCGAGGGACTTGGCCATTTTCCGGCCTTCGACCTGCAACATCTCGTTGTGCATCCAGACCCGGGCAAAGCTGTCTTCGCCCGTCAGGCAGCAACTCTGCGCCTTTTCGTTCTCGTGGTGCGGAAACAGGAGGTCGGCACCACCTCCATGAATGTCGAACGCGTCGCCGAACAGGGCCTTTGACATGGCCGAACATTCGATATGCCATCCCGGCCGCCCCCGGCCCCAGGGACTTTCCCAACCCGGCAGATCCGACGCTGACGGTTTCCAAAGGACGAAATCCATCGCGTTTCGCTTGAAAGGCGCGACTTCGACGCGGGCGCCCGCCTTCATGTCCTCGAGGCTTCGCCGGGCAAGCGATCCGTAGTGCGGGTAGGACGTGACATCAAACAGAACGTGCCCCTCGGCCGCATAGGCATGGCCCTCAGCCGTCAAGGCCTTGATGAACGCAATCATCTCCGGGATGTAGTCGGTTGCCCGCGGACTCAGATCGGGCCCGATTTCTCCGAGTGCCTGCATGTCCTCGAAATACCAGGCCGTTGTTTCTTCCGTGATATCCCGGATCGACCGCCCGGTCTCGGCGGCCCTTGCGTTGATCTTGTCGTCGATGTCGGTGATGTTTCGTGCATACGTCACCCGGTCCCAGCCCATGAACGGTGCAAAGTGAATGAGCAGCCGGTGCAGGACATCGAAGACGATCGCCGGCCGGGCGTTGCCGGCATGGGCGCGGTCGTAAACCGTCGGTCCGCAAACGTACATCCGAACGTTCGTCGGATCGAGCGGAACGAACACGTCTTTCGACCGGGTTCGCGCATTATACAGTCGCAGTTCAGTCATTCCTCGCACCGAGTCCTGCGGCCCTCAGGCGACCATTTCATTCTGTTTCGGGATTCGGGAGGATGAGAATGGTTCGCCTGACAATGTCAGCCGATAATGCCCTTCCGGCAAATGATGTGAGCCATCCTCATGACGACATGCTTAGGGCATGTCACCGTTGATGGCAAGACCGCAACTCTACCGGCTGCCGGGCACCGTGGCGCGGCCACTCCCTGGGCCGGCCTTCGCCTCATCGTCAGGATGCCGCTTGCGGAACGGACGAATTCATGGTGTCCATCCGACAGGGCCATAACCGGTCCCCGAATCCTCGGAAACCACTCTGGCAATCCGTTCGAGCTCATGACGAAATCCCGGCGAATCCGGAACATCAATCCGGATGGCGATGACGGTTGGGACATCTACTATCGAGGCCGGAAACGTGCCGCGGCCGGTGAGGACGTACTGGAGCTCACCATTGGCGACCACGATTTCCGTACACCGGGCACGATCATCGACGTCATGGCACGCAGCGCCCGTCAGGGAAACACGGGCTATTCGCCTGTGGCGGGATCTGCGGCGCTTCGTCGCGCCATCGCTGCAAGAGTCGAGGCGCGGACGGGTATTTCGACCGGACCCGAAAATGTTCTCGTTACCGCTGGCGGACAGGCTGCGCTGCTGGCCTGTCACCTTGCCGTTCTGGACGCCGGGGATACAGGCCTCTACGTCGACCCATACTACGCGACGTTTCCCGGAACCATTCGGGCTACTGGAGCGAATGCCCGGCCCGTTCCTGTATGTGCACGCGACAATTTTCTGCCGTCCGTCGACGCCATTGCCGGGCAGATTGACGAGTCGGTCCGGTCACTTTTGCTCAACTCACCCAACAATCCGACGGGGACTGTTTATGATCGGGAATCCCTGAAGGAAATCGGGATGCTTTGCCGGAACCACGGCCTGTGGCTGATCTCCGACGAAGTCTATGAAACGCTGAACTGGTCCGGCGAACATGTATCGCCACGCGCAATTCCAAATCTTGCGCCATTGAGTCTCGTTGTCGGTTCGCTGTCAAAGAGCTTCGCCATGACCGGGTTTCGTTGTGGCTGGGTGATCGGTCCGGAGGACATGATTGCCAGCATGGCGGAACTCGCCACGGTCAGCACTTACGGAGTTCCGGGGTTCATCCAGGACGCCGCCCTGCATGCGTTGACCCAGGGTCAGGCGATCGAAGACCGTCTGGCAAGGCTCTATCGACGTCGCGCCGAACTCGCCAAGTCCTGCCTTTCGGGCACGAACGCCATCCGACTGATCCCGCCACTGGGCGGGATGTATGTCTTTCTCGACATCCGGACGACCGGGCTCACGGGCACCCGGTTCGCCGAACGCCTGCTGGCGGAACGTGGAATCGCCGTGATGCCGGGCGAAAGTTTCGGAGGTGCCGGTGCCGGCCACATACGGGTTGCCCTGACAGCCGGGGACCCGGATCTCAGGCGGGCCCTCGATCAATTGGCGACTTTCGCCGAGGAACTGACCGGGCCCGTTTGAAAGACCGTGGAGCGCCGGACACACGTACCGGGGCCGCAGCCGTTCACATGTTGATGTCCTCTTGCTAATGGATGCCTGCATGCGCGGAGGCTCGCTCCGCGTCAAAAAACTCCGGCTGTAGGCGTCGCGTCCTTGCCATCGCTGGCCAGGCAGATCCGCCACCCGCAACCGGATATCCGCAACGCGAGAAACCAATGAGATATGATGAATACGGCCGCTGGAGCCGACGGGCATCCGACTGGATCGAATCCTACTTTGCGACGATCGACGACCGTCCCGTGCGGGCGGAAACCCGTCCCGGAGACATCGCTGCCCTGATTCCCGAGAGCGCTCCAGAACAGCCGGAGCCAATGGAAACCGTTTTTTCCGATTTCGAACGGATCATCCCCGATGGTCTGACGCACTGGCAGCACCCGAGGTTTTTTGCCTATTTTCCAGCCAACGCAGCGCCGGCCTCCATGATCGCCGAGCAATTGACCAGCGCTTTCGGTGTTCTCTGCATGCTCTGGCAGACGTCTCCCGCTGGCACGGAACTGGAAATCGCAATGGTCGGGTGGATCCGGCAAGCTCTGGGTCTTCCGGACTCCTTCCGAGGAGTGATTCAGGAGAGCGCTTCTTCCGCCACGCTCACGGCGGTCCTCACGATGCGGGAACGCGCACTCGGTTTCGACGGTAACCGGACCGGGCTGGCGGGCCAGAGACGTGTCCGGATCTACACGTCCGACGAGGCCCACAGTTCGGTGGAAAAGGCCGTCCGAATTGCCGGAGTTGGCAGTGAAAATCTGATTCGGATTCCGACGGATGACGCGGATTCGTTGATAGCGGAAGCACTTTCGGAGAGGATCGTTGAGGATCGCAGGGCCGGCCACATTCCAGCCGGAGTGGTCGCGGTCATTGGGAGCACATCTGTTGGCGCCTCTGATCATCTTCGGCCGATCCTTGAGACCTGCCGTCGCGAGCGACTCTACAGCCACGTTGACGCCGCCTGGGCCGGTTCCGCCATGATCTGCCCGGAGTTACGCCAGACCTGGGACGGAATCGAATTTGCGGACAGTCTGGTGTTCAACCCCCACAAATGGCTGGGCGCCCAGTTTGACTGCTCTGTCCAATTGCTCGCCGACCCTGCCGACCAGGTCAGGACGCTGGCCGTGAAACCTGGCTATCTGAAGACTCTCGAACACTCGGGAGTCGTCGACCTTAGTGAATTGAGCATACCGCTCGGCCGCCGATTCCGGGCCTTGAAGCTCTGGTTCCTGTTTCGTGCCTACGGCCTGGAGGGCCTGCGCAGCCGAATTCGCAACCACATTGCCTGGGCGCGCGAACTGGAAGGTCGACTCGCGGACGTTCCGAAAATCGAGATCGTTACACCGTGCCGGTTTTCGTTGTTCACATTCCGGTACCGACCGGACAACCAGGATCCCGACACGGCAACCCGGGACCTGTTGCAACGGCTAAACCAGGACGGCCGCATCTACCTGACTCAGACGATCCATCGAGGCCAATTCGTCATCAGGGTCCAGGTCGGCCAATTCGACACCACGCGGGACGATGTCCTGAGTGTGGCCGATGTCGTCGCAGAATTGACATCGTCTGACGGAAGCGCCTGAAGTTTCCGCACCGCGTGGCGGTTGGGGCATTTCGGCTATCATGTTCAGCAGCTGTCTTTCAGGAAACCCGCCAATCCACCTGCAGACGGCGCCGATGCAGGAAACGAACGCAGACACCGCACTTTCTTGCCAACGTGACGGGCCGCAGAGACGTCCGCCCACGACGGCAGCCGCCTGTTCGGTGATGCACCGGCGTCCGGCGCTGTTGCAGGTCGGAATGCCTTGGGAAATCCAGACCCGACTTGGGGTCAAATCGCGGTTTGACAAACTGCTGGCCAATCAACTACGGTTTTTTCGGGACTGATGGCGACTGAGGCAGTGTCAGGGTCGATGATCGATCTCGCTTGGTGGAAAGCGATCGTGTCGCTGACGATCGGCGCCAGACGTGGACGTGCGGCGCGAGGTTCTCCGCCAGCCTAGACAATGCGTTCGCATTTGCCGCTTCTTCATCCATACATCACCCCGATCTCGCAGGCCCTGAATGAATGAATCCAGACCTCGGCGGAGTGGCGGCCGGTCCGCCCGGCGAGTTCTTCGCGCCGCTCCCCTGCCCCGCGATTCCCGCCCGGTCTGGCCGGGAATCGAAGGAGGAACCTATCAACCCCTGACCGATGCCGACGTTGAGCGCATTCATCGGGGCGCCCTGGATGCGCTCGAACAGATCGGCCTGGCCGATGCGCCGGAGTCAGGAATTCGACTTATGACTGACGCCGGGGCCGTTCTCGGCGACGACGGTCGCCTGAGATTCCCGCGTTCGCTTGTCGAAGACACGATCGCCAAGTCGAAAAAGGCGTTCACGCTGCACGGCCGCGACCCGAAACATGATTTGGATCTCTCGGGATGCCGAGTCCACTTTGGAACGGCTGGCGCGGCGGTTCACCTGGTCGATGTCGAACGGAACGAGTACCGGGAAAGCCGGGTCCAGGACCTGCACGATGCCGCCCGCGTCGCCGAACATCTGGACAATGTCCATTTCTTCCAGCGGCCAATGGTCTGCCGTGACATCGTGGACAACTTTGAGTTGGATCTCAACACGATCTACGCGTGTTGTACTGGAACGTTGAAGCATGTCGGGACGAGTATTTCTGAAGCCGAATTCGTTCCCCGAATTTTCGATCTGATCTATGAGATTGCAGGAAGCGAAACCGCCTATCGCGGCCGGCCCTTTGTTTCCGGATCCAACTGCTTCGTTGTCCCGCCGATGAAATTCGCCACCGAGAGCTGTCTGGTTCTTGAAGCCTGTGTGCGGGGAGGAATGCCCATCCTGCTGCTGTCGGCCGGTCAGGCCGGAGCGACAGCGCCGGCGCCAATCGCCGGCGCCATCCTTCAGGCAACGGCCGAATGCCTTGCCGGGCTGGTCTATGTCAACGCGATCACGCCTGGATTTCCGGCCATATTCGGGACCTGGCCCTTCGTCTCCGACCTCAGAACCGGGGCGATGTCAGGCGGGTCGGGCGAACAGGCCCTATTGACGGCAGGATGCGCACAGATGCACCGGTTCTACGGCGTTCCCGGAGGCTCTGCCGCGGGATTTGCCGATGCCAAGATGCCTGACATGCAGGCCGGTTACGAACAGGCCCATTCGAGCGTGATGGCCGGTCTCAGCGGCCTGAACCTGGTTTACGAGGCGGCAGGCATGCATGCCTCCCTCCTTGGATTTTGCATTGAGAGCCTGATCATCGGTGACGACTTGCTCGGCCAATCGCTTCGCTGCGTCCGCGGAATCGAGGTCACCGAGGACAGCCTCTCCATCGAGGCGATGCGCGACGTCTGTCTTGGCGGGCCCGGCCACTACCTCGGACATCCGCAGACGCTGCAGCGGATGCAGACCGAATTCGTCTACCCTGCAATCGGCGACCGGACATCGCCCAAGGAGTGGGCAGAGAACGACCGCCCGAACCTGATCGAATCCGCCTCTCGCCGAAAAAATGAACTCCTTGTCCGCCCAAACCCGGCCCGGCTCGATCCGGAAACCGACACGCGCATCCGACAGAACTTCCGGATTCACCTTCCGCCAGCCTGACAAAAACGGCCGTCATGACACGGTTCAGTATGTCGAGATGAATACGTCCATGCCGGTGACCCCACGATCGATCCCGACGATCACGGCTGGTCGGCGATCACAGCCCGGAATTCTCCCGCGACGCCCGAAACGGCCTTGGCGAGGACCCCGAGGTCGGTCCCGGCGGCGACGAAGTTTGCCCCCCAGTCCACATAGGTTTTCGCCTGTTCGGGATTCCCGACATAGATACCGGCCGACTTGCCGGCGCCCCGAATGCGCCCCAGGGAGTCCTTGATGGCCCTTTGAACCTCCGGATGCGACGGGTTGCCGATGTGACCCATGTCGGCAGACAGGTCCGACGGGCCGATGAACAGGCAGTCAACGCCCTCGACACCAAGAAGTTCATCGAGATTATCGATTGCACGCCGGCTCTCAACTTGGGTGATCAGGGATACCTCTGCGTTGGCGGTCGCCAGATAGTCGCTGGCGAGACCGAAACGACCGGCCCGGGTCCCGGACGCCACACCACGGTTGCCGTCTGGCGGGTACCGCATCGCCCTGACGAGATCCCTGGCAAATTCCGCGGAGTCCACCATTGGAACGAGCAGAGTCTGGGCGCCGGCATCCAGGAACTGCTTGATGACATGAGTCTCGCCGGCGACAATCCTAACAACACCCGGAATTCCTGCGGCATCCAGCGCCACAAGCTGATCGCGGACTGTCACGACATCATTGGTCGTATGCTCGCCATCGATGACAACCCAGTCGAATCCGGAATGACCCAGAAGTTCGGCAGCCAGGGGGGACGCCAGGCTGTGAAAAATTCCAATACTTGATCTTCTCTCCAGAAGTTTTTGTTTGAGAATATTTTTTCTTGATGGCACGAGACGGTTTCTCCTGATCGTTGTGTTAGTTTCGCACGCCGGGCGCAACCGGACAGTCGGACGACTGCCAGCAACACGTCAGCCTTCCAGAGACTCGAGGAGCCGGTCGATCAACGCCTCTGATTCTCCGATCCATCCCGCCGGGTCGAAGATGCGATCCCAGTCGATCGATTCCGCGTCCGTCACCCGCGCCACCAGCGCTTCCTTGAGAGGACGACCCTCGGCAACGGCCACGCGGCAGGCGTCCTTCACGATATCCCGGGCCGAGGCAAGGCCAAACCGGTCCGCCAGCACCAGGCTCGCCGCCTCGGCCATCATCAGTCCTCGATTGTCCGTGAACACTCGCGTATTCCGGTTTTCGTCCACCTTGATCGTCCCGGAAAGTCTGATTCCGTGCCGGAGCCCGGCCCCGGCGGTGACAAACATGCGTTCGAGGACGAGGCTTTCCCTAAACCAGGCAGAACCTTCCCGTTCTTGAGCGTGGATCATGGCGTCCATCACGTGCCCAAGGTCACCGGCATTGATGCGAGCAAGGGCAACAACGGCTTCCTGGAGCGTCGGGTTGGTCTTGTGGGGCATGGTGCTGGACCCGCCGCCGGATCCTGCGGAGATTCCTTCGTCGATTTGGGCAGAGAGCAGCAGATCCTGCGCCATCTTTCCGAGACTTCCGGAAATCAACGCCATCAAGCTGGCGAGTTCGGCAAGATTGTCTCGCGCCGAATGCCAGGGGGCCCCGGCCGCACCCAATCCCAGCCGCTTCGCCAGAGCAGCTTCCGTCGCAAGACCATGTCCTTCGAATGCCGACAGATTCCCCGACGCTCCTGCAAGGCTGACAACGAAGAGCCGCGGCCGGAGGTTACTCAGCCTTTGCCTATGACGGATCAAAGGGGACGCCCACCCTGCGATCCGGCACCCGAGAGTTGTTGGGGTCGCAATCCGGTTCCGGGTCCGTGCCGCGATGATCGTTTTCCTGTGTTCGTGCGCAGCCCGTGCGAGACGCGCGATCAACTCTTTCAGCCGTTCATCCATGACCGCGAGCGTTCGTTGCAAACACAGGACAAATGCCGTGTCCATGATGTCTTGGCTGGTCGGCCCCCTGTGCACGTACTCGGCATGGTCCCCAAGACCCGCCTCTGTCATCTGTTTCCGGAATTCTGCAAGGAGAGCGGGCACGGGGACGCCGTCGAGCCCCGTACGTTCGGCAAGTATTGCCCCTTCGACCCGGAAAGACTTGGCGAATTTGGCAATCTGTCTGGCGCTTTCTTCCGGAATGATTCCCAGGTCCGCTTGCACCGATGCCAACGCGGCCTCAATCTGAACCATATCCCGGTATCGGGCTTCATCTGACAACAGGCGCCCAATCTGGTGATCACCGAACAACGGATTCTCGGTCACTTGGCGTCGTTGCTCCTGCGCACAGCCCGGGGGCCATTTATCGGATTCGGTACGCCGGAATCTCTCAGTCGTGGCGGGTCCGGCGCGCGAATGCCCAGCTTACGCTCTGCACGGCGCCCCGGCAATGTGACGAAAGTCCAAGGATCTACGTCCAACCAGGAAGCCCGGCCCACCCCATAGCCGTTGACAACTTCCGCCTGACCGTTTTGTTCACAAGTCAACTTGACTCCGTGCTCGATGCCGTGTGCTGCCAACAATTCCGGAAAACCATCGGCCGATGCATCGACCAATTCCGCAGTCCGACGCGCAATGCAATATAACGAACAGTTGAAATCCGCAGAAACCGGTGTTCAACTCAGGAACCTGCCAATGCGTCCCCGGGATGTACAGGCATACGCGCAAGCAGGGTTTCGGTTTGGAACGCAACGACGAATTCACTCTCTTTGACCTGAAAGTCGAGGTCGTTTTGGATGGCCGGCAGCCAGTCTGTCGGCATATCGAGGGTGAATTTTTCACAGTCGTAGGGGAAAACCTGGTATTTGCCAGAGACCAGAAAGTATCAATGTATGCGCTCGCTGCAGTGCTGCCGCTCCTTCCTGCAAAACAACGCGACACAGATTCGAACGATTGGATGTCGACGGATGCAGAAGTCGCTTGCCCGGACCCAAATTGCGGCGGGCGTTTCCGGATCACGCGAATCGGAAAACGCCGGTTCAGCCATGCCGAGACGACGGGGCTGCCTGACGCCCGTTCGACACCGTACTGGAAACAGGATGACGTCTAGGCTTCGGCGACAATGGCGTCTGCCTCGATCTCGACAAGATAGTCTCCCGCCAGGTCGCCGATCGCAATCAATGTGTTGGCTGGTTTCAGGTCTCCGAAGACCCGGCCATGGGCCACGCTGACGACTTCGGCATCTGCGACGTCGGTCAGGTAGATCCGCGTCCGCGCGATATCCTCGACCGTCCCGCCTAAGGCACTGACAGCAGCAATGATCTTGTCGAGGATGAATACGGTCTGAGCGCCTGCATCGCCTCGGGCCACGACCCGGTCGGCTCCCGAAGTCGCGGTGGTTCCCGAAACGAGAATGTGGTCACCCATGCGGCGCGCACGGCAATAGCCCGCCAGATCTTCCCACTTGGTCCCCGATATTACGCGACGTACGTCGTTTCGCGTCGGTAGCGTATCGGTCGCGTAGGCCGACGGAATTGAATTCAGGTGATGTGTGAGATCGCCACTTGCGGTCAGGAAAGGGGGTTTGCGGTATTCATCACCGCAATCGCCGGGGATCGGGGTGGTACCGGCAAAGGCGGCCGTCAAGGCGGCGTGGTCATCGGCATCGAGCGCGAACCCGAAGAGCCGGGCGTTGTCCGCGCGGTGATCGTGCTCGCCCGGGCGGACTCCGATGATCACGCCGGCGACATGGGGGTGTTCCAGAACCCAGCGCGACGCGACGTTTGCAACGGAAACACCGTGTTTTTTCGCGATCCCGGCCGCCATCCGCAACACCGCCTGATAGGCGTCCCATCCCCCGGCGGCCTCAATGAAACGGCGATATTTCTGCTTGCTCCAGTCCGGGATGTCCGCGGGTTCGGGCTTGTCCAGCCATTTATCCGACAGGAACCCGCCGCAGATCGTGCCATAGGCGAGAAGGCGGACTCCATGGCGCGTGCAGGTCTCGGCCAATGGCCCTGTGAAGCGGCGGTCGAGCAGCGAACAGACCACCTGGTTGGTGCGGATCGGCACGCCGTCGGCCAGTGCCAGGTGCAGATGGGCCGCGTCGAAATTGGTCACGCCAATCTCGTGGACCAGCCCCTCGTCGCGAAGCGCGGCCAATTCATGCAGCGCGTCCAGCCAGCCCGGGTGCGCAAAACTCCACCAGTGGAATTGCAGGAGTTCGACCCGGTCAACGCCGAGCCGATCGAGCCGCTCCTGAACTCCGGCGCGTACGGCCTCGGGCGACATCGGGCCAGGAGGAGGGCACCATTTGGTGACGGGAACCGCGCGTGGACAGCGTTGCAGGAGTCGAGAGGCAATTGTCTCGGCGCTGCCGTAGTGATCGGCCAAGTCGAAGGTGTCGAAGCCGCACTCGGCATAACGGGAGAGATGGTCGGCGGCTTGGTCTGGGTCCAAGTCGATACCGCCCCTCTCCATATCCGCGACCTGCCAGAGGCCGGTCAAGACGCGGCTGATCTCCAGCTCATCGGTCAGGCGAAACCGGTCAGGCGGTGCGATGGTCATAACCGGTCTCCAGCGCAGACTTGATGATGTCCAATTCGACCCGATGTGCCGCCTTCTGGCTGGCCCAGCGGGCATCGTCCATTTCCGCGGTGCGAATAGATGTCATGGCGAGTCCCGCGCCTTCGCCATCGCCGAACACCTCCTCGGACGAGATTCGCACGAGGATCCTCGGCGACAGGACGTCAGGGGCAATGCCAACATGGTAATCGATAGATTTCTGATCTTCACGCGCTTCGATCCGCACGTAGATCACCGTGCCGTCCTTGATCGACGTGCCGCGAATCAGGCCGGTGGCGTCGATCTCGGTCCGCCAGGTGCCAAAGGACCAGAGGCTCATCTGGGCCGGATCGGACATGAAAGCAAAGACTTTGCCGGCCGACCGATTGATCCGGATGAAAGCGGTGTCGCAGCTCATTCCGGCGTGCCTGAACCGCGGATCGCCTCGACCTCGATCTCGACCCGCGCACCGGGAACGACCAGAGGCGAGCAGATGGTGGTGTTGGCGGGGCGGGTAAAGCCGACGCGATCCTTCAAAACGCCGGAGATTGCCGCCATGTCGTCGGGATCCGGCACAAAGATGCGGACGCGTACGATGTCGTGCAAACCAGAGCCCGCCTCGACCAGCGCGTTTTCGATTGTGTCGAACGCGGCAGCGGTCTGCGCCCCTGCCCCCTCGACCATCTCGCCGGTGACGAAATCGACGCCGATGGTTCCGGAAACGAAAATCCGTTCATCGACCACTACCGCGCGGGCATAGCCCGCCATTTCTTCGTAGACGGACCCGCTGAAGACGTGGGTTCGTTTTCCCGCCATGTGCCCATTGCAAACAGAAAAAGGGGGCGCCGCGACGCCCCCTCGGTTCACGTCAGCCGCTCATTCGTCAAGCATCTTGATCAGTTCGGCGACTTCGGCGGTGCTCAGGTAACCGGTCTCGACATTTTCGTCGCCGTCGAGCTTCCAGGTCATCTTGGGCGCTTGAACGTCTCCGTTCTCGTCGAAGGCCAGGGCGCCGGTGGCGCCAACATAGCGGATCGTCTTGCCCTCGGAGAGAAGCGCCTTGGCGCGGGCGATGCCATCAGGCCCGGGAAAAACCTCGATCCCGTCAGGTGACGTAACGAGGCGAATGTTGTCGCGGATACTGTCGCCTGTGATATCCCCCGAGGCTTCCATCGCCAGAAGGACCACGGTCACAGCGTCGTAGACCGAGTGCAAGCCAGGGCCGTTCGGCGGGTTGTCGAAACGCACCTCGAACATCTCGTTGAAACTGTCCACCGAAGGCAGGCGCGGCTGGGCGCTGTCGTAGCCCTGCATGTTCTGCAGGTATTGGGAGCCCACGGCCTGGAAGTAGTCGTCCGATCGTAGCGAGTTGTTGACAATCAGGTTATCGGTGCCGCCGAGGGCCAACCATTCACGGGTTATTGTCGCACCATCCACCGGGAAAGCCACGAGGTAGAGCGAATCCGGACTGCCCTCCAGCGCCTTTGTGACCTCGGCGCGATAGCTTTGCTGACTTTCATTATAGGCCACCATCGCCGTGATCGAGCCACCAAGTTTGGCGATGTCCTGTTCAAACCGTCTGGCAAGGCCGACGCCGAAATCCGTATTGACGTAAATCACCGCGGTTCGCTCGAAGCCACTATCGGTGACAAGCTTGGCGCCCATCGCCGACTGGCTGCGGTTGGTGGCGTAGGTGCGGAACCAGTAACCTTCTGTCTTGCCCTCTTCGGCGAGCGCAGTGAAGCTCTCGGACGACGAGCAGCAAGAGACTTGCACAACCTTGGAAGGCACTGCGACCGAGGTCAGGACCGGCAGGCTGACACCCGAGGAAACGGCCCCGATCAGCGCCTGAACGCCGTCCAGATCGACGAGGCTCTTGGCTGCATCCACACCGACGGCCGACTGACCCTGCGTGTCACGCAACACGTATTCGACTGGGCAGCCCTGAACGCCACCGGCCTCGTTGAACTGTTCGACCGCAAAGAGCCCGGTTTCCGCGATCCGCTCGCCGACCTGGCCCATCGGCCCGCTGACGGGCAGGATCGCCCCAAGCTTGATCGGGCAGTCGACCGCGTAGGCTGCAGTACCGAATGCGACGGCAAATGCCGCCAGTCCCAATTTGCGAAACATAGACTTCTCCTTAAGTTAATGCGGCCAGACGGTCTCGTCGGCCCGATTGGACTGTCAGATGACAGCTCTGTTCAATCCATCGATCAAACCCCACAATTTCAGCCTTGTCTACCATTACGACCGCGCATGGCGCGAGACATACAATTCCTCCCCGATCAGTCCGCGCGGGCGGACAAGCAGAGTAACCACCAGGATAAACCCGATCAGAACCGCCTGCATCGCGCCGCCCTGGGCCTGAATCTCGGACGGGACAATGCGCGAGATGACGAAACCGCTCGTCGTCCAGACGCCCCAGACAATCAAAGCGCCCAGGAGTGCGCCCCGGTTGTTGGCGCTGCCGCCTACGATCAGCATGGTCCAGATCTGAAAGGTTAGGATCGGCAGAAAGTCCCAGGGGCTGACATAGCCGATGAACGAGACATAGAGGGCGCCTGAGAGACCCATGATCATGCAGCCGAGAACGAAAGCCTCGAGCCGAACCCGTTCCGGCGATTTGCCGAGCGAGGAGGCGGCGATCTCGTCCTCGCGGATGGCCTTCAGCATCCGGCCCCAAGGGGATTTCACGATTCGCTCAAGGGCGGCAAAGGTCAGTCCCACGACGACCAGTACCACCAGCAAGTAAAGCGCGTTCTGCGCCAGCGGACCCTCGGCCCAGGCCTTGGAGGGGTTCGGAATGCCGATCAGGCCGAGCGTGCCGCCGGTCAGGTATTCCCAGTTTAGGCAAACGAGTTGAATGGTCACTGCGATGCCGAACGTGGCGACGGCGAGGTATTCGTGGCGGAGTTTCAGTGTCGCCAGGCCGACGATCACTGCGCTGATCCCGGAGGCGATCATCGCGCCGACCAGCCCTGCGACGAAGGGCAGTTCGAACCCGCCGAAAACGGCGTCGCGCGACGGTCCTGTCAGAATCGCCATCGTATAGGCACCGATCGCAGTGAAGCCGGCGACACCTGCATTGAACAGTCCCGTGAAACCCCATTGCAGGTTCAGCCCGAGGACGGCAACGCCGAATATCAGCGACAGGATCAGGAAGAATACGAGATAGGAAACGAGACCGATCATCTGGATCGCTCTCCGAATATCCCATCGGGCCGAAAATAGAGGATCGCGAGGATCAGCAGGAACGGAACCGCGGGCTTGTAGGTGGTGGGGATGATCATCACCGAGAGGTTTTCCGACAGCCCCACAATCAAACCTCCCAGCACTGCGCCATACAGGCTGCCTGCACCGCCAAGGATTGCCGCAGCAAAGAGCGGAAGGATCAGGCTGAAGCCGAGCTCCGGCCGAAGTTGTACCGTCATCCCGTAGAGCACCCCGCCCATCGCGGCGCCCGAGGCACCGATAATCCAGACCCATGTGATGATTCGGTCAACATTGACGCCGCTGACGCGGGCGAGGTCCGGATTCTCGGCGACGCCGCGCATGGCGATGCCGGTACGCGAGCGGGTCATGAAGAGGTGCAGCGCGATGACCACGATGATGGTCAGACCCAAAAGGAACACCTGATCCGGCATCACGCGGACGTTGCCTGGAAGAAGAATGGCGAATTGCAGGGCGTTGGAGTAGTAGATCGGGTCCGAACCCCAGATCAGCACCACCAGATGCCGCAGAACCAGCGCCACGCCGAAGCTGGCGAAGACCATCGTCATATGCCCTGCAGTACGGCTGAGCCGTTCGAAGACGAAGCGGTGCAGGACAAGCGCGATGATCGAGGTGACGACGCTCGCGCAGATCATGGCGAGCAAGAGTGCAACGCCGAAGGAGAACGGACCGATGGTGCGGTCGAAAAAACCGCCGAATGAGGCAAAGAACGCCAGGAAGACCAGCGCACCGTAAGCGCCCCAGGTCAGCAGTTCTGAATGAGAGAAATTCGCAAAGCGCAGCAATTTCATCGTGAAGCTGAGTCCAATCGCGCCAAGCGATACAATGGCGCCGCTCAAAATACCGTCGGCAATATGCTGGAGGATCATACCGAGGCCTCCGGTTTTGCCGCGCCGCGCCTCAACCCAAGGAAGATCTCGCCGATCTCTTCATTCGCCAAGAGTTCGGCGGCGAAGCCCTCAAGCCGGTTCTGTCCCTCGGCCAGGACATAGCCCCGGTCGGACACGCGCAGAGCTGCCTTTGCGTTTTGCTCAACCATCAAGACCGCTGCGCCGCCCTCGGCCAGCCCGCGCACCAAGTCGAAAAACGCACCCGCCGCCATCGGCGATAGCCCGGCAGTCGGCTCGTCCAGAAGCATCAGCCTCGGTCGGGTCAAGAGGGCCCGGGCGACGGCGAGGATCTGCCGCTGGCCACCGGAGAGGACCCCGGCCTTGTCGTGCCTTTTGTCCTTCAGGGTCGGGTACATCTCGTAGATTTCCTCGATCCGCTCCAATGCCGCAGATTTCGATAGCGGTGCGCCGCCCATAATCAGGTTCTCGTGGATGGTAAGGGTCGCGAAGACATTCCCGATCTGCGGCACGTACCCCACGCCGTCGGCCGGCAGCTTGTGAGCGACGATGCCCGTGATGTCGCGACCATCCAACCGGACGGTTCCGGAAGAGATCTGCACCAGGCCGGCAATCGCTTTGACCAGTGTCGATTTTCCAGCACCGTTCGGGCCGATCATCGACACGACCTCACCGGCGTCGACATGGGCCGAAACGCCGTGCAGGATCGGCAGATCGGGGACATAACCCGCGATGATTTCGACCGCCTCCAACGCGTGGTCCCCACTCATGGCAGATCTCCCAGATAGGCGTCGAGTACCGCAGGATCGCGGCGTGCGCCGTCCGAGTCGCCGTCGTAAAGTAGCCGCCCCTGTGCCATCACCAGGATCGGATCGCAGATTGACATCACCACGTCCATGTTGTGTTCGATGATCAGGAAGGTGTAGCCGCGCGCATTCAGGTCCTCGATCTTGTCGACGAGCGTCATCATCAGGGAAGGGTTCACACCCGCCGCGGGCTCGTCCAGCAAAATGATTTTCGGATCGGCCATCAGCACCCGCGCCAGTTCCAGAAGCTTAAGCTGACCACCGGAAAGCGTGCTGGCCTGATCAATTCTGACCTGGGTCAGCCCGCAGAACTCGATGATATCCTCGGCGCGCTCACGGGCCTCGCGTTCCTCGCGCGCGACAGCGCCGGGGCGCAGCCAGTTGTTCCAGAGTCGCTCTCCTGACTGGCCATGAGGCACCAGCATGACGTTTTCCAGTACCGACATTTCGGGGAAGGGTCGCGGGATTTGAAACGTGCGGGCCAGACCCTCGGTGAATACCCGGTGTGGCGGGCAATTCTGGATCGGGATCGTGTCGAGCAAGACCTCGCCTGCGTCCGGCTTCATCAGTCCCGCCATGGTATTGAAGAGCGTCGTCTTGCCGGCGCCATTCGGTCCGATCAGCCCGCCAATCACGCCACGCAGTAGCTCGAAGGAGATTGAGTCAACTGCGGTGAAGCCCTGAAAACGCTTGGTAATACCGCGAACCTGCAGGAGCGTATCCGCCACGGTCAGATCCTCTTGCCCTGCAGATCAGCGGCCATTCGGTCGTCGCCTTCGTTGAGGTTGTATTTCATGATCCGCCCGTGACGCCCGTTGATATCGCGCTCGAGCCCGTAGACCGGACCGTGTGGGCCCTTTGCCCGGTTGCAGACGGCATCGATTTGGATCCGGTCTTTGTCGGTCAGCTCCACTTCGAATGCGCGCAGGGTTCGAATCAGCCTGTCAGCGTATCGCGCACCGACGATTCCGGCTGTGATGTCGGGGCTGTCCAGGATCGCCCTCAGTGCGATGGTCGAGACATCGACCTCGTGGCGGTCGGCCACCGCACGCAGCGCTGTCAGCAGCTCTTGGAACAACGCCCAGCCACCAAATTCCTCAATGACAAGTCGGTACTTGACCAGGCTTCGGTTCTCGAATTCGAATCCCGGATCGGGCCGGCCAAGCCAGCAATCGGTCAGAAACCCGCCGGCGAGGACGCCATAAGCAATAAGGCTGACCCTGTGGTCCTGAGCGAACGTGGCGAAATCGCCCGAGGCGCGCCGGTCCAGGAGCGAATATTGCACCTGCGCCGAGACGACATCGGTGACATTGCACAGTTCCGCCAGATGCAAAGTGTCGAAATTCGTCACGCCAATCAGGTTGATCTTGCCCTTGCCGCGCAGAGTGCTCAGATGCCCCGCGGCTTCGACATGGCCGGGAACGCTGTAATCCCACCAATGGAATTGCACGAGGTCTAGCTGCTCCAGTCCCAGCCGGGCCAGCGACCGGTCGATCCCCGCTTCGACCTGTGCCAGGGAAACCAATGCCAATTGTTCCCGGTCGGGGACGTATTTGGTATGAATCTTGACCCGGTTCAGTGCGTCCTGTCCGCGGGTCCGCGCAAGATCGGCCAGGAACCGTCCGATCTTTTCTTCGACACCAGTATAGATATCGGCACAGTCGAACGTCGTGATCCCGGCATCGACGAAGCGAACCATATCGGCGATCGCTCGATCCGCATCCACCGGTCCGTGGTCGCCCGACAACTGCCAACCACCCTTAATGATTGTCGAAATAGAATAGCCGGGCCGGAGGATGACCTTTGGGACCGCCACAACGCCCCCCGGACACGCGCCGTTCCCCAGATCATCTCCCATTTCCCGGTCCCACCGATTTCCCCTGGAAACCATAGCCATCTCGGTAGAATTGAGAAGGGCCTATCAGGCCAATGCGAAGATGGACCGGGCTCAAGGCTTCGACTAACCTCGCTAGCGACACGCGCTTGCGAGGCCATTCGATGCTCAGCAACACAAATCACGCCGGCTACTTCCTCTACCATTCGATCGGGATGTATCCTGGCAAGGAAGAGGAGCTCGCAGCCGCAACCGCCGAGTTTGCCGAGATCTGGGCCGCGCCGAACGACAAGCAATGGGGATATGTGCTCCTAAAACGGCAAGATTTCATCGACTACTGGCGGCGGATCATCAACGTGCCGAAAGGTTCGACCACGACGTGTGAGAGCGTCACCGAAGGCATGTACAAGCTGATGCGGTCTCTGCCCGGGGGAATGTTGAAGGGCAAGCGCGTGCTTGTAGCCGCCGACTGCTTTCCGTCGATCCATTTCCTTTTGGCAGGGCTGGCCCCGAAGATGGGCTACACTCTCGACACGGTGCCCCGGAGCAGCGGCAAGGCGTGGGTGGAGGCCGAGGAATTTGTCGCTCGCTGGGGACGCGACGTGGGGTTGGTGTTGCTGACATGGGTCACGTCCACCGCCTCGGCTCGTGTCGATCTCGCGCCGCTGGTGTCACATGGTCGCGAGATGGGCAGCATGATCGGCGTCGATATCACTCAGGCGGCGGGATTGATCCCGTTCGACGCGTTAGATCCACGAGTGGATTTCGTCGTCTCGACCAGTCTCAAGTGGATGTGCGGCACTCCTGGCGCCGGCATCCTCTATGTCGACAAGGCGCTGGTGTTGGATCTCGAACCGGAGGGCCGTGGCTGGTTTTCCCAGAACAACCCGTTTTCCTGGGATCTCGACAAGTTCGAATACGCCCCTGACGTCCGCCGCTTCGACGGGGGCACGCCAGGGTCGATGGCAGCAATTGCGTCGTTACCGGCGCTTCGATGGCACACAGAGCAGGACCATGCCGAGATGGCTTCCTGGAATCGGCGGTTGGTCGACAAGATTATCGCCCGCGCCGATGCACTTGGCTTGCCGCTCCATTCCCCACGCGAAGCCAGGCAACGCGGGGGTTCCGTCATGCTGCGCTTCCCGAATAAGCCCGAGGCCGCCGCAGTCGTCGGCGCACTGGGCGTCGAAGGCTATTCGGTCGATTTCCGGGGCCCGCTGGTACGCCTCTCACCTGGCAACATGACGGCGGAAGAAACCATTGATACGGTATTCGACATCGCCGAAGAGGTCTTGGACTGCAGGAAATCCCGCATGGCAGCCAAGGGCCTGCAAAGAGGAGCCGACATGAACCCCGCGGACCTTTTGGGCCAACTTGGTACGATGCTGATGTCAGGCCAGGTACGCGTCGTCGACTGCACCGCGACCCTCGGCCCCGACACGCCGATCCTGCGCCTGCCTAAGGACTTTGCCAGGAACACACCCAAAGTCGAGATCCACAAGATCAGCGAGTACGACGCTGACGGGCCGTTCTTTGCCTGGAACTGGATGGTCTTGGGCGAGCACTCCGGTACGCATTTCGATGCCCCGCGTCATTGGATTTCCGGCAAGGATTTCGAAGACGGCTATACAGACACGCTCGACGTCCAGCGCCTGATCGCGCGGGTCAATGTAATCGACTGTTCGAAAGAGGCCGCCGAGGACCCGGATTTCCTGCTGACCGCAGAACATGTGAG
The DNA here is from genome assembly GCA_028874915.1 of Paracoccaceae bacterium. Taxonomy (GTDB): domain Bacteria; phylum Pseudomonadota; class Alphaproteobacteria; order Rhodobacterales; family Rhodobacteraceae; genus JAPPHA01. The sequence continues at coordinate 26,072 of JAPPHA010000061.1, forward strand.
GACGTGGGAGGCGGAACATGGCGAGATCAACCCCGGTGAGTGGGTGGTCATGCGCACCGATTGGGACAAGCGGTGCCATGACGAAGAGCACTTCCTGAACGAAGACCCCAGCCCGCATGAGGACGGCTCGCATAGCCCGGGGCCAACGACAGAATGCATTGACTATCTCTTGAGCAAGGGCATCGTTGGCTGGGGAGCGCAATGTATCGGCACCGACGCCGGGATGGCCGGCAAGTTCTCGCCGCCATATCCCGCGCATAACTTCCTGCATCGAGACAATTGCTTCGGTCTTGCCTCGCTCGCCAATCTCGACCAGCTGCCGCCGAAGGGCGCGATACTCATGGCCGCGCCTCTGAAGATTGAACGAGGAACCGGCTCGCCGATCCGCGCACTCGCCCTGGTACCGCAGGGCTGATGGCCGAGCGCTCGTTCAATACTGAGGTCGAAGACCTGCGCCTCGGCGCCGGCGAGACCTTTACCGGTGAGGGCATTCTGGCGATCACCAAGGCTTTGCTGGAGTCGGGCGTGGGTTATGTCGGCGGCTATCAGGGGGCACCCATCTCTCACCTGATGGACGTCCTGGCGGATGCGCAGGATGTTCTGGATGACCTTGGCGTAAGGTTCGAGGCGAACGCGTCCGAGGCCGCGGCGACGGCGATGCTGGCAGCGTCAGTGCATTACCCAATCCGTGGCGCGGTGACGTACAAGGGGGCTGTGGGAGTCAATGTCGCCTCGGACGCCTTGGCGAACCTGTCATCCTCCGGTGTCAATGGCGGTGCTCTGATCATTGTGGGCGAGGACTACGGTGAAGGTTCCTCGATCATGCAGGAACGCAGTCACGCATTCGCAATGAAATCGCAATTCTGGCTTTTGGACCCTCGCCCCAACCTGCCTTCGATCGTGCAGGCGGTGAAGCAAGGATTCGAACTGTCCGAAGCATCGAACACGCCGGTAATGCTGATGGTGCGGATCCGGTGCTGCCATGTGACCGGCCAGTTCGAGACGGCTGAAAACATTCCGCCGCCGCTCACCGTACGAGATGCGTTGGCCAACCCGCGCAAGGATTTCCATCGCGTGGTGCTGCCGCCGATGTCCTACGCACATGAGAAGGACAAGGTTGAAAACCGCTGGCCCGCGGCAGAGTCCTACATAGCCGAGCACAAGCTGAACGAAAGGTTCGGTCCCGACGGAGGCAATGTCGGCATCATACTGCAGGGCGGCATGTACAATGGCGTGATCCGGGCACTCCAACGGATTGGGCTCGCCGATCTTTACGGCCAGACGGACGTGCCGCTCTTTGTCCTCAACGTCACGTATCCGCTGGTTGGAACTGAAGTGCTGGAATTCGTGGAGGGCAAGAAGGCACTCCTTGTCGTGGAAGAGGGCCAACCGGATTTCATCGAACAGACCGTAGGTTCGATGCTATTCAAGGCCGGTGTTCAGACCCGCCTGATGGGTAAGGACGTCTTGCCGATGGCCGGCGAGTATACTGGTCATGTCCTGCTCGACGGAGTAACGGCGCTATTGAAGGCGGCCGCGCCCGACATGTTGCCGAGCCGAGTGCGTTCGCCCAACCAGGATGCCGCCGAGGTTCCGGATCTGTCCAAGACCGTTCCGACCCGTCCACCGGGATTCTGCACGGGCTGCCCGGAACGTCCGATTTTTGCCGCTCTCAAGATCGTTCAGCATGAACTGGGCGAGCATCAAATCACCGGCGATATCGGCTGCCACCTCTTCGCTGCCCTGCCACCGTTCGAAATCGGCGGCTCCACGATGGGCTACGGACTCGGCCCGGCTTCGAACGCCGCATTCGGTGCCGGCGGTGAGAAACGCGCGATTTCGATCCTCGGCGATGGCGGGTTCTGGCACAACGGACTGTCTTCCTCGATTGGAAACATGGTCTTCAACCGATCTGACAGCGTCGCGGTCATCATCGACAACTATTATTCCGCAGCGACCGGCGGGCAGGACGTCCTATCGAGTCGCGCCAGCAATCCGACCAAGGCCACAAACAACCCGATCAGTGCGGCCGTGCGCGGTGTCGGGGTCACGTGGGTACGGGAGATCGACCGCACTTACGACGTACCGCGAATGTGCGACGTGTTCAGAGAAGCGCTAACAACAGACTACCAAGGTCCCAAAGTCATCATCGCCTCGTCGGAATGCATGCTGAATCGACAGCGCCGGGAGAAACCGCTCCGAAACGAGTCCATCAAGGCGGGCCGGCGGGTCAAGGTCCCCAGGTTCGGCGTTGACGAGGACATTTGCACTGGTGACCACGCCTGCATTCGATTGTCTGGCTGTCCTTCCCTCACCCTGAAGACGGTTGAAGATCCGCTGCGCGACGATCCAGTGGCGCATGTCGACCAGACCTGCGTCGGCTGCGGGAATTGCGGTGAGGTGGCGGATGCCGCGGCGCTTTGCCCGAGCTTCTACCGGGCCGACATCGTTTACAATCCGAACAAATTTGAACGCTGGCGCGCCGGATTGCGGGCCCGGACCATACGCTGGCTGCAACGACGTCGGGAACAGAAAGTCCTGATCTTTGAGGCGACGGAATGAGTTCCCCGCAGTCATTCCCGTTGGCCCATGAGGATTCAGGAGGGCTCGACGGCGTCATCAAACTCGCCATCATGGCAGTCGGCGGTCAGGGAGGCGGCGTTCTGACCGGATGGATCGAGGCACTCGCCCGGACCCGGGGTTACGCGTGTCAGGCGACCTCGGTTGCCGGTGTGGCTCAGCGAACCGGTGCGACAATCTACTATATCGAAATGGCAAGGACTGGCCCAAGCCAGCCAGTCTTCGCACTCGCTCCTGCCGAGGGCGATGTCGACATTCTGATCGCGGCCGAGCTGATGGAGGCTGGGCGCGCCATCATGCGAGGTTTTGTGACGCCGGATCGGACAACTCTGATCGCATCGACGCACCGGGCGCTCGCGGTTTCGGAAAAGATCGCGCCCGGTGACGGGATCGCAGATGCATCCGAAGTCCATGCAGCGGCAGAAGTTGCCGCGTCCCGTTTCATTTCATTCGACATGGAACGGCTTGCGACCGAAAACGGATCCGTCATCTCCGCCGCGCTCTTCGGTGCGCTAGCGGCATCAGAATGCCTGCCCTTCCCGAGGAGATCCTACGAAGACGCGATCCGATCTGGCAAAACGGGTGTTGAGGCGAGCCTGCGTGCCTTCAACGCCGGATTTGCCGCCTGTAGCTTCGGCAATGTCCCGGCGCCCCCAGGAGAGGCACAATTCCAATCGGTACCGGGCATCTCCGGACCCAAGAATTTGTGCGAGCGCTGGGAAAATCTCGCGAGTAAAGTCGACGATCTGCCGGAATCTGCGCGGCCGCTAGCGATGGCCGGGTTACGCAAAGTGGTTGAGTTCATGGATCTCGACTACGGCGAGGACTATCTGGGCCGTCTGGCCCCGTTTGCGTCTTCCGATACCGGTGTCGACGACCACGCGCTTACAAAGGCTGCAACCAAGTACATCGCTAATGCCATGGCCTACGACGATGTCATTCGAACTGCGGATCTCAAGACGCGCGGTTCCAGGGCTACGCGTATCGCGCGAGAAATGGACGCGAGTCCCGATGATGTCTTGCTTGTCACCGAGTTCCTGCACCCAAGGGCCGAGGAGATCGTCGGGCTGCTGCCGGACGGGTTGGGTCGCCGAATCGAACGCGATGCTCGCAAGTTGGCCTGGATCGATCGCTGGTTTGGAAAGGGCCGCAGGCTTCGATCGGATCGGCTGGGACCGTTCATTCTGCTTTACTTGCTAGGTGGCCTGAAGCTTTATCGCCGACGGACCCGTCGCCACGCCGCAGAACAATTGCACATTGACCGCTGGCTGCGCCGCGCCTTGGAGGTCGCCGCCAAGAATTCGGCGCTCGCCACTGAAGTCCTTTGCTGCCGCCGCCTGATCAAGGGCTATTCGGATACTCACGCGCGCGGGATTTCGAAATTCGACAAGATCCTTGGCCTCGTGGAACGGGTTGAAAGTCGACCTGATGCCGCCGACTGGGTCAGGCGTCTTCGCGAAGCCGCACTGAAGGAAGAAGGAAGCGAAGAGCTTGACCAAGTTACCGAAGCCATCGAGAGACTGTGACGTGCCACTTTTCTTCAGATTTCCCGAGTTGGAACGAATCCTATTGATGTTTTCTCGGAGTCTCCGGCCGTTTCAACAACAATCCGGGGATTGGTTCCGGGATTCCGCGTTCAGGTGACGTTGAGTTTGTCGGCCAGCGGCAGCGGTGCTCGGTCGAAAGCGTCGTTCGCCCGTCTGAGGATCTGACCCCGGAAAACATGGTCCGCGGGCTCGAAAACGACGATGGCGTTCGACGTGAATGGCGCGTGGAACAGGCCGCGGGTTTTCGGTTTCTCGCCCATTGCGACGATCACCGTCGGCATCATCCAGGTCGTGGCCCGGTGGATGGTCCATGCGGATGATGCCAAGAAACGGCCACCGCGCGACGGGGAGCGAGTCCAGGTTGCCAACCTGTCCGGCATGTGCTGGATTGATCTCATCCGCTGTTCACACCGCCGGGCAATTCGACACACCGAACAGGTCGCTCCTCAGCATTGAAAGGCAATCCTCGCGCATGCAATTCGTGTGGCCGAATTCGGTCGCGACTGCGGCTATGCGCGGCCCGTCCTGACCCGGCGCCCTGACGGAATCCGGTAACGGAACCACGCTCACTGTCCCGAGGCGATCGCACGAGCAAGCATTGAACCGGTATTCGTTTGCTGCAATGGGCCGGGATCCGACCTGTCGAACACTTGTCGGATCCCGTGGACTTCCGAGTCGTTCAGTTCTGAAAACGATGAGTCGCGGTCCACGCAAACATACGGAGAACGGTCTACAATGGTGGATTCGGGCAAGTCGTTTCTGCGCCGCGTCATGCTCTTGTGACCGGGCTGGTTGCCTGGACTTCGGCCGGACTTGCCGCGAGAATGTCATGTCGGCTTTTCGGCACATGGCCTTTTCGGGATGTCGCCGAAAAGTGGCTTGGAACTGATTTTTCTGTTTGGCGAGATCGAACGCCGCAGAATCTCAATATTCTGGGAACTTGCAAGTTCTTGTGGAGAGTGGCGGAGAGACAGGGATTCGAACCCTGGAGACGGTATCCCGCCTACACGCGTTCCAGGCGTGCGCCTTCGACCACTCGGCCACCTCTCCGCAAGGTGATCACAATTACAACGGCGAACGTTTTCCGACAAGCGTGGGAACTTACGGCTCGCTGAAACTCAACCAGCGGCGGGAATCTCCGCGAGGTGAACATTGACCCGACGATTCAGCCGACTCTTCTTTTCGACCTTTCCAAGCCTCAGCTGACCGATTTCCCGGGTCGAACGCACATGGGTGCCACCACAGGGCTGGAGATCAATCTCGCGTTCTCCCTTCGTGATCCTGACCAACCGGACACGGCCATGGCCCATCGGTGGCTTCACCGACATCGTCTTGACGAGGGCAGGATTGGCCAGCAGTTCCTCGTCCCGAATCCAGGTCTCGGAGACATCGAGATCCTGTTCGACAAGGGCATTCAGGGAATCTTCGATCGCCTGTTTGTCTTCGGGCGCCGTCGGCATGTCGAAATCCAGACGTCCCTTTTCCACCGAGATCTGACCGCCGGTAACAGGCAACGGAATGACAACCGAAAGGAGGTGCAGGGCCGTGTGTACGCGCATGTGGCGATAACGCCGGTCCCAGTCAATGGTCTGAATGACGGGGGTTCCGGGTGTCGGTTCCGCTGGCGTTTCCGGGACCAGGACGATCTCGTCGCCATTGCCCTTTACCGCAGTCACGATCCGCAGCGTCTGGCCATCGACAACGACGTGACCCGAATCTCCGGGCTGCCCACCGCCGGTTGGGTAGAAAACGGTCCGATCGACGATCAGCCCGCCTCGGTCATTGACGCCGATGATTTTGGCTTCAGCCTTGGTCAGATAGGCATCGTTTCGAAACAGCGCTTCAGTCATCGGATTTGTCCTGACTTGTCGGGTTTGGTTCTTTCAGCGGGGAACCGAATCTCATCGAAACGGCCACCCGGGGATCTCGTCGGCAGCTCGCGGTTCAGTCTTCACTCTCCACGTAGACGTCTGGAATGTCATCCCGCTGTCGTTCCAGCCAGGCCGGCACCGGCAGGTTTCTGGACCGGAGAAACCCGGGATCAAAGAGCTTCGACTGATAACGGGTGCCGAAATCGCAAAGGACCGTCACAATCACATGGCCGGGTCCCATGTCCCGAGCCATACGGATAGCGCCGGCGACATTGATCCCGGAAGACCCGCCCAGACAGAGGCCTTCGTCTTCCAGTAGCGCAAACACTTCCGGAACCAGCTCGGAGTCGGGGATCCTGTAGGGCAGATCAACGTCCAATCCCGCAAGGTTGCCTGTGATCCGGCCCTGCCCGATCCCTTCGGTGATCGAGGTGCCTTCCGCCTTGAGTTCACCATGGGCGTAGTAATGGTAGAGCGCCGCCCCGTCCGGATCCGCAAGACCGATCTTTACGTTTTTCTTGCGGGTTCTCAGGCCCTCGGCGACACCGGCCAATGTGCCACCGGTTCCGACGGCACAGATGAATCCGTCGACGTTTCCATCGGTCTGTTTCCAGATTTCGGAAGCCGTGGTTTCGACATGAATATTCCTGTTGGCAACATTGTCGAACTGATCGGCCCAGACGGCGCCATTGGGCTCGGTGGCAGCAAGGGCTTCGGCGAGCCGGCCCGAATAGCGTACATAGTTGTTTGGATCCCGGTACGGGACCGCAGGGACCTGGATGAGGTCTGCTCCCGCCAAGCGCAGCATGTCCTTCTTCTCTTCACTCTGGGTCTCGGGAATCACGATGACGGTCCGATAACCAAGCGACGCACCGACCAACGCCAGCCCGATCCCGGTATTTCCGGCCGTGCCTTCGACGATCGTTCCGCCTGGTTTGAGGACACCGCGTTCTTCGGCGTCGCGGATAATTCCGAGCGCCGCGCGATCCTTCACCGATTGCCCAGGGTTGAGGAATTCAGCCTTTCCGAGGATTTCGCAGCCCGTGATCTCCGATGCCCGTCGCAGCCGGATCATTGGTGTGTTCCCCACCGCCTCCGGCAAGTTCTTTCGAATCGTCATCGTCTGCCTGACCATCCTTCCAGAGAATGAACGTACATACTTTCCGCTCCGTGGCGCTTCAACCATTCGCCGGCAACGGCGACGCCACTGCTTTCGACATTCCATCCGACCCGGTCTCTCGGTATCGCCGGCGTGGAGTCCGATCGATAACAATCGCCATCCAGTGCCAGTCGGGCCAACCTGATCCACGTCGCGCAAAGGCGTTTCCGTGAACGTTCCGAGATCCAGGGTCCGGGCCATCGGATCCCGAAAACGGGGTCAGAAAAGAAACTGCACCGCCCCATACGCGCAATAACCAACGGCCAGCACGCCGCCTTCCACGCGGCTGATCCGCCGATGGGTCAGCACAATGACAACAAACAGTCCGGTGGCTCCCAAGAGCACCCAGAGATCAAATCCGAGCAACCGGCTTGAGAAAGGCAAGGGAGCGAACAGTCCGGTGACCCCGGCAAGGCCGGTGAGATTGAAGGCGCTGCTGCCCAGAATGTTTCCGAGGGCCAACTCCTGCTGCCGCCGGTACGCGGCAACAAGTGAGGTTGCGATTTCAGGAAGTGACGTCCCGATGGCGATGACGGTCAGGCCAATGATCTCCTGGGGTACGCCGATATGTGCTGCCAGCTCAATGGCGCCCTCAACGAGCATGTCGGCGCCTACGCCTACACCGAGAAGGCCCAGGATGGCTATCGCGATGGCGCCCGCGGCATTCAGGCGCACCGGTCCAATCGTCGCCACATCTCCTGAGCCGCCACCGACCGGCCGTCGGTCGAGACCGGAGTCCCTGCTGCTCCACACTGACAGCAGCAGGTAGGAAAGGAAAACGATCAACAGCACAACCGCCATCCAGAAGGTTAGCTGGCCCGAGAATCCGATCGCGGCAAACAGTACGGTTGCGATTGCGAGCACAACAAGGTTCCGCCCAACGTCGCGCCCGCCGGTGGTTAAAGGCGACAGCACCGCAGAGAGTCCGGCGACCAGCAGGAGATTGGCGATGTTGCTGCCGATGACGTTTCCAACGGCAAGCCCCGGCGACCCGCCGAGAACGGCATCGATGCAGACGACCACCTCAGGCAACGAGGTTCCCAATCCGATGATCACGGCACCGACGATGAGCGGTGAGATTCGCAACCGATTTGCCAGATAGACGGCAGCGCGAACCACGAGTTCGCCACCGATCAGCAGAGCGGCCAGGCCGCCCACGACCAACATCAGCGTCATACCGGCCATCCAGACCCAGGATCGGGTCGCACTCATTCAACAACCGGTCCAGTTACTGCTGCCAATGAAAAACCGCAATCTGCAACCAATTCGGGGCCAAGCACGCGAACCCGAAAGGACCGATTGGAGCCGGCGCCCGACAATCGACCGGCGAGAGACACGTCACGTAGAATCCTGATCCCGCCCGCGTCCGGCCGAACGCGGGACCTCCGGCTGTCCGCTCACCTTCGCCTTCCCGGCTCCCGCCGCACCCAAATCGGCCAGTTTCAATTCGACTGCATTTGTCTGTATGCTCGCGGTTCGACGAGTGGCGTCCCTCGCGTGCCGCACCAGACATGACGGGACGCCCTCGACGTGAATTGAAACCTGAAGACAGGGAATCTCGGACATGAGCGAATTGCCGACATATGTACTGGAACGGGAGTTCGACGCGCCGCGTCATCGCGTCTGGAAGGCATGGACCGACAAGGACATGCTGTCCCACTGGTACGGCCCCGGTGTGGAAACGGTAATTCACCGCCTGGACGTTCGGCCGGGCGGCCAGTGGCTGGTGGAAATGCGATGGGGCGAATCGGCCAACTTCCAGCGATCCGATTACACGGATGTCGTTGACGGGGAGCGCCTCTGCTGGTTGCAGTCGGTTACCGATGAGAACTGGAATGTGACCGCCAATCCGATGATGCCGGACTGGCCTCGTGTCCTTGCATCAAGCGTGATCCTGACCGAAGACGACGGCAAGACGACCATGCAATTCACATGGGTTCCCCATGAAGCGTCCGAAGCGGAAATCGCGTGCTTCGCCCAGGCCGCGGGCGGGATGGACAAAGGCTGGCAAGCCGGGATGAACCTGATGAAAGAACTGGTCGAGTCATCTTCCGGGGACGAGTAACCCGAAGCCAGCGCCCGATCCGGCGGCAGGAGAACAGCCCAACCGAACGGTTCATGTGTACGTTCGACCAGCACGTATCGCCACAAGTGGAAGTTTCCGAGGGAAATCCCCTCCCGTTGGAATGGACGAGGAATGCCTGAGAAACTGGCGCGCATGCCTGTCCTGCCCGTGCAGGTGGTTGCCGGAGATCAAGGCGTCACTATTCAGGATCTGCTGATGGCAGGCGCTGTCCAGACCACGATCGTTCTCAAGACCACCCAGTCGGCGCTCCATTGGTTCTGGCCTCGGCGAGTTGGTCCCGAATCAGCACTACGGATCCTGCGCGCAAGTTGCAGAAATTCAAACTGAATCCGGAATTCACGCTCGCCTTCCATCGACGACAGGTGTCAGAGGATACGGTCCAGGGCCTCGATCAGGCGCTGGACGTCTTCTGCGCTCGTGTAATGGACGAAACTCGCCCTGAGAACGCCGAAACCCGGGTCCACGCCCAGCGCCTTCAGGCATCGCACGCCGTAGAAGTCCCCGCCGCCGATCATGATCCCCAGTTCGGCGAGGGATTCGGCGCCGGTCCGCCCTGGCCTGTCCAGCAGCATGGACACCGTCGGTACCTTGCGGTCCGGCCGGGCCGGGCCGATCAAGCGAACCGAGTTGCGGGACGAAACAGCGTCGAGCAGCGGTTGCAACAGCCGTCTTTCGTGCTCCCGCATCAACCGACCGACGAACTCGCCCCGGCCGGCGGCGGAGGTCCCGGAACCACCATGATGATCATGCAGCCAGTCGACGTAATCGGCGATGCCCGCGCAGGCCGCGATCTGCGCATGATCAGGTCCGGCTGGTGTCAACCGCAGTGCCCGCAAGTCCGCGTTGAAGTCATGACCCTGGTTCGGAAGCCAGTCCAAAAGTGGCCGGCGAACCGCCATGATCCCCTGATGCGGTCCGTAGGTCTTGTAGGTCGAAAAGAGATAAATGTCGGATCCGAGCCGACCAATGTTGGGCAGGCCATGCGGAGCGAAGCTCACGCCGTCGACGCAGCTCCAGGCACCGGCTTCCCGAACGAGTTTGCAAATCTCTTCGACGGGATTGATTTCACCGACTATATTCGAGCAATGAGGAAAACAGACCAGCCGAACACGTTGGTCGAGCCATCTCTCCAGCCCGGCGATCGGCAGGTGGCCCGTCTCCGGATCCAGTTTCCAAAGTCGGATTTCGATTCCCTGCCTTGAGAGGCGCCGCCACGGCCCGATATTCGCCTCATGATCCTGGTCCGTGACGATGATCGCGTCGCCCGGTTCCAGCCTGGTCCCGAACGCCTGAGCCAGGACGTATGTGTTCTGGGTCGTCGAGGGGCCAAAACCGATTTCGTCCGTTTCGATTCCGAGAATTCCGGCAAGACGCAACCGGGCCTCGTCCATTTCCTCGCCACCGGCCGCCGATGCCGCATACGGGCCGTAAGGCTGGACCTTTCGCTGACGATAGAACCGCGTAAGGCGATCGACGACTTGCCCGCACGGAAAGGAACCGCCGGCGTTCTCGAAGAACGGTTTGTCGGCCAGGCAGGGCTCGGAAAACGCAGGAAACTGGCTCCTGACATGATTGAGATCAAGCGGCATCGAATACTCCGGGCTCGCGTTCGGGGGACAGTCCACACGCGATGTAGACAGGACGACGGAAACGCGCCGGATTCGGCGCGAGTCTGGGCCCAGGTCGGCGACGGAACCGTTTCGTTACGCTCGCTGGATGCTGGCGGTCGTGCAACGGATCCGAATTGACCATCGATTCTTCCCGCATGTTCTCAGCAACGGCGTCCACCCTGTTTCCATTGTGGGAAACGGGTTCAGTTCCGCACGAATGAACGGGTCCCCTCCGCATCGGATGACGTTCGCCGACCGCGCCGCGCCTACGCTCGCTGACAGTTCTTGCGCCGTCGAATTCCTGGCCCTGTCTCAAGTCTTGAGGTCTCCCGCATCTCATTCGTCCAGCGCGCGTTCTCCACTCACGGCCCTGACTCCGACTCGGCGGGCTGATCGAATCCGATGAACCCTCCGAGTTGTTGGTCCCAATGGCGTGCGAAGGCCCCGCCCTTCGCGAGCAAGTCGTCGTGGCTGCCCTGTTCGACGACACGGCCGTTTTCGAGAACCACGATGCGATGCATCCTGAGAATGGTCGAAAGCCGGTGGGCGATGGCAATCACCGTCCGATTCACCATCGCGACCCGCAGGGCGTTTTGGATCGACGTCTCAACCGTCGAGTCCAAGGCCGATGTCGCCTCGTCAAGGATCAGGATCGGGGCATCCTTGAGAACCGCACGAGCAAGAGCGATCCGTTGCCGCTGCCCACCGGACAGGCGGACGCCGCGTTCGCCCAGATAGGTATCGTATCCGGTTCGTCCCTGCTGATCCCGAAGACCGAGGATGAATTCGTGGGCTTCGGCCTTTCTTGCAGCGGCGATGACGTCGTCGAGGCTCGCGCCCGGACGTCCGTAGGCAATGTTCTCGAGGGCCGACCTGTTGAACATGGCGGTCTCCTGGGTGACCATGCTGATCTGCCGTCTAAGACTCTCTTGGGTAACGTCCCGGACATCGTGGCCATCAACGAGGATTCGCCCCGCTTCCGGGTCGTAGAGGCGCATCAGCAGCGCCGCGAGGGTTGATTTTCCAGCGCCCGATGCCCCGACCAGACCAATATGTTCGCCTGCCGCAATCTCGAGATCGACATCGGCAAGCCCCCCGGCATTCCGGTCATATGCAAAGGATACGTTCTCAAACCGGATGTTGCCTGAAATCGCCGGCAAGGCGATGGCTCCCGGACTGTCGGGCAAACTGTGGGGCCTTGCCAGGGTCCGCATGCCGTCCTCGACTTCACCGACATTCGAATAGATGGCCATGAGGACAAAACTGACCCAGCCGGACATCTGGGCGATGCGCAATGACACGACGCCGGTCGCGGCAATGTCGCCCGCCGTTGCCGACCCCTGCGTCCACAGCATCAACGAACCGCCGACGAGGATCACGGGGAGCAACCCCGATACGGACATCAGCGAGAACCGGAATCCGGTCGCGACCTGGCCGAAACCGAAGGCCTTCGTCTCGAAATACCGGAGGGCCTCCAATGCCGCCCGATCCTCATGGCGGCTGTGCGCAAAGAGCCGGACGGTTCGGATGTTGGTAATCGTATCGACGATCTGGCCCGAGAGCATTGACCGCGCCCCGGCCCGCTCCCGGGACCGAACCCGAATCCGCGGGAGAAACCAACGGATCAAGACCGCGTATATCACCAGCCAAACCGCCAGGGAGGCCGCGACACGCCAATCGATCGATGCCAGCAGGACCAGCGATCCGGCCAGCGACGCGGCGACGAATGAGACCACATTGACGACTTCCACCACCGTGTCGGTGACGGCCCGGGACGTCTGCAGTTGCTTCTGTGCCAAGCGGCCCGCGAAGTCGTCATCGAAGAAGGAAATCGCCTGCTCCATCGTATGCCGGTGCAGCCGGGCCAATACTTGTGCGCCCACGCTCGGAGCAATCAGCATGGCCGAGAACATTGAACTCAAGCCGAAGACCAGCGGCCGGAGGATCAGGAAAAATGCCACCACCCCAATCAGCAGGGCCGCATTTTTGACGAACAATTGTGACCGTTCGGTGGCAATCACGCTGTCGATGACTTTGCCGAGGATCAGAGCGGTGTAGACTTCGAGCGTTCCAGCGGCCATCGACACCAGAGACCCTGCCAAGATGACCGGAATCGCGGCACTCAGGCACCACAAGTAGAAACGTGCGAGTGTTTGCGGAGGTGGTCCAGACGCCGGTCTGTAAGGCTCAATGAGTCGCGGAAGACGCATTCAATTGTCCGTTCTCGTTCCGTTTTTTTCCCTTGTCTGGCCATTCGCTTGTCGCAGCAAGTCCCGAACGGGCCAGGGCCTTGACAATACGGAGTTCCTCAACCCCTCGCATTCCCGCCCGCCCCGATCTACCGTGTCGGGGATCCGTTGTGGGGGCGCCGTCGGTTCCCCTGACCGTCAGGAGGACGATAAGGCCATTGAGTTGCAACGATACAACTTTTTCCTTCCAAGCCGTCAGTTCGGTAAACTGGCAGGATCTGGCCATGCTCTTCGAGAGCCGTGGCGGACCCCGGTATTGTTGGTGCATGGTCTGGCGAGACAAACCCCCTGGGGCAGCCTCGTGGAAAGGCCGTGAACGGCAACAAAAAATGAAATCGGCGCTTTACTCCCGAGTCGTTGACGGCATTCCGGTGGGAATTCTTGCCTATGGCGACGGCGTCCCCGCCGGATGGTGTTCCGTCGCCCCCAGATCCACCCATCGGAAGCTGGGCGGACCGGTCAGCCAGGGCGGTGATGACTCCCAAGTCTGGTCCGTGACATGCTTTTTCGTCCAGCGCCAGTTTCGTGGGAACGGCCTGTTCGGCCGGCTGCTGAAAGCCGCAATTGCCGAAGCGCGCCGCAAGGGCGCTACCGTGATCGAAGCCTATCCTGTCGAACGCGACTCCCCGAGCTACCGTTACATGGGATATGTCGACTCATTCCGGGAGGAGGGATTCGCCCACGTTGGCCGCGCGGGCACCCGCCGACATGTAATGCGGCTCCTGATCGCGCAATCCGATTCCGGATCGTCTGTGCCAAAGATCTGACGACGTCACTGCATTCGACTTGACGATCCGGGGGCATGAATCCTCTGCCGCCGTCACGAACACTGGTCTCAGCGAGTCCCGGAACCCGAGACTACGCATTCACGTCAACGATAACCCGTCCCTTGACCTTGCCCCTCAGAATGTCTGCCCCCAGCCCAGGCAAGTCCGAAAGGGTGGCAGGGAGGGCCATTTCCTCGAGCTTCGACAGAGGGAGATCCCGGGCGATCCGTTCCCAAGCGCGAACCCGGTTCTCGAAGGGCTGCATGACGCTGTCAATCCCGAGCAGATTGACTCCCCGGAGCAGGAACGGAATGATCGATGCCGGGACCGCCGCGCCTCCTGCGAGACCCACTGCAGCGACTGACGATCCGTACTTCATCTGGCCCAGCACCCGCGCGAGCATGGCTCCACCGACGGCGTCGACACAGCCGGACCATCGCTCTGACTCGAGCGGACGGCGAATCGCCTCATTGACTTCCCCGCGGTCCAGGATGTCGGATGCGCCGAGAGCCTTCAGGTAATTCCCAGTCTCCGGCCGACCCGTAACGGCGGTGACGTCAAATCCAAGATTGGCCAAGATCGCTGTTGCGACGGAGCCGACACCGCCGGCCGCGCCGGTCACCAGTACCGGACCCCGGTCGGGCTCAAGCCCGTGGTCTTCCAACGCCATGACGGCAAGCATTGACGTGAACCCGGCCGTCCCAACGATCATGGCCTGGCGCGTCGTCAATCCGTCGGGGAGCGGCACCAGCCAGTCTGCGTTGACACGGGCCCTCTGCGCATAGCCACCCCATTGCATCTCACCGACGCGCCAACCGGTCAAGATCACGGAATCGCCTGGGCGGTAACGGTCGTCGCCGGACTGCTCGACCGTACCGGCGAAGTCGACGCCAGGGACGTGGGGATAGTGCCGGACCAAACCGCCACCCGGTCCGATGCAGAGCCCGTCCTTGTAGTTCAGGGTCGAATACTCGACGGCAACCGTAACATTGCCGTCCGGCAACTGGTCAACGCCGGCGCGCCCGACCGCGGCGGCGGTCTTTCCCTCGGCATCCTTTTCCACGATCAGTGCATTGAATTCCATTGTGTTTGTCCTTGCTGAAGTCGCTCTTCCGTCTCACTCGATCTGACCGCGCCCCGGGGCTGGTCCATGACGTCATTCGGCAGCAAACGGCCCGGACACCGAAACGCTGTCCCGTCACGCCGAGTCAGGTGAACAGCCGGAACGGACCGGCCGCGCCGCGAGATCGCCCGTCAGGGCCCGGCCCAATCGATCGGACAGATTTCCGCCGACTTTCCTTCGAAATCCCAGACCCGGCCATGGTCGCGAAGGCGGGAACGCAGCCCTTTGGCAACGATGATGTCTGGCCCCATCCAGTACCGGGTATTGCGGATGACGACCTTCTCATTCGGGTCGAGTCCCGCCACCTCTTCGATCTCGCCCTGAATTTTCCTGCCGACAGTAATCGACCGCCGGCGGCCATTCCTTTCGATTTCAACACGTGTTCGTTCCGCATGGATGATCGTGCTGACAAGCATAGTGAACAATCCGGTCGTGCCGCCAGCCGAACCCGACAGGATTTTCAGGAGTCCGTTGTAGGCCCTCTGGGTTGCTCGGTCGTCGATATAGGCTGCGACTTTCCAGTTGCCTTCGGCCATGCGACCCGGAATGTCCACCAAGAGACCGACGTTGATCCCGGCAAGTGACTCACCCTCGAAGTGCCCACTGTCGATGGCGATGGCCATCCATGCGTGACAATAGCCTTCCGTCGGCGGGTGCTTGCCGAGGCTGACGACGCAGGGACAGAACACCGTACAGGAACAGTTCAGGAAGAGTTCCCCTTTCATCCTCCAATCCGTGGGTTCCCGGCGCCGCCGGGTGGGAATCCGGCGCTGGTCAAGCCTCTCCAGGACCTCCAGCCGGTCACCCTTGAACCGCTGATCCTGTCCGGTTTTTGCCAAGTTGTTCTCCTTCCGGACCGACTGGCACTCCGGCTCCGCCGTCACCGTCATACGACGCCGATCAGGAGCAAAACGCCAGTCAGCGCCAGCACCACGCCAATCGGTTTGGTTACAAAGGCGGCGATTTCCGGAAGCTTTTCAAGGATCATCACGACCGTTGCAAGCCCCATCCAGATCAGATTCATGGTTCCGCCGACAAATCCGAGCACCATGAATCCCCAGCAGCAGGCCACGCAAAAGCCGCCGAGTCCGGCGCCCAGGCGAACACCGCCCCGAAATCCGGGCCGCCACCGTGTCAGGAAATAGACAGTCGGCGACAGGCAGACGCCCTGGCAGATATCCTTGGTTCGGGTGAACTGGTATGCGCCGACAGCAACCAGCAACGATCCCTGAAGCCAGGACGCCGTCGCCATCCCCATCATGTCGAGGACATGGCGGGTCTGCAGTGCCGCCTGGACGGCAGAAATCAGCCCCGCGAATGCGAACCATGCCAGAAAGAACCCGACCGTCAGTCCGGCCCAACCATTGCGACTTGCGTGGCCGGCGCGGATCAGCGCGTCATAGGAAGACAGCGTCGGGACAAACGTGGGTCCCATCATGGCCAACATCATGATGGCCCACATGACGAAGAGAACGCCAAATGTGCGGGTCGGCATAGATTCCGCGGCCATGTCCATGCCCATGTCGCCACGCACGGCCATTGCGAACGGTGCCAAGCCCGACCCGGTCGCCATTGCAAACATCACCCACCAGGCGGTCAAAACCAGTGTGAAAAACAGCAGCCAGGCGATCGCCCGGCCCCGGGATCGGAGAACGGCCGCGATCACGGCCCGAAGGGTTCCGTTTCCGAATCCGACGTCGTCCCACCAGACATGGGCGATCCGAACCGATTGCGGGGACGCAAAGACCCCATCGCACCGGAGATCACGTGACAGCTGGATCCAATCGGAGATGTCTTCAGGCTTGGACTCACTCTCCTGTTCCTGTAGATCCCGGACCGTGACTTCAGGTCGAGTTGGCCAAAGAACGGGCATTGTGACGACGACGGATCGCCGGTCGCGATAACCGATCGACAATCCCTTGGTTCAGTGGAACAGAACGCCATCCTCCGAATGCGGATGTCAAGTGCCGGTCCAAAAGGAGGGGGCAAAATACATCATCCGAAACAGCGCTTTGCGGACGGCGCTGTATTCGATACAAACGAGCCAGGTTTCGCGTGTGCGCCACGAATGCCGGTCAGCACGGTCAGGCACCCATAGCTCAGCTGGATAGAGCGTCGCCCTCCGAAGGCGAAGGTCTCAGGTTCGAATCCTGATGGGTGCGCCAACCTTTTCCAAAAAACGATATATTGATCGGGATTCTGTACTCCCCGGTCATGACACCGGTGTCCAATCCGGGACTCCGCTACCCCATGTTTAACGTTTCTTGGCGTGAATCTGCCGATTTCGGCGTATTTCTGACCA
>JAPPHA010000117.1 GCA_028874915.1 Paracoccaceae bacterium
GCCCCCGCTGCTGCGGGGGGGGCCGGCGAGCTGCCCGGCCTCCCGCGGCGGGCCGCCGCCGCCCCGGCCCGGGCGCCCGCCGCCCCCGCCCCCCCCCCCCCGCCCGGCCCAACCCACCCCCCCCCCACCCCCCAACCCCCCCCCCACCGCCCGGCCGCCCGCGGGCGGGGCCCCTCCCCCGGGCGGGGCGGGCCCCCCCCCCCCCCCGGCAATTTTTGTTTCCCCGACCGGCGAGGCCCGCTGATGGACCTGCTGTGGCAGACTGCGGTCAACGCGACATATGCTGCCAGCTACATGGCGCTGATTGCCGTGGGGCTGGTCATGATCTTCGGCGTCATGGGGGTCATCAATTTCGCCCACGGCGAACTGTACATGGTGGGTGCTTACTGCGTGGTGTACCTGTATGCCCAGGAACACTTTCCATTTCTGCTTGCAGTTGCGGCAGGCATGGTCTTCGTCGGCGTGGTTGGCCTCTTCATGGAACGAGCCATGTTCCGACCGTTGCGCGACAATCCGCTGGGCGGTCTCATCGCCTCAATCGGCTTCCTGCTCATCCTGCAGACCCTGGTTGTGTTCGGGTTTGGCCGGCGCATGGGCCATGTCCCGCCATCGACCCAAGGCAAGCTGGAGATCTTCGGCGCGATCCTGACCTACCAAAGATTGTATGTGATCGTGGCCGCAGTCCTTTTGCTGACTGCACTCTGGGTCTTTCTCAAGCGCTCGAAATTCGGCTGGGCATTGCGCGCTTGCGCCCAGGACGCCGAGGCTGCCTCCCTTCAGGGAATCTCGATGAACCAGACGGCGCGCATCGCCATGTTTATCGGTGCCGCCCTGGCCGGCGTCGCCGGCGCCCTGACGGCGCCCTTGGTCAGCCCGACGCCCTACATCGGCCACTCGATCATCGTCACCGCATTCATCATCATTATCGTCGGCGGCGTCGGCAGCCTTGAGGGTGCTGTCATTGCTGCGGTTCTCTACGCTTTCGTCCACACGTTCGTGACGACCTTCTTCGACGGGGTCATCGCCAATATCGTCGGACTGGCCCTGATGCTCGCCGTCCTGGTGGTGCGCCCGACCGGCCTGTTCGGGGCGAAAGAACGTGTCTGAGTCGATCGGCACATCGCCGGGAAGTGGAACCGGAAATCGGATCTGGCGGCTCGCCTGGCGGTTGAGACTGGTGTTTCTGTTCGCGGCACTCGCTGTGCTCCCCTACCTGCTCAGCTACTCGCAACAGGAAATCGCGGTTCTGCTCGTCATCAACGTCCTGCTGGTCTGCAGCTACCGGCTGTTGACGCTGACCGGCGAATGGTCACTGGGTCATGTCGTCATCATGGGCGTCGGTGCCTATGCCAGCGCACTGCTGGCCAAACGGCTCGGCGTGCCCGTGCCACTGTCCTTGTTGCTCGGCGCCTGCATTGCGGCCGCGACCGCGGCAGTGCTGAGCATTCCGCTGTTCCGGATGAAGGGATTCTACTTTCTGATCGGATCTTTTGCGGCAGGCGAGATCATCCGCCTGATCTGGAAGCGCTTCACCAATCCATTCGGAGGCCCGAAGGGGCTGAAACGCATCGATCCCTTCCCGGACATCGATATCGGTTTTCTGTCGATCGACTTTTACGAACCCGTCAACTACTACTTCCTGGCGCTGATCATCGTTTCGGCGTCGGTGTTCATCCTGTACAGGATCGAACGATCGCGAATCGGTTTGACGTTCCACGCGATTCACTGGCAGGATCGGCTCGCGGAGTCGGTCGGAGTCGACACGTTCCGTTACCGGACGCTGGCTTTTGTCATTGCATCGTTCTTTGCGGGGATCGCCGGGGGCCTGTATGCCCACTATATCGGCGCCGTGAACCCGACCCGTTTCAGCGTCGACCAGATGGTATACGTCCTGGTCTGGGCGATCGTGGGCGGAACCGCGACATTCTACGGTCCGATCCTTGGCGTCGTTGTTCTCACGGTCATCAACGAGATCGTTCTGCGCGGGCTCGGTGTGGATACCGCGCGGCCCCTGATCTATGGCGCAATCCTGATTCTCTCGGTCCTCTACCTGCCGAACGGGCTCGAAAGTCTCGGGCCTCGTTTGCGGGCCCGCTGGCAGCGTTGGCGCGGCGGGACGGTCATGGCCGGAGGGGAGGCGCCGTGAACGGTCAGGACGAGCAGCCGATTCTGGAAGCGCGCCATCTGACCCGCCGTTTTGGCGGCCTGGTGGCCGTCAACAAATTCAACTTTTCTGTGCGCGCCGGCACCATCCACGGGCTGATCGGTCCGAACGGTGCGGGCAAGACGACGACCTTCAACGTGATCAGCGGCTACTATGCGCCAACTGAAGGTCAGGTGTTTTTTCGTGGTATCGATGTTTCGGGCCGCAAGACGAGCCAGCTGGCAGAGATGGGGTTGATTCGCACATTCCAGGGTTCGACCCTGTTTCAGGAGTTTTCGGTGCTGGACAATGTCCGGGTCGGACGCCATCTCGGTGCCCGCGCCGGTTTCTTCAGCCGTCTGCTTGGAACGGACGTGCTCTCCGAGCGAAAGGCCGACGAGATGGCGCGGGAATCGCTGGCCTTTTTCGGGCTTGAGCACCTCGCGGACGAACCGGTGTCGAATCTTCCGCATGGCCATCAGCGCATGCTCGGCATGGCGGTTGCCCTGGCGGCGGAACCCGAGGTGCTACTGCTCGACGAACCCTTTACCGGGATGAATCCGGAGGAGACGGGGCGCATGATGACGCTGGTCCGGCGCATCCGGGACCGTGGCGTCACCGTCATGCTCGTCGAGCACGACATGCGCGCGGTGATGAATCTCTGTGACCGGATCACGGTCATGAATTTCGGCGCGTTGCTGATCGAGGGATCACCGGAGGCCGTGCGCCATGATCCGGCGGTAATCGAGGCCTATCTTGGATCGGGCGCGGCCAGGGACGCCGACGGACCCAAACGAGCCGATGGAGCCGACGGTGCTGCTTGAACTTCACGATATCGAGGTCCGGTACCAGAAAATCGCAGCGCTCAAGGGCGTTTCGATGGCGGTGCCAGCCGGAGGCATCGTCACCATCATCGGCGCGAACGGTGCCGGGAAGACGACGACCCTTCGGGCCATCTCGGGCCTTGAGCCGCTGACCCGGGGAGAAATCCGTTTCGACGGCGCCAGAATCGACGGGCTGGCACCGGAGGAAATTGTCCGCCACGGCATCGCCCATGTGCCTGAAGGCCGGAGGGTGTTCCCGGATCTGACTGTCGAGGAAAACCTGCGTACCGGTGCATTCCTGCGTACCGACAGGACGGCGGTCGAACAGTCGCTTGTCGAGGTCTTTGGCCACTTTCCGCGCCTCGCGGAGCGGCGACGGCAGTGGGCTCGATCCATGTCCGGTGGTGAGCAGCAGATGCTCGCGATTGGTCGCGCTTTGATGAGCGCTCCCCGGGTGCTGCTGCTGGACGAGCCGTCCATGGGCCTGTCGCCGGTGATGGTCCAGGAAATCGCCCAGATCGTTACCGTGATCTCGGGTCGGGGCATCCCGGTCGTGCTGGTCGAACAGAATGCAGAGATGGCGCTCCTCTTGGCGCAATATGCCTATGTGTTGGAAACCGGCAACGTCACCCTGGAAGGCCCGGCGGCCGACCTGCACGAGAACGAGCATGTCCGCCGCGCCTATCTCGGCGGGTAGTGCAGGCGTCGCCAGGTATGGGAAGTGGGCACGGTAGGGCGGCAATCGAGCCGACGGGATTCAGCCTTCGAAGTTGACCGTACCGGTTGCGGTGAGTTTCGTGTCCGAGAGCCGGTGATCCTGATGGCGTATCCGGTGATTCAGCAGTTTGCGGGTGAGACGGAGAACCGTCCCGGAATGGTCCGGATCCCCGGCGAGATTCCGGGTCTCTCCAGCCTTCGAATGCATGTCGAACAGAAGCGGTTCCAGCCCTCCGTTGAAGTGAACCAGCTTGTAGCGGTCCTCCCGGATCAAGACGAGATTGGCGTTCCGGAGCGGTAGGCCAAGCCGGCGCTGCCAGACTGTCGGCTCGCCCGGGTCTCCGAAGTCGAATTCGGCATAGACATGGTCCCGCCACCGGGACGGGAGACGATCCGGTTCGGCGAGAAATGAAGTCAGGGACCGCCCGTCCATGCCGGCCGGGATCCGCCCGCCAATCCAGTCGAGAATGGTCGGAGTGACATCGACTGATTCGGTGAAGGCATCGACGCGTTTCCCGAAGGCTGCGGGGTTGTCCGGATCCCGGATGATCAGCGGGACATGATTGGCGGCTTCGTGGAAAACTGTCCTTACCCCAGAGAAAGTGATCGCCGAGCATCTCACCATGATCTGCAGTGATGATGACAAGCGTGTCGTCGAGCTGGCCGGTCTCTCCGAGGAAGTCGAGAACCCGTCCGATATGAAAATCCACCTCGCTCGCAAGGCCGAGATAGACCGATCGGAGCAATCCGACATCTTCGGGGTTGGTGTTGTCGAGAGGTTGGGTGTGTCCGTTGACACAGCTGTTGATCCGGTCGCGTTCGAGGGAAATGGCCATGAAAGGGTGCAGCGCCGCCGCCGCTTCGGGTGACGCCGCCCGGACCGGTGGAGGGATGTCCACCGCCCGGACCATTCGGTTGTAAGGTTCCGGCGCGATCAGTGGCGGGTGTGGCCGGAGATAGGTGAGGTGAACACTCCGTCGCCTGAAGACGACGGCTTCGCGGCCAAGCTACGCGGCAAC
>JAPPHA010000058.1 GCA_028874915.1 Paracoccaceae bacterium
CACAAGTCGGCCGAGGTGCATGAATGGCTGAGGGATCATCCCCGCTGGAGCTTTCATTTCACGCCGACCTCGGCCACCTGGACGAACGCCGTTGAAGGGTTCTTTGCCAGGCTCACCCGGCGCCGGCTCAAGCACGCGATCTTCAACTCGCTGGACGGGTGCGTCGCCGCCATCGAGGCCTTCATCGCCCATCACGACGCCAAGGAAGCGCGGCCTTTCACGTGGAGCCGGCAACCCGAAGATCTCATGGAGTCGTGGAAACGCGGCTATCGAACGATCGACACCAGTCGATAGAGTCACGGGTCAAAAGGGTATCAAATGAATGGGCTGATTCACTAGGAAAGGGAAAACAAATGGCGCCATCTGCCTTGGCATTGGGTCGATGTAAGATCAAGCCTTGCGAAATCAGACTTGCGGCGTTGGAAGCCGTGAAGTGCTGGAAAGGGAAAGAAGGCCAGCTTGCCACACGACTCCAGACTTCGGATATTCCCATTGATGAAGATTTTTTGCGCTGTTGGCTGATTCACTGGATGGTTGCACTAAACATTCGAATAGGAGTCCGTGCGGATCTTGCGGATTATCTGGACAAGTGCATACGTTCAAAGGTGCTCGATGCACCAGAAACAGTTTTGCCTGATATGATCGAAATTATCTCTCGTAACATGTCAGAAAGGGGATGGACTGCCAATAACGGTCGTCCGACTAGTCTTGTTTCCAAATTCGCATTCTCATTACGGCCAACGGATGTTTCTCCATATGACAGTCGAGCACGATGTGCGCTTGAGAAATGTTACAATTTCCGACTAAGAGCACACGATTACAAGGCCTATTGGTCAGCGTTCCGACGCTTTGCACACGACATTGAGAATTGTTTGGAAAGGGAAAAAGGCAACATGACCGAGAGCTATAGAAAGGAATTGGAGAGGAATATGCCAGACAAGCTTTTTAAGTTGCGCACTGCAGACAAGGCTTTGATGTTGGTTGGGGGATTCCAATTCCAGATTTCGGGCGAAGATTATTGCGCGTGGGAAGGGGCGTTCGTGGCCGGAAGGCAGTAAAGATGCGCCACGCCCGAATCAGCTGCGACGCATGTAAGCGGCAACCTGAAAGCGCCTATCGACAGAAGCGGACGATAGCGTTGCTGTCGTCTATATAATTTGGTCGCTTATTGGTCATTTTCCTCGATCTAACCTTGTACGACAAAATTTGGGGCAACTTGCCGAGTGCAGGCTGAGTCATCCGGGTTTCATTGTCCCGTTCCGGGTTTCGGGGTTTCCGGTTGGTTTTGGCGATCGGGGATTCCCTTCGAAGTCGACTTGGGATTCCAAGGGGTGTGTGGGCCAGTCGCGGACAGACGCTTGGGCGTGAGGGTCAAGTTCGCAAGGCCCCTTATCGGGTTGGAAACCTGTGCGTTCACGAACCCGGAAGATGTCGTCTTGAATTTCATGAAGACCCCTGTCATTGGCAATTCTTCGGCGTGAGGGACGACTCGGTTTTGAGCCGGTCAGAGGCTTTTCGTGTTGACGCGGATCATCGTGCGTCTCGTGGAGTTGACACGATGACTGCAGGGTGCATTCGGCAGAGCAATGGGGAGAGACATCAGTGCGTGTCATGGTACTTATCAAGGCAACCGAAAACTCGGAAGCAGGCGAAATGCCATCGGCCGAATTGATCCAGGCAATGGGCCAATTCAATGCGGAACTCATAAAGGCAGGCATCATGGTGTCCGGCGATGGCCTGAAACCGTCGTCTTTGGGCAAGCGCGTGGTCTTTGACGGCGAGGACCGCACCGTCATCGACGGGCCCTTCGCCGAGACCGGCGAACTGGTTGCCGGGTACTGGGTCTGGAAGGTGAAGGACATGAATGAGGCCGTGGCGTGGCTGAAACGGGCACCGAATCCCATGCCTGGTCCGAGCGAGGTCGAACTCCGCCCGTTGTACGAAATGTCCGACTTCGCCGAGGCCATGTTCCGCGATTGGGACGGTCAGAAAGACGGAGCCTGATCGAGGCCGCCGGGTCGGTCAAATGGCGGGTTGTGTCGAACGGCCTTTCTCCTTTGCCTGCACAAGGACGTGTACCCGGTCCACGTCGCGGCGGCGCGGCTATCGCCGCTGACAAGGCGTCAAGGCCGTACCGAGATCGGCTCTCCTCAGTGAGACCGCCCTGGGCCTGTCGGACGGTCTTGGCGCGCCGCCGCCCGGCCCGCAGCCTCGCCGGTGGCGAATGCCGTACCCATGACCCGGATTGACGCGTAGGCCCTGTCGTCGGCCCCGATTGTTCGGCCGGCAAAGTAGAGATTGTCGATGCCCTTTGCGCGCAGACAGTCGAGCGGGACCGAGGCCCAGCCTTCGCCTCCGATGGAGTGGTAAACGGGCTTCCCGGCCACCGAGTGGTCTTCCATCGGCCAGGCGGCCTTGGCAACTTCGTCGGGCCGCTGCCGCCCGGTCGTCAAATCTTCACCCGTCAGTTCATAGCGCGCCGCAGGATGCCGGCTTTCGCGGATGCCGATTTGAGGGCCGGTCTGCACCAGGTAGGCGTTTTCGAACCCCGGCACGTTCTCGCGCAAAAGCCTGACATAGTCGTGCGCCGCCTCGCGGGCCGCCCGCTCGGCGTCGCTGAAACTCGCGAAACCGAGATCGGGCATCGGGTGATCGAACATCATCCACCACAACTCACCGGTGCGCGGAACGCGGGTGTAGATGCCCCCGTCATCACGCGCCGACGGATAGGCACCGTTCCGGTTATAGCGTGTAAACGCGTCCCGGATCGCGTCGCGATCAATCGGTCGCGAAAGATCGAGTCCCCCGATGCGGATGGGCGCCGAGACGGCCTGCAGCCGGCCCTCTGCGTTCCCGACCCGACACGGCAGACCCGCGACCAGCGACAGGTTCGCGTCGCCCGTGGCGTCCACGAAAGCCTCGGCGGCCACGCGCCTCCGGCCATCCATCCCGGCCAGCGTCACCGCCTCCAGCCGTTCCGCCGTGCGGGTGGCGGCGGCGACGCGCGAATGCAGGTGAACCTCCACACCCTGGGCTGCCAGCACCCGGTCCAATGCCAGCTTCACCGCCTCGGGCTCAAGGAGGATGATCCAGTTCGACGTCGTGGGCGAGCAGAAGGGATCGCAGTCGAGCCCGAGCCTGCGCAACTGGTCGAGCACCAGGTCCGCAACACCGCCCACGGCCCTGATGGGTTCCGGCCCCTGAAGGAAGAAGCCGCAATAGGCCAGGACCTGCGAATTCGTGGCTGCGCCGCCCAAAAAGCCGTACTTTTCGACGAGCAGGACCTTCGCGCCTTCGGCCGCGGCGCCCAGTGCCGCGCCCACGCCCCCGGCTCCGCCGCCAGCGATGACGACGTCAAAGTCGCATTCGGGCCGGCGGCTCATACGCGCCAGTCCAGCATGCGCCGCTCGATCATCGCGATGGCGCCCGAAGTCAGGACGCCGAGAAGCGACAGGATCACGACCCCGGCAAAGAGCCGTTCGAGATCGTAAAGGGAACCGGCCTCGAGGATGTAGGCACCGATCCCGTATTGCGCACCCAGCATTTCGGCTGCGACCAGGAGGATGATCGCGATCGCCAGGCTGATGCGCAGGCCCGAGAGGATCCCGGGCATGGCCCCCGGCAGCACGATCTTGCGCACGATCGAGAGCCACGACAGGCCGAAGCTCTGGCCCATCCGGATCAGGGACCGGTCCACGTTGTCGACTGCGCCATAGGTGGCGACAACGGTGGGCGTAAACGTTCCGAAGGCGATCAGCGCGTATTTGGATCCCTCGCCGATGCCGAACCAGATGACGAAGAGCGGCAGAAGCGCAATCTTGGGGATCGGGAAGATGGCGGCAACGAGTGGCCCCAGCCCTGCGCGGATGTAGGAAAAGAGGCCGATCAGGATGCCCACGCCGATGCCCAAGCTCGCGCCCAGCGCCGCGCCCACGACAAGGCGGCTGAGCGACGGGCCCAGATGCCGGAACAGCAGGCCCGAATCCCATAGCTCACCGAATGTCGCCAGGACGTCCGAAGGGCGAGGCAACGTCAGGGCCGAAATGAATCCAGCCCGCGTTCCCCATTCGATGAAAATGATCAAAACGACAAAGACGAGTGCGCCCATCCAGCGGTGCGGGATCGGCGAGAACCCTCCGCCGCGAAAGCGAACCTCAAGTTGAGCCGATCCGTACGGCAATGTGCTGTCAGACACCGAGAAGCTCCTTGTCGGCTGCGCGCGCATCGTCGCGCATCAGGTCCCATAAATGTTGCAGCTTGCGTTCAAGCTCCGCGCCGGCGCTACCGCGCTCCGACAACGGTTCGTCGATTTCCACGATCTCGCGAATCGAGCCCGGGCGACGCGACAGAACCACGATCCTGTGGCCCAGCCGAACGGCCTCTGTCAGGTTGTGTGTGACGTAGACCGCCGTGAACGGCTGACGCTCCCAAAGCGTGATCAGGTCATCCATCAGAAGCGCCCGCGTCTGGCTGTCCAGGGCGGAAAGCGGTTCGTCCATCAGCATGACGGCCGGGTTGACGGCCAAGGCCCGGGCGATCGCCACACGCTGCTTCATGCCGCCGGAAAGCTGCCTGGGCAGTGCCCATGCAAATTCGGAAAGCTTGGTGCGCGCCAGCACATCGGCGATGATGCGCTTGGCCGCGGCACCACGGATCCTGTGGTCTTCGAGCACGAGCGAGATGTTCCCGTGAACACTGCGCCAGGGCAGAAGCGCAAAATCCTGGAACACGAACGTCAACGGATTGAGGCAACCCTCGGGTGGCGTGCCGAGCTGAAGGACTCGCCCCTGCGTCGGCCGTTCCAGCCCGCCGATAAAACGCAGGAGCGTCGATTTCCCGCATCCGGACGGACCGACCAGGCACACGATGCGGCCCGAGGGGACGTCCATGTCGATGCCACGCAGCACTTCCGTATCGTCGTAGGAATGGCTGATGCCTTCCAGTCGAATGTCCATGTCGATCTCTCGGACTGGCGGCAGGGCAGCGCGGAGGCCGCCCCGCCGGGCAAGATCTCACGCACCGATGATTTCGACGTAGGAGGGATCGATCAACTGCTCGATCGTGATGTCGGCGTCCACGAGGTTTTCGGACTGGAACCAACTCAGCTGATCCTGGACTGAGGCTACGTTCAGCGCCGCACCCTTGTTGAGCCGCATGGTTCCATTGATGATCGACGGTGCCGCCCTTTCGCGCGGGCGGTCGGTGTAGACGTACTTGTGGATCAGATCCACCATCGCGTCCTGATCGGCCGTCCCGTCGATCATCGCCGCCGCATAGTCGTCCACGCCCTTCGAAAATCCGGCGAGGAAGCTCTCGGTCATGCCCCTCTCGTTCGCGGCGTTTTCCGTCGAGGTGAAGACCGTGGTCACCTGGTAGTCGGGGAGATAATCGGACACGTTGCCGATGATGTGCACGGCACCCGAACCCGCGAGCGGCTTGGCGATGTGGGGCACGATCGACCAGCCGTCGACCTGGCCGGACTTGATGGCGCCGATGATCGCGCCAACTTTCTGGAGAGGTATGAACTGCAACTCGATGCCCTCGGCCGCCGCCATCTTCGATCCCATGTAGTGGAAGGACGAACCGGACTGCGTTACGGCGAACCTCTTCCCGTCGAGATCCTTCGGTTCCTTTACCCCGGCTTCAAACGCTGCCATCGAAGCGAGAAACTTCTGGCCGTCGATTCCGTCCTCCTCGGACAAAGCGCCCCCGATCACCTTGATCGCACCCTTGTCCGCGAGACTGACCAGGCCGCCCGAAATCGCGGTTACCGCATAGTCCACGTCGCCACTGGCGATCGCCACGGCCATGGGTTGCGCAGCCTGGAAGAACTCGAACTCCACGTCGAGTCCGGCATCGGCGAAATAGCCTCGTTCGAAGGCGACGAAGCTGCCGGAGTGCGAGGTGAAGCGCAGTGCGCCCACCTTGATGGCGCGGTTGCTGGCCAGCGCTGGCGCGGCAAGGCCCGAGGCCGCCGCCGCTCCCGCAATCGCGAGCATCTGCCGCCTGTTCATGTGTATCATTGTATTCTCCCTTGGGTTGTCAGGTCAGGTCTGCCCGAATGTCGTCCTCAAGCAGTTGCAGGACCGCGTCCTCGTCTCGCGCGATGATCGCGGTTTTCAGGGCCTCGTGCCGTGCGGTGCGGGCGCGGAAATCAATACGCCCTTCGCGAAGCCGCGCCAGCCGGAACCGGCGTGACTGGTCGTAGAACCGGCTCGCCATTTCGACGAGCCGAGGCGAATCCGAGGCATCGAGCAGCGTCGCCGAAAACAGCCGGCAGGCCTCGTCCCATTGCAAGGCGGTGGTATCGTCGGGGTCGGCCTGCACGGCCGCGTCCGCGCGCGACATCTGGTGCAGGGCCGCGATCACGGTCGCCTCCCACTCCACGCCGCCACGCTCCAGCGACCGCACGAGGCCCAGCTTCTCGATTTCGATCCGCATCAGGAGAATGTCGCGCAAATCGTCCTCGGTGGCCGAGGTCACGCGAAATCCGCGCTGGTTCGTGGCCTCCACCATGCCTTCCGCGACGAGCACCCGTAGCGATTCGCGCAACGAATGGTTCGAACCGCCATAGCGCTGGCGCAGGACGCCAATCTTGAGTTTTTCGTCCGGACGCAGGACACCGAATGAAATGTCGCGCCGGATGGCCGAGGCCAGCATCTCGACCACCGTGTCGCAATCGCTCTTCTGGCGGTAGAACATTGTCCTTTCCTCGGATCGACAAAATGTTGGATATTTTTGCATTGTGTGCCACAATTCTGTCAACACTTGACTTTGCATCACGGGCGTTGAGCATTCAAATCACTGGGAAAACAAAGATTTTTCCGATCGTCGGGGACCCGATCGAAACTGTGGTTTCTCCGCCGGCGGTGAATTCGTGGTTTTCAGACCAGGGGTTGGACGCGGTGATGACGCCCCTGGAAATTCCCGCCCGCGTCTTGCCCGGATTCTGGAACCTGCTGCGAAGTTCGAGCACATTTCTTGGTTGTTCCGTGACCTATCCGCACAAGCAGGCGGCCTTCGCAGCCGTTGACCGGCGGACCGCACGTGCCAACCGTCTCGGAGCACTCAACACGATTCGACGCGATGCCGACGGGTCGCTGAGCGGCGAGGCGACGGATGGCCTGGCGCTCTGCAAGGCGATCATCGAGACCGGGTTGACTATCGCCGGGCGTTCGGCGTGTGTGATCGGAGCAGGAGGCGGCGCAGGACTGGCTATCGTGGACGCACTCTGCGAGGCCGGAATCGGTGCCGTCATGCTCGAAGAGACGGATTCCGAACGGTGCCGCGATGCCGAACGGCTCGTACGGGAACACTGGCCTGCAGTTCGCATTTCCGAATTCGCCGGACACGCCTCGCTGCTTGTGAACGCCACGACACTGGGCTCCACGCCGAACGACCCGATGCCCTTTCTCACGGAGGCCATTGCCCAGGCCGATTGCGTCTGTGACGTTGTGGGCAGGCGGAACACCCGGCTTGTGCGAACCGCGCGTGGTCTCGGACGGACCGTCGTGGACGGGCGCGCGATGGGACGCAGCCAGGCGCAAAGCCAGATGCCCTTCGTCGTCGCATCGAGGGAAGAGGCGTCCCTCAGTCCGGCGCTGGAACCTGGATGAATTTTCCGGGGCAGTCACCCGAAAGGTGATGCTGAGACGGTCGGTCAGCACACACGGGCGGGCGAACCAACAGTTTGCATCAATGCTGAAGCCGCGAGCCAGCGAGTTGGCGTCAACGCATGACGTGTTTTCACCTGGAGCTCCTTCGAAAACCAAATTGCCGGAATTCGCACTGCCGATACGGCCGACTCCGCCAGCGAATGCCGCACCGCACCGGGACGAACAGTGCACCACCGTCAACAGAACCCACACGGACGAACCCAGGCAATTTGGCGACGGTGTCGACATCGGATTCGGGGCGGGGGAAGCAGCTTCGCTTTACTAAGTCTTGATCCATGCTGTCGAAGCAGCGGCTTCTAGGGCTTCAGCCTTTCGAGCCCGGTGAAGCCGACAGTTGGACTCGATCCCGAGCCAGATGCTGGCATCGGCGCCAAGAACTTTTGCAAATTGCAGTGCGGTTCCCTGCTCGAGCGGCGCCTTGCCCGAGATGATTTCACGGATCAGTATTGGGGAACGACCGCATCGAGGCCGAGGCGAATTCAGCTTGCGAAATCGCCTCGGCCTCGAGGCGCTCCTTGAGGATCCATCCGGGCGGGACCGCATAGTCTGGGCTGAATTGGTTGGTCGCTGTCGCCATCTGTCTCTCCACCGTCGGTGATCGAATGGACCACCCCGTCGCTATCGGGACCGGTCAGCCTGGCCTGTCCGTTGCCGGGCGAAATTCACGCCAGTTCACCCACCCTTACGATGCGGCTTCGAATCGGAATCCCACTTTACCGGTCTCTGACGCCATCGCGGCCGTGCCTACCCATTTCTGGCTCAAAAGTACTTCAATAAAACTCCGCGTCAGACCAGGATTGGTAAACGACCTGCAGTTTGTACGTGCCGGCCGTACGGGTGCAGCGTTGTGACCAAACACGATGCGACAAAACGCCCTTCAGGTTACAACGCAAGGTTGAGACGAATTGCTTCGCTGAACATTTACAAATGATTGAGCAGTCCAAGAGCCTGAATCGGGTGTCACGCTGCGGAAAACGCGTTGATTTCAGATCGTGGCTCCCTGGAAATCTGCCGGTCCCGGAACCGGCAGGCCACCGTCAGGTCATGCGGAACGGAGGATACTGGTCTGTTACCAGCCAGAACGCGTATCCCATGACGCGGGCCGACCAGCGGAAAACGCCCACAGTGAAATCGAAAAGCGGCCGCGGGTAGGATCCGGTGATCAGGATTGCGAACCACGCCACGATAGTGACGATGATTGTCGCTACGCCGAGGAACACGAGAATCACGTAATGCGGCAAGGCGAGAAGCCATTTGATCAGCGGCATCCAACGGTTGAGGTCGGATTTCACGTCGGGATAGTCGATCTCCAGATGGTATGACTGTTCGTCGACCGTGGACGGATATCGGTCGGTCAGGAGGAGCAGATAGCAGAAGACACGGCCCGTAAACCGGGCGAGCTCCCGGATGAAGTCAAACCACCAGCGAGGGTAGCGCTGGCAGAAGACGATCATCAGCGCGACGGCGATGTAAAGCAATCCCACGAGGTTTTGGCCACCTGAGTCCGTGGCCACCCAGCCGGAGGCCAGGCCGAGAATCACCAGGATCGGCAGGACCGTAATCAGGCGAACAAGAGTCGTGACTCGATCCATTTTTTCCGGGTAGTCGATGGTCAATCGGACAGGGTAAGTGTCAGTGTCGGACATCGGTGGCGCGCTCCTCGGGGTCCGTCATGCCCATGTTTTGGGCCTGTTTCTGCGCAAGGCCTGACCATGATACCGGCAACCGGGTCCTGGCACCCATTCCGGAAATCCGGAATTGACGTTGGGGTTGGCCTCGTGACGAAAACGGTAGCAAGGCCCCGGCCAGGTGGCAAGGGACGCCACAAGGACCGTGGCCGTCACGCCGGAATCTGATGGGTACTGACCGTCGGCGCGTCCTTGTCGATGGCGCGGACAGACGCGTTGTAACGGGCGCCTTCGCACGGCCGTTCAACGGGATTCCGTGCTGCACAGCACTGGCCGTTCCGGTTTCGACGAATCGTCTACGGTCCGACCGGAAATTGCCGGCGCCGTAGAATTCAATGAGGAGCCATTGCGTCCCAAGGGACCGGAGCAGGAGTTGCGACGATCAGGCAAGAGAGAGCAGAAGCCCGCGTGAGGGTTTGCCGTCGGCGGCACGGGTGCGCCAGCGCCTCCGGCGAGTTCGTTGGGCGCCGGAGTCCCGCTCGGAATCCGGGTTGGCGGGCAACGGCATTCCGGCGTTGCCTTGTCATGCTCGCCGCATGCCGAATTGCCACATCGGGAACGCAGGATTCGGAATTGTCCTCTCGAACGGACCCCGCTGTAGCCACGCCAGCCCGCACAGTCGGGTTTAATGCCTGCCTGTGACGGTCGGGACCGCCATCAACCGGCCGCCGTTTGTCCGATACGTGACGACACCGAGGAATACGCCGAAAATGTGGGTGAACGGATTGACAGCGGCGGGATGCCTCTGGCACGGGACCGGGCAAATCCGTTCGAAGGCTTGCGGGCGCAAATCCAGGATTGGTCCGTCAGGAGGGATCACGATCAGGTTTCGACCGAAGACCGCATTGAGGCTTTCCAACGCGAACCCCAGGGCCAGGACGTCGAATTCGATCTCGGGCGGAACGATTCTGCAACGTCACAGGGGGATGCGATCGCGTTCCTTGGGACAGACGGTGTGGAGTTCAGCGTGCCGATTGCCAGCGGAACCGTTGCGCGGTTCAAAGGCATGCAGGACGTCGCCGGCCAATTGGACTTGCACGGTCGAAGATGGTCCCGGCTTGACCGGGAGCCTCCATTCAGGACTTGCGGAGAGTTTCGGGTCCCTCGGTCCCTTGTTTCAGCGGGAATCGGTGTCCGAACAGACTTGGACACCCAATTGCGCCTACCGGTACGGTGCATCGGCAGGCCTTTGGCGACAGCAACCATGAAGCACTTTTCGATATGGCGTCCGTTTCACGAATCGGGAGACGCCCGAGTCGTTTACGTCGATCTGGCGTTGCATGCGGGTCGGGAGTCCGATGCACTCGACTGGCTTGATCAGGCGGAACGCGAACGACGGCAGCGATTTCACTCGCCGCGTGCGCGCCGGGAATTCACCCTTTGCCGCGCTGCACTTCGGTCGCTCCTGTGCGGCGAGCTCGGCTGCGGGAACGGCGAACTCGTGTTCGACGTCCAGGAATTCGGCAAGCCGTTGGCCCGGGTCGGTGAAGTCCGGGCATCCGTCACCTTCAATGTCAGCCACAGTGGCCGACACGGGCTGATTGGAATAGCGCCCGTGGGCCGCATCGGGGTGGACGTTGAAGAGCGTTCGACGAACCGCGACCTGGACAGCATGATCCGGACGCTGTTTGCGCCTGGAGAACGGAACGAACTCGAATCCGCAACCGGGGAAAGGAAGATCAGCCTGTTCTACCGGCTGTGGACAATGAAGGAGGCGCTCGTCAAGGCCGTCGGTGACGGCCTTTCGCTGGACCCCGCCGGATTCGAAATCCCGCCCGCCATGGTCCGGGGTGCAAGAACGGGAGTTTTCCGGTTTCGTGAGGCTCCCGACGTGGCGTGGCGTCTCGACGACATCGGCAATGCCGAGTTTGCGGCCGCTCTTGCCCGGGAATTTCACGAATCGTGATCGACTCCGTCCGCTTGGCGCTGGAACGGCGTGCCCAGTGATGCAATCCGCCGCCGTGTCTTGCCCATCCACAGGCCCGCGAGTCATGACGTCAGACCTGCGTTGCCGGTTTCCACGGGCATGAGTGGCTTGAATTCCCTTGGTCTCGGTGCGATTGAACGTCGTCCAATTCGCCGACACCACGCCGGGCCTTGCCAGCCGCCAATGCAGGCCACTGGCTTTCCACCCATCCTCAACAACGAATCGGGAATGTTCAGGCGACTTTCATTGATGTTGACAGCGAACGCCATCCGGGAGCCCTTGCGTTACCGGTCACTTTGCCGGACGCGCTCCACAGGCCGGGTCGGGGTTACAGCGTGAGCGGAGCCGAAGACGGGTCTGTTTCGGGTCTTCGATGCGAAGCGGAAGAACGCGCTCCCGTCTCCCTGGTCTTCGGGCTCGGGTTGCAGCTTGCGGCCTGCACGCTGGCCGTCCCGATCCTGATTCCGACGGCTGTCATGCGGACGGCTGGCGCCTCCGAATCCTTTTTGGCATGGGCGGTGTTCGCCTCTGTCGCGATCAGCGGCGTCACCACGGCTTTCCAGGCCGTTCGGTTCGGCCGGTTCGGCGGTGGTCTTATGCTCGTGATGGGAAGTTCCGGGGCGTTCATCGGAATTAGCATTACAGCGGTCGCCGCCGGTGGACCGCCTCTGCTCGCGTCCCTCGTGATCGTTGCAGCACTCTTCCAGATCGTTATCGCCACCCGGCTTGTCGTATTCCGACGAATCCTGACACCGACGGTGTCTGGCACCGTGATCATGTTGGTGCCCGTTACAGTTATGCCGATTGTCTTCGACATGCTGATCGATGTGCCTGACGGCACGCCGGCCTTTGCCGCGCCCGCAATTGCATTCGCGGCGGTCCTGACCATCCTGGTCGTTTCCCTGAAGGGGACGCCAAGCCTGCGCCTCTGGGCACCGATCATCGGCATCTGCGCCGGGACTGCGTTGGCTCTTGTTTTCGGCCTCTACGATCTTGAACGCGTCGCCGCGGCGCCCGTGTTCGGAATCCCGCAGGTCGACGTTCCGGGTTTCGATCTCGACTTCGGGCCGGGTTTCTGGGCCCTTCTTCCGGCGTTTCTGCTGACGGCCATGGTCGGCTCCATCCGCGGTATCGGCAGTTCGTCTGCGCTTCAAAAGGTGTCTTGGCGCAAACCGCGCCCCGTGGACTTGCGTGCGACGCAGGGTACGCTCATGGTCGACGGGATCGGCAACCTGCTGTGCGCCGTGTCCGGAACCGTTCCGAACACGACCTATTCGTTGGCCGCGCCCCTTATCGAGATCACCAGGATCGCGGCACGGTCCGTGTCGGTCGCCACCGGGGCCATCTTCCTCTCCGCCGCTTTCCTGCCCAAGGTTCTGGCCGTCGTTCTGGCGATTCCAGGTCCGGTCGTCTCCGCCTATCTCTTTGTCCTGGTCGCGCTTCTGTTCACGATCGGAATCGGGATGGTGATGCAGGGCGGGATGGACCTTCGCAAGAGCGTTGTGGTAGGCGTGTCGTTCTGGCTCGGCGTTGGATTCGAAATCGGTGCCATTTTCCCGGAGCTCGTTTCCGGTTTTGCAGGCGGGATCTTTGCAAACGGGATCACCTCCGGCGGTCTCGCGGCGATTCTGCTGTCCTGGGTCGTGGAGTTTCCAGGTCCGAGGCGCGCCCGCATGAGCTCGGAACTTGCCTCCGAGGCCGGTCCCGAAATCCGTGCGTTCCTGGCTGACTTTGCTGCCCGAAACGGCAGGGAAGACGCCATGGCTGAGCGGCTCGACGCGGCGGGCGAGGCGGTCCTTTCGGCGCTCCTGCAACCTGGCGACGGTGTCGGAACGCCGGGTCGCCCGAAGCGATTGAGGCTGTCGGCATCGCAGGAGAAGGGAGGTGCGGTGCTCGAATTCATGGTTCCGCCAAGGTCGGAAAACATGCAGGTCCGGCTTGCAAGGCTTGAGACGCCGGGCGATGAAACCGCGGAAGGGTCGGACGCCGTCCTCCGCTCACTTCGTCAAATCGCCACGTCACTGACCCACCAGCAATACCACGATCTGGACATCGTTACCGTCAGGGTGAGTTCTTCAGCATCGGACGCATAGTGATCGGAGTTGGGGTCCCCGGATCCAGGTCCGAACTGCTGCTGGCGGCACCACGAACGTTTAGGAACGGTTTTTTCGTGGAAGAACGCTGGCGGCCGATGATCATTGAAAGTGGCCGTCGTGAGCGAGGCTGTGTGGGAACCTGGCAAACAGGGCGAGTTGACGGCCTGATGGCGCAATCGCCGTAGTGGGCTCCAATCCGAGCGCACGGACTCGTCAATCGAGCGAATCCGGAACGAATGTGCGGGCCGCACGGACTCAGGTCCGCCAGAGCATCTCGATCGGAATCGCAATTGGCCCGGAAGCAGTTTGCTGAACACGCTCGCCATCGTGGAGCCCGATTCCGCATGAGAACTGTTCTCCCGCAGCCTCCTTCAGGCGCGTCAACCCCCTGAAGTCTCCAGGACGCACCGTCGCATTCGCCTTGAACTCGATCCCGACGACATGGGCGGACGGTCGCTCAGGACCAGATCGACCTTGATCTGGTCCTCGTCGCCGTAGTGGCGGATTGTGGTCGTCTCGTCGGACAAGGCGTCGGCATTGGCGAGTTCCGCAAGGACGAAGCACTCGAGATGCGGCCCCAGTTTCTGGCGGTCCCCTGCAACGTCCGCCGGGCCCACCTGTTGCAGAGCTGCCAACAGGCCTGAATCCAGATACGCCAGCTTCGGCGCGTTGACGAGTCGCTTCAGCCCGCTGCGATGCCAGGCGCGAGCTTGTCGGACCGGGAACATGTGTTCGAACAAAGCGAGCCGGAGGCAACCGTCTTGCCGTCGACGTGGAGCCGCGATCCCAGCTTGGACATGTTGAGCAGTTGGCTGGCGGACGAGGCCGCATGGTCAATCAGGTGGGTCATTTCGGCGGGTTTTGCGATTGAGGCGATCTCGACGACGCCGCGTTCGGCGAGGGGTGCGCGTTTCGGCCCGGAAAGACAAGGATGGTGTTTCTCGAAACGCCTTCCAATCCCACGTTCGAATTCGTCGATTTGACGGCCGCCATTGGTGTTGTCCGTGACTTCGGGGCCAGGGTCGTCTTTGATAACACTGTCCCGACGCCGGTATTGACCTGGCCCGTCGAACTGGGCCGACATCGTTGTTCACTCCGCAACATAATATCTCGACGGTCATTCGGACGTCCTGGCCGGTGCGGTCGTATTCGGTAGCGACACAGGCTCCCTTCACGCACGGATGCTTGAACTGCGCCACTTTGAGGGGGCCATCCTTGGCGCCTTCGAGGCCTGGCTCCCGCTGCGTGGAATGCGAACGCTTTGCCTCCGCCTCCGGCGTGCGGCGGACAGCACCGTTCAAATCGCCGAATTCCTGGACGGCTATCCAGGCGTCAGGCAGGGTCTTTATCCGGGACACACGGTCGTGAAACGGCAGATGAATGCGGGTTTCGATGGATTGCTCGCATTTCGCCTGGCGGATCAGCGGAGCGCTGCCTTCCTTCAGGTGAGTCTCGAACTCATCAGGCGGGCAACATCACTTGGCGGTATCGAGAGTTTGGTGGAGCCGACCCCGGACTACGCGTGGCGCATCGTGCCGGTGCCCCTTGACCTGGTTCGACTGTCGGTAGGAATCGAAGATTCCGATGATCAAATTGCCGATCTTGGTCAGGCCCTCGATAGATTCTAAACACGAATATTCGGTGTCGGGTGGATCCGGATTGATTGGCCCTGCAACCAGCACGGTCCGTCCGGCGGACAGGCGTTACGTGCGTGCCAGGAACACCGACAGCGCGGTGCCGACAGCAAAAAACACGATTGATGCCAAGGCGATGACCTCGAAAGTGAACCCCAGATCCAGGAGCCATCCCATGCCCGCCGTTCCGAGCGCTGCGGATAGAATGAAGATCGCCTGGGCCATTGAGCGGATGGCGCCAAGATGTGCCACGCCGTAGAGTTCGGCCCAGAGTGCCCCGGTAATGACCATCCACATTCCAGTCGAGATTCCGCATCCGACAAGATACGCAAGGGCGATCTCCGGATGGTCGGAAACCGCCAGCGCTAACAGTCCCGCCGCTATGGCAACGGGATAGAACGGCAGCAGGCGGGCAGCGCCGAACCTGTCGATCAACGGGCCAATGAAGAGCATGATCGCGGCCTTTGCGGCTGCAAAGCCCACAAAATAACTTGCCAACCGGGTCAGATTCCAGCCCTTCGCCTCGACCAGGGCAACCTGGTGAAAGAAAAAGCCGGACAGGATGAACGGAAGACCGATGGCCACGGGCATCACGAGGTAGAACCGGATGTCGCGGAGAACCGTCAGGCGAGACCAGGCAGTGTTTCCGTCGTCGGATCGCCTGTCTCCGGTTGATGCGGGCTTGAGAAACTGCTGGTGAGCCTCGCCTTCCCCGCGCAGCAACCAAAGAACCAAAGGTATGAACACGAGAAGGAATGCGACGCCGATGGCCATCCATGTTTCCCTCCAGCCCAAGGAGTTGATGAGCAATGCCGCCATGACCGGGAACACGGCCGGTCCCAGCGCGTAACCGACGGCTCCGGACCCCAGGGCCGTCCCGCGCTTGGAGCCAAAGTGGCGGGCCATGCTGGTGACCGCCGTGTGCGCGATCAGCCAGTCGCCGATCAGGCGAATGAGGAAAATCCCGGCAGCGATTGCGATGATGGACGTCGATGATGCCACCAGGAGACAACCGGCAGCAAATCCCGCGAAGAGCGAGATACTGTAGAGACGCAGGTCCACATCGTCGATCTTCCGGCCAAGCCAGATCAACGCCGGACCGCTGGCAAGCGTGGTGATCGAGAAAACCAGGCCGATATCAGCGTGGGAGAGTTCGAATTCCCGGCGAATGTCGCCGTTGAACAGCCCGACAAAATAGGCGCTTCCAAGGGTGCTGAGGCACGTCAACAGCGATCCGAAGGCAAGGTATTGCCAGCTCGTACGAAAGAGGTCGCGGTATTTCATTGACCGTTCCCGTTGCGACCGCATCAACAGGCCGTGAT
Source organism: Paracoccaceae bacterium (assembly GCA_028874915.1). Classification (GTDB taxonomy): domain Bacteria; phylum Pseudomonadota; class Alphaproteobacteria; order Rhodobacterales; family Rhodobacteraceae; genus JAPPHA01. Next base: position 16,344 of record JAPPHA010000058.1, read on the forward strand.
TTCGCGAACAGGCCTGGACGGCCGATCGAGGGAAACCCCGGATTTCCGGAGTGCCACTACGGGCATGCCCCGGAACGTGCTCGCCGGGCCATCTCGTCAGGTTCCGTGAAACCCGACAAGACCAATCGTCAAGTTTCGCGAAGCCCCGTGCCCATGATTAGAAAAGAGGTCTTCGATGAAACCCCCGGAAGCACAGCGACCCGTTCCCCTGTTTTCTTGCCCTTGGCCCCCCGTCAAGATCGAATTTGAAACATCGGATTTCGCGACGACCCTCAGGTTGTCGCCCGGGAGCATTGCACTATAGCCGCACTGCCGTTCAGGCCGTTCCGCAGTTCTCCCAACCCGTACATCGCATGGTTCGGAGTTCGCCAACACGAGGCTTGAGGGACATTTACGGGTGTATCCCTATCCCTTGCCGGCTCTTTTTTGATCAATGAATTTGCCGATTCGGTTCGTTCCGGCCCCGTTCCATTGACCTGTCCGGGGACTGCTGGACACAGCGCGACCGAAGACACCGCCGCTCAAGGATTCGCGGGGAGGCGCGCCTTAGTCCTTCCCTGAGCCGACAGCCGGTGAGTTGCGGGCCGAGTTCACGTGCCGGCGATTCCGGACAACTACAGAGACGAATTGCCTCAATTCGCGTGTTGCATGCCCTTGCAGGGTTGAACCTCGACTGTCAGGTGCGACAATTGCGTCAAATCACCGAGTTTCGACTTGTAGTGGTCCGGTTCCCGGGGATCATCCGTAATCACCGAAACGATCATCGCCATGTGACCGGGTCCGACCCTCCACAAGTGCAAGTCAGATACCCGGTCCCCGTTGTACTCCAGTGTTTGGCGAATTTGATCGGACAGCTTGGCGTCTGGCAACGTGTCGAGCAACACGGCTCCCGTGCCGCGAAGCAGGCCAAGCGCCCATATGCTGATCACGGTGGCACCTGCAATTCCCACCAGTGGATCCATCCAGATCCATCCGTAGATACGCCCTGCAAGAAGTCCGACAATGGCAAGGATGGACGTCAACGCATCTGCCAGGACATGGAGATAGGCAGCGCGGATGTTGTGATCCTCGTGTCCATGACCATGACCATGACCATGACCATGACCTTGGTTTACTGCCGTACCACCGCCGTGCAACAGGGCAGCGCTTACCAGGTTGACGATCAACCCCAGAACCGCGACGGCGATCGCCTCGCTGAATCGAATGGGTACTGGCGAGATCAGTCGGGTGATGGACTCGTACGCGATCAGCGAAGCAAAAACGAACAAGAGAATGGCGCTGGAAAACCCGGCCAACTCACCGAGTTTGCCGGTTCCAAAGGAAAATCGATTGTCGCGGGCATATTTGCGCGCGTAGACATAGGCCAAGACGGAAATTGAAAGCGCACCGGCATGCGACGCCATGTGGATTCCGTCTGCCAGGAGCGCCATTGAACCGAATACTATTCCGGCAAAGATCTCCACAACCATCATGGCCGCTGTCAAACCGACGACCATCCATGTCCGACGCTCGTTTCGCGCTTGGTCCTCGCCCAGAAAGACATGCTCGTGCTTCCAGGCTTCGATTGAATCGCGGTGCATGAAACAGTCTCCAGGACATTGAAATCGGGCATAGGCGCACTCGTTCGATATTTAAATTCACTCAAGATCGCAATTTCACCGCGGTCATGCTCCTGGATGATCCCATTCCAAAGTGCCGCGACGGACTCTGAATCTGCATTCTGCCGGTTTGATCTCTTGCTGACATGATTTTCCGGATTCTGCCCTGCCTTGGACAACGTTGGTCAAGCGCGTCTGGTCGATAATCCGTTGGCGAAGCGGCGTGCCGTTTCTGGCTGTCCCATCGGCGGATCTGCTCGTCGTGGATCTCGCTTGGGGTCACGATTGTACGTTTCAAGTCGATCTGGCAGCGGCATCGACCTGGGATCGACAACTCACGCAGAGCCACCGGGGAAGACAGAAGTTGGTACCGGTCAACCTTAACCATTCGTCAATCCAAACGACGAACCGGGCTTCGCCGGACTTGGCGAGGTCTTGATGTCGTCCAGATTCGGTCTCCACGGGACGCGGGTCGAATAGTGGGTTAGACGTGGCGTGGCTGACAACTATCCCGGGGAATGCATCATGTTTTCACGTTTCCTGCCCTTCAACAAAAGGCGGTTCCACGAACTCTCGGAACAGGAGGTTCTGGCGCTGGCAATATCCGCGGAAGAAGACGACGGACGGATCTTCCAGACTTATGCCGATGGCTTGCGCAAGGAGTATCCGAATACGGCAAGGATGTTCGAAGAAATGGCCGCCGAGGAAAACGATCACCGCAGGATGCTGATCGACCTCCATGTCGAGAAATTCGGTGAAACCATTCCGTTGATCAGGCGTGAACATGTCAGCGGCTTCCCCGAAAGGAAGCCGGACTGGCTGACCAGGCCGTTCGGCGTTGAGGCCGTGCGCAAGCAGGCGGCGGTCATGGAGATGCAGGCCCGGCATTTCTACCTGACCGCGGCAAGGACTGCCACCGATGCGTCGATCCGCAAGTTACTCGGCGATCTCGCCGAGGCCGAGGCCGACCACATCACGACTGCCAGGAAAGCCGAGGAGGAGCATGTACCTCAAGACGTGCGTGAAGCCGAACAATGGCAGGAACGCAGGCAGTTCGTGTTGACCTACGTTCAACCAGGTCTTGCCGGACTGATGGACGGGTCGGTATCGACACTGGCGCCGATTTTCGCCACGGCCTTTGCGACCCAGGACACCTGGACGACATTCCTGGTCGGAATTGCCGCATCGATCGGTGCAGGAATATCCATGGGCTTCACGGAAGTTGCGTCCGATGACGGCGTGATCTCGGGTCGTGGTTCACCGATCAAGCGCGGCGTGACGACCGGTGTCATGACCACGCTGGGCGGGTTGGGTCACGCACTGCCATACCTTATTCCCGATTTCTGGATAGCAACCTATATCGCCATAGCCATCGTGTTCGTGGAACTGTGGGTAATCTCCTGGATCCAGAACAGGTACATGGAAACCCCTTGGAGGCGCGCGATCTTCCAGGTCGTGCTCGGGGGAGCATTGGTGTTCGCGGCGGGCATCCTGATAGGTCAGGCTTAGTTCAGGCCCGCACGACCGCATCCACGACTGTAGGCGTGACCTCGAAGCCGGAAGTGCGGCGGGCGGCGCGGGCGAACTGAACGCGACCGGCGGGACCCTGTGGACGAGCCCTTCGGGCCGGCGCGAGCCTTTCGGGCTGTGTGGACAGCCCGTGGACAACGGAAGGCGTTGCTCACCGCCCGCCCACATTCTCGCGCCTCTCGCCCACGAATACCACAGGATCAACACGAACCAGTTTTTCATATTGGGGAAGGGAAAAAATCAAAAGACAAAAAATAGGGCCGTTCTGTTCGTCCCCGACGATACTCCCGGAATTAACTTCGAAAACCGCCGGGTCTCCGGTAACATTCTTGATGAGGCAACGGCTCAGCCAAAAGCAACATTTTCAGATGAGGCAATACGACTTCTCAACTTGTTTGACGCACTAGACCGGGTCCGCGCCCACGTCTTCATCTGCATGCTCGCCTGTCTCGATCAACTCGGCCTCAGGCGTGTCAACCTGCTGCCTTTCCAAACCGTGACGGGTATTATTGGACGCATAGCCCCTTAAATTCTCGGCGATCGAGTCCAGCGGCTTCGGCAGATCAAGGCGTTTTGCAAGTGCCCCGAAGGCGGACGAGCCCTCCATGACATCCCGCGCCATCGCTTCCATCGCGGCACATGCATTGCTGAATCGCCCCGGTCACATCCGGCTCCGGCCGTCGCGAAATGTCACGCAGCGCTTCATGGAATTCGCGTGCGGCAGCACTGCGCCCTGTCCGCTCAAGGATTTCCACGGCCTCTTGGGTCGCGCCGGAAAATGCTCCGGAGCCACGATAGACGATCCGGCCGCCGTACATTTGCCAGCCGATTCCATTCTCGACAAAGAATTGGTTTAGCCGGTCATCGAACCTGTTTGCAGCGTCGTCGTCGAACCCGCGCGCGAACGCTCCGTGGAACGCTTCGACAACGTCGTAGACCTTGTACCAGGGTCAGTCGGCAACAAGCCCGACAACTTCGTCCCATATGTTGGGGTGCTCTGACCAGTTGTTCCGGTCAGGCGGAACGAGCAAGACCCGACAGATGATCCCGCGCATGGTGGGCTGACACATGCCGACGTCCTCTCCGATCAACGGGAACGCATAGCGCACGTTGTCGGGCGCGTCCTCATGAACGGTGATCTCCGCAACCGCGCCGCGGTAACCATGCCGGTCTGAAAATCGATCGGCCATTCAGCCTGTTCCCTTCGCTATCGGCACGGTCCGCACATGCGCATCGATCGCATTGATCGCATCCGCGGTCAGCGGCAGGTTCCCCTTCTCGGCCTGCCAGTGCTCGTGGAAGCGCGTGACGGTTTCGCGCGCCGTTCGCAGAACCAGCTTCTCGGAAAGACCGGATTTCGCGGCAAGGTGCGATAGCTCGTCCTTCGAGAACCCGGAGAACGTCTTGGTGCGGCTGAATTTGAGTGCCGCTTTGTCGTCCTCGATATAGGCAATCGTCGAGACAAAGTCGTAGCAGGGCGCGAGCGCCGCCCGCCTGCGGTCCGGATAGATCAGCGAACAGTTTTTGAGGTGCATGTCGGCATTGCCGATCAGTACATTGAAGGTCAACCGCCGGATGAACTCGGCGATGTCGTCCTCGCTGCATTCAGCGGCGAGAACCTGCGCGATGTTGCGCTGACTTGCCTTCTCGTACTTGTCCTTGGGATAGACGCCAAAGACCTGCGCGAAGTCCTCGATGTGGACAGCAGTGACGTCCCCGAGACGATCAAAGCGCTCGACGGCCAGTGCCTGGCCGCCGATCCTGCCCATGCCCTCGGGCAGGTTGCCGATGTCGGAAACATCGATCAGCCTGATCGGCGGGACATCCATGCCGCACAGACGGGCGAGCGTCATCATCGAGAATTCATTCTCGGGGACGGCATCGAACCCTTGCGACGGTAGCTTGACGATACAGGAGCCACCGACTCCTTTGACCGGAATTGCAAGACCGCCTTGCTTGTCTCCCAAAGCGGATAATTTCAACTGAAGACCGGCCAGCGAGAACCGCAGGGCCTTATCGCGATGAGTGTCATGATGACCGTCAGCATCATCAGCATCGGGAGGCCATGCGTCACCATCGGCAGGCCGAACAGTGACCGCACCGGGAAGGTCTTCGCCGAGAACCCAGAGCAGAAAAAATTCACGGACGGGCTTCACACCCGCGCGCTCGGCCAGATAGTCCCGCATATACCCTTCGGGCAGGAGATTCGAGAAGAACGGCAGCAAGTGCATGTTCTGCGTACCAAAATCGGTCGTCAGTTCACCAAGCTCGTTTTTGAAGCCGAGGCTCAGAACCGGCCTGTCCGCATCGGCGACATACGCCTCGGAAAAGGCAAAGAGCGAGATGTCACCACCAACCCGCGTCAGCGTTCCTATGGGCTCTCCATGGAGCAGGACTTCAAGGACACTGACATCAGCCATGATCGTCACCATCCAGACGGTAGGCCGGACGCGGCAAGGAAGGCGCAGATGCACGCGCCCGATGCGCCAGCGCGTTCCGCAACAAGCGCAACCGACTCTGCGCCTGCTCGACCGCTTCCAGATTGCGCGGATCGCTCAGGAATTCCTGCACCTTCGCCGACGCTTCCAGCAAATGAAAAAGATCATCAGCTGACAGTTTGAAATGCATCAGCTCGCGTGCCCGGCGCTGCAACTCCTGAACGGGAATCCTGGAGCGCGTTTCACTGGGTAGCTCCGCTATCTGGTCTTCGAGACGCCGCAACATGTTCGCGGCCTTGCGCGCGCTCCGAACGTCAGGCTGACCATCGTCATCACCGCGGATGATCGCCCGAACAGCAGGCAGTTTCCTGCGCGAGACCAGTGTCAGCTCCAGGTTAACGACACGTGCAAGCTCGACCAGGCTGGAAAGCCTCAGATCGACCGCTCCGTTCTCGATCCTGGAAATGTGGCCCTGTGGAACCCCCGCCTTCGCGCCGAGCGCACGCTGGGAGAGCCCCATGCGTTCCCGCGCGGCTTTCAGCGACTCCGCGATGTGCTCTGTTGCATAACCCATGATTTATCTTTCCGTATCACCTAAGCTCAATGATATATACAAGCAAATCAAACATTCAAGCTTACGTCAAGCATTGAAACAGAACTCTATATCATCTCGGGAATTCAATATACTTGTATATATCGAAAGCAAGGAACGGTGTTAAGCTGACGAAAAATCGCATTGCAATTCAGGAATTTGGATGAACCGAGGCAGACACTGCCGACAACATTCGAAGAAAACAGCGGCGGAACCGGTGAACTGCGGGACTATATAAACGCTCACCGGAACCACCAAATCTGCGGGATCATTTGACATGAACGTTTCGAAACCCGGGTCGTTTGCGGCAAATTTAAAAAAATAGACCAAGCAGAGCGGAGACAAGACCTGTCAGTCACGTGACTCCGCAGATCATGTTGCTTCCCCAAGTTGGCCCCACTCGGACAGCTTGTGCGTAGAACCACGCCAAGAAGGAACGGACCGGCAACGGTCGCTAAGGCCTGGTTTCCTGGAACACCGGACCGCGCTTGCGGAGGGGGTAACCGCTCATCTTCTGCCTGACGCCTCCCGGCCTGGCCCGGCCGCGGCTGGAGACGACGCGCTCCTCGAAGCTCTCGTCAATCATGCCGGTCAGCCGGCCCGCTCGAGGGATCGGCCGCCTGTTCGTCGATGAAAGTGAACAGCCTGTCGAAGCCGTTGACACAATGATCGCCAACGGCACGGCTGTCGTCAGTCCGTTCGGATTTTCTCCTGCATTCCGGTGATTGGGGGAATGAACCAGGCGGGCGACGGGAAAGCCAAATCCACGACCAGGTTCACTTCGTCGGGGGAGGGACGGACGCGCCAAGCAGTTTTTTTGCGTGTAATCTGCCGCGCTGCGTTCGTTGTCGCGGATAGGCTCCTTCGCCAAAGCGACAGCGCCCCAAACCGTCAAAATCACCGTGACAAGACTCGAGTACGACAGCACCACCATAAAGTGGCACTCTGGGTGTCGTTGCTGGTGGGGTCCACCTGAATGTAACGAAGCCACCGGAGAACACCGCTTTCCTGAAGTTTACGCCGGAGCGCCTTACGTGCTTGAGAGTCTCCCTACCGTAGTTCTTTTTCAGGGATTCCCGTTTCGTGCTTGTCAGGTAAGCTTCGGTCGACAACCGTCGGATTCGTGCCTTGTCTGCTCGTTGCGGCAGCACTTTTCCACCATGCATCCACGGTGTTACCACCGACCACGGATTTGGATGAAGAAGGCTTTGCCAGACTTGACCAAGGTGTGCTCTGGATGAGCCATGATGTGGAATCTTGTGAACATGAGCCAAGTGTTCTCGTGGTCTGCGCAGCCTGATTACAGCTTGCCAACCCCTGTCCGGATCTCCAACTTCCTCCAGATCGGCACCCAAGAGTACAGCCTGTTCTCCGATCGAGAATAACATCGCAACGGAAAGATCATTCCGCTTGGGTGCCACAAGGCAGGTTTTTGGCGCACCGATATTGTCGTTGACATAGCTTGGACATCGACGGAGAAAACCGAAGAACTGGGCACTCGAGGGCGAAAGCGCCCTGAGCTCAACGTGTTTCCCGTGGGCAAGCACCCCGGCATCGAAGTCGATGACTACGGTATCCTTGGAGAGAGGCCTAATCTGTCGTCCCGTTTTCCGGGCATGCTGGAGGCACTCGAGGAAATCGTTGCCTCCCCTGTCAATCTTGTTGACAGGTTGATCCTCGTAACAAAACACGAGGGCGAGGAACTCTTCCTTGGTGAAGGCGTTGCTGAATGCCAGGCGTGCCGATTGGCACTGTTTCACGGTCTCCGAGAGCCCTTTGATGTGATCATCATGCCAGTGTGACGCCGCAACGGTTGCCACGGCCGTTTCAGGTCTTACTCCCAACGATCTAAGGTACGCAATTGATGCAGGTTCTCCGGAACTGTCCAGACACGAATCAATGACAAACTACGTCCCGGAGCCAGCATGTATGACTATGCATTCGCCGTATCCTGGCCCAATTACGGTTACCTCTAATTCGTCCGGATCAGGAGCCTTCTTCCCAGGTGATTAAGGCCAGGAGATCTTTTGCCTCAGTTCTTGCGCGTTCGCGATCGCGAGTGGAGTGGGCTGGCAGATCTCTGAAATGCAGTTCCGAAACCCGTCTTCTCTGATCCGTCGGAAGCCGTTCCAGCCCGACAATCCATCGTACGATCGCTCCGGGTACGAGCAAGCGGCGCTCACGTTGACTGAGTTCGCTTTTGGTAAGTGTCGCCGTATCCTCTGGCAGGGATGATTGCGACTTGACGTCCACCGAACGAACGGTGAACTCATCTTCCCCAATATCTCAACTTGATTGACGCGCCGAGGCAGCATGTCGGTGCGCAGGCGATCGTCGTATGAGCGTGGGTGGGACCAGTCTCCGAACACGAGTCGCATGCCGTCGGCCCGCTGCCTGTTGCGTCAGGTTCTGTGGAAGCGAGCCGGCACGGCCGCCCGAGCGGCGCCCGGGCGGCGCCCGCGCCAACACCGTGCAGGTCCGTTTGGGCCGTGATCCCTCGCCCGTCTTGCTCGGCCCCATCGCCCGGGACGTGAACCTGATGGCGCACGATTTCATCGTTTGGCGCCAATTGTTCGTTTCGAAAGGTGGCTTTGTCCCCGACCGAATCCGCTTATCGGCGACGATCGACTTGACGGGCGGACAGGCGTGCACTGCAAGTGTTCCGCCCCCAATTCACCGATCGGAGGCGAGTGCGTCGGTGGCATGAACACGCCATTTCCATCGATCCCTTCGACCGCCCGAGCATATCCGCGATTGTAGACCGATTCGGGTGGTCACCTCTCCGACGCGGGTCGTGCACGCCTTCGAGACGGACGGCCACAGGTGCTGGAGATGTGGTTTGCCGCGAGGCAGGCATTCGGGCCGGCCAGCCCGACTGAAACCGGTGCGTGCCTTGCGGCCCCTTTGTTCCAGGAAACGCTGTCGCATTCGAAACGGTCACTCGAATCCCGAAGACTCGCATCGTCGATGTCCGACATGCGCGTGGTACCGCGAAAACTCATTGATGTTCCTGTTTTGTTCTCTTACTGTCGCGATTCGGCACCGTCAGAAGTGATCAAAGTGGGTTACCGAATGTTGTCTTCAAGGCCTCGAAACGGGCAGCAGGTTTCGTCACGGTGGAAACGGAATTCATGGGTCATCGGTCCAGGACTCGCACTTGTCCTTGCCGTCAAGATGGCGGCTGTGGGATTGCAGACGGAGATCGGAGCCCAGGATCCGGATCCGCCCTGGAACGAATCCTTTCCGGAACTCACGCGTGCGCAGATCGAAGCCGCCAAGGGCCTCGCCCGCCATCTCCGTCATCTCCCGGCGGGCGGGCGCCCGGAACGGGCGCGAGACCTCAACTGGGGCTGGTTCTGGCGCAATCGGCCGATTGGCAATCTCGATCGTTCGACGCTCCGTGCGCTGTTGGCCGGGACCGTCTTCATCTACCGAATTCATACGGCCGCCGCCGGCCGCGACCCGGCCCCGGACCATGGCATTCACTATGGTGTCTTTACCGAGGATGGATGGTTGTGGAGCTGCAGTGACCCCTGGGCGGGCTCATACCCGATCCAACCCCGGCTTTACCGTTATTCCCTTGCCCGCGACCTCGTCGGTGCGGCCACCTTCGTGACACATGCGGCCGACCGCGGACAGGGCGGGAGATCGCAGGCATTGCAATCCACCGCCCGTTCCGGAGAGCCGGTTGTCGGCGCAATCGATTGGCCGGGCGGTGATCCCCCGGACTTTCCCGACCTGCTGGCCGGCCCGGTCCGGTCCTGGCCGCCCGGGACCGGAACGACGGATCCGGAGTCCCGCACTTTCGTCACCGGTCGTCCCATCATCTACGACCCCTTGAGCGGAACCCTTTCGGTCCATGTTGCCCGGGGCGGCGCCTGGCGCTGGCTTTCCGGTCCGATTCGGCCTGACCGAAATGGAATCCTCTCCGATCCTTGCCCGGGCATTCCCGAACTTCCGGGACCTCGCCATTGGGCGCAGGTCGGACAGTCGGATTCCGTCGTCACCCGATCCGTGAGTCTGAACGACCGGCGCCATCCCGGCCGCGACCTTCCGGTCTTGTTCGATCAGGACCCGGACCGGCCGCTGACGATGGGAATGTACTTCTCGATCTATCCGCCGCCCGGGACCCAACCGAGGTCACGCGATGTTCGATGAACCGCCTGAATTCAGGATGGCGCCTCTCGACATGGACCCTCGATTGACCGTCCGCGCCATCGAGATCGCCTATGTTCTCGCCTACCGGTCGCTTGACGTCGATTCTCGGCGCGTATTGGCCGTGGCGCTCCCCCGACTGGTTACCGGCAATACCAGGCCGGTCGAACCCGGCCTCGGGCAGGCTGTGTTCGTGTCCATTTCCGAGTGCTGTATGGTCTGGGGCCTCGACGATTCCGTAGCGGCGGCTGCCCGATTGTCTTGCGCTTGCGTCGGACTGCAGGCCGCAACCGTTCCGTTCCGCTGGTATCAGGAGTCGGGATCGCCCGGAATCATCCGGATGGGCTGGCTCGCCAGCCATCTCGTGACCGAGCGGCCTTGGGGAGCGGGCCTGATCTTTACGTCGCAGATTCTGGCTGTCGCGGAAATGCTTCTCCGGGAAATCCGGTCAGACCCGGAGCCCGTCCGGCCTTGATAAACGCCATCTCGGGCCCAAAGGGACCGACTTTCGGTTTGTGGGAGCGCATCGTCCCGGTGTAATGAAGCCGTTGGGAATCTATGACGGCTGTTCGAGAGCGGGGGGAACCCGGATGCCGAAAACGAACTTTGTCCTGGATGGCATGGCGGTGACCGCCAATGATGGAGAGACCGTCTGGGAGGTGGCCAAACGCGTTGGCATCCGGATCCCCCATCTTTGCCATGCCGATGAACCGGGCTACCGGTCGGACGGAAACTGCCGGGCCTGCATGGTCGAAATCGACGGGGAACGGACGCTGGCAGCGTCCTGTATCCGGACACCGACCGAAGGCATGGTCGTCCGGACGGCAACCGAACGGGCCGAGAAGTCCCGGCGCCTTGTGACCGAACTGCTCCTGAGCGACCAGCCCGCCCGGGATGCGGCGCATGACCGGTCGTCCCATCTATGGGACATGGCTGACCGCCAGGGGGTTGCCGTCTCGCGATTCCCGGCGGTTGAGCCTGACCACGTACCTCTCCTCGACGACAGCCACGTGGCGATGTCGGTCAATCTCGATGCCTGCATTCATTGCAATCTCTGCGTTCGAGCCTGTCGCGAAGTCCAGGTCAATGACGTGATCGGAATGGCCGGGCGCGGCCATGGCAGCCAGATCGTGTTTGACATGAATGATCCGATGGGCGCGTCGACCTGCGTCGCCTGCGGCGAGTGCGTTCAGGCCTGTCCGACCGGGGCGCTGATGCCGGCAACCGGCGTCGACGATGCCCAGCGAGGCGACAGCCAGGCCTATGACCGAGACGTCGCATCCGTCTGTCCATTCTGCGGGGTGGGTTGCCAGATCAGCATCAAGGTCCGGGACGACCGGATCCTCTGGGTCGACGGCGCTCCCGGTCCGGCCAATGAACAGCGCCTGTGCGTCAAGGGCCGCTTCGGTTTCGACTACGTCCATCACGAGCATCGACTGACCCGGCCTCTGATCCGTCGCGAAGACGTCCGCAAGGGACTGGACGTTGATCCCTCGAATCCACTCAGCCATTTTCGTGAAGCCAGCTGGGACGAGGCCATGGCGGCGGCCGCCGGCGGCCTGGCCCGTATCCGCGACGCCCATGGCGGGCGGGCCATTGCCGGCTTTGGGTCCGCCAAATGCACCAATGAGGAAGCCTATCTCTTCCAGAAGCTGATCCGCCAGGGTTTCGGACACAACAATGTCGATCATTGTACGCGTCTCTGCCATGCGTCGTCGGTGGCGGCGCTGATGGAGAACATCGGCTCGGGTGCGGTGACCGCCACCTTCAACGAAATCGAGAACGCGGATGTGGCAATCGTTATCGGGGCCAATCCGGTCGAGAACCATCCGGTGGCGGCGACCTATTTCAAGCAGTTCGCGAAACGGGGCGGCAAGCTCATTGTCATGGACCCCCGCGGCCAGACGCTGGGCCGCCACGCGACTCACAGTCTCCAGTTCCGGCCGGGAACGGATGTCTCGATGCTGAATGCGATCATGCATGTGATCGTCGAGGAAGAACTCTACGACCGGCAATACATTTCCGCCTACACAGAGAACTGGGATGCGCAAAAAGCCCATCTCAAGGCATTTCCACCCGAAAGGATGGAGGCCGTCTGCGGTATCCCTGCGGACACGCTGCGGGCGGTCGCCCGTGACTTTGCCGGTGCAAGGGCCGCGATGATCTTCTGGGGGATGGGGATTTCACAACATGTTCACGGGACCGACAATTCCCGCTGCCTGATTTCCCTGGCGCTGATGACGGGGCAGGTCGGTCGCCCCGGAACGGGACTGCACCCGCTTCGCGGCCAGAACAACGTTCAGGGCGCCTCCGACGCGGGGCTGATCCCGATGTTCTTGCCGGACTACCAGAGTGTCGAGGACGACCGGGTCCGCGCGGCCTTTTCGAAGACCTGGAATTCGGGAGATTTCTCCGCCGAGAAGGGTCTGACCGTTGTCGAAATCATGGACGCGGTATGTGCTGGCGACATCAAGGGGATGTATGTCGTCGGCGAAAACCCCGCGATGTCGGACCCGGACCTTCAGCACGCCCGCCACGCACTGGAGTCGCTGGACCATCTGGTCGTTCAGGACATCTTTCTGACCGAAACCGCCAACTATGCCGATGTGATCCTGCCGGCCTCGGCCTTTGTCGAGAAGACCGGGACCGTGACCAACACCAACCGGCAGGTCCAGATGGGCCGTCCCGCCGTCAGTCCGCCCGGCGAAGCCCGGGAAGACTGGGCGATCATCGTCGAGATGGGACGCCGCCTGGGTCTGAGCTGGACCTATTCGCATCCTTCAGAGGTCTTCACCGAGATGAAGGAGAACATGCACTCTCTCGACAACATCACCTGGGAGCGCCTCGAGCGGCAGAATGTGGTCACCTATCCTTCGCACTCGCCGGAGGATCCGGGTCAGCCCATCGTCTTTGGCGACGGGTTTCCGAGGCCCGAGGCCCGGGCCCGGTTCACGCCCGCGGGTATCGTGCCGCCCGACGACCTGCCGGATGCGGACTATCCGATGATCCTCACGACGGGCCGGCAACTGGAGCACTGGCACACAGGCTCGATGACGCGACGTGCAAAGGTTCTGGATGCCGTCGAACCGGAAGCGAGCTGTTCGCTGCATCCGCGGACCCTGCGACGGCTGGGGACGGAACCCGGACAATTCGTAACTCTGACGACCAAACGCGGATCGATCACCGTGATGGCCCGGGGAGACCGTTCGGTTGCCGAAGACATGGTGTTCGTTCCCTTTGCCTATGTCGAGGCGGCCGCCAATGTCCTGACCAATCCGGTGCTCGACCCTTGGGGCAAGATCCCGGAATTCAAGTTTTCCGCCGTGCGGGTCGAACCGGCGGCGACTCCGGTCGCGGCGCTATAGGACACGCGCTTCGTCGACAGTTCCAGGATCGCCGAAGCCAGGAAGCTGGCTTCAGAAAACGGATGGACGGTACCCGGCGACTGGGCGCCCGGGTCAGTTTCAGTTTTCGAAAACGAGCCCGCGCCGGCGTTCCGATTCCGGCGGCGCTGCAGGCGTCGCAATACCCGCCGTTCTCAGGCGGTCGCGTTCGTCATAAGGATCGAGCGACTGGTTTTCGTAAATGTCGAAATACACATTGGTCCCGAACAGGCGGTTCAGGATCCTCGGTCGGTGTTCCGCGCGCAACCGGGCATCGGCGGTCGCGAGTTCGGACCGGATACCGGGGTCAATTCCGTGGCGGCTTACCACCTCGATCAGCGACTGGTCGCGTGCCGGAATCCCGGCGCCGTCCCGTGTCCGCGGTGACCCGCCGAGTGCAGCGATGGCGTCCTGTTGCGGGGCCTGGGAAACCCGGTTGGGAGCACCGGGTGTCGGTGTCGGCAGAGCCGCGACATCCGCCGGAACGTCGCCCGGCTGCGACAGTGCCTTGCCGGGAATGACCGAGAACTCGTTCGGGCCGGGCTTGGCGACGTTGTCGCTGCATCCGGTGGCGACGAGGCAGACCGTGGACAGAAATGCGGTCAGAATCTGAACGGAGCCTATGCGCAAGTCTCGTCTCCTGTCCTCTTCGTGGCGACTATTGTCCGGGCCGTTAAGGGCGTCCGCGGTCCCGGTTTAGGCGGTTGCCGAACGCGATCAGCCCGAAGGCGCCGACAAATATGAATACATCGGCGAGATTGAAACTGAAAGGGTTGTGGACGCCGCAACAGGAAACGTTCAGAAAGTCGGCCACGGCGCCATGCCGGATCCGATCGATACCATTGCCGAGTATTCCTCCCAACAGGGCACCCACGAGCAACGGTCCCAGCCAGCCCCGGATTCGCCGCGCCCAGACGAGAACCACAACGGCGGCCAGAACCGAAACCGCGACCAGAACCCATCGCATCACCTCCGACCCGCTGGCGAACAGACCGAAATTGATTCCCTCGTTCCACGCCATGCGGAATTGGAGAAACGGGGGGAATACGTCCAGGGCCAGCCGGGATTCGAGGTCAAGGCCATAGACAACGCCCCACTTGCTGCACTGGTCTGCCAGCAAGGCAATGGCCGTAATAGCCAGGATTCGGCTCACGATCGGGTCCCTCCGGATTCCATGAACCTGTCCCAATTCAAACGCGTGCGGTTCGCCTGAATGGGCGCGGACCCGGGTGGATCCGGAACCTCCGGCCGCGGACGCACATATCCGGATTGGCCGGGTCTGGACGCCAGGAACCGGGTCGCGCGGATTCCTGCGGTTTCCGCGGACCGGCCCTGGCCGAAGGCCGGATCGGAAATCGCTTTTGGCCGCGGCAGGAATCCCCTCTGGGTTGCCTTGGAACCGGGTCCGCAGGGTTCACCCTTCATTCTGTCACCTCGATGTTGCGCGGAGAGAGCGAATCACAACGCCTTGCAAGAGGCAACCACCGCCTGGCGAAACGGATCGATGATTCACTTCGATGGCTGGACCCGAAACGAATGATCAACCGGTCCGAATTGTATGACGGGCGCTTCGGGCGGGACGACCGGCGGAAAGCCCTCCTTTTCGACGTCGGCGAGTGCTTGAGTCAGTTGAGGCCCGGTTGGCCATTTGGAACGGCACGGCGTGTCCCCATCGAGCTCAAGAACAGTGTCGACGCCCCCTTTCAGTGCGAGGCCGCGGTCACCTTCCGTAAGTCTTGATCGATTCCGCGTCGGGCGGCCACGGCGTGTTGGCATGGGTATTGCGTCTGCTCCATGGACCTGAACTCCACACGGCTTTCGCGGTTCAAGAAAAGGAACGTGCTGCACACGAATGGATCGGGTTTCGCAATTGGCGGGGATAACGACAGGCCAAGACTTTGGCCGTCGCCAACGTTCCAATGTCGAGTTGCGTCAAGGTGACCTTCGGCGTCCTTGACCAAAATCGAACTTGCTGCCATTCACATGAAAGATAATCGGAGTATAAATGGATTGGAGTCGCGAAAATAACTAATGGCAGATTAGATGGTTGCTCTTGATCGTTGTCCTCAGGATCGACCGAAGCAATCGTAGGCTCCGTCTTGCCAATGAGCAGGCATGAAACGCCATGGTCCCGACAGGACCAGGTTTATGGATTCCGCCATTTGAATTGTCCTGTCGGAAGCGGAGTCATACGTTCGCCCTTGTTGACAATACGGCAACAGACAAGGTGAAGGATGGACATTGCAGATCCGGGGTCGTGGAAGGTCGTTCGGGATCGGGCTCCGGCTGATACGAAGGCACTGTGGACGTTGGTGTCCGGGGTTGCATGCCCGTGGGACGGGCTCGCGCGGCGTCAGACAGGGAATTCCTGTGTCGGAACGGGCCTTCCAATTCGTCAATTGTCCGGATGAGCACAAACGAAACCGACACGGTTGTGTTCATTGTCTACATTGTGGTATGCGATCAAGTATACCGAATGCGCGCATATCTTGGTGATCAATCTCTGCGCAGGTTTGCTTGTGGAAGTTCCGATTGCGCGTAAGTGCGGCGCGTGTTAGGCCGTGCCGAATCGAATCAATTGAGGCACAAACCATGACATCTCCCATACTCAATGAAATTGCGGGCGTTCTCGCCCGCGCGGAAGCTGCGGCTTATGAACGTGGAAAATCAGATGGTCGGCAGGAACTGCTGGACGAGCTGATTGCACGTGCGGGCGACGCGAAGAAACCGGCTCGTCCGGCACGGAAAAAGCGGGCGGCACAGCGGAAACCGCGTCGCAGCGCCGCCAGTGGCGGGCAGGCTGCGAAGGTCCGCCCCGCGTCGGAGAGAAAACGGGCTCCGAAAGGAGTCGTAAGGAGCCTGGTACACCGCGCTCTTTCGTCCAGCCCCGGTCTCAAGCCCGCGGAAATCCTGAATCATGCGACCGATGATTTTGAAAGAATGGTCCAGCTGCCTTCCGTCCGCAATGAACTGCGGCGCGGAAACCTGGCCGGCCTGTATGTCAATACGGACGGCGCGTGGTCCCTGTCAGGTGCGGCTTAGGACGTCGCGAAGGAGCAGTTGTCCAGGGCCATCGGCCGCCACAATGAGTTCCGGTGCGGGCGATTCGGTGGAATTGCCTGCATCGAGCGCTATCCTGTGAGACCGTCGGGACTCCATGCCGGATGACGATGTACGCAAGTAAGGCTTGACGGATCATTCGAACGGGCGGGGGCGCAGGTCAGTGATCCTGCCGATGTCCCGGACCCCGACTTCAATTTCGCTGCGTTTCCATTCATTGCGACATCTGTTGCTGTCGTTCAGATAAACGGCACTCCTGCGCTTGTTCAATCGTCGGTCCTGCCGTGTGCATTGTCGGGACTCCCGAGGACGCCACGGCAATCCATCCCGTTCGGGCCAACAAGGGCAGGGCCGTGGCTCGCACCGATTCGCCATGAACGGTAAAGCCGTTCGGTTGGAATCGGGGGCCGCCGTACGACGGTCGCGCAGGTTGGTTGATCGCGAGACAGGAATCTGCAGGAACGATCCTCCGAAACCGGTGCGCGCTCACCGCCGGTGAGGCCTTGAAACCAGCGTGCCATCATCTCCGCCTGGATCTGCGATCGACTGTCGTGATGATGGATCCAACCCAATTTCGGTCACTGGAATCGCTACGGAGGTTTGACAGGGAAAATCCCCGGATTTACTGTCCTTGCCCATGGGCAGGTTGACAGGAACGTTCCCCGAATTCATCGACTTTCCGGGATGCGGGTTCGTGCGTCCATCCACCGGTGTTCGGGTGGCAGTTGCTGTTGCCGTTATCTGTCTTTCGATTGTGGAGAACCAAGGGCCTGTCGCGGCGGCCGACTTCTTCAAGCTTTCCGGGCATGGCGGTCCGATCAAGGGCATTTCCATCGATGCGTCCTCCGACTCCGGGCGCATCCTGACCGCAAGTTTCGACTATTCCATTGGAGTCTGGGCGCCGGGTTCCGATGATCGGGGCGGAACCGGACCGATCTGGCTCGAAGGCCACAACGCGGCAGTCAATACGGTTCGACTCGTGGATTCGTCGACCGCAGTGTCGGGAGGCGATGATACGGATGTCAGGCTTTGGGATCTGGAGTCGGGTTCGTCGCGCAAGCTGACTGGCCACAGGGGAAAGATCCTGTCTCTTGATGTCGCTCCTGCCGGTGATCGTGTGGCCTCGGCAAGCTGGGATGGGACCGTGGGAATCTGGTCGGTTTCGGGCGACGACTCTCCTGTGTTCCTTGCCGACACCGGAGCGGCTGTCAATGATGTGGTCTTTTCTGATGATGGGTATTCGCTCTACGCGGCGTCGTCTGACGGGCATATCCGACATTGGGATCTGGAGAGCCGGGCGGTCTTGAGGAAACTGACTGAACACGGATTCGGGATCAATCTGCTGATTCTCAATGAAACCGATGGCTGGCTTGCCTACGGCGCCGTTGACGGCGGAACGCGGGTCATCGACATCGAGACGGCCGAAGTGCTGGCCGACCTGACATTGGATCGTCGGCCGATACTGGCCATGGCGTTGTCTCCGGATCGGAGCCGTCTTGCCGTCGGTGACGGCGACGGGTTTATCATGGTCGTGGATACCGACGACTGGTCAATTGCCAAGGATTTCCGGGCTGCCCGCCATGGTCCGGTCTGGGCGCTTGCCTTTTCCGCAGACGGCGAGAGCATCTATGCCGGCGGAATTGACGATGCGATGTTTGCCTGGCCGCTTGCGGGATCCGGCACGGTCGAACTGATGGCGGAAGGTGGGCGAACTTTTCTTCTCGATCCGAAGCAGATGACCAACGGGGAACGGCAGTTCAACCGGAAATGCTCGATCTGTCATACGCTCGTCGGCGACGGCGCCCGTCGCGCAGGCCCGTCGCTGGCGGGGGTTTTCGGCCGCAAGGCAGGTGCGGTCGAAGGCTACAGCTACACGCGGTCCTTGAAGTCGACGGACATCATCTGGTCGGAAAATACCATAAGTGCGCTCTTTGAATTGGGTCCTGACAATTATGTTCCAGGGACAAAGATGCCGATGCAACGCATCGCCCGAAAACAGGATCGCGATGATCTTATTGCTTTCCTGAAAGTCGCGACATCTGTTGAGGCCGATCCCTGACGGTCCCGTAAGCTGTCTTCCAGAATGTGATTGTCGGGCGTATTCCCGCCGGTGACGGGATGCCTTTGGGTCGAAATTCGAGGGCAGACCGCGACCGCATCAAGCCGAATGCCGGACACTGGTCTCATTGGGGGGCTTCGGAAGGGAGGATTCGTTGTCCGGCTCCGTTCCGCCAGTTCCGTCAGCCGATGAAATCGTGTCAAAATCAAAGGAATCCAGGTTTGCGGCGTGTTTGCGCGCCTTGCCGGCCGAGGTCTTGATCTGGTCAATGTCCCTGGCCGCCTGGCTGAAATGCCGGTCGAGATTGTCAACTCTGTCCGACAGGCGATTGATGTTCTCGGTCAGTTGACCGATGACGCCGCGAATCTTGTTGGCCTGCTCGCGCATCCGGACATCGCGTAGAATTGCGCGAAGCGTGTTGAGCGTCGCCATGCAGGTGGTTGGCGAGACTATCCAGACCCGTTTCTGGAATCCGTCCCGGACGACGTCGGTAAAGTTGGCGTGCAATTCCGCGTAGACGGCCTCCGACGGCAGGAACAGGATTGCGCCGTCCGCCGTTTCTCCGTCGATAATGTATTTCTCTGAAATGTCGGTAATGTGCTTGACGACGGATGTCCGCATCGCGCGGGCTGCGAACTTGCGTTGTTCGTCAGTCTCGGCGCATCGAAGCGCTTCGTAGGCTTCCAGAGGAAACTTGCTGTCGATAACAATGTCGCCTGGCGGACGCGGCATGCGGATAAGGCAGTCGGCGCGCTTCCCGTTCGAGAGCGTGCATTGCATGTCGAAGGCGTCGGGCGGAAGCGCCTTCGACACGATGGCATGGAGCTGGATCTCGCCGAAGGATCCGCGTGTCTGCTTGTTGGACAGGATATCCTGGAGAGAGAGCACGTTCTCCGAGAGGCTCGTGATATTGTGCTGGGCCTTGTCGATGGTCTCAAGCCGCGTCCGCAGTTCGCCAAGGGATTCTCGCGTCTCCTTGGCGACGTTGGAGACGGTCTGGCCCAGTTCGGTCCGGGTCTGGCTCTGGTTGTTGCTGATCTCGCGGATCCGACCGTCAAGCCCCTGCAAGGCATCGTTAACGGCACGAAGATTGGCCGCCAGGGAGGCCTCGAGCTCTGGTTGGGCCCGGTTTCGCGATAGCCGGAACGCAAGGACCAGCCCGACGGCGATCATGATCAGCGTCACGATTCCCACGCCGAACAGGAGGGCAGGAACCAGGCCCGGACCTCCCGCTGTCATGGCGTCAGAATCCGTCCGGGACGTTGTTGCGGGTTCCGGTTCGAACCGGAGTTCGGGTGGACTGTCATCGAATCGCGCGGGCGGCGGCTGTGCACAAGGCTGCGGCACCCCTTGTCTCCGAAGAGGCGTGTCACATCATCGTCTGCCAAAGAGTTTCTCGATATCGGCAAGCTTCAACTCCACATGGGTCGGCCGGCCGTGATTGCACTGGCCTGAGAACGGTGTCGCTTCCATTTCGCGCAGGAGCGCGTCCATTTCGGCGACGGACATTGACTTTCCGGCCCGGACCGACCGGTGGCACGACATCCTCGAAAGAACGCGGTCGATGCGTTCACCGACGGCGTTTGAATAACCGGTCGCCGCGAGTTCGTCGCAAATGTCGCGAACCAGCGAGGTGACGTCGATGTCACCCAGAATCGCGGGGGCTTCGCGAACGCAGACAGCCGAGCCGCCAAAAGGCTCGACTCCCAGTCCGAGACGAGACAGATCGTCGGCAATGGCAAGAATGTTCTCCCGGTCGCCGCTGTCCAATTCGATGATTTCCGGAAGCAGGAGGAGTTGCGAGCGGACACCACCCGCCGCCAATTGCGCCTTGAACCGTTCATAGACGAGCCGTTCATGGGCGGCGTGCTGATCGACGATGACGATACCGTCCCGGGTCTGGGCCATAACGTAGGTATCGTGAAACTGGGCCCGTGCCGCGCCAAGGGGTGCGTCCGGGAGAAACGGATCGGCGTTCGGGCCTGTCGAGTCCGGGTCCGACATGGGGACCGCGCGATCGGCGTCGATGGGCTCCGGCCCGGGGCCGGTCCAGGCTTCTGAGGTCCCGGCAGCGGCCGGGACCATTGCACCCGGGCCGCCTGGCGGGCTGGTCTCGGCACCGGCTGCCGGTCCCTGCAGTTGGAATCCGGCGCCGAGAGCCCGCTGACTGGGTCGATTCCTGTGATGAGTTGCGTGGCTTGCCGGTCGTCGTCCCGATTGCGCTGCCGTGCCGGCGGTCGCAATGAAATCCTGGGCGATCCGATCCGACGTCCGGTGACTCTCACCGGCCAGGGCGTGCCTGACCCCGGTCACGACAAGTTTCCGGACGGCCTGTGGTTCGCGGAACCTGACCTGGGCCTTCGTCGGATGGACATTGACATCGACCCGTTCCGGATCGCAGTCCAGGAACAGCACGGCCGCAGGGTATCGATCGCGACTGAGAAGGTCGGAGTAGGCGGCCCTGACGGCGCCGAGGAACAACGGATCCCGGACCGATCGGCCGTTGACGAAGGTGAATTGGGCGACGGCCGCCCCTCGGGAGTACGTAGGAAGCGCCGCATACCCGCTGAGGGCATAGCCATCGATCGCGGCCTCCACAGGAATCGCGCTTTCGACGAAGTCTTTTCCGAGGAGTGATCTCAGCCGTTCCCGGAGTGCCTCCGCAAAGGGACCGGGCTGTCGGTCGGCGCGGAGTCGCAAACGTCCAGGGCCGCCGGTTGTCGCGCTGCCGGCGCTGGCACCGGGCCCGCTGATGTCGCGGAGCGTAAACCCGATCCCGGGCGCCGCCATGGCCAGCCTCTTGATCGTTGCGTTGATTTCCCTGGCCTCGGCTGTGTCGCTGCGGAGAAATTTCCGCCGGGCGGGAAGGGCCCGGAACAGGTCCCTGAGCTCGACCACAGTGCCGTCGGACAGGGCGACCGGTTCGAGCGGCCCGGTCCGACTGCCTTCGACGGTGATCGAGGCCGCGGCGGCGCTGCCGGTGGAGCGGGACCGAAGGCTGAGCCGCCCGGCGGCCCCTATTGCCGCCAGCGCCTCACCGCGAAACCCGAAGTCAGCGATATTGACCAGATCCGAGCCATCGATCTTCGAGGTGGCGTGATTTCGGACCGCCAGTTCCAGTTGGTCCTGCGGAATTCCGTGACCGTCGTCTGTGACCCTGATAAGGGTCTTTCCGCCGTCCGCATAGGCAATGTCGATGCGGGTGGCCCCGGCGTCGAGGGCGTTTTCGACGAGTTCCTTGAGCACCGAGGCCGGTCGTTCCACCACCTCGCCAGCAGCGATTCTCTGGATTGCCGCTTCGTCGAGCTGGCGTATCGGTCTGGGTTCAGGCGTGTTTCGGTCCATGCTGACGTCGACGCATTCGGGATTCACAGACGGTCACCATTGACCACTCTTGGCTCATAACATGGCAATGGCCAGTTGGACATGTCCCGGGATAGAACTTGCGAGCCTGCCTCAAGTGTTCGCTGAATCTGGTCATTCTGCTGCTCTGCCTCGGCGCGAAACGCGGGATTGACCCATTGGCTCGTGGAAGCCTTCATCGCTGACCTTCATTTCAACAGATCTGTTGTCAACGAAACGGTTGAACAGATAGAGCCGGTAACCCGGACAATGTGCGTCTCATGCCGGCCTCCCGGGAACCGGATCCCGAACACGGCCGGACGGGATTGCCGACGTAAAATTTCCTCCTATCGGGAAGGCTGGTTTCCTCACTGTCGATTGAGTTTATATTGGCCTTTGGGTTCGGCCCGCCGGACTTCCGTCGGACTGTCGTGCAACCGTTCGGGGTGCCGTGTCGCGAGGGGAACATGGGCGGGCCTGTCGAACTGAGAGGAGAAGGATCGTGACTGAATATGTCGAGCAGATGGACTCCGCACTGCCATCCGAGGAACGGATCCGGGAAACCCACGAACGGCTGGAAAGGGAAGGTGTCAAGTACCTGCTTCCCGCCTGGATCGATCTGTTTGGAATTCCGAAGACCAAACCAGTGCCGCTTTGCGATTTCCGCGACCTCTGCATTGGCAAGGGTCCCCAGTTTGCCGTCCACTCCGTTTCGTACGTTCCCGAACTGACTCCGGCCGATCCGGATCAGATCATCATACCGGACCTCGACGCGGTCTATGTGTGTCCGTGGGATCGTTCAACGGCGATGATCTTTTGTGACCTTTTCTGGGAAGGACAGCCCTACAATGTCTGTCCCCGGCAAGCCCTGAAACGGGGAATCCAGGACGCCCGTGAAGCGGGATTCGTTGGATCGGCCGGCATCGAACCCGAGTTCATCGCCATGCGATTCGACGAGTCGGGGAGGCCTGTGAAGGCGGTCGAAAATGACCCGGCCAACGCGATCAACCCGCGCCGCCAGGCCTTCGGTTACGATCTCGAGTACTCAATCGAGGCGATGCCGTTTTTCAAGGACATGATCGATATCCTGAACGAGATGGGCTGGGGCCTCCACGATGTTGTCGCCGAGGGCGCGTATTCTCAGTTTGAACTCGACTTCCACTACACCAATGTCCTGGAAATGGCCGATCGGCTGGTCTTCCTCCGAATCCTGCTCAAGGAAGTGGCCAAGCGGCACGGCTGGTTCATTACCTTCATGCCGAAGCCGACGACCGGTGACTGGCGTTCCGGAGCGCATATCAATTTTTCGCTGCAGGCCGCGGGGCGCCCCGGTGAAAACCTCTTCGGTTCGGCAAGCCAGGGGTGGACCGATTCCGCCCGGCACGCCGTCGGCGGCCTGATCACCCATTCCGAAGCCTTGACCGCGCTCACCTGTCCGACGGTCAACTCCTACAACGGGCTGGTTCCGAGGGTTGGAGGCTTGGAAGGGGGCACGGTCACCTGGGCGCCAACGAACATCACCTTCGGACACAACAACCGGTCCGCCCAGTTCCGGCTTCCGCAAAGCCGTTACTGCATCGAGAACCGGGCTGCCGACATGTGCATGAACATCTACCTGGCGTTGGCGATGACACAGGCTGCCGTCATCGAAGGTATCACGAACCGGATTGACCCCGGCCCCCCGACCGACCGCGATCTTTACGCCATGACGGATGAGGAATTCCGCGAACTCGGAATCCGGCGCCTGCCAAGGAACCTTTTTGAGGCTGTCGAGGCCTTGGGTCAGGACACGTTGGCGGAACGTGTGATGGGACCGGTAATGCGAAAGTCCTACATCGAGTACAAGGTCGATGAATGGGAGCGCTACAGCCAGTCGGTGACGGACTGGGAGGTCAAGGAATACCTGCGACTGTATTGAGGACTTCCCAAATGACCGGATCGGCGCGAAACCCCACCTGTTCGGATCCATCGCTGGACGCGCCATGAACGGAAGGGACGATCACGAAGTCTTTGAACTCGGCGATGTCGAACTCGTCGGCGGAGGCTGTTTGCGTGGAGCCCGGCTCGCCTACATGACCTACGGCGCGCTGAACGAAACCCGTGACAACGTCGTCCTGCTGCCGACCTTCTACACGGGCACGCACCTCAGGAACGAAGGGTATTTCGGACCCGGCCGGGCGATCGATCCGGCACGACACTTCGTCGTGTCGGTCAACATGTTCGGGAACGGCTTGTCGACCTCACCCAGTAACGCGCACGCCGGCAACCGGGGAGCGCAATTCCCGGAGGTTGCGCTCCAGGACAACGTGGCCTGCCAGCACCGCCTCCTCACGGAACGACTTGGAGTCAGACGCATCCGCCTGGTCGCCGGCTGGTCCATGGCCGGCTGTCAGGCCTACCACTGGGCGGTCCGCTTTCCGGATATGGTAGACACCATACTTCCGTTTTGCGCTTCAGCGAGGACATCGCCCCACAACCAAGTGTTCCTCGATGGCGTCAAGTCGGCCCTTACGGCGGATCCCGATTGGAGAAGCGGAACCTATGAGGAGCCACCCGTTGCGGGCCTTCGGGCCTTCGGTGTCGTCTATGCCGGCTGGGCGTATTCGCAGACGTTCTTCCGCGACGGGCTATACCGACGACTCGGGTTCGCGTCGCCGGAGGCACTTCTGGAGGAGTGGGCAAGGGAGCATTCCGAGGACTGGGACGCCAATGACCTTCTGGCAATGCTGGGAAGTTGGCGGTTGGCTGACATCAGTTCAGGGGAACGATTTCAGGGAGATTTCGAGCGGGCTCTGGCCTCGATCCGTGCCCGTGCCATTCTCCTGCCGTGCGCCCAGGACCTGTATTTCCCGCCGGAAGACAATGAAATCGAAGCCCGGCACATGCCGAATGCCGAGTTGCGTGTCTTCGAGTCGCCTTGGGGGCACTGCGTTGGCAGTCCTGGCAATGATCCGGAATTTGATGCCTTTCTCGACTCCTGCATCAGGGATCTGCTCGACTCCGGGTGATCGGCCGGCTCGCGCGAATGCATCCTGGTCACCGGCTTCGAATCCGGATCCAAGAAAATCTGGTCACAATGCCGCGCAGTCCGAATGCGTTTCCAGTTTGTCGAAGCTGGCGATGGTGTCCGGTCCGGACGGGCAGAAGAACCCGTATCTCCAATACGGGTTCCAACGTCCGGTTTGCACCAGCGCCTCGTCGAGGAAGTCGTTGTAGTTGAACGTGACGCAGTGGCAGCCACTGGTTTTTCAGTGGTTCGCAAGCCGCATCAGGTCCTTGCGACGGACGTCGTCCTTCCAGGCTTTATGGAGCAGGTCGAGAAACGGTCATCTCAGTTCCGAAGGCGGGAAGCCATGAAACTCGCGCAGGGGACTGTCGCGTTCAGGCGGCAGGTGAATGCGCGTTCCTTGTTGCAATAGACGTCTGCCGCCTGTATGTCTTCCTCATGGCTGACAGGTATGCCAGGAACGCAGGTGCGGTCTTCACGCTCAA
>JAPPHA010000040.1 GCA_028874915.1 Paracoccaceae bacterium
GGCACATGCCACTGAAAAACAATCATCTTTTTTTGTGCGCGTTAAACATGGGCTACGACGACATTCCGCCTCCATGGCCACCGCAAATGACGTCCACTTTGTTGCCTCAGGTGCGGAGCGGCGGGTCACGGTTTCGACTGCAGCCTTGGCCGGTGTCCCTGCCGGGCGGCCCGAGAGCCTCCACCTTGTCCTCAATACCCGTCACGGTGACGGCCGCTGGTCTTCAAACTTCCGGTATCGGCAAGACCTGATGATCACGATCACGACAACAATTGCAGGATCCCGCGTCAAAGAAAAAGCCCGGTAGAGCGAAAACCCGAAAGGCCTTCCACATCGCCAACAACCTGTCCCCTGGCAAGACGCCCAGTTCCCCTGACCTATCGGCTTCCAGGAAGGGCTGTCTCGCAAACACTACGGGCGGTTTCTCTCTTCTTTGAAAATCCTATTGGAACGTCTGAACCCGTCGGTTCTACCGACCAGTCCGAAATTGGACCACATATTCCGGTCAGTAGGGTTGTGTGGCGTCTCTCGACACGGGTCGGTCCACTCATACCAGGGCGCGCGGCACGCCGTTCGATCACCTTCAGAGATCGAGTGCTCGGCAGTCCTCAACCGCCCAGCTGACCTTCACTGTCTCGCCCACGGTCAGTCGGGCGTGACCGGACGTGTTGGGCAGTTTCAGGACGAATTCGTCATTGCCGTGAACATTCATCCGGCAACGGACATGATCGCCCAGATAGATCAGTTCGAGAACATCCCCTTCGGTAACATTGGCCTCGTTACCATCACCACCCAGCGCCACCCGTTCCGGGCGGATTGAGAGAGTTGTCCGGCTGCCCCCGTCGCCGCAATTGACGGCAAGCGCCCGTTTCTTGCTGCCGTCATCCAGGATCACCAGGGCATGATTACCGTCGATGCCCTCGACGGTTCCGAGCAAACGGTTGTTCTCGCCGATGAACTGGGCGACGAAGGCGTTTTCGGGTCGCTCATAGAGATCGTCGGGCAACGACAGTTGCTGAATCACACCATCATTGAAGACCGCGATGCGGTCGGACATTGTCAGGGCTTCCGACTGGTCGTGCGTGACATAGACGACGGTGACGCCGAGCCGTTCATGCAAATGCTTGATCTCAAGTTGCATATGCTCGCGAAGCTGCTTGTCGAGCGCCCCCAGTGGTTCATCCATCAGGACCAGTTCCGGCTCAAAGACCAACGCCCTGGCCAACGCGATCCGCTGTTGTTGCCCTCCCGAGAGCTGGGCCGGCCGACGGGAGGCGAAACCGCCCATCTGAACCATATCGAGGGCGCGTCGGACCTTTTCCTCCCGTACTGCCTTCGGCATATCCCGCACTTCCAGCGGAAACGAAAGATTCTCGCCCACCGTCAAATGCGGGAACAGGGCATAATTCTGGAAAACCATGCCGATTCCGCGGCGATGCGGCGGAATGTTGTTGATCGGCTTTCCCCCGAGGCGGATTTCGCCATGTGTAGCCGTCTCGAAACCGGCGAGCATCATCAAACAGGTGGTCTTGCCGGATCCGGACGGTCCCAGCAGGGTCAGGAACTCGCCCCGCCCGATGTCGAGATTGAGATCCCTGACAACTAGGGTCTCGCCGTCGTAGCTCTTCTGGACGCCATCAAATATGACAAATCCGCCATTGACCTTCTGCTGCGACACTGTGTCTCGCTTCCCGTCTGTCTCGCTTCCTCCACTTGGGCGTCGCCACCCGATCATGGGTTTCAGACCATCACTCCGATGGGAATCGGTCCCGCAGGACACTGTCCGCCCGGCACCCGGTCGAGTGTATAGGCGGCAGGGGTGGGGTGGCAACCGCAACGGTCCGCCATTTTCCGTGAAGCCCTTGAAACACGCGGAACCCGGAGAAATGCCGGGGATCGGTCATGAGGGATCCGCGCTTGACGGACAGGTTTCCGTTCCTGCACCAGCCGCCAATCGAACCCGGGAAACCGGTCGGACTCCAAGCCGAAAGTGGCGGGGCTGATCAGTCGAAACGGAATTGCGGAACAGCGACCGAACGGTTGCCCGGGTAACCGGCATTCAACGGAAACCCGATGGTCGGTCACAGCCTGCCCGGTTCGTGCTGCGAGACGAATTCAAGCAGAACGTCTACGGAGAATGGTGCGGCCGAGAAGACTCGAACTTCCACAGGTGTTACCCCACAGCGACCTCAACGCTGCGCGTCTACCAATTCCGCCACGGCCGCATCCAATTCAGGCCGCCTATTATCCGACGAATTTCATGATGTGAAGAGGTGACAACCACCGTACTTTGTGATGGAGGACATGAACGCGGACCCGTGTGAGACCCATGGTTGAATGGCAAACGAGCGCAGAGCCGGTCAACTATCCGGAAGCCGTCCGGGTCATGGAACGGCGGGTCGCCGCAATCCTGGCCGGCGAAGCCGGTGAACTGGTCTGGTTGCTCGAACACCCGCCTCTTTACACGGCCGGAACCAGCGCTGGCCGGTTTCTGCCGGACACCAGGGCCATCCGGTTGCCTGTCCACAAGACCGGTCGCGGCGGATCCATGACCTATCACGGTCCCGGACAGCGGATCGCCTATGTCATGCTGGACCTGTCGGGCCGCAACCGCGATGTCCGGCGTTTCATCTGGAACCTGGAAGAGTGGATCATCCGGACTCTGTCGGAATTTGGAGTTTCTGGCGAGCGGCGACCCGGCCGTATTGGTGTCTGGGTGGTCCGGAAGGAAAAACCGCCCATGTCCGACGGGACTTCCTGCGAGGAGAAGATTGCGGCAATCGGCGTCCGGCTCCGGCGTTGGGTCAGCTTTCACGGGATTTCGATCAACGTCGAACCTGACCTCAGTCATTACGCTGACATTGTTCCCTGTGGAATCGAGGATCGCGGCGTGACGAGCTTGGTTGACCTCGGGCTCCCCGTCACCCTTGCTGACCTTGACACTGCCCTGATCCGGACATTCGATCGTATCTTTCCCGAATGCTCGAAGGCTCGGTGATGGCCGGCAGAACGAACCGGCGACTTCGAGTCATTTCCGGGAATCCCCGGAGATCTTCTCCCTGATCAATCCCGCGACCATGGAGATTGCGGTTCGGAGATCCGGTTCGGAGATCCGGATTCAGCCATGGATCGAACGCCGTTTCCGTCAATGACAGCCAAATGCCGGGGTGATACGTCCTGCGAACGTGCAGACCCCTACCCCAGGATCCGGACGACCGACCATGTCCTCAAGAGAACAGTACTTTCGGCGGTTGAAGGACAAGCACCGTGTTCTTCGGAACGACTCTCCGGAAACTCTGAACCTGAGAGTGCATCGTGCGTTGAGTTGGCTTCAGAGGGCGGAACAGGAAACCGACGACGATGACGCCGCCTTCATTTTCTACTGGATCAGTTTCAACGCCGCTTATGCGAGCGAAGTGTCCAACCCGGCGGGTTCGAACCGGCGCCCACGAGAGCGCACGAGTTTTGCCGAGTTCTTTGCGATGCTTGTCGAACTCGATCGGGAAGAACGAATCTATGATGTCATCTGGGAGCAGTTTCCCGACTACGTACGATCGTTGCTCAACAACCGGTACGTCTTCCAGCCATTCTGGAACCACCAGAACGGAATTCCGGGCTCCGACGACTGGGAGTCAAGGTTTCATCGCAGCCGCCGACGGGTGGCACGAGCCCTGAAAGAGAAAGACACGATCGTCATTCTGGAGATCCTTTTCGACCGGCTCTATGTGCTCAGGAACCAGCTCATTCATGGTGGCTCGACCTGGAAGAGTTCGGTCAATCGCGATCAGGTCCGGGGCGGCCGGAACATCCTTGCCCGGCTGACACAGATCTTCTTCGAACTGATGATGGACAATCCCGACCTGCCGTGGACAGGCGGGCACTATCCTGTTGTGGACGACACCTGACGGGGCACCGAATCCGCTGCCCATGACCTTCCGGACGACGAAGGCTGACCGCCGGCCCTTTCATCCCGCCCAGGTTTCGCGCGATATTCGGTTGAGACGGCCGGAAAGCTGGAGTACCTAGCGACGACTCTCCCGTCGTTCCGGGATTCGCCGTCTGGATTCCTCAGGAGGACACCATGGCAGACGCGGTCATTCATGAGCATGACGATCACGCCCGCCCGGGGTTTTTTGTCCGCTGGTTCATGTCAACGAACCACAAGGACATCGGTCTCCTTTATATTTTCACGGGCGGATTTCTCGGATTCGTTTCGGTCGCCTTCACCGTGTACATGCGCCTCGAACTCCTGGAACCCGGCGTTCAGTACATGTGTCTGGAAGGCGCCAGTCTGATTGCTGCAGCCACGGAGGACTGCACTCCCAACGGTCATCTCTGGAACGTTCTGATCACAGGCCATGGCATCCTGATGATGTTCTTCGTGGTCATCCCGGTGCTTTTCGGCGGGTTTGGCAACTATTTCATGCCACTGATGATCGGCGCGCCGGACATGGCGTTTCCACGCCTGAACAACCTCTCCTACTGGCTGTTTGTTACCGGATCGTCGCTCGCCATCTGTTCGATCTTCGTTCCGGGCGGCAACAATCTGACAGGGTCCGGGGTCGGATGGGTCCTCTATGCACCGCTCTCGACGACGGAAGCCGGCATGTCGATGGACTTTGCGATCTTCGCCGTCCACGTCTCGGGAGCCTCGTCAATCCTCGGTTCGATCAACATGATCACCACCTTCCTGAACATGCGGGCGCCCGGCATGACGCTGCACAAGACTCCGCTGTTCGCATGGTCGATCTTTGTAACGGGGTTCCTCATTCTGCTGTCGCTGCCGGTCCTGGCAGGGGCGATTACCATGCTATTGACGGACCGGAACTTCGGAACGACCTTCTTCGATGCCGCTGGCGGCGGAGACCCGGTTCTCTATCAGCATCTGCTCTGGTTCTTCGGCCATCCCGAGGTCTACATGATCATCGTACCCGGGTTTGGAATCGTCTCACACGTGATTTCGACGTTTTCGAAGAAACCGATCTTTGGCTACCTGCCCATGGTATATGCGATGGTCGCCATCGGCGCCCTCGGATTCATTGTCTGGGCCCATCACATGTACACGGTTGGTATGAGCCTCACGCAGCAGTCCTATTTCATGCTGGCGACCATGGTGATCGCGGTGCCGACCGGCATCAAGATCTTCAGCTGGATCGCCACAATGTGGGGCGGTTCAGTCATGCTGCGGACGCCGATGCTTTGGGCCTTCGGTTTCCTGTTCCTGTTTACCGTCGGCGGTGTGACCGGAATCGTCCTCAGCCAGGCCGGGCTCGATCGTGCCTATCATGACACCTACTACGTCGTGGCTCATTTCCACTATGTCATGTCTCTAGGCGCCGTGTTCTGCATTTTCGCCGGAGTTTACTACTGGATCGGCAAGATGTCCGGCCGACAGTATCCGGAATGGGCAGGCCAGCTGCATTTCTGGACTACGTTCATTGGCGCCAATCTGACGTTTTTTCCTCAGCACTTCCTGGGACGGCAGGGCATGCCTCGACGCTATATCGACTATCCGGAACAGTTCGCACTGTGGAACGAAGTTTCGTCATACGGCGCCTTCTTGTCCTTTGCCTCCTTTGTCTTCTTCCTCGGCGTCGTCTTTTACACGATCCACTTCGGCAGGAAGGTCGAGGAGAACGCCTATTGGGGAGAGCATGCAGACACGCTGGAATGGACGCTGCCGAATCCTCCGCCGGCGCATACCTTCGACGTTCTCCCGACCCGGGAGGAATGGGACCGGCAGCCGCGTCACTGACTGACGGCCCGGGTTACCGAAATGGAGGCGCGCGGTGACCACGGAACCAAGTGAAAAGTTCCTGTCCCGGGTCGCAGACGAAGCGAACGATTTCGCCGGCCGGGGCCGGCCGGCATTCCAACTGACGCTCTGGCCGAACCGTTCGCTCTCCCGGGAGGGACACGCAGCCGTCATTCTGCTGACCGCCCTCGCTCTGTCGATTCCGCTCATGCCCTTCCTCGGGACGGCTACCTGGTGGATGTTGCTTCCCTGCCCGGTTCTGGTGCTCTGGCTGCTCTGTGTTCTCATCGAACGGAATTTCGAGGACGGAAAGCTGACCGAGGAGTTGAAGATATGGCCGGACCTGATCACTGTTGAGCGGATCGACCCCCGACGACCGATCCAGCGCTGGTCGGCGCAACCCTTCTGGACCAGCATCCATCTGCATCCGGACGGTCCCGTGGAGAACTACCTGACGCTTCGCGGCAATGGCCGCGAAATCGAACTCGGCGCATTTCTGTGCCCTGAAGAACGATCGGAGCTCTACGAAGAACTGGGCCAGGTCCTAAATCGGATGTCCGCAAGCACAGAAACCGCCTGACGCGAACCCGAGTAACGCGCGCCATTTCGGCGTTCCGGGGAACCGGTTAACGAAAACAAGTGAGCCGTCACGGGCCGTTTTGCCCCGATGGCTCCCCGCGCCGGTCCAGGTGTTACGCAACCGGGGCCAGTATTGGTCTTTTGGCTCGACCGCATCGAACGCCTACCGGAACGAATGATTCCCATCAGGGCAGTTCCAGTTCCTGGTGCGAGGGAGCACTGGGATGCCTGTGGGATGCCTGTGGGATGCCGGCCGATCGTCCTGCGTGTGCCGTCCTTGCGAGTGGTCCTCGCACGGAACCACGAACTCCGGTCATTCAGTTTCAGCTTGACGCCGGACGCTCACGATCGAAAATGTTTCTGGAGACGTATTCGGTGCCGGGTCCATCCGGCCGCTTTGTCGAGGAAACAGGATCTACCATGAGTGCAATCAATCTCGAACACGTCAACATTACAGTCGATGATCCGGACGCAACGGCAGCCATGCTCAACCGCATCTTCGGTTGGACCGTCAGGTGGCGCGGCCAAAGCGGAGCGTCAATTCATGGTGGATTCTCTCTGCATGTCGGTGAACCCGATGACGGGACCGGATCCAGCTACCTGGCGCTCTATCGCCACCCTGAACAGAAACAAGGCCAGGTTGATTCCTACCGAACCCGGGGCGGCTTGAACCATGTCGGCGTTGTCGTCGAGGATCTTGACACGCTCGAGGCCCGCGTCGTGGCGGAAGGTCTGGAACCGCATTCACATGCCGACTACGAGCCAGGGCGCCGTTTCTACTTCCACACGCCCGACGGAATCGAATTCGAGGTCGTCAGCTACACTTGATGACAACGGCCATCGCAGCACACGTAACCGGATCCGAACGGAGTATTCGCGGCCCCTACGGGTTCATCGTCAGGCAGGCCGGCTGTACGGCCTCCTGAAACTGCCGTTCTCCAGAACCCTGATCAAACGGGATCTATTGCGGGCATCACGCGTCCGGAAACTCCGTAGCGCCCCAAGGACGTCGCTGTCGGTTCATCCGAGCAGTTTCTTGACCGCAGCCCCAGCCTTGCCGAAATCCATTGTCCCGGAATGCCTTGATTTCAGGAGACCCATGACCCGCCCCATGTCACGGATGCTCTGAGCCCCGACGGATGCAACGGCACTCCGAACGGCCTCGTCGAACTCTGCCTCGGTCAGGGGTTGGGGGAGGAACTCTTCGATGATGGAAATTTCGGTTCGTTCCTGCTCCGCAAGTTCGGGCCGACCGGCCTCTTCATAGGTGGCGGCGCTCTCGTTTCTCTGACGGACCATCTTGGAGAGAATTCCGAGGATTTCGTCATCGGAAACCCCGCTGGCCTTTGCATCGGTCCGTGCCGCGATTTCCCGATCCTTGATCGCCGCACTGATGAGCCTGAGCGTTGACAGCCGCTTCCTGTCACGATCTTTCGCTGCGCGATTGAGGGCATCCTTGATTCGATCTCGCATCCGCATGCACCCATCACGGACAGCACGGCCGTTAACCTTCATAATGCCGGATACGGCTGAACTCAACCAGACGCCCGGAATTCCAACGGTCACAACTCGCCTCGACACTGTCTTTGGACTGCCCGCCACTTTCAGTCGATGGAAACGACGGACGGATGGCGATCATGGGAACTGCCCCCTGCCCGTCCGATCAGCCGGCGGGTCCTGGACAGACACGGATTGGTTCGTGCCGCTCACAGACGGGCGTTGAGGCCGAGAAACACCCGCGAGCCCGTCCGGCCGTCGGTCTTCGGCGTTTCGATCGCGAAACAAGGCTGACGGTCATCGGGGTCGCCTGCAAGGGCTCTACAGTCCGGCACATCGAAGCCTGACCCGCATGTCTCCGATGCCATCACAATTGTCCCGTTCGGGATGTCGAGGATCAGACCGAGCGGTGCCCGTTCACTGGCCTGGCTGAATTTCCGCGTTCCGAGTCAAACGTCGCGCCGGATTTCGAAAGGCCAATAACCCTCATCAAGCGTCAGGAAGTGTCATTGATCGATTGACCCGGTCGCTGGCCATCCGTAGCCTGCCTTGGTCGAACAGACTGTCCGGGTTTCACAATGATCACCGTTTCAGCAGCCGATTCCTTTCGGGAAGAGGCGACCGCCTGCATTGTCCTCGCCGACGGATCGATATTCTTCGGCCGCGGTTTCGGGGCCACCGGAACAGTCACGGCCGAACTGTGTTTCAACACGGCCATGACCGGCTACCAGGAAATCATGACCGATCCGTCCTATGCCGAACAGGCCGTGACATTCACCTTCCCACATATCGGCAACACCGGGGCCAACCTGGAAGACAATGAAGCCGGTGTTCCGGTTGCCAAGGCGATGATCGTCAAATGGGACCCGACGGAGCCGTCGAACTGGCGTTCGGAGGATACGCTTTCCCGTTGGCTTCTTCGCAATGGATGTCTTGGAGTCGGCGGAATCGATACCCGACGGCTGACCCGGGCCATCCGACACCAGGGGGCGCCCCATGTCGCTATCAGTCACCAGCCGGAGGGTGACTTCGACATCGTTCAACTGCTGGCCCTCGCGCGAGGATTTCCGGGACTCGCGGGCCAGGATCTGGCCAGGCAGGTGACCTGCCGTCAGGCCTATCGGTGGAATGAATCGCGCTGGGCCTGGCCAGCAGGATACACCCGGCGGGAATCGGCGGCTGAAGGAGGCTTTCGCGTCGTGGCCGTCGACTATGGAGCCAAACGCAACATCCTGCGATGCTTGGCGGACTCGGGATGCGACGTGACTGTTGTGCCCGCGGAATCGACAGCGGACGAGATTCTTGCCCGCTCGCCTCAGGGGCTGTTCCTGTCGAACGGCCCGGGCGATCCGGCAGCAACGGGCGAATACGCCGTCCCGATGATCCGTGACGTCCTCGACTCCTCCGACATCCCGGTTTTCGGGATCTGCCTCGGCCATCAGATGATGGGACTCGCCCTCGGCGCGAGGACCATCAAGATGAACCATGGCCATCATGGCGCCAATCACCCGGTCAAGGACCTCGAGACCGGTAAGGTCGAGATCACCTCGATGAACCATGGCTTCGCCGTTGACTCCCAATCCCTTCCGGACGGGGTCATCGAAACTCATGTATCGCTGTTTGACGGCTCCAACTGCGGACTTCGTATGCGCAACAGACCCGTATTCTCGGTTCAGTATCATCCCGAGGCGAGTCCCGGCCCGACAGACAGTTTTTACCTTTTTACACGATTTGTGGATGCGATGCGCAGGGCTGCCGAAAGGGACCGGAGCCGGGTTGCGGCCGGAGACTGACGAGATGGCCGTGTCCCGGGTGCCTGTCGCGGCCGTGGACGGAAACGCCGGCGGTTTGCGGCCCCGGGAACGCATGCGAACCGACGTCTTCATCAGTGGTGGCGGCATTGCCGGTCTGACGGCAGCTGCCTCTCTCGGCGCCATCGGACTCGACGTAATTTGCGCCGACCCGTCACCGGACCATGCAGAGACGCAAGTCTCGCACTCCGATCTCAGGACCACGGCCATTCTTCAACCGGCGGCAGCCGTTCTCCGGGATGCCGGGGTCTGGGAACGGTTAGCGGACGACGCCGTCCCGCTCCGGACACTCCGGATTGCCGATGCCGGCGAATCCGAGAACCGGATCCAGTATCAGGCGGACTACCTGGCCTCCGAAATCTCCGGCGAACCCTTCGGCTGGAATGTTCCGAACCCGCGGATCCGGCTGGCGTTGCGCGACCGCCTTTCTGCGCTTCCGAACGTCACCATCCTTTCCGAACGATTTACTCGTGCGATCGTTTCGAGAAACCGGGAGGCGATCGTTGTTCTGTCTGACGGCTCCGAAGCATCCTGCCGGCTGCTTATCGGCGCCGACGGACGCCGCTCGCGAGTCCGGCGGGCACTCGGTATTGGCGCACGGGTCTGGCATTACGGCCAGAAAGCTCTGGCCTGCTGCGTCGTCCACGAACACCCGCACGACAATGTCTCGACGGAAATCTACCGATCGGGTGGTGCGTTCACACTGGTTCCGATGGCTGATGATGGCGACCGGCCCCAGTCGGCGCTGGTCTGGATGGACAGCATTGCCGAAGTCGAACGGCGTCAGAGCCTGCCGGAAACCGAATTCGACCGGGAGCTCAACGACAGGAGCTACGGCGCCTTCGGCACAATGGCCCTGTCCGGACCGCGATCAGCTTGGCCGGTCATCGGCATGCTGGCTGACGGTCTGATCGGCCGGCGAACGGCGCTCGTCGCCGAGACGGCTCATGTGGTTCCCCCCATCGGCGCCCAGGGACTGAACATGTCCCTGACGGACATCCGCTGCCTGGTCGAACAGGCGCGCGCTTATCATGACGATCCCGGATCTCCCGATGCGCTCCGCCAATACAACCGCTCTCGCTGGCTCGATATCCGTCTCCGGACCGGCATCGTCGACATGCTGAACCGTGCCGCACGGGCGCGAAGTCCGACCGCCCGCGTGGGCCGCCTCAAAGCCCTGCAGTGTCTCCACTCGGGCGCATCTCTTCGTCGCTCGATGATGAAATTCGGTCTGGGATCCGGTTGAAGAGATCGGCCTCCGGGCTGTCACGTCGGAAAGACCCACGCCATGGATGCCACTGGCAGCGGCAGATGGCGTCACGACAAGGGCGGAAGCGGACGGGTCTCTTCGCTCAGGAGGACGTTGGCTTCAACGTCGCCGACTCCGGGCAAGACGATGATCCGTCGCCGGAGGACACGCTCAAAATCGCCGAGATCCCGCGCGACAACCCGAAGCCGATAGTCGTAGCGGCCGAGGACATGCTGGATCGTCTGAACTTCCGGAATTGCCGTCAGGGCCCGCTCGAAGTCGTCAAGTGAAGACCGGCCCCGGGACGCAAGCTTGACTCCAAGGAAGACGGTCACGCCGAACCCGGCCGCCTGCCCGTCCAGAACGACCCGCCGCCCTTGAATGACGCCCGAATCCTCCAGTCTGCGGATTCTTCGCCAGACCGAAGGCTGGGAGATTCCGATTTTTCTGGCCAAAGCGGCCGCACCGAGCGATCCATCCGCCATGAGATGGCGGAGAATAACGACATCTGTGTCGTCGAGGCCCGTCAAAGCGGCAGAGAACGGTCGTCCTTGACGGTGGCGATCACCATCAAGGATTCAATGTCGGCAATGTTCGGAAGAATCAGGATATCCCGCCGGTAGATCTCTTGGTAGTGAGAGAGATCTCGCGCCATGACGTTCAGCCGGACGTCGACCCGCCCGAGAAAGGTCTGGATTTCGTTGACTTCCGGGATTCGTCGGGCGGCCACGATGAAGGTGTCAAAGGCGTCCGGCTGGGTCTTGTCGAGAGTGACCCTGAGAGAAACTTCGATCTCGTAACCGAATGCACGGGCATCAATGTCAATCGTATGGCCTCGAATGACTCCGGACGACTCCAGCCGCTCGACCCTTCGCCAGCATGTCGCTGGAGACAATCCGACGGCCCGTGCGATTTCGGATCCTGCAACCGTCTGACCGGCCTGCATGGCCCGAAGAATCCGCCTGTCGATCTCATCGAAGGTCTGCATGAATTTTTCGATTCACATTCAATCGTGAATGAAGAATTCACCAAGTAGGGATTCAACCAACAGATTGAAAGCATTTTCTCGGCAGTTTCCGCTAGACTCCCCCAGCCCGGCACCCGGGGCGAATGCGAGTCCCTCGGTGACGGCAACCGCGGAACGAGTTCGGGAACGGTCCCCGAAAAACGGAAGAAGGATATCCTCATGCGTGTCTACTACGACAGAGACTGCGACGTTAATCTCATCAAGGACAAGAAGGTCGCCATTTTGGGCTACGGATCCCAGGGACATGCCCATGCGCTCAATCTTCGGGACTCCGGCGCCCGTCACATCTGCGTGGCTCTCCGGGAAGGATCGGATTCCGCCAAAAAGGCAGGGGCAGAGGGCCTGAGTGTCAAGGGAATCGCCGAGGCTGCCGCCTGGTGCGACTTGATGATGTTCGCAATGCCCGACGAACTGCAGGCGGAAACCTATCGGCGTCATGTCCACGGCAATCTCAGGGACGGGGCTGCCATCGCATTTGCCCACGGGCTCAACATCCACTTTGGCCTGATCGAGCCGAAACCAGGAGTGGACGTGATCATGATGGCCCCGAAGGGACCCGGTCATACGGTGCGCGGCGAATATCTGAAAGGCGGCGGGGTCCCCTGTCTCGTGGCCGTCCACAATGACGCGTCCGGACGAGCCCTCGAGACCGGACTCTCCTATTGTTCGGCCATTGGCGGTGGACGGTCGGGCATCATCGAGACCAATTTCCGGGAAGAGTGCGAAACGGACCTGTTTGGGGAACAGGCCGTCCTCTGCGGTGGACTCGTAGAACTGATTCGCATGGGATTCGAGACACTCGTCGAAGCCGGATACGCGCCGGAAATGGCCTATTTCGAATGTCTCCACGAAGTGAAACTGATTGTCGATCTGATCTACGAGGGCGGCATCGCCAACATGAACTATTCGATCTCCAACACCGCCGAATATGGCGAATACGTCTCGGGACCGAAAGTTCTCCCTTATGACGAGACCAAGTCACGGATGAAGGCGATTCTCGCCGACATCCAGTCCGGTGCCTTCGTTCGCGGTTTCATGCTCGAGAACGCTGTGGGTCAGCCGTACTTCAAGAGTACCCGCCGGAACAACGATGCCCATCAGATCGAGCAGGTCGGAGAACGCCTCCGGGCCATGATGCCATGGATTTCCGCCGGAAGGCTCGTCGATCAGGACCGCAATTGACACAAGCCCTTTGGCATCCTGAATCCGGATTCCCGTCGACTCCGGCACGCGGAACAAATTGGTGGCAGGGGGACGCACCGTTGGCGCGTCCCCCTGCCAGCCTGCGGATTTCCCGAATGATACACCGGGTCCGCCTCCGGGACCGCCGGATCCCGCACTGGGAGGAAAGCGCTTAACGGCGGCCGGATTTTTCGTTTTCGAAAAGGCTCTCGACGTGACGGCGGATGTCTTTTCGCTCAACCCCGATCGAAGCCAGTTGCTCGTCTGTCAGTTCCGACAGGGCCCGGCACATTCGCGAAGTTGCGCCCAAATACAGGAACGCCGTCCAGAGCGCGCTGATTCGCGAGGCCGTCGCTGACAGGAGCCCGCGAAGGGATCGGCCAACCGGAACGAACACTGCCGGTCCGGCCGGCCTCGTATAGGCGCCAGCCATGTCAGACAGCCCGGTCCGCGGCTTCCCTGGCAACGCGAACGAGGTCGGCTCGGACGATTCCCAGATCAGCGAGGTCACGGTCGGAGAGGCGGTTGAGTTCCTCGAGAGTGCGCCGAAAGCTCACCTGCCAGCGCCAGGCCCGAACGAAGGATTCCAGATGGCCGGCAACCCAGTTCGCCAGGCCGGATCCGGAAATCCCGGTTGTCCGAATTCCTTGTGCGATCATGTCCATGTCCTTTCATTGTACGCGCCGGATGCGCGTTTTGGATTGATGGGGGTCGGCGGCGGTCGCCGTCGGCCTGCTTGCAGCCGGTCGTCCCAGCCGCACCCATCAGCTAGGGTCCGGAACCCTTCCCAACAACAGACAAAAACGCATGGCCGTTATGCGACGTCCGCAGCCCCCGAATCCTGTCGAATCCTGGCACTCCGCGCTGCCAAATCGTCCGGGTTTCCGGCGTGTCACCGAGACGGAAAACAAAGGGACCGGCGGGCATCATTCCGGCCCAACTCCCCGCCGTTCCGAGATGTTCAGGATTGCATTCCCGGACAATTGCGAAGTCCGAATTGTCAAGGATGTCGGCTCACCCGGGAGGTATTCCGAACGCTCTTGAACGGTTGCCGGTCAATTCCTCCGACATCGAACGGAATTCTTCGCCAGCAGGAATCGGAAACTCCGTGGGCTCGGGCACACCGCAACGGACTGACTCCACCGCCACAGATCCATGGCGAAGATTGATGTCCGAACCATTGTTTATCCGAAAACGATGGCGATTAGGCGCCAAATGATGTGCGCGAAGGCATTGAACGCAAAACGGCGCCTTGAGGGTTCCGGACCCATTTCAGACCTGAGTCTCTCGAACACGCTCGCGCACAGCGCCAACAACGGCACACCAACGATCAAGACAAATCAGCAGTGGAGAATTCGACTGCCAATGCCCTTTGGTAATCGTCGGGCCCGCCTTGGGGTCTTCGCCACTTCCTGAGCATCGTGTCGCGTTCTCGCGCAAGACGCCTGACATGCGGCGACGCATCAACGACCGTCGACGGATCGATCGCGCTCAAAATATCAAAGGAATGACGTCCCTTTTTGTATTCGCCCTTTGAAACTCGGCGCTTGGCGTTTCGCACCCCGGGGAGCACGTCGTCTTTCACGATTCCCTCGATCTCTGGTTGCCCGGAGGAGCATTGCGATGGAAGTCGCGACCGAAATAGACAGCGAGACTGCCGGTTTCGGTCAAAAAACCACGTCTCCACGCACTGGACCATCAAATGGACTTGTTCATCCGTTGCCTCATGTGGCCTTTTCCAACGGTCGCGCCCCGCCCCACCTGACCGCGCAGACGGGCATGCCTGCCTGCTGAATTTCTGCTTCGCACAGCAGGGCGACAAGTTCTCGCAGGGTATCCCGGTCGAGTTGCCGCAACTGTTCCTTTGTGACGTCGAGAATTGCCACCCGACCCTCAGTGTAGAAGCGTCGACTCAGAGAGATTGTCGGGACACTCGAAAAGCCGTTTCTTGACGGTCAGATAGCCAGTTAAAGACATGCCAGATTTTGGGCTCCCCCCGCGCGCTGCGGTTGCGCTTTCTACCGAACGGCATGAACTTTGAGGTGAAGGCCCTCACGTTTCTGAAGACGGCCGATGACCTCGAACAGGTTCCGCGCTTGCGGATTACCGGCGGGACCGAACATACGCATCAGGCTCTTGGGCGACTTCTCGGTCAATCCGCCGAGCTCCTGAAACCCGATCGTGGCATTGATGTAGTCACGCAGGACCGCCTTGCCGGTGTCCACATCTCCGGACAGTAGGCGCTCGACCCCCTCCTTGAGCAGTTCCTCACGGCAGGCCGGATCGCGCTCGATACGCGCCTGGATCGTCTCCTTGAAGTCTCGTGTCAGGGGCATAGTCCTCAACCCTCCTGCCGCTTGCGCCGCTTGTAGTCCCGCCAGTGGGTCCGCGCGGTCTCGACATCCTGCCGCTGGCGTCTCTTGGTCCCGCCGCCCAGGAGGACGATCAACCTATCGCCGTCCTTGCCGAAATAGATCCGATAGCCGGGACCGAAGTCTATCCTGTGTTCGAATACACCACCGCCGACGCCCTTGACCCCGGAGAGGTTTCCTTGCTCCAGCCTAACCAAGGCCGTCGCCACCTTGGCCGCGGCCTAGGCATTGAGCCGGTTGAACCACCTCGCAAAAGGGCTGCGGCCTTCGTGGTCGACAAATTCTCGAATTGTGATCATCGCCATTTAGTAACTCAAATGTTACCACAAACCGGAGAAGGCTTCAAGGCTTCTCTGAAAAGTGACGCGCCAGTCTATCCGGTGACTTCGGCGATGCGATTCCCGATACGGTTCACTGCCGACTTGACCGGATCGTTGACCAGGTGAGCGTAGCGGGCGGTGGTCTCGACGAGCGCACAAACCCCACATTGTGGGTGAAACAGTCACTGTTTTCTATCGCTTTCATCCGCTTGGTGGGAGACGCGTTGTAAAGCTGGGCCACCATCATTGGCTCGGTGGCCAGCGACCTCGCAACTTCGTCGCGGGCCTTTCAGCGAAAGGGAATCAGTGATCGGCGAACGGAGTCACAATTCCGACCCCGGACAGATGTCATGCGGCGTCCGCAACAGCGGCCGAGACATCGGCAATGACATTTCGCAAAAGATCCGGGTTTTCGCATTCCCCCATGACCCGGATCAGCGGTTCAGTCCCGGACTGTCGGATAATCAATCGCCCGGATGTCCCCAGCGCCTCTCTGCCGGCACGGACCGCCGCCTTGACGCTGTCTCCTTCCAGTGGAGCCCGTCCCTTGCGGTATCGGACGTTCTTGAGCAGTTGGGGAACCGGCTCGAACCGGTTGCACAGTTCGCTCGCCCGCCGGCCGGACTCGACCATGGCACTGAGCACCTGCAGTCCTGCCGTCAGACCATCGCCCGTGGTCGTGAAGTCCGTCATGACGATATGTCCTGACTGTTCGCCGCCAAGGTTGCATTTTTCGCGCCGCATGGCTTCGACGACATACCGGTCCCCGACATTGGTCCGGATCACGGATACGCCGAGCCCCGAGAGATAGGTCTCCATACCGACATTGGACATGATAGACGCGACGATCGCGTTGCGGGTCAGGCGATTGTCAGCCAGCCAGGTTTCGGCGATCAGGGCCATGATCTGGTCGCCACTGATGATCTCGCCCTTTTCGTCGATCAGAATCACCCTGTCGGCGTCGCCGTCGAGCGAAATGCCGACATCAGCTCGCCGTTCGAGGACAGCCTCCGCAGCCTTTTGCGGACAGGTCGATCCGCAGTGGTCGTTGATGTTGTAGCCGTTTGGCGCAACCCCGAGGGGAACAACATCTGCCCCGAGTTCCCAAAGCACTTCCGGTGCCGCCCGGTAGGCTGCACCATTCGCACAGTCGATCACGACCCGGAGCCCGTCGAGCTTTCTCCGACTTCGGAAAGTGGTTTTCGAAAACTCGAGATAGCGGCCCAGGCCATCATCGACACGGCGGGCCTGACCAATGTTTTCCGGGGTGGCGAGTTCGGTACCCTGTTCCAGCGCAGCTTCAATCCGGGCCTCTGTCTCATCGTCCAGTTTGAAGCCGTCACTACCGAAAAACTTGATTCCGTTGTCCCGGTACGAATTGTGCGATGCCGAAATCATCACGCCGACCTCGGCACGCATGGATCGGGTGAGCAACCCGACAGCCGGAGTCGGAATCGGACCCAACAGCAGAACATCCATGCCGGTCGAGGTGAAACCGGCGGTCAGCGCATTCTCGAACATGTAGCTGGAGTTGCGGGTATCTTTCCCGATGACAACTCTCCGAGTGCTGACGTCGCGCCGGAGAACGGAGCCCGCCGCAGCACCGAGCCGGAGCGCG
The DNA here is from genome assembly GCA_028874915.1 of Paracoccaceae bacterium. Lineage (GTDB taxonomy): Bacteria > Pseudomonadota > Alphaproteobacteria > Rhodobacterales > Rhodobacteraceae > JAPPHA01. The sequence goes on from JAPPHA010000040.1 coordinate 17,411, forward strand.
AGTTCTGCCGTCATGGGGTAGGAATTGGCCTCTCCCCGAACGCCGTCAGTTCCGAAAAGCTTTCGAACCAACTGGTTTCCTTTCATCGAGCCCGCCACGGGCCTTGCCCGGGACGTCAGCACAAACCATACAAACGGACGCGTTCAGTCGAACCGCTGCCGAGTGTCCCCAATCCACAAATCGTCATAGCATTGCGCGCCAGAGGGCGACCGCCTGCCAAGTCTCGGCGATATCATGAACCCTTAGGACTTGCACGCCCTGGCGCAAGGCTTCCAGCCCGACCGCAATCGAGCCTGGCTGACGTCTGCCAGGGTCTTCCTCCTGTCCGATCGTCCCGACGAAACGTTTCCTGGACGCTCCAAATACCAAACCGCAGCCGAGACTGTGAAACAGAGAAAGCCTGCGGATCAGCTGCAGATTGTGTTCGACCGTCTTTCCGAACCCGATTCCCGGATCGACCAGAATCCGGTCCCGCGAAATGCCCGCAGCGACGCAGGATTCCACCCTTTCCTCAAGTTCGTCGAGCACGTCCAGGAGGACATCGTCGTAGGTCGGGTCGTTTTGCATGGTCCGGGGTTCACCCTTGGCATGCATCAGACAGACCGGCACGCCAGCACGCCGGACGACGTCGAGACTATCAGGATCGAAACGGAGCGCGGAGACGTCATTGACCATGTCAGCCCCGGCCTTCATGGCCGCCTCCGCCACCTCTGCCTTGCGCGTGTCGATGGAGATGACACCTTGGAACCCGGAACGGCGAACGGACCGGATCACCGGAACCACACGCTGGATTTCGTCTTCGGAATCGACGGGATCGGCCCCCGGACGCGTCGATTCACCCCCGATGTCAAGAATTGACACTCCTTCGCGGATGATCGCGGCCGCGCGATCGATCGCCTGTTCTGCCCGATGGAACTGTCCGCCGTCGGAAAAACTGTCCGGTGTTACATTGAGAATGCCCATGAGCCTTGGTTCCGCCAGGGAGAGGCTGCAAATCGGCTGACGCGGCCGGGTCAAGGCGTCGATGACATCGGCATCAACATCGTGCCAGTCGACAACGGCAGGCTCTTCGTTTCGCACCAACCGTTCGCAAGACTCGAACCATCCTAACCCTCCTGCAAGGACCCGGGCTCGGCTGGGGCGGGCGCGGTCATGGCTGACAATCGGGCGGTATCGTAGCGATTTCACTGTCTTCGGGATCCTGATCGTGGCGATTCGAAGTGACTACGCGGCGCCTTGACACTCTCACGGGTCTTGCCTGCGGCCGGACGCAACGAAACGGCTTTCGAAATCATCCCAATTCGCTCCGCGCGGCCGCGGGAATCGGGCGACTACGGATCTTGGCCAACTCTGCGACAAACTCACAGGGGTTCGAGCCTTGACGCAACGTGTCTTGGGTAGCCGACGACGCCTTACAGCGCCTCCGGACAGTCGACAATCCGAATCCGGATCCCACGAAACGCAGCCTGCAACGACATCGCCCGTTCGGATCCATCACCACAGATCGATATCGACGAGATCGACATACGGCCGGCGAGCCAAGCGGCAAGCGCCGGCGCCAGAAGATGGCGCTCGCAGTTCCCGTCCCCGGTCATGCAATCCAGCGCAGTTTCGGCGGCCAGCCTTGCCGGAGCCCAGATTGACGTTCGCCCTTCCCGGATCCGACTCTCGAGTTCGGTCCGACTTCCGACGACAGCACTGTCTCGGTCCATTGAGGCCAGCATCCAGGCGTTCTGTTCGATGGCGAGAAGTGCGATCCTCAAGTCAGCATCAACATGGTCCGACACTGGACGCTCATGGGATGGCTGATCGAGACAGAGAATCGCTGACGATGACCGCCTTCGGATCGCTGCGAGCCAGACGGGCAGCTCATCGGATTGAAGCAAGCGATTCGAAAGAAACACGATCAGAGGATCGGATCTCTCCGGCACCGAAGTCGAAGGTCCGTCGGGACATTCGGCAAGCTGGACATCCCCGAACCGGACCGTATTGTCCGTCGTTCGGATTGCCCATTCGCGTCGGTGACGGACAATTTCGACTCCAAGTGCTCCGGATACCCGGTCCAGCTTTTCGATTCGGATCCGAACAAACGCAACTTGATCATCACCAAGTAGGCCGTCGGCAATCCGTTCGGCCAGCGTCTCGAGCAGGTCTGCACGTTCGCCCGCAAGCACATGGTCGATTGCTTCGACGATGCAGTCGTAGGACAGGACCCTGTCCACGTCGTCGTCCGCCCTTGCCACCCGACTCCGGAGAGCCATCACGACGTTGAAGCGAACGCGCTGCGGTTGGTGCTTCTCGTCGGCGAACGCGCCGACATCCAGAAGGCGGATGTGATCGCGGAGAAAAACCGTATCCGGGGACATTTCCTCCGGGGCGGTGCCAAAGAGCCTGGTTGCCTCTGAATCGGTCAATTCAGGATCATGCGCCCACCGAAACGGCGGCGTCCGGTTCACCCGAGGCACGGCAAGGGATGACCCCGGACAATGCGACAGCCGGAGCCCATGATCGGCCCTTCGATCAACGATCGGTTCGGTGCCTGAAGCCGTCGCGGCGTCCTGGGGCATCCGGCGATCCGGCAGGTTCGGGACCTTGCATGTGCGGAACCTTCCCTTTGCACCGGATCGGGTCGGCGATTGTCGGCCAGGACCCACCGGCCGCCAGCACTAGGGTTCGTTCCGGGTGTAAAAGTAATGGTCACCAATTCTGGCCGTCGGAGTCAAAAGCCGGCTCCAGCGCGGACGAACGGTCGTCGCATGGTAGAACAACGCACCTGTCGTCAGGTTTGATTCGAATCCGTCCAGCATCACGCGCGCGACGCGTGCCGATCTCTGATGCGCGGCAGCCTCATGGAATACTTCGTTCAAACCATCGCATTTGTAAGAAAACTGGCATCGGTCCCGGTATCGTGAACCCTGCTCCAGAACGGCGCAGATGGTTTCCGGAAACTTTGCCGAATCCCGCCGGTTGAGAATGATCTCGGCGACCGCCAACTGTCCGGACACAGGTTCACCCCGCGCTTCGAAGTAAATCGCCTCCGTTAGACAACTCCACTCATCGTAGTCATCGAGATCAGAACCGAAGGGATGACTTTCCGCGATTTCGGCCAGGACGGGATAAACCCGCTTCCATCGCAGTTGCCGAATGGAACCCGGACGCGGCAAGGGCCTGACGGCATCCACGGGTTCGCTGACCCCAGCCGGAACCGAATGCGGAGTCGCAACCCGCTCGCCATTCGACAGGGCCAGGGATTGCGAGCGAGGTGGCGGGCGAAGAATGGCAACCGGAGGTTGGCCCGGCGATGACCGGGGTCGAATCCGGATGTCCGTGAGATCCGGCGAACGCCGGGGTGGCACCGCCAGGGCCAATCCTTCGAGCCCGTCCAATCCAACCGGTGTCGTCACCGCATGTGGCGGTTTGATTCCGGGCGTGGACGGTTTCAGAATCGAGTGGTGCTGACCGGGTCCCGATCCAGAGAGTATCGGCCTGGCCTCATATGGATCGGTCAGACGGGGGTGAACGGATGCAATCGTGATCTCGGCCGTAGAATCAGCCCGCGCCACCACAGTTTGGGCAACAAGTCCGGCGCCACACAAGACCAAGCATGCCCACTTCCGAAGACGCGCCAATCCCCACTCCTGAATCCGGCAATACCAGAGCCAATGACATCAATATCTACTCCAAATCCCCGAATATGTCCAATGTCGAAGCCGGTTCCGGCGTATCGGGCACGTCGACGCCTGTACGGAGACAATCGGCCTGTCGTGAATTCTCGTTGCTGGCCGAACGACCGATTCGTTCCGTTGAACCCGTGAAATTCCGGCTTCGGAACGCTGAACCGGGTTCTTGCCCAGGTTTCCGCCACGAATGACCGCGACTGTCGACAGCAAGCGCCTGTCTCTCGCGTTGTGCACAGGCCCTGCCGGGACCAGGACGACACCGGTCCCGGTCTGAGTTCGGATTGTCGGCAAACGGGGTTTGGACTCTTGCTGCCCGTCGGAGGCTACGTCATGCCGATTGTCCTTGGTCCCCCGCCGTGGATGTCCCCGATCCGGCAAATTCGGACCCGTACCGGGCAGAACGAAGTGCTTCCTGGGCTGCGGCCAAACGGGCCACCGGAGTCCGGTAAGGCGAGCACGAGACGTAGTCGAAACCGGCCCTGTGACAGAAGGCCACTGAAAGGGGGTCACCGCCATGTTCGCCGCAAAGGCCGAGAACGAGGTCGGACCGCGTGATCCGTCCTCGGTTGGCGGCAAGGATCAGCAGTTCCCCGACACCGTCAACGTCCAGGCACTGGAACGGGTCCTCCTGGTAGACGCCGAGATTGACGTATTCCCGCATGAATCGACCGGCGTCATCCCGGCTCAACCCATAGGCCATCTGGGTCAGGTCGTTCGTTCCGAAGCTGAGAAATGCCGAGACTCTCGCGATCTCGCTGGCTCTCAGCGCCGCCCGCGGGGTTTCGACCATAACGCCGAGCGAATACTCGAACTCACAGCTGCATTCAATCCGAACGGCGGCGGCGACAGCATCGACCCGGGACTTGACGATCTCTACTTCCCGCGTAGCCGAAACAAGTGGAACCATGATCTCGGGTGTAATGGTCGTTCCCGTTTCCCGGCCGACCGCCACGGCCGCCTCAAAGATCGCGCGGGCCTGCATGTCGTAGATTTCAGGGACAGTGATTCCAAGCCGGACCCCCCGCAGTCCCAGCATCGGGTTGAATTCCGCAAGATCCTCGATTCGCGCGCTGACTTGCGAGATCGGTAGGTCCATCGCTTCCGCCAGACGCCGAATGGCTTCACGTGAGCGCGGAACGAATTCATGAAGCGGCGGATCGAGCAGACGGATGCAAACCGGCATCCCTTCCATGATCCGGAACATCTCGACAAATTCGTTCCGCTGCATCGGAAGCAAACGGTTCAGGGCCGCCTGGCGGTCTTCCGGTGTCGGCGCCAGTATCAGTTCACGCATCAGTGTCAGCCTGCCAGGCTCGAAGAACATATGTTCGGTCCGAACCAGCCCGACGCCGTCGACCCCGAATTCCCGAGCGAGTCGAGCCTCCACCGCAGTGTCCGAATTGGCGCGAACACCAATCGTCCGGGCCTTGTCGGCCCAGGACATGAAAGTCCCGAAAGCACCGCCCAGATCCGGATCGACAAGCGCGGGGGCGCCGATGATGGCGAGACCGGCCGTACCGTCCACCGTGATCACGTCACCCTCGGACAGGACCCGATCATCAGGAAGTGTGACGGTTCTTGCCCGGACGTCCACCTTGATCGACGTGGCCCCGGTGACGCAGGGGACACCGAGTCCCCGGGCAACCACGGCGGCGTGGCTGGTCATACCTCCCTTTTGGGTGAGAATGGCATCTGCCGAATGCATGCCGCGAACATCTTCCGGAGACGTTTCGACCCGCAACAGAATGCAGTGCTCTTCGCGCGCCTTCATGGCCTGCGCCGCCATGGCACTGAACACGATGGCGCCGGTCGCCGCCCCCGGGCTGGCGGCGACGCCAGCGGCGAAGACATCCGTTTCGGCCCTGGGGTCGACCTGGGACAGCATGACTTCGTCCAGGCTCAGGGGATCCACGGACAGGAGTGCGGCCTCCTTCGTGATCAGCCGGTCCTGGGCCAGCCGCACGGCAGATGTAACGCCAGCTCTCGCCGACTGTTCCGCCGGCACGACATCAAGCAGCCAAACGGTCCCGTTCTCCAAAGTGAAGTCAAGCCGGACATCCATGTGAAAGACCCGGCGGGCCCGCTGACCATGATCACGCAGAACCCGCATGGCTCCCGGACAGTCGGTCTCGAAATCCGGGGATGTCGTTTCCTTTCCGAATGTGTGGTCGGGCTGCCCGGGGCGGTCGGCCAGCCCTTCGATCCGACCCTGCATCTGCGGTCGAAACCGGCCCCAAGGTTGAGGCTCGCCAGAGATCGGCGACAGGAATTGAACATATCCGGTTCCGCTGGGGCCGGGACCCACTCCCAGGACCATTTCCTGAACGATCAGCCCGAAGCCGGCATCCGAAGGCGCTCCCCTTGCCTCACGAAGCAGGCGGGCCGAACGGCCATCCCAGGCCGCAGCCATGGACTGGAGGCCTTCTCGGAGCTGGACTTCGGGATCCTCCGGAAAGGCGTCGTCGACGAGGTCCTCATAGAGTTCAAGGTAGGCTGCCACCAGACTCCCAGGATCCTCGCCGACCCGTTCGTGGTCGCTGGCAATGGCCTGAAAGTCCTCGACATCAACCCTCTTGATCCTGACAGCGAATTCCTGGATTTGCCGGCAATACAGTCGGGTCGCGTTGTATTCGCCGAGGCGATCCGCAAGCCTGTCGTGCATCCCGCGATTCATCCCGACGTTGATCAGCGTCTCCGGGCCCCCCCACGCCCGAACAATGGGGCTCGAGCGAATCGACACCAGTGTTCCAGGGCGGATCAGCGAGGACAGCTTCCATTCCGTCGGGATTCCGGAGCTGGCAATCTCCCGAACGACTTCCGTCCGCAGCGCAAATCCCCTGGGCACGGGCAAACCGGCGGCCAGCAACCGATTGAGCGCACTCGCTCTTGCGCCGAATTCCTCCACGGGCAAATCGGAGTCCTGGGCAAGTTCCCGGATCGCATACTCGGATTGACGGTTCACCGTTCGTCTCCATTGTCACCGGCCGGCATGGCCCGTGTCACGATGACGGCCATGGGTGCGACCGCTCTCGAACGTGCCATTCCCGACAAACGGAACACAGCAGTTTCAGCCGCCAATTTTCGAGAAATCGGCGACCCGGCACATCACTTCGCGGATCCGGTTCAGCAGGCACAGTCGGTTCCGCCTGAGAACGGGATTCGGAGAATTGACCAGGACAGCGTCGAAGAACGCGTCGACAGGTACGCGAAGTCGCGACATCGCCGTCATCGCCTGAACGAAGTCCTCCACGTCGAGCGCCTTGACGATGGCGGATTCCGAAGCCCCAAGGGCCGAAAACAGCGCCCTCTCCGTATCGAGTTCAACAAGGTGCATATCGGGCGCCAACTGGTACGAGACGCCGTCCTTCCGTTCTTCGGCAACCAGAATGTTGTTGGCGCGGCGGAATCCCTGCAGCAGGTCCGTTCCTTCAGCCGTTCCAAGAAAGTCCTGAAGAGAACGCGCCCGCTCGACGAGCAGCCAAAGATCGTCGCTGGACGGCATGGCCAGACAGGCATCAATCACCTCGTGGGCGATGCCTGCCCCCCTGAGAAACACTTTCAGGCGATCGTGGAAAAACTCGATCAAATCGTTGGCGTCGAGGTCCGGATAGTCGGATGACGCCGCCGCGAAGAGATCGTGAAGCGGCAATCGGAGTTGGTTCTCCAGAATCAAGCGAATGATCCCGATCGCCGCGCGACGGAGCGCGAACGGGTCTTTCGATCCAGTCGGTTTCTCGCCGATCGACCAAAACCCGAACAGCATGTCGAACCGATCGGCGAGCCCGACCGCCACCGAAACCGGCGCGTGCGGGACCGGGTCATTTGCACCTGCAGGGAGGTGATGTTCCCGGCAGGCGTCTGCAACCTCCGGCTCATATCCGGCTGCAACTGCGTATCGGCGACCCATACGGCCCTGCAGTTCAGGGAACTCCTGAACCATCTCCGAGAGCAGGTCCAACTTGGCGATCCGGGCAGCGGACTCTGCAGCCTCCGGTTGGGCCCCAACCCGTTCCGAAAGCGAGCCTGCCAGCCGTTCCAACCGGTTCGCACGGTCGGCCTGGGATCCGAGGCGGTTGTGAAACGTGACTGAAGCCAGGCCATCACGCCAGGGTTTCATGCCGGTCCGGGCCGTTCGCATATCGTTGTCCCAAAAGAACGCGGCATCTGACAGCCGGGCGGACAGAACCTTGCGATTGCCGGCCAGGATTGTCGCGCCACCGTCCGCAGTCTCCGTATTGGCCACGGTGACGAAGGCCTCGATTCGCCCGGTGCCGGGATTCCGGACCGACAGGAATTTTTGATGTTCCCGCATCGAGACCTGCAGAACTTCAGGCGGCAATCCCAGGAATTCCCGGGGAATGTGACCAACCAAAACGACCGGCCATTCAACGAGGCCGGCGATTTCGGCGAGCAATTCGCTGTCCTCGATCAGTTCCAGCCCCAGTTCCGAGACCAGGTTTTCTGTGTTCGTGCGGACCCGCTCAGCCCGATCCACGGAGTCGAGAATCACCTTGGCTTCGGCCAGCCGGCCACGGTAATCGCGAAAACACGCCACTGAAAACGATTCCGGGGACATATACCGATGCCCCCGTGTCCTGTCGCCACTCCTGATGCCCGCCCATTCGAACGGGACGATCCGGGCCAGAGGTGGTTCCGCCTCGGCCGCCCCCGGTTCAGGCCCGGCCTCCCTGACGTGCCCGTCCGTGTCGCCCTGCCCGTCGTCCACGTCTTCCGAAAGGATGCAGAGGATCGAGTGAATCGGGCGGACCCAACGGAACGGCCTCGCTCCCCAACGCATGGATTTCGGCCAGGGAAAGCTCTCAAAAACGCCCGGAATGACATCAGCCGCGATATCCGAAGCGGCCCGGCCGGGTTTCTCGACGACTGCATAGAGGACCTTGACCGGTTCCGCCTTGCGACCGCCCTTCCCCTTCCGGTCCTCGCGAACTTCGAGATTCTCGCGTTCGAGCCCGGTCGAACGCAAGAATCCTTCCACTGCCGCCTCGGGCGCGTCCGCCCTTGGTCCCCTCCGCTCTTCCCGGGTCGCGCCGGAAGCAGCTGACAACCCGGCCACCCGGAGGCAAAGCCGCCTCGGCGTGGCATAAGCCACGGATTCGGTGAACTCCAGGCCAGCGGCCGACAAAGCATCTGAAACCCGTTGTTCCAGGTCGCGGGCCGCCCGGCGCTGCATGCGCGCCGGAATTTCCTCCGACAGGACTTCCAGAAGCAGTTCCGGCATACCCTACTGCCGTCCTTCGCCTGAGAACTGATGCCACGAAAAGGCACGCCCGTCCGGATAGACAGCAACCAACCGGTCGACCCCGGGCGCGATGTCGCGCTCGCCGAGAAAGGCCAACGCCCCCCCGTCTGCCAGGCTCTCGGTCAGGCGCTTGGCATCGAAACAGTCGAACCACGAGGGCGGGCGCAGGGGGGTTGCCCCTTCGACAAGGACGTAACGCCGCTTCAACGCTTCGATCGACTGGTCGACTTCGAAGCAGCCCCGGAATTTCAGCGGACTCGTAGAGGCGTCTATTCCGGAAAACCCTGTAACAGGCACCGGCTCTGGCAGCCCATTGTCAAGCCGCGTCAGCCGGATCACGGTCAGCGACGGTGACAACGTCTCCGCGACTTCGGAATCGGATTCGGTGCCATGACCGCGGTTCGGTTCGTCGACGCGAACGCTTCGGTAGTAGGCGTAGTTCTGGGTATAGATCAGCGCCATCCCCGCAAGAGCACTGCTGACAACCAGCACCACAACCAGGATCTTGCCGTTCAGAGACACGCGCCACCGGCCTCAGTCTTAAGGAACGCGTCTGAGCAGAGCTTGGCGAGTGCCCGGACCCGGCCGATGTACGCTTGACGCTCCGTTACCGAGATGACGCCGCGGGCATCGAGAAGATTGAATAAATGGGACGCCTTGATGCACTGGTCATAGGCCGGAAGCGCCAAGACAATGGACCGGCCCGTCGCGGGATCCGTCTCCGGCGTGTTGACAATGCGTTGGCACTCGGACTCGGCATCTTCGAAGTGACGCAGCAGCATTCCGGAATCGGCGACGTCGAAGTTCCAGCGAGAAAACTCCGCTTCCGCCTGCCTGAAGACATCGCCATAGGAAAGAGGTATCGGAGAGTCCGGATCGTTCACGGGCAAGTCCATGACGTGGTCCACACCGAGGACATACATGGCGAGCCTTTCCAGACCATAGGTGATCTCTCCGGAAACCGGCCTGCAGTCATGGCCCCCCACCTGCTGGAAATAAGTGAACTGGCTGATCTCCATGCCATCGCACCAGACCTCCCAACCAAGTCCCCAGGCCCCCAGGGTCGGGCTCTCCCAGTCATCTTCGACGAAGCGGATATCATGCATACCGTGATCGATGCCGATGGTGCCCAGTGACCGCAAGTAGGCGTCCTGCAGATCCTGTGGCGACGGCTTGACCAGGACCTGAAACTGATGATGGGACTGAAGACGATTGGGATTTTCGCCATAACGACCATCGGACGGTCGACGAGACGGTTGTACATAGGCAACCGCCCAGGGTTTCGGGCCGAGCGCTCGCAATGTCGTCGCCGGGTGGAACGTTCCGGCCCCCACCTCCATATCGTATGGCTGAAGGATGACACAGCCTTCCGCCGACCAGAAGTTCTGGAGACGGAAAATGATATCCTGGAAACATCTCGGCCGGGCCGGATCGATCGACATGGGGCCGTGCCCTTCGCCACGTCTGCGGCACGTTCGTCCGCGGTTCTTGCCGCGGAACTCCTTAGTGAATGGTGAATTGCCGGTCAATCTTGCGGGCCGGGTGGCGACCGCCGCGGAACCGGCGAACGAGGGGAGAGTGAGCGGGACGGACCGGTCCCCGCCTGTCGGAGTCAGGTGCCCGTCAACGGAGGTGTCAGGTGAACCAGTGTCGGCCTCTCTCTCGCCAAACCTGTCGCCACGGCCTTGTCAAACTCCGTAAGGTCCCGGGGACGCCGGTAACCGGCACCATAGGCCTCGGCAAGTTTGCCGAAATCGGGGCCCGGTGCTTCGACCGCCGAGGGCGGAATGCCCAAGCCGACCATTGCGTCCTCAATCTCCTTCAACCCAGCGTTGTCCCAGATCACGATGGGAAGACCGAGTCCCAGTTCGACCGCCGTGGCCAGTTCGGGCAGCGTGTACTGGAACCCATAGTCTCCCGCGACCGCGATGACCCGGGCAGGATTCGGCGCAAGGCTGGCACCGATCGCGGCAGGAAGGGCATAGCCAAGGGCCCCGAATCCGGATGGATGGTGCCAGCGTCCCGGCGAATCGAACAGGGCGATCTCCCTGCCGACATAGGCGAACTGGGTCATGTCCGAGAAAACCAGCGCCCCTTTGCCCATCGCGTTTACCAAGACATCGGCAGCCCGGGCGATACCGGGACGGGCGGCATCCGCAGATGCCCGGAAGGCGTCACGCGCTGCCCGGACCATCTGTTCGTCCCAACCGCCATCGTCATTCCCGAACAGGAACGCCCGGTCCAGATGCCGGAGAAAACGCGCCGCGTCTCCAAGGAGAGGCAGATCGGCTCTGTGACTGTCCGCGAGGACGCCGGGATCGATATCGACCCTGATCAAGGGGCACTGATGGCCCAGTTGTTCGCGCCACAGGTCCGTCTCACCCAGTTCCGCTCCGATGACCACGACCAGGTCGGCATCCGCCAGAATGGCCTGGCTCTGTGGCCGGGACAGCGTCGCACCGAAGTTGCGACCGTGGCTGCCGGAGATGATTCCCTTTCCGGCCAAGGTCGTGAATACAGCGGCCTGACTCCGATCAACGACGGCACGGGCCGATTCGTCAGCCCCATGCGCACCGCCCCCGAAAATGAAAATCGGTTTTCGCGCTGAACCGATCTCCCGAGCGACAGTTTGGACATCGTTGGACGAAACCTCGGGCGGACACGACAAAACGTCTGCCGACGGGAATACCAACGGGGATGCCGGAGCCGCGAGTGCGCTGAGCGGCACCTGGATGTGTATGGGCCTTGGCCGTGAAGTCGCCAGTTCACGAAACGCCCTCTCGAGGAGACCGCTCGCTCCTTCCGAATCATACGCGGTCGCCGACCACGCACAGACGGTCTCGGCAGCGCCTTCCTGGTCCTTCATTTCGTGCAAACGGCCACGAGTCGCGGAACTCCCGGTCGGGTCGAGGCAGGAGGAGATCACGAGGAGCGGAACGCTGTCCGAATAGGCCTGGCCCATCGGCGTCATGACATTGCAAAGCCCGGGTCCAGTGATCACGAAAGCAACACCGGGGTTTCCGGTGGCGGCTGCGTAGCCGATCGCCATGAATCCCGCGCCCTGTTCGTGCCGGGCGAGGACGTGGCGAAGGCCGGAGGCCTCAAGTCCGCGGTACAGTTCGATGTTGTGGATGCCGGGAACTCCGAAGACGACCTCCACACCCCTCTCAGCCAGGCCCTGGCAGATCCGGGCACCCAGAGTCGTGGCTGTCACATCGGTCGCTGTCGTGTCGCCTGCCTGCAATTCCCTCGGCATGGGAATTTCCGACAGTGACAGCGTTGACTTCAAGTCCGAAACCATGCTGGCGTCCTCATGCTGGCGTCCTATCGTCTCCAGAAATCGGCAGTGAAGAGTACGAACACAACCATCAATTCAAGCCGGCCAACCAACATCCCGGCGGCAAGGAGCCACTTGGCAGTGTCGTTAATGGAGGAGAAATTGCCGGTCGGACCGATCACCGGACCGAGACCGGGTCCGATATTCGCCAACGCCGAAACCGAACCGGAAATCGCGGTCATCATGTCGAGGCCGGTCATGCCGAGACCGATGGCGAGCACGATCAATGTGAACATGAACATAATGAAGAACGCCATGACCGAGGAAATGACGTCTTCGCCGACCTTGCGTTGATCGTACTTGGGAACGAAGACCCCCTGCGGGCTCTGCAGACGCCGGATCTGGGACACGACGAGGGCGATGAGCAGTTGATATCGGAAAATCTTGATCGAACACGTGGTCGAACCGGCGCAGCCCCCGATCAGCCCGACAAGGACGAAGAGGGTCACCGGGAATCCGCCCCACCGGCCGTAGTCGTCACTGACATATCCGGTTCCAGTCAGAATCGAAATGCCGTTGAACGCCGCTTTCCGGAAGGCGAATTCCTGACCGACCGGCATCATGACGAGTTGCCACAGGGTCAGCATGGCCACCACAACGATGGCCACCAATAGGAAACCCCGGATCTGACTGTCCCGAACGATCGGCCCAGTGTTGCCACGAACCAATTGCATGTAACGAAGAAACGGCAGGCTTGCGAGGAGCATGAACAGCATCCCGACGTACTCGGTTCCGGCGCCGAGATGGGTGAAGGAATCGTCGAAATTCGCAAAGCCCCCCGTGGCGATGGTTGTCATTGCGTGAACCACCGCATCGAAGTCATCAAGGCCCGACCATTGGTAGGCGACAGCGCAGAGACCCGTCAGAAGCAGGTAGATCCAGGCCACTGACCGGCCGGTCGCGGCCGCACGAGGCAGGATGTCCTCCTGCGTGTCGACACCCTCCGTCCGGAAGATCTGCATGCCCCCCACCCTCAGCTGGGGCAGAACGACCAGCGCCACGACGATGATCCCGATTCCCCCGAACCATTGCATCAGGCCGCGCCAGAGCAACAGCCCCCGGGGCAAGTGGTCGAGCCCGGTGAACACCGTTGCCCCGGTGGTGGTCAGACCGGACATTGCTTCAAAGAACGCGTCGACAAAACGCGCCTCCGTCGCCCCCATGAAGAAAGGAAGCGCGCCGAAAACAGGAAGAATCAGCCAGATTCCCGTGGTCAGGATGAATTTCTGCTGCAGATTGATTCCGGTTTCGGTTGAATTGGAACAGGCGAGGACAAGGGCAATTCCGGCCACCAACGTGATGACCGCCGTCTGGCCGAAAACCAGCCAGTGTCCGTTGCCGTCGAACCAGTCCAGGAATGCCGGCAACAGCATCGCGACACCGAGACCGACAACCAGTCGGCCGATGACGTGTCCGGCCGGTCGGAAATCCACCATGGCCGACGCTTGGCGTTCATCGCCGGCCCTGTCAAGGAACAGACCCGCCACCAAGCGGTTGCCGACAAACCGCCCTGCCCGACATTCGACAAGTCCGGCAGGTCGACCGACACCGGGCCTACGGCCGGTTCAAGTCAGGCGCTCAACCTTCGCCGGTCCTTCGGGCCGCCGTCACGAATTCCGCACGGAGTTCCCGGTCGGTCTCAAAGGCTCCTCGGAAACTCTGCGTCATCATCGTCACACCCGGTTTGTGAACCCCACGCGATGACATGCAGAAATGCTCGGCCTCGATCATGGCGGCCGCGCCGGACGGGCGAAGCCCGTCCATGATCGCCATGGCAATCTCTTGGGTCAGCCGTTCCTGAAGCTGAAGTCGCCGGGCAAATGCGTCGACCACCCGGGCGAGCTTCGAAATCCCCACCACCCGACTGTCAGGCAGATATCCAACGGTGGCCCGGCCGACAATCGGCGCCAGATGGTGTTCGCAAACGGAGTGGAAGCGAATGTCTCTGAGAACGATCATGCCTCGGTAACCGTTCACTTCCTCGAATACTCGGCTGAGCATGGCTGCGGGATCCTCGGAATAGCCCGAAAACCACTCGCGATACGCACGTGCAACCCGTTCAGGCGTCTCCCGCAGGCCCTCGCGGGACGGATCGTCACCGGCCCAGCGCAGCAACGTCGTAACGGCCTCCAAGACTTTGGCCACGTCGGGTCGCGTTACCGGTTCAAGACCACGTTCATCGGGTTCCAGCGAAAACTCGAAGACGTTCATGGTCTGACCCTTTTTTGCATCCGAAATGTGGCAGTCGCACGGATGCCCGGGCGTCCGCAACGCCGAATTCGGTCACCGGGCCCGAAACCGGATACCGAGTCGAGTTTTCCGTCTGCATTGGATCGACCGAACACCCGTCTGCAGCGGCGGTGCCGGGGCTGGCATTGCCCTCAAGGCTCGGACCGCGGACAGCGCCCGAAGATTGGTGGATTGAGGAACCGGAACGCCGCATCCTTCCTGCCCCGCGGGTCCAGCGACAGAACCGTTCCGACTGCCGTCAACTGGTGCCGGGCGACCTCGCGTTGAGGATGGTCGATGGCAAAAGGGTCGATGGGCCCCGGACAGTTTTGGGTGAATTTCGTCCAATGCGACAAACGCGGCGGCTGAACGCACCTGCGCCTCGCAGCGGAGCGAATGCGTCTCCACGGATTCGGGCATGACTGAAGCCGAAGTCGACTTCGACGGAGGATGTCGCCATCGAGCCTACTGTTCGAAGGCGTTCAAACGAGCCGAAACTCCTGCTGTCGATCCCAATTCGTGGATTCATCCCCTTCCTTCGAGGAGCCTGCCGACCGGTCAACCCGGTTCCGGCTGGATCGATTTCGCCGGTTTTCGAATTCGAACAAAATCGGGGCACACCCAGCACCGACATTCCAGGTCAGTTCATCCCCGTTTGCAGCTTACGAAGTTCTATTCAACCTGGAAGGAATATTGGTCCGGAAATCGACGCGTGAACTGACACTGTTTTTGTCGAACGGGAAAACACTTCTTGCGTCAATTCGCGAATTCTTTGGTGCCAAGGCAGTTTGCAACGCTCAAGACGACGAGGCTCCCTGAGAGAATCAAGCGGCGACAAGATGTGAGTAGGTCCGTGGATTCACAGGAGATCGTTCTTGTCGATCCCGAGCTTCACGATCTTCTCATTCAAGGTTCTCCTCCCGATTCCGAGCGCTTCTGCGGCGGCGTCCATGCGTCCCTCGTGGCTTTGGATCGCCTTCGCGACCAATTGCCGTTCGAAGAATGCGACCGCCTCACGCAAGGTCGGCGGCGCTTCATCGATGAAGCCGTCCCCCGCGATCGCCTCGGTTGCGGAGCCCCGACCGCGCCGCCAGGCAAGAATCCGACGCTCGGCGACATGGCGGAGTTCGCGGACATTGCCCAACCAGTCGTGGCTCATCAGCGCCGCGATATCGTCAATCGTCGGCTCGGGGACATCGATCCCGTAGAGTTCGGCGTAATGGCCGACGAAATGCGAATAGAGCCGGGCAATATCGTCGCCGCGGTCGCGCAGCGGCGGAATCCGGATGATCACGGTGTTCAGCCGGTAATAGAGGTCCCGTCGGAAGTCACCGGCATCCACCTCGGTGTCGAGTTGCCGGTTCGAGGCCGAGAGGATTCGGAAATCGGGATTCCGCGTACCGGTATCCTGCGCGACGTCGTTTCCGTTCCATTCGATGACACGGAGCAGCCTTGCCTGGACCTCCGGCGGGCAGACCCCCAGCTCATCAAGAAACAACGTCCCGGACTCCGCTCCAGAGAAGGCCTCGGGGACGCATCCGGTTCCGGTCTCGAAGTCCTGTAGCGGAATCGTCGCGCAGTTGACGGGAACGAAGGGGCCTCCGGAACGCGGACCGAGACGGTGGAGTGCGCGGGCCACGAGCTCCTTGCCGGTGCCGGTCTCTCCGAGGATCAGGACCGGCGCATCGCTCAGGGCGATGTCCGCGATGTCTTCGCGCAGACGGCGCATGTCCGGGCTCTCGCCGATCAGTATGGAGTCGAGGCCCGACAAACGCTCGAGACTGTCCCTGAGCGCGGCATTCTCGCGTTTGAGCCGGCCATACGATACGGCACGCCTGATGGAATCGAGAAGCCGGCTCGGTTGAAACGGCTTCTCGACGAAGTCGAACGCACCGGCCTTCATCGCTTCGACCGCCATCGGAACGTCACCATGCGCGGTGATCAGGAGTACCTGTGGCGGGAACCGGAACGACGCCAGAACGCCAAGCAGGTCCAGCCCGCTCATCCCGGGCATCCGGACATCGCTGACCACGACATCCGTCCGGTCGGATTCGAGCCGCCTCAAGGCGTCTTCGGCTCGCGCGAAAGCGATCGCCCGGATTCCGGACCTGGACAGAAACTGGAGCAGCGACTGGCGCATTTCCCGGTCATCGTCGACGACCACAACATGCGGCGAGGCGTCATTCGGCCTGAGCATCGGCTGTCTCCGGCGAGGGCAATTCCATCACGAACTCGGCCCCGCCGCATTCGGTGTTGCGGGCAAACAGGCTTCCGCCATGTTCCTTCACGATTTCGGACGAGATCGCCAGACCGAGACCCATGCCCTCTCCCGAGGCCTTGGTCGTTACGAACGGTTCGAAGATCGCTGTTTCCGAACCTCCCTCGATCCCCGAGCCGGTATCCCGGACGACGATCCTGGCGCGTCCCCTGTCCTCTTCCATCTCGATCGACAAGTGCTTGGTCGGGCTGTCCTGCATCGAATCGAGCGCATTGCGGATCATGTTGACCAGGACCTGTTCCAGCCGCATCCGTCCACCGCGGACGACCGTGTCCGGGCTGGCAATCCTGCATCGCAGGTCCACACCCTCCGACCGGATCGCCGGGCGCATGGTCTCAAGCGCGCCGACGATGACATCGGCCAGCGTAACATCGTCGAAAGCTTCGCCTCCGCGCCGTGAAAAGAACCGGAGCTGCCTCGTGGTTTCGCTCATCCGGTCGACCAAACGGTCGAGTTGTTGCAAGACTCCGTCCGATTCGTCGATCTCCCGGGGTTGCACCTCCCCGGGAAACGCATCTGGTAAATTCGCTCCGGCGATGTAGGTTTTCATGGCCGAGAGCGGCTGTCCCAGTTCATGGCTTACGGATGCGGCCAACTGGCCGAGCGCTGCGAGTTTGGATGTGCGCTTGAGGTCGTCCTGCGCACGCTTCAGGCGGGTCTCGGCCTCCCTTCGTTCGATGACCTCGCGTTCCAGATCCCGATTGAGGCGGTTGAGTTCGTCGCGTTCGCGCTCCGAACTGATCAACAGGCCGTGCGTCCGTTGCGAACGCCGAAACAGGATGAAGGCCGCAAGCGACAAGAGCAGGACGGCAACGACCGCCAGGATCAGCCGGATGCGTTCCTGGACGTGATGATACGGGGACAGGAAATGAAACGTCCACCCCAGCCGGCCGACTTCCGCAACGTGCTCGACAAACCTGTCGCCTCCGATTGCAACCGCACGTCCCTCGCGTTCAATGTCGATCGGAGACAGTTCCACGGTCCCGAACTGTCGCCGGGCGGCGATCAGGTTTCTCGTATCGGGATCCAGTGCAGACAGGGTCCGAAACCTCCAGGACGGTTCGCCCGACAGCACGATGATGCCGTTCCCGTCAGTGATGAAGATCTTGCCCTCCAGAGTCGCCCAGTTGGCCTCAAGGTTTCGCAGATCGACCTTGACCGCGATAACGCCGACGATTCCCGCCTCGTCGTCCGCCACCGGGTGCGACACGAAATAACCCGGCACGCCGGTGGTCGCACCGATCGCGTAGTATTCACCGGGTCGGCCTTCAAGAGCCGACTTGAAATAGGGCCGGAAACCGTAGTTCTGCCCGAGGAATGTCTTGGGTCTGCGCCAATTGGATGCGGCGATCGTCCATCCGTTCTCGTCCATCAGGTAGACGGCATCCGCGCCCGTCGTTTCCGCAAACCGCGCCAGGCGCTCGTTGAGGGAGCCTTCCGGCGATCCGAGCGCGGCCTCAATGATCGCACGGTCCTCCGAAAGTATCGACGGCAGCGTCTGGTATCGCTCCAGAATGGTGATCAACGACGCCAGATGTGGCGCCGCCTGTCTGGCCGCGGCTTCCACGCCGCGGTCGACATAGTAGGTCTCGGCAATTCGATAGCCGGTCCACATGAGCGCGAGGCCTGCGGCGACCATCAACAGAACTGGCCGCTTGCCGACGGACTTCAGTCTACGTGAGATCGTCGAGGTCTGCATGCTCGGCCGAATGGCCGGATGGCCCTGGAGACCATCGCGGGTCGAATGTCATGGCATGGGCGACGTTTCCTCCATGTCGGAAGTCGAACGGCCCATCGGGTGCGTCCATCCTCTTCAGAGACCCGCCCCGAGGGTTTTGCCGGCACACCGTTTCGCGGGCGCATGGCCATCCGTCGTCCTTTCCGATCACCCACCCAGAAGCAGGTTCGGCAGGGTGAGCACGATGGCGGGAAACAGGATCAGACCGGCGACAGTCAGGGCGTCTGCTACAAAAAACGGGGCGGCCCCCTTGAAGACATCCTGCACCGACAGTTCGGGGCGGACTCCGGCGACCACGAAACAGTTCAGTCCGATCGGCGGCGTTATCAGGCAAAGCTCGGCCATCTTGACGACGATGATTCCGAACCAGATCGCGCAGCCGACACCGGACATTCCGAATGCACTGTCGGCCGCCGTCACGGACTCACCGCCATTCAGCGCGATCACGGCGGGATAGACCACAGGGAGCGTCAGGATGAGCATGCCGATCGCATCCATGAACATGCCGAGCACGGCGTAGGCCAGCAGAATCAGAAACAGCGTCAGAAACGGGCTCTGATCGAGAGACGTGATCCACGCCGCGAACGCGCCGGGCAGATCGGCGAAGCCAAGAAACCTCACATAGACAAGCACCCCCCAGATGATCGTGAAGATCATCACCGAAAGTTTCGCGGTCTCCAGGAGGGCGTTCCTGAGTTGGGGCCAGCGCATGCCCCTCCAGAGCGCCATCACGAAAACCACGAAGGCGCCGAGCGCGCCACCTTCTGTCGGCGTCCCCCAGGCATCCCCGCCGAACGGGTTGTAGATAAACAGGATGATGATCGCGACGACGAAAAAGATCGGCAGTACGGCCGGCAGAGATCGGAATCTCTGGCCCCAGGTATAGCCCCCGCTCGGCGGGCCGAAGTCCCGGAAGACAACGGCCATTCCGACGACGAGACCGCCATAGATCAGGGCAGAAAACGCGCCCGGCAGGAACCCCGCCAGAAGCAGCGCGCCAACGTCCTGCTCGACGATGATGGCATAGATCACCAGGATTGCCGAGGGCGGTATGAGCGAGGCGAGCGTTCCGGCGGACGCGACGACGCCGGCCGCAAATCGCTTGTCGTAGCCGATGGCAAGCATTTCCGGGATCGCGATGCGCGCAAAGACCGCCGACGTTGCGACCGAGGCTCCGGATACTGCCGCGAATCCCGCGGTCGCGAACACTGTCGAGACCGCAAGCCCGCCCGGCAGCCATCCGACCCATCGCCTGGCGGCCTCGAACAACGCCCGCGTGAGCCCGGCATGGTAGGCGAGAAAACCGATCAGGATGAATGTGGGGATCAGCGACAAGGCCTGTGAGGCAATCTTGGAATGGGGCACCTGGCCCGCCGTCTTCACCGCCACCGTAAGCGCCCAGAGAAACTGGTCCGGGTCAAGCCCCCGCTTGGCCCAGAAGATCCAGACGAGGCCCGCCATGCCCGCGATGGCCGCAGCGAAGGCAACCCGAACGCCCAGGAACACGAGAACCAGCAGAAATCCGGAAACGACGAGACCGATGTCGATGGGTTCCATCGGAGACGGACCTCAACCGCCGCCGCGCACGGCGGATTCGTCGAGCCCCGAGACGCTCTCGGCCTCGCGGGCGGCGACGGTCGATGCGTCTTCGATGAGAGGCACGGCGACGGGCCGTTCGGAACCCGAGAGGAAGGCCCTCGCGTAGCCCCAGAGCTGCATGGCGAGCCGGAGGCTGAGAACGGCGAAAGCCAAGGGAACAAGCAGCTTCGCGGGCCACAACGGCAAGCGGATGTCGAGGCTGGAATCGCGGCTCCAGAGCGGCGCGTTCCAGTCGAACGATCTCTCGAAATGCGCCCAGCTCCCCCAGACCATCAACACCATCAGGGCGAGGACCATGACCGTGCCGATGAATTCCGCTGCCCAGAGAGCGCGGCCTTCGAGCCTCCCGACGATCATGTCCATCCGGATATGGCCGCCGAGTCGCTGGCAGTAGGCAATGCCAATGAATGCGATAAGCGGCATCGCCTGTTCAATCCAGTCGACATAGCCGGGAATCGGATGGTTGAGGAAATTGCGCCCGCCGACGCTGGCGACTGCAAGCAGCATCAATGCGAACACCGCCAGCCCGCCGACAAGCGCGAGAACCGCCTCCAGGCGGTGGAGAAGGCGATCGATCCTGCTGAGAACCGTGCCGTCTTCGAGGACTGACGATGCGCCTGCCACTGGTTCGTCCCGGGAACCATCCCGCCGGCCCCGAAGGACCGGCGGGACAAGATCAGCCGACAGCCAGGGAGAGAGTCAAGTGCCGCTGATCGTGCGGATCACGAGATCCAGCAGCTCCGAGGCCGGCAGGCCGCGCGCCGTGTTTTCCTCCACCCAGGCGGCAGCGGCCGGCCCGGCGACCGCCTCACGGAACGCCGTGAGTTCATCGTCCGTGTAGGTGATCCTCGTGATGCCCTTTGCGTCGAGCGTCGGACCCCATTTGGCCATCGTTTTCTCATTGTAGTGGGACAGGTAGTGCGCGAGCGCCTCGTCCACCGAGCCCAGAAGTGCCGCGCGCTCGGACTCGTCGAGCGCGTCCAACGCGTCCGTGTTCACGACAACCGGACAGTTGACCGTGCCCGGGTTCAGGTTCGTCGTCCACCATTTCGCACTTTCGACGGTTCCGAAGGACATGTGCGCATGCGGTGCGAACGCAACCGCCTTGACGACGCCGCTGTCGAGCGCCTGGCGAACCTCGGTCGCCGACATCGACGTGGGAACGGCGCCAATCGCCTTCATGGCCTTGCCGATGCCACCGGTCGCGCGGACCGCCAGCCCTTCATAGTCGTTCAGTGTCAACGGCGCTTCGCCGACACCGGCAATATTGTACTGCGGCAAGGGGGACGGCATCAGAAGGGTGGCGTTCCACCGGGCCATGTCGGCAGCAACTGCGGGATGTTCGTAGACCGCGCGGGAGACTTCGACCTCCTGTTCAAGCGAAGACACTCCCAGAAATGGCAACTCCAGAACCGTGATCGTGGGATTCTTGTCGTAGTGGTAGCCGGCACAGAACTGGGCCATCTCAAAGGCTCCGATCGAGATGCCGTCCAGGTTTTCCCGGTTCTTGGAGAGACCGCCATACGAGAGATTGAGCGTGAATTCGCCGTTTGTCTTCGCACTGACGAGTTCGGCGAGCTTTTCCACATGTTCAGTGAAGGCACGGCGTTTCCCCCACAACGAGACGTTCCATTCCGTGGCTGCCGTTTCGCCCACGAGGGCAAGCGACAAGCCACAGGCGATTCCAAAATTCAGACAGGTCCGGTTCATGATTTCCTCCTAATTTGCAACCAACCCGGTTGGCGGGTCGAGACAAGGTTACGCCGAATGTCGAACGACAACCCTGATGATATCAGCCGAAACGGCCAAATTCACCCTGCGGAATCCCGCAGGAACACGGCCGATCACGCTTTTCATTTCAGAGCGAGGCCCGGGCGGTGTCAGTAAGGCATTTTGTCGCGAGTTTGGGTACGGAAGAAAAGCCTGTCCTTGTCGGACAACAGTCCAAATGAAGCATAGGGCGGTATCCGGATGTTCGAGTTGCCGCCCTGGTCTCATGGGTTTCCCGATGGAGGAACTGCAGGGAGATGACGAAGGGGGCCGTCTCGACAAACAGGAACACACCGCTGTTTTGTTGGAGAAGGGTCACGCAAACAGTGATGTGGCTCGGAATATGGGCGTGAACGAGGGAACGGCTCGAATTTTTTGCAAACGGATGCGACGTGAGGTGGTTGAGGGCCGTTCGCTTCAGAAAGGTGTGGCGTGGCGTGGTGCGGTGCCGGATTTTCCGGGGCGACTTCCCTTTGGAAGGAGCATTCACCATTTGATCGTTTTCTCGATGAAGCCGAGCGTGTTGGCATTCTCGATCAACGTCCGGAGTTTCGCGCGATCGAGACCGAATGGAACTTCGGCATCGATCTCGAGTTTCAGGGTCACTTCGCTGCCAGGAGGGGTTGTGAGTTGCTCGATGACGTCCTCGACGATTTGGTGGATATCCCGCGCCGGCAACTCCGATGAAATCATCGCGGTCCCAATGAACCGGGTCGGATTCATATCGGCTGGCCGAACGCCATCCTCCACGCCATCATCATCTTCCGGTTTCGGCACGATTTCCGAAGAGGGAGGACCGCCGACAGGTGTATCTGTCGGTGCTGGTGGTTTTTGGCGGTACGCTACGGCTGAATTCGGCCTTGCGATGGGGCTTTCGTTGTCGATGACCACCTGAACGCTGGCCGCGTTGTTAATCGCAAGGCCTTGACAGGTTCCGGCTGCCGTCATCACTGCTTTCGGCATACGCAAATTGTCCCGGGACAAGCGCATCCGGCAGCACTTACATGCCTTCGAACACTTACTGGCGCGTACTATTGGCCATTCGCTGAATCTCCTTGAAAAAGCGTTCGTGAGTATTGTCGGTTGTCGTTCAGAAATGAACGGTTGTTCATTGGCTTCTTCGCCGAGCGTCGACGTATTCCACAAGTGCTGACCGGCCGATGATTTCGACGATCCGCACGCGCAGTTCCGTCCCTTCCGCATCGGTCAACTGCAGTGCCTCGCCGGGAACGAATTGAACAGGCTGTTGTCTGCCTTCGTCAATCGCAATGTTCGACGCGTAGAGATAGGTTCGGTCATGGGGGTCGCGTAAGGGATTGAGCCTGCCCTTCAGTCCCGGAACATGACCGGTCGCCTCCGGAAAAGTAACGCTTCCTCCCCTCGGCAAGGGCTCAAGATTAATCGCGAGCGCTCGTTTGCTCGGTATCCAACTCCGCTCCAGATGTGCAGCACGTCCCGGCGCTGATGCGAACACGGTCATGGGCAGTTGGGTCGTGTGCAGATCAACCTCTGCTTCTCCTTGCTCGTCCGTGGTGGCTCGCTTCCAGGTCTTGTTCGGGAACAGAAGAAGGAGATCGGCACCAGGCAAGGAGCGGCTACCGGACCGCACGGAGATGACGGTGCGAGCGGGACTCTGTTCTTGTGTCGCCGCGGGAATGACAAGAAGGACCTCTGAATCGTCAATAACCTCGTATTCGGGATACTTTCCGCACAGCTCCCAAGTCTCGCGTTGGATAATGAGCACACCGTCGCCACGACGCTCCATGTAGTAATGCCTGTCTCCGCCGCCACGAGTCCCTCCGACAGGCATCCGCGCAAATACGGAGGTCAGGGCTTCGTTGCGGGTGGACTGGCGTGAGGCCATGCTCTCGACCGTCAGATTGTTCGGAAGGGAGCCGGGCGATTGGATTTCCAGCCTGTCATCGAACATGGACAGGCGAATCTTGCTCCCCCTCGTGAACACTCCGTCGCCTGAAGACGACGGCTTCGCGGCCAAGCTACGCGGCAA
>JAPPHA010000015.1 GCA_028874915.1 Paracoccaceae bacterium
TATCATGCTGATCGACAGGGATTTTTCTGAAATCCCGCGATGAAGATCCGTCTAGACACAACCTCGTTAGCCGAGGACGACAAATGCCGCGCCACTCTGAATCTGGCACCTCTTCACAAGGTGAAACTCCCATTTACTGATTGCAAAAGCAAATCTCTCAACAGGACAGAAACGGAAGCTATTCTCACTCCCATTGTGGTCGGATCGAGTTGTGGACTATGGGTACCACTCGCCAAGCCGAGATGTTCAGTGTGAGCGTTGCCGGGAATGAGACAATTTTGAATTACCAAATTGAGTAGCCTGCTCTTGCAGGCTCATCCTGACCGTTGCGAAAGATGGACTCACGATTGTCATGCGCCCCAATCTTCGCGTTGATCTGGGAATTGGAGTTCACGTTGTGGACATTGGAAGTGCTTACGCAGCGCAACGAATGCAAGACTATGCCATGCCACACGACTTTGCTCGGCCATAAGGGAACTCGGCCTTCTCGGGTGCAAAACTCTCGATAGCCAATGCCGTCGAGGAACCAACACCTCGCACTGTCTGCTGACGCATCGCCGTACGCGTCCTCTCCGCTTGCGCATTGAAAACCTCCGTCAGGCCTCTAATCTCTCCGGCTTCGGGACGATGGCGGCCTGCGCAGCCGGGGCGTTATGTGCAAACGTGCTCGCTGACCGCGAGTCTTTCGGCTACGCCGAGGCCATGAGCCCACCACGCTACAAAGATTGTCAGCCCATGGACGAATTCTCGCGGCTGAACAGTAGGGGCGTTTTGTAGGCGCGAAGGCACAATGTTGGTCTGCGTTCGGCGAAGGTGTCAGGGAAGCCGTCTACATGCTCGACGGATTGCTGCTGAACGTTTCCAAGCTCCAGCCTGACACGGTTCACGCCGACACTCACGGCCAGAGCGAACCTGCGTTCGGCGTGGCACATCTGCTCCGCATCAATCTGTTCCCACGCATGCGGAACTGGAACGACGTCATGTTCTGCCGACCCACGCGGCATGTCAGGTACTGGCACATCGACGCGCTTTTCGGCGGTGTGATTGACTGGGCTCTCATCGAAGATCACCACCGCGACATGATGCAGGCCATCCTGTCAATACAGGCAGGGACCGTCCTGCCATTCATGCTGTTACGCAAGCCTGGCAGCCACAACCGCAGGAACAGGCTCTCGAAGGCGTTCCGGGAACTCGGGCGTGTCGTGCGCACGCTCATCCTGCTACGGGACGTCTCCGAGGTCGAATTCCGGCAGACCGTTCGAGCCGAAACCACCAAGATCGAGTCGTACAACGCCTTTCCGGACTGGACCGGTTTCGGCGGCAGCGTCATCAAGAGCGGTGATCCCGTCGAACAGAACAAGCAGATCAAGTACATGAATCTCGTTGCCAACGCGATCATGCTCCACAACGTGGCCGATCTGACAGACATCCTCGAAAACCTGGTCGCTGAAGGATATCCAGCAACACAGCTGCACGTCGCCTGCCTCAGCCCCTGCACAAGGGAGCACATCCGGCGATTTGGCCGGTTAATTCTGGAGATGGAGCATCTGCCCGTGCCGTTGAAGCCACGTTCGCTACAATTGGCGACATGAGGCTGGCTGAACGCTATGACAACAATTTACACGTATCCCGAACATACCCCAGAGGGTTCTCGCCATCCCGTCAAAGCGATGCACGCGCAGGCAGGCCGGCTTTCTCCCGCGTGACGAGGTCGACGTCCTGCTCGCGGCGCCGGACAGGAGCACCTGGTCGGGACGGCGCGACCACGCGTTCATCTTCACCGCCGTGCAGACCGGTTTCTGGCTGTCCGAGAAGACGGGGCTGACGCGCGACGACTTCGCCGGGGCCGACGGCCGTCACCTGCGTGTCGTCGGCAAGGGCCGCCAGGAACGCTGCACTCCCCTGGCCAAGCCGACCAGGGCCGTGCTGAGAAGGTGGCTGCAGGAGCCGCCACGGGGATCGGACGGCGTACTCTTTCCCAGCACCAGGGGCAACCGGCTCGGCGTGGACGGTGTCCAGTACCTGCTTAAAAAGCATCGGGACATGGCCGCGAAGCGGTGCCCGTCACTGGTCGGTAAGAAGGTGACCGTACACGTGCTGCCACACCTCGGCGATGGACCTCATGCAGGTCGGTGTCCACCGGTCGGTGATCGCTCTCTGGCTCGGGCACGAGCGGGCCGAAACCATCCAGATCTATGTCGAGGCGACGCTCGCCATGAAGGAGCAGGCACTCGCGATGACGTCGCCACGAACGGGCGATCCGGGACGGTACCAGCCGCCCGACAGTCTTCTCGCCTTCCCGAGCAGCCTCTGACGGTCACCGGCTTATGTCGGGCTAAGAGAACGCAAGCCGTCTGAATCCCGCATGGATTCAGACGGCTTGTCGTGACCACACGACTCCAACCCGAGATAAGATTCTACCCGAGATAGGCGGTGCTCTCCAGTCTCCTGCTTCGCGCAGGAACATACCATGAACGCATACGATTTGTATACTGAGCCAAAGCGAATTACTGCAAATGGCCTTCAATTAACGGCCTCACATATTTGTACGTTCGCTCTTCGGATCGTAGAATGCCCGAAGTGCAGCGTCCGCGGGATATCGCTCGCAAGCGATCTCGATCTCGAATTCACCGCTTTCCACGAGGTCTTTGGTGACGCCCTCCGGGTGATGGACGTAGCCCATGCCAACGGAATGCCCAAGCGTGAAACTGTAGGCACCCGAACTGATGTAGCCAACATTCTCACCGTCCATGCGAATGAGCTCATCGTGGAACAGGACCGGCTCGGGATCGGTCAGCTTGAACATCACCATACGCTTGTTGAGTGGCTTTCCAAGTTGCGCCGCAATTGCCTCGCGCCCGATGAAGCCACCAGGCTTGTCCAACTTCACAGTGAAACCCAAGCCTGCTTCATACGGGGTGTCCACCGGGGTGAGATCGAGCCCGTACTCGCGATAGGCGCGCTCAGAACGGAGGTGTTCCAGGGCGTGATATCCGGCCTGGCGCAGGTCGAATGCTTGGCCGGCTTCACACAAGGCGTCGAAGACACTCTGCGTGAATTCGCTCGGTATATGCAACTCCCATCCCAACTCGCCGATATATGTCAGGCGGTTGGCGAGCGCTCTCCCATATCCAATGTCTATCTCCTGCGACGTCGCAAACGGAAACGCACCGTCGGAGAGATCGGCGTCGGTGACCCGGCCCAACAAATCCCGCGATGTCGGACCCTGCACCGATAGCACGGAATAGGCGGAAGTGACATCCACCAGCGTCACCTGGTCTTCTCGGGATATGTGCTTTCCAATCCAAGCCTTGTCGCGGGCCTGCGTCGTCGCTGACGAGACAATCAGATATCGGTCTTCGGCGAGACGGTTGACGGTGATGTCGGTTTCGATGCCACCGCGGCGGTTCAGCATGTGCGTGTACACCAG
This sequence comes from Paracoccaceae bacterium, assembly GCA_028874915.1. GTDB lineage: Bacteria > Pseudomonadota > Alphaproteobacteria > Rhodobacterales > Rhodobacteraceae > JAPPHA01. Next base: position 3,431 of record JAPPHA010000015.1, read on the forward strand.
CTTACCCACCGGAATGTCCACGTTGCCCGTGCATAACCTTTGGAGGAATGCGCAAGCGCTGCGTCCCTGGATCAGATGTTTTCCGAATGAGGTCTGATCGAAAACGACAACCCCTTCCCGGGCAGCACGGCACTCTTCGGCCGTGTATGCGAACCAATTCGGGCGTTGGTACGAGTAAATATTCTTCGCGTCGACACCTTCCGGCGCGAACCAAAGGGGGCGTTCCCAGCCCATTGCCTCGCCAAAGCAGGCGTTACGCGCCGCGAGACGATCGTGGATCGGGCTTTTCCGCACCGGCCGCGAGGCCTCACGTTGCTTGTGGGGCCAATGCATCTTGTAATGCAACCCGAGCGATTCACCGGCCCTGTTGTGAAGGTAGCTCCGGTTGGTCTGGAACGGAGCAAAGCGGGCGATATCGACCATGGACAGGTCCATCGTCGGGTCACCCTCAACGATCCATTCGGCGAGCGCCCGGCCTGCGGCGGGGGCGAACTCAACGCCTTCGGAGTTGAACCCCGCGGCGACGAAACAATTCGGACATCCTGGCGCCTCGCCGAGCACGAACAGCAAATCCGGCGTGAAGCTCTCTGGGCCATTTAGGAACTTGCCAATGCCGGCATGTTCCAGAGGCGGTAGGATTTCCGTCGCTTTTGTGAAGGGCAGCTCGAAGTGGCCCCAATCCTCTTGCAACTCGATGAATTGCGCGTCAAAGGGCAACTTTTCCATGGGCAAGGGTTTTCCTTGCGGCTCGAAGGAGCCCACGAGCAGCTTGCCCGCATCTTCCTTGATGTAGATGTAACCGTCGGGATCTCGGAGAACCGGCAGAGTCGGCTCGACGAATTCGAGTGGTTCCGTGACGACGTACATGTGCTCGCAAGGGTAAAGCGGCACATGAATTCCCAACTGCGCCGCCAGATCGCGAGTCCACAGCCCGGAGCAAAGGATCAGAGTTTGGCATTTGATTTCGCCCGAAGGTGTCTCCACCCGATAATTCCGAGATGCAAGATACTGAAGCCCGCTGACCGGCGTGCCTTCGAACACTTTTGTGCCACGTTGCTTGGCCCCGGCGATCAGAGACGTAGTTGTGTCCACCGGGTTGGTCTGGCAGTCCTCCGGGACGTAGATCCCCCCTTCGATGATCTCCTGGTTCATCGCCGGGTAAAGGTCCTTCGCCTCTTTCGGCCCAATTAGATGTGCCTCGATATCGTAGCTCTTGGCGATCGTGGCCAAGCGTTTTGTCTCGTGCATGCGATCCTTGGTACGTGCCACGCTGAGGGAGCCGTTCTGCTTGATTCCCGTCGCTTGTCCTGTCTCTGCCTCCAAACATCCGTAGAGCTGCACGTTGTATCGGGAAAGTTCGGTCAAGGTGTGGCTCGACCGAAGTTGCATTATCAGGCCGGCTGCATGCCAGGTCGTGCCGGAAGTGAGCTTGCCGCGCTCCAATAGAACTATGTCTGTCACTCCGAGCTTAGACAAGTGATAAGCGATGCTGCTGCCTACAACGCCACCGCCAACAATGACCACTTCGGCCGACGTGGGAGGCGATTGATCCATCAGCGGAACTTTCGCTTGCTGAAAGGTGATGACTGGATTCTCATATCGGCATCCTCAGTCGTTGGCTGGCAGCATATCTCCAGGAAGAAAGGGCCACCAAACTGCATTTCAAACATCGCAAATGCGCGGCCGGCGATCCGGTGTGTCGAGCCAGGGGCGGGCGCGTTCGAGCGCCGAGGCGACGCGGAAGGCACGCACGTCGTCGAAAGCGCGAGCGACGATCTGAACGCCGCTGGGCAGGCCATTCTCGTCGATGCCGGACGGCACAGCCAGAACTGGCAATCGGCCCAACATGTTAAATGGGTGGGTCAGCACCCATCCATAGTTAGGCATGACCAACTTGCCGTTGATGGTTAAGTCCTTGTCCCAAGGTTTCAACTCAGCGGGCACGGCCTGGGTCGCGTTGGTTGGGCAGATGAACGCGTGGCAGCGCTCAAGAATAGGGCCGAGTGTCGACTGCATTTTGTTGGCAAGATCGAAAGCCTCGTAAAGCGCCTTTCCCGTGACCGAAGGGCGGTTCTCCATGTAATAGCGCGTGTAGTCGCAGAGCATGTCCGCCTGTTTGTCCAGATTGCGAGTTGGTGAACCACTGGAAACCAGCACCAAATAGCGCATCGCCACGCTTGTGAGCCGTTCGGTCCAGCCCAGTTCGACCTCTTCGATTTCCGCCCCCTTGCGGCGAAGTGCATCAAGCGCGGCCAGCGTCAATGACTTGACCTCGGGCGCGACTTCGCGGAAGCCGAGGTCGAGGGAATAAGCGATGCGCCAGCCCTCGATACCCCCCAGTCGCCGGGGGATACGGAGTTTGGGCCGAATCGCCGCGTTGTCCAGCGAGTGAGGTCCGGCCATGACGTTCTGCATCAGTGCACAGTCGGCGACCGTGCGCGTCATTGGCCCCACAGTGCTGTACATTTCGAGATTGAAGGGTGGGTCCGACGGAATCCGCCCATGTGGTGCCCGGTAGCCAATGATACCGCAACAGGCCGCCGGCACGCGCAGTGATCCGGCGTTATCCGAGCCGGTGGCCAGCGTTGTTGTACCGGCCGCCAGCGCTGCAGCCGAGCCGCCAGACGAACCGCCGCAGGTGTAGCGGGTATCCCATGGGTTGCGCGTCGTACCGTGCAGACGCGAGGTCGTTACCCAGTCAATGCCGAACTCGGGAGTCGTCGATCGGGCATGAAGGATGGCGCCGGCCCGCAGCAGGCGCTCGATGGCGGGATTGGTATGGTCGTCAACGCAGTCCTTGTAGATCAGCGAGCCCTTGGTGGTCACACGGCCCTTGATCGCGGTTATGTCCTTGACGGCGAGCGGCAGGCCCTCGAGCGCACGGGCACGCCCCTTCATGTATTTGGCCTCGGCGCGGCTCGCCTGTTCCAGCGCCTCGTCGAAATAGGTGTTGGCAAAGGCGTTGACCTGGGGCTCGACCGCTTCCGCCCGTGCAATGATCGCCCGCATTAGCTCGACGGGCGAAAGTTTGCGCCGCCTGAAACCTGCGATCGCCTCGGTCGCCGAAAGATAACAAAGTTCGGTGTCGCTCATCGCTCGGCCTCCGCACCGCTCATGGCCGACAGCCTTCGCGCCGATTTACGAGCTTTCGCATACCGTATTCAGAGAGCACTGTCCCACTACCTCCGGCATGGCCAACGTCTCAATGGTAAGATCGCACTCCAGAGCGCGAAGTTTTGGCCGAACATCGTTCTCGCGCAACTCGGGGTACAACAACTGCGGCCTGTCACGCCCCATCGACCGCGGCGTATCTTAGTGTATCTCAGGGCGTGGACTCAAATGACTGGTTTGCGATCCTGCGGAGCAGGAACCGGCTGGCAACCAGATGGACGGCGGACAGGAAGTTGCGGGCGGTCTTGTCGTAGCGCGTGGCGATCCTGCGGAACTCCTTGATCTTGCCAAAGATCCGTTCGACGAGATTGCGCATCCTGTAGGTCTCCCGATTGAGCGGCCGCGGCAACTTCCGGCTGGACCTCGACGGAATGGCCGCGGTTGCTCCCGCCGTCTCGTCATGCCCGAGCCCGGCGAGAAGCGCCACCGTCTGCGCGCAGTCGGCTGCCTGGCCCGGGGTCAGGAACACGGTCTTCACCATCTCGTTCCCGTCGATGCCGAGAGGGACCTTCGTCGTCCGTCCGCCGCGGCTCAGCCCGACCTGCGGTGGCGCGCCGTCCCGGGGCGCCCCGGCGCCGTGCTGGTGGACGCGCACCGACGAGGAGTCCACCATGCGCAGGCGAACCGAGCCGGGCGGGCCGTCGTCGCCCCCGTCGTCATCGCCCGCAAGCCTTTGAAGCTTCTCCATGATCGCCGCCCAGGTGCCGTTCCTGCTCCACCGGTTGTAGCGGTTGAAGCAGGTCGTGTACGGACCGTACCGCTCCGGCAGGTCGCGCCACGGCGTCCCGGTGCGAAGCACGAAGAAGATGCCGTTCATCACCCTCCGGTCATGCACCCGTTCCGGGCCCTGGTGCTTGTGGGAAAGCACCGAGCGGAGGATTTCCCATTCCGCGTCGCTCATGTCGTGTCAGTCGCCGCTCATGCCTCGAACTCCTTTGGGATTGCTTTCGCCAAGAACTGACAGATCATGCGAAATGGTCAACATTTGGGTACATAGCCGCCTAGAAAATTGTCAGAGATTGTGCAAGGATAAGCTGGTTATGACGCAAACTTCCACGACCGCCCCTGGCGATGCCGTAACTGTCCTTGTCTATTTTCCCGGCCCTCAACACGATGAACGCTATTCGGCGTGGGTCCGCGAGCGCTTTCCCGCTCTGCGCGTCCTGAGTGCCAACGATGCGGCGTCGCTCGATCGTTACGTGGCAGAGGCCGACGTTCTCCTAGCTCAACATTTTCCTGTCGAAGTCTTCGACAAGGCGCGTCGGCTGCGCTGGTTTCAAAGCACCAACGCGGGCGTCGACTCAATCTTTCCGATCCGCGACCGCGTCGGCGACCTCACCGTTACCAGTGCGCGAGGTATGCATGGCGAAGTCGCCGCCGACTTCGTAATGGCGGGTATAACAATGATGCACTGGGACTTCCCGCGGTTCATGCGGGAGCAAACTCGCAGGGAATGGCATGCACGAGGCGTCGCTCCCCTCGCGGAACGTGTGCTCGGAGTGATCGGGCTCGGCTCGATTGGCACAGCCATAGCCCACCGTGCCAAAGGCGCCGGCATGACGGTGGTCGGCTCGAAACGAGATGTAACCCAGTCTGTGGCTGGCGTCGACAGGCTCTTCCCGCCAACTGGCCTCGAGGAACTTCTACAACTTTCTGACTTTGTTGTCCTCGCCGTTCCTCAGGTTCCAGAAACCACAGGTCTAATTGGTCGCGAGCAGCTTCGGCTAATGGGCGACACGGCCTTTCTGGTCAACATTGCCCGAGGCTCGGTATGTGTGGAAGGCGAGCTCATCGATGCACTTCGGGCGGGCACCATCGCTGGCGCCTTGCTCGACGTGTTTGAGCGCGAACCACTCCCAGCCGACAGTCCACTTTGGTCGATGCCTAACGTCATCGTCACCCCCCATTCTGCCGGTTATCCGAGCAACTACGACGCACGCGCATTTAAGATTTTTGGCGACAACCTGCAGCGATTCCTCGACAATAAGTCACTGCGTAACGTTGTCGATTTAAGGCAAGGTTATTAACTAAGGAAGAGGAGAAAGCGAGAGATGGCAGGGTCACACGACATTCCAGAGCTTGAGAACGTGGCACCGCGTTTCCCGGTGCGCTGCAAAACCGCCCGGGGAACATGGACCCTGACATCGTGGCCAGAGTAAGCGTTCTGCATTTCGAACGCGCCGAATACGCGGCGCGGTTGACGGCAGTGAAGGAGCGCATGTGCGCCGAGAAGATCGATGTGCTGGTCGTCACCGAGCCGCCCAACATGTATTATCTGACTGGCTTCGACGCTTATTCCTATTACGTTCCGCAGGCGGTGGTCGTTGCCCTCCATCTGGATTTACCGATCTGGACCGGGCGGTTCATGGACGCCGTCACCGCCCAAAGTACGACCTACCTACCGTCTGATCACATCGTGCCCTATCCCGACCATTACGTGCAGTCGACCGAGCGCCACCCTATGACCTTCATTGGCAATCTGATCGCCAATAAAGGATGGAGCCACGCGTCGATCGGGGTGGAGATGGGCGCACCTTACTACAGCGCCCGCAACCACTCCGAACTGCAAAAGGCGTTGCCCAAAGCACGTTTCCAAGACGCCGAGCTTCTGGTCAACTGGGTCCGCATCGTCAAGAGCAAGCAGGAACTTGAGTACATGCGTGCTGCTGGCGAAACGACCGATCGCATGGTCGCGGCTGCGGCACGCGCCGCGCACCCGGACATACGCGAGTGCGACCTCGCCTCGGCCATCGTCGAAGTGCAGCTCAAGGGCACTGAGCGCCACGGAGGCATGCCGAGCTCGGGCGCGCCGATGATTTGCGCCGGTGCGCGTGCCAACGAACCGCATCCGGCCTGGAACGACCAGAAACTCGGCAACAACGTCCCAGTGAACATCGAGATGGCCGGTGTTTGCCACCGGTACCATGCGCCGATCAGCCGGACTTTCTATCTCGGTGCCCCACCCCAATCCTATCGCGACCTGGCGGAACGCGTCGCGGCTGGTGTTCATGCGGCGCTGGATGTCGTCAAGCCAGGAGCATCCTGCGAGGCGGTCGAGGCGACGTGGCGAAATACTCTCGCCCAGTGGGGTCTCGAAAAGGAGGCACGGCTCGGCTATCCAACCGGCATCGCTTTCGCGCCGACCTGGGGCGAGCGCACCGCCAGCCTGCGCAAAGGCGACACCACAGAGCTCAAGCGGGGCATGGTTTTCCATATGATGGGGGGGCTCTGGATTGAAGGCACCGGCGTGACAATTACCCAGACCTTTGTCGTCACTGATTCCGGACATGAAAACTTGACCAAGAGTCCGCGCGAGCTCATCATCATTCCCTAGCAGAACCTAGATTCGCGCCCTCTTAGGGATACCTATTCCAGGCCAAAGACATGATCCAACCGCCAGCCAAAGTATCCAATTCGTTGACTGCGAAAGTGATCGAGATTCGGCGCAGAATTCATCAATACCCGGAGTTGTCGAATCAAGAACACGCAACGCAGAAGTTGGTCGAGCGCGAGCTTCGGAAGGGCGGGCTGGAGAACATTCAGCATGTGGCGGGAACGGGATTGGTAGTCGACATTGAAGGAGCAAGCCCGGGTAAACGCCTGGTGCTGCGCGCCGACATGGACGCCTTGCCCATTCAGGAAGATCGCCCTGACCTCGACTTTGCCTCTGCCCACGACGGTGTCATGCACGCCTGTGGGCATGACGCGCACACTGCAATGCTACTGGGGGCGGCGATGATGTTGTACGACGCGCGTCAGCAATTGCAAGGATGCGTTCGATGCGTATTCCAGCCCGCCGAGGAGGCCGAACCCCTTGGCGGGCGGGCGATAGTAGCAGACGGCGTGCTCGACGATGCCGATGCTGCGCTTGCGCTGCATATCGATCCGGATATCGAAGCCGGCTGCATTGGCATAAACGATGGCGCGATGCTGGCGGGTGGCATTGAATTCACGTTGTTGGTTAAGGGGCGAAGTGCGCACGCCGCCCGACCGGAACGCGGCATCGACAGCATCTACATCGCCGCCTGCATAGTGCAGGTGCTTCAGTCCATCGCAAGCCGGCAGGTGAACCCGATGGAGCCTTTCGTATTGACGCTGGGCAAGATCCACGGCGGCACCGCAAAAAATATCATTGCCGAGCAGACCATCATCGAAGGCACCGCCCGCGTGCTCTCCGAGCGACTGCGAGAGTCGGTGCCCAAACTCATTTTGAACACCGCGCGGTCGATTGCCGCCGCCCACGGTGCGAGCGTTGAGCTCGACATCAATTACGGCGAGCCGGTGTTGGAGAACGATCCATCGGTGAACGAATTGACTCGCCGCGCCGCAGCCAGGGTAGTTGGTGCTGACAAGATTATCGAACTGCCTGTCGGGAGCATGGGCAGCGAGGACTTCGCGTTTTATACTCAGAAGCTACCGGGTGCGATGTTTCGGCTCGGCGTATGTGCCAAAAATGATGCCGAACCCTATCCGCTGCATCACCCGCGACTCAATATTGATGAATCGGCGTTGCCGGTCGGCATCGCCATTTTCGTAGAGGCTACGAGAGACTTTCTGAGCTGACTTTGCTTGTTTCGCCGGCAAAACATGCGGCCGTCGTGCTGGCCAGCGTTCGTCTCTGCACAGCGGGTGGCAGGGGAACAGTCGCCAAAGCCAAAAATCAACAGCCCCGGCTTTCCTTCGACTACTTGACGAAAAGAGTGCGCGGCGTCGAACACAGGGCCTCATGGCCACTCTCAGTGACTGCGAAGGATTGCGTGATTGCGACACTGACATCGTCCAGCCACAGGCCAGGCATCATATGGAAACACATGCCCGGCTCAAGAACCGTTTCGTCTCCCTTGCGCAAACTGGCCGTTCGTTCACCGACCGCGGGCGGATAGCCAATTCCGATGGAATAACCGAGCCTCGACTCTTTCTCGAGGCCGTGTCGGGCGAGCGATTGCCGAAAGAAGGCATTGACCTCCGAGCATGTGCGACCGGGGCGAATACTCTCGAGTCCCGCATTCAGAGCTTCGATCGCGATGTCAGAGAGCTCACGGTAGGCGGGGGAAGGTTGTCCGACCGAGATCGTGCGACCTAGATTGACCTGGTAGCGGAGCCGATTTCCGTGAACTTCGATATAGACCGTTGTTGAAGCCGGCAGCGGCTCGTCGGTCCACGCCGGATGTGGCTCGAGGGCCCTCCCTCCAACGCCGAGCATCAGCTGCGAGCAGTCATAGCTTCCCCCGAATTCAGGCGTGCCAGACACTTGCTGGTGATAGATGGCGGCGGCGAGATCACATTCGCGGACTCCGGGTTCGATTGTATCGACGGCCCGCTGTATCGCGGCATCGGCGATTCGGCCGGCCTGTCGCATGAGAGATAGTTCGGCCGGGCTTTTCACAATTCGGATCCAATTCACCAGTAGATCCGAGTCTACAAATTCAGCGAGCGGAAGAGCTCGGGCGAGATCGGCGTGTGCACGCGCGGAATAGTAGTAGCCTCCCATCTCTACGCCGATTTTCACCTTTTGGCCGCCAATTTCTTTTACCACGTCGGCCATAATGTCGTACGCGGACAAGCCAGCAGCCGACTGGACATATTCGTCTTCGTAAGATCTGATATTGTCATCCGAAAGATAGGTAGTCCTTACTGCAGAGACGCGGTCCATGAAACGCCCGATCCAGATGGGTTCGTCGTGATGGAGCGCGACGATCACCATTTGTGGCGTGTAGAACGAATAAGCGTTGTAGCCGGTCAGATAATTTTGGTTCGGGGGCTCCGAGAGAAGCAATATATTGATTCCTCTTTTGGCCATCGCTTCTTTTACAGCCGTCAAGCGCGCCGCAAATTCGGCGCGCTCAAAATGCAGTTCCTTTTTCATACCGATGTACCTCGGATTGAATGCCAGAATTGGGCATTGTCCGCGGACGCGAGCTTAGAGGAACCGAGTGCTTCGATTCGGTTGAGGGCGAGGATCCGACCTATCACTTTCGATCCGAGGGCAAAGCCTCGCTACTCCTCGGCCCCGAAGGAGCGGCCGATGAACGCACCCTGTTGCTGAAAGATTGATCCGAGTCTTGCGCCGGGCACCGGCAAACGCACCGGCACATTGGCGAGGCGCGGTACGATCGTCGCTTCGCCACGCACAATCAAGGATTCGAACGCGTCGGGGTCTTCTGTCAGCGGCACGGATCTTTCGGGTGTTAGCAAAGGCCAGGTGTCCGCCGCGGCATAGTTCAAGTTCAACAGTGAGCGAGGTCGTCCGCTCCGGCTTTCTGACGAACCGTGCACTGCCCGCACGTGATGGACGGTAATGGAGCCCGCGGGCCCGGTGAGGGCTACCGCCGAGGAGGCGTCGAAGCCGGCGACCTCTGGGTTGATCGCGCCGACGAACCAGCCATCGTCATGGTGGTCGAAGATGGGTCCCATGTGCGAGCCGGGAATAACGCTTAACGGACCGTTTTCCGCCGCGCAGTCGTCGAGCATTACGTTAATGGAAAGCATGTCGTCGTTGGTCTGGGGGTAGAATGCCCAGTCTTGGTGCCATTCAATGGTGGCGCCGCCGCTGGCCGGTTTACAGTTCAGCTTGGAGTGGTCGAATCGGATGTTCGGTCCAATTAGATCAGCAACGATGTCGAGCACGGTTGAGGACCGCATCATCGCCGAATAGGCCGGATGCTGTCTGTCCGGAACCCTGATACGGTTTACCTTGGGCTGCTCTGCCGTGTGACCTTCGGCCAGGTCGAAAACATCGTTGCTGGTGCTCACCGAACGAGCCTGCTCGAGAAACGCGTCGGTGACGCGGCGCAGCTCGTTGAGCGTCTCGCCTTTAACTGCGTTTTCGACGACAAGGTAGCCATTCTCTTTGTAGTGCACAATTTGGCGTTTCTGCAGCATCGCTTATCTCCCCGATCGAAAACTGGAGCAACCAATTACGTAACTGCTCACCCCTTCTTGGGAGCAGATTCGGCGTAGTGCAACTTGATCATGTCTGCGGCCTTTCCTGCAAGCGCGATCTGGATGGCGACGAGGGGATTGTATCCGAGCGCGGCCATCGAGCTCAGGCCGCTTGAGATCCGGCACCAGGCCTCGGCGTGATGCCGTGTCCGGAAGCACCCGGACACCTTTATCTTGACCTACGCATCCTGATCTTCCGCTCTCCGGCATTGTTGGTGAAGCTGACGTCCGGGTCGCTCATGAAGCGCAGCACGGATTCCTCGTGCTTCAGGAGGCGCTCATGCAGGTTGTGCGCGTCGGCCCCAGTTCTCCGCCTTGCGTTTGACCATCTGGCGATGGGTGAAGTCCCTGCCGGCGAACCGGGCCCAGTGCAGCCGGTCGGGCTCGAAGTTGAACCAGACGGTCTCGGTGACCACCGCCGCCTGGTTGTTGACCTGCAGCGACATCGAGCGCCAGCCGGCAAGGTGCGTCTGGTAGAGCCGGGACGGGTATCCGGAGATCATGACCTGGCAGTCCAGCGACTTCAGAAGCGTCAGCAGCGCCACATGCGCCGCGTCGTCGAAATCGTGACGGTAGCGGCGCTCGGACCGCCGGGTCGCCTGCAGGCAGGGCGGGTCGCAGCAGACCAGCTCGCGGCCCAGGAACGGGAATGCCTCGAGAAAGCGCAGGGCGCATCCGTGGCGCAACTCCAAAGCGCCGTCGCCGTCGAAGCCCCCCAAAGCGCGGAGATCGAGATCGATGCCGATGTTGCGGATCGCGGGCGGCTTGCGCTTCATGATGGCGCCGCCCCCAAGGAACGGCTCGATGTACACGTCATGAGGCGGCATCGCCGCGATGATCGCCTGGCTGAGACCGGACGTGGCCTTGGAGCCGAACCATGCAGTCACCGCAGAAGCCTCTCCGCCTGCCCGAATCAACGCATGACCCCCGGACAGGCGTCGGATGCTATGTTGTCAAATGCGGTCCCTGCAGAAGGAAGAACCGTTCGCCCGGCTCGCGACAAACCAGTCACGCCACGCAAGGGGGCACACCTGAACCAAGGGGTGAGCAGTTACCCAATTACCTTATCAATTCACCTGAAGCGGGCCACCTCTCCCCCGAATACAAGTCAACAAGACGTCCAGTTTGAAGGCAAAAGTCGCTTGTGGTATACTGCTTTCGGCTACGAATGGGAGGGAAGAACAATGAAGAGTCTGAATGTATTTCTCGGAACGGTCATCGTCGCGGCGATGTCGATAACGCTAGTCCACGCGTCGGACGGAACATTTCGCCAATCCCACTACGGTGGATTTAAAGGGTTAGACCTCGACCCAGCGTCAGAAAATCGCTTCTTTCAAGTAACAGAGAAGACGATGAGCCGCTTGATCAGGCCCGGCGAAGGCGGAAAGCCAGATGCGGATCTGGCGACTGAGTGGTCTTCGAACGACGACACGACCGAATGGATCTTCAAGTTGCGTGAAGGGGTCAAATTCCACGACGGGTCTGACTTCGATGCGGCCGACGTGATTTATACCTTTGATCACGTACAAGACCCCGAATTCGATTCGACCGCCGCGGCGGTCGTCAAGATGGTCGAAAAGATAGAAGCCCTCGACCCGTTCACTATCAAGATGACCCTCAGTGCACCATACCCGGATCTCGGGTTAGCGCTGCAGGATTATCGCTTGCGGATAATTCCGGAAGGCTCGGTGGATACAATTTCGACGACCGGTATCGGAACCGGACCATTTATGGTGGATACATACGATCCTGACGGCACAACCGTTCTGAAGGCGAATCCCGACTATTGGGAGGGCCCGCCCGGTGTCGAGACGATCGAGGTCATCGCCATCGTGGATGCGAATGCGCGCGTACAAGCATTACAAACCGGCCAGATCGACATGCTAGGCTGGAGTGATATGACTGGGGAAAGTCGACGGCTCTTCGAGAACAACCCAGATTACAAAATGCTGACCGTTGAAACAGGCGCTTGGACGGGAATCGCTTTCCTGACAGACACAGAGCCCTTCACCGACCCACGCGTGCGCAAGGCGCTGCGAATAGCAACAGATCGCCAAGCCCTGATTGACCTCGTTCTTGGCCCCGGCAACGGCACAGTTGCCTGTGATCATCCGGTGTGGACGGGCGATCAATATTGGACGCCGATCGAATGCCCCCAGCAGATCGAAGAAGCCAAGCGGCTGCTCGCCGAAGCGGGCTATCCCGATGGCATCGAGTTCGATATCGTCACCAGCAACATTGAATCCTATTTCATTCCGCTGGCGGAGGCCTATCAGCAACAAGTTGCGGAGGCCGGGATCAGGGCCAACATCGTGGTGGCCCCGGCGGAAGGATACTGGTCGGAAGTCTGGTTGAAGCTGCCAGTCTCGCAAACGAGGTGGGGCCAAAACCCCGCTGACAAAATCCTAAATGCAGACTTTAGGGGTGGTGCGCAGTGGAACGAAACCCGTTTCAACAATGCGGAGTTCGACGCTTTGCTGGATCAGGCGGGTCAGGAACCCGACTTCGAGAAACGAAAGGCTCTGTACGCTCAACTGCAGCGGATAATCTACGAGACAGGCGGAAACTTCATTCCGTTTCACATGAACCAGGCCATTGCAGTGACCGACAGAGTTTCCGGGATGCAAGCGGTGGTTGGAGATGCTGTCCGTTACCACCTAATAACTGTAAGCGACTAACCGACAGGTAATGCTCTTGCAGTCCAATAGTAAGTGGAGTCCACGTCGCTTTGGCCCGGGCCTTTGGTCCGGGCCCGGGATGCTGGAAACAAGGCGAGAGCCCGGCTGAAATGCTACTGCTCAGGCCTGAATTTCCATCGACTGAACTCCTGACATATACGTTTCCGAAAACCGCCACGGACTCGCCGACTGTTACTTTGCGGGTGACGCCACCCGGTGCCTTATCTACCGCTCGCTGTCGGGAATGGATCCTCGAACTTCTTGAGTTCAACTTGGTTTCCAGGCCATGGCAAGGCCGTGATCAGGAGTCGAAATGGTTAGGTTGATTGCGCGCAGGTTGGCACTTGGCGCTATAACGATCATGCTCGTCTCGGTCGTTATTTTCGCGGGGCTCGAAGCGCTGCCCGGCGACGCTTGCACCGCCTATCTGGGGCAGGCGGCCCAGGGAAAGAGGCTGGAAAATTGCCGTGAGGACTTTGGAGTCAACCGCCCACCGGTGACACGATACGTCGAATGGATCGGAGGCGCGGTTAGGGGCGATTTCGGCGTCTCGCTCAAGGATAAGAAACCCGTCTCCGAAACGGTCGGCAACCGTTTTCGTAACACGGTCATCCTCGGCGCTACGGCGTCGCTGGTAGGAATTCCGTTTGCCATCCTGCTCGGTGTCATCGCGGCCCTGTGGCGGGACCGCGCCCCCGACCTATGGATATCCACCACGGCGATATTCGCCATGACGATCCCGGAGTTTGTGACCGCCACCGTCTTAATCCTGATTTTCAGCGTCTGGCTCGGATGGCTCCCCGGAATCGTGGTTACGCGACCCGATGCACTGCTTTTTGAGTTTTTGTCGGACATCATCCTTCCGATCATCGCACTCGCACTTGTCATGTCGGCGCACATTTTGCGCATGGTACGTACCAGCGTAATCGATGTGTTGGCCAGCGACTACGTCCAGATGGCGCACCTGAAGGGCGTGCCTTATTGGCAGAGAGTGTTCAGGCACGTGTTACCGAACGCCCTGTTGCCGACCATCAATCTCGTCGCCTTGATGATTGCATGGCTATTGTCTGGCACAGTAGTCATCGAAGTAGTGTTCAACTATCCCGGGCTTGGTCGATTGATGGTCCAGGCCATCTTCTTCCGTGACATTGTCACGGTGCAGGCCATCGCCCTGATATTGGCAACGCTTTATATCGGACTGAACCTCTTCGCCGACTTGTTGACTTTTGTAGCCAATCCACGACTTAGAACGATGCGGTCGAGGCAGCCCTGATGGCGACGACAAACTTTAAGCACCTCCAAAAGAGTGTGCTCGCTAGGTCACTAGCTGTCCTCTTGTCGGTGGCCTCCCGGCCTTCTGGCCTCATAGGTCTCATTCTCGTGGCTTTCCACGTCCTCTTGGCGGTCGTGTCGCCTGCAATCGCGCCCTACGATTTCAAAGAGATGAGCGCACAGTTGACCCTCGTTGGGCCCTCCTCCGAGCACTGGTTCGGCACCGATAACCTCGGGCGCGACGTGTTCACTCGCTCCGTGCTTGGGGGGCGACAGGCGTTACTTGTGACAACCGTTGGCACTGTCCTCGCCATCACATGGGGAGGATTGCTGGGAATTTTACTTGGCTTCGTTGGCGGATGGCTCGACGAGTTCCTTATGCGTCTCGTCGATGCGTTTCTTTGCTTGCCATGGATTCTGGTTTTGCTCTTGATCGTTGTCATAGTCGGTTTCGGTCCCAGTGTGATGATTCTTACTTTGGGGTTTTTCTTCGGCGTCCCGGTTATACGTATGGCGCGCGCAGCGACGCACGATGTGGTGGCACTCGACTTCGTGACCGCTGCCCGAGCGCGCGGCGAAAGTCGGTCCACAATTATTTGGCGGGAACTTTTGCCGAACGTGCTCGATGTTCTGCTGGTTGAAGGCGCCATGCGTTGGTCTTGGATGCTGCTGACGTTCAGCTCGTTATCATTTCTCGGGTTTGGTGTAGCGCCGCCAACGCCCGACTGGGGCCTGATGATTTCCAATGCGCGAGGCTACATTTCGATCGCATGGTGGGCGGCGGTGGCTCCCATCGTGGCACTCAGCTCGCTGATCATTGGGATCAATTTGTTTGCCGACGCACTGGCCAAGACCCTGGGTATCGATCGTGCCCAAAAGGCGCCAGTCTAGTTCTCGCAATGGGTGAATCCCTCGTCCAAGTAAAGAACTTGAGCGTAGGCTATACAAGCCAGGCGGGAGCCACGCTGCCAATACTGCGGAACATCGATTTCGCGATTGGCGAGGGCGAGACGATTGGGTTGGTTGGCGAGTCAGGATGCGGCAAGAGCACAATGGCCCTGGCCATGATGGGTTATCTGAAAAGTGGCATCCGGGTCTTAGAGGGCGAATCCCTCTTTCGTGGGGTCAATGTATTCAACATGGACGAACGGGCTCTCGAGGACATTCGCGGCGGTAATCTTGCCCTGATTCCACAGAATGCCGGCCAGTCATTGACTCCGACCTTGAGAATCGGCCGGCAGATTGGCGAGTCCGTAAGGCTGCATTCAAAGCTCGCAATAGATCAACAGCGTGAGCGTGTTATCGAATTGGCGTCTCAAGTGCGTTTGCCGCAACCAGAGGAAATGCTGGAACGCTATCCCCACGAACTCTCTGGCGGTCAACAACAACGTGTTGCCATCGCGATGGCGCTGGCGGGCGAGCCCGAAGTTCTGTTGCTCGATGAGCCGACGACCGGTCTCGACGTCACAACTCAAGCCCATATCCTTGGGTTGTTGCGTGAGTTGGCGGCTGAGACCGGGACTGCGATGATCTATGTCAGCCACGACCTGGGCGCCATTGCGCGAGTCAGCAATCGCATAATCGTCATGTATGCAGGGGAACTCGTGCTCGATGGTCCGGCACGCCGGGTGTTGAAGCAGCCAGCACATCCCTATGCCCGTGGGCTGCTTTTGTCAATTCCCAGGTTGAAGGAGGCGGTCGTACCTGCCTCGATGCCGGGACGGCCTCCGCCGCCAGGCAGGGCTGGCCAAGGATGCGGATTTGCCGATCGCTGTCCCATGGCGGAGCAACGTTGCAGGGACGAAAGACCATTGCTTGAGCCCACGACCTCGCGAGAGCTTGTGCGCTGCCATTTCCACGACCGGGTGGAGCAGCTCACACCACCGGAACCGCCGCATTGGCGCCGCGGGGCGAGTAGGGACCAATTGGACAGCATCCTTCGACTCGACAACGTGGAAATCAGCTATGCCAAGCCCGGTATCGTTGACCAGATTCTGGGTCGGCATCCTGAGGTGAGGCCAACTGTCGAAGAGATCGATTTGACCATTCGCCGAGGGGAAGTCGTCGGGGTGGTCGGCGAGTCCGGAAGCGGCAAGTCGACGATCCTTCGGGCCATCGCCGGCCTTTTGCCTCCGCGAAGCGGATCCATCACTTTCGAGCAGGCCGAAAATCTGAACACCCCTGTCGACAAGCGAGCGAAGAACCTGTCTCGACGGGTTCAGCTTATTTTTCAGAATCCGGATGCCTCTCTCAACCCCCGACACACAGTGGCGCAAATTCTAGCGCAACCGCTGAGGCTCTACTTTGGACTTGGCAAAGACCAATTGCGAGAGCACAGCGTAGCTTTGCTCGAGGGGGTGCGTCTTGGCGAAGATTATCTAGAGCGCCTGCCGAGTCAGTTGTCCGGAGGAGAAAAGCAACGGATCGCGGTAGCGCGGGCCTTCGCCGCCAACCCCGACCTGGTTCTGTGCGACGAGGTGACATCTGCACTTGATGTATCGGTTCAAGCCGCGGTCCTGGATCTGTTGAAGCAACTCCAGGCCGATCGGGGAACAACCTATATTTTCGTGTCGCATGACCTGGCCGTGGTACGTGCCATAGCCGATCGCGTGGCCGTCCTCTACCAAGGCAGGATTTGTGAGATGGGTCCATCTGAAAACGTCTATCGCTTTCCCTCCCAGCCCTACACCGAAGTGTTGCTCGGCGCGGTACCGGAGCCCGATCTGGATGCAGGTCCGGGACTCGTGGCCAAGGATGTACCGGACCTGTTTCCCCCGGATAAAGGGTGTCCCTTCCAACGACGTTGCCCCCGGCATATCGGCGATATCTGTGACAATGAGACGCCACCATGGCAGCCTACGGAGTTGGGTCATGCGATCCGCTGCCATATTCCACTGGCCGAGCTGCATCGCAGGCAGGAGCAGTCGGCGAACGCCGTTACTGCGAAGTCAGAGACCGGCAAATGAGTCGGCGATACGTTGATCGCGGAAATATCCGTATCCGGGTGCTGGAGCCCAGCGGTCCACCGGATAAGGACCTGCTCGCGCAGAATTTAGCGGCCCTGAGGTCAGCTGGCCTCGAGGTGGATTACCAACCCTACGATGCCGATTCTGGTGACCGTGTGGGCATGGGTGGAATAGCGGATCGGCTGAGACAACTGCGTGAGGGCCTAACCGGCGATGGCTACGACTACCTGGTGGCAGCATGTGGAGGAAATGGCGCCAGCGATCTGTTGAGTCGGCTCGACTGGGGTGGCCTGGAGCGCGTGTCACCGCGACCGCTGGTGGGAATTTCTGACGTGAGCGCACTTCAGTCGGCGCTCTATGCCCGACTCGGGTGGCCTGCACTATATGCGAATATGCCGGGATCATCGTTGTGGACGCAGACTGATATCGAGCGGTTGTCGGCACTGCTGGTGAGTGGCCGGCCCAGGTCCGGGTCGATTTCGGTGCAACCCCTGAATAAGCTTCCAGCAGAGGGTGTAAGGGGGACCCTGTTTGGGGGCTGCCTGAGTGTGATCACCAGATTGGTCGGTACCCCTTATATGCCGGAGTCACTGGCCGGCTACGTGCTATTTTTTGAGGATGCATACGAGTACGAAACGAGGTTGCTGGCCGCCTGGAACCAATTGTTGGACAGTGGATTACTCATTGGTGCTTCGGCGGTGGTGCTCGGCCGTTTTACCGAGATGTTGGGTGTGCAAAACGAAAGTTGGCTGAGGCACAGGATCGCAGAGCGCACCGGGTGCCCGGTCTATTTTTCACCTGATTTCGGCCACATCACCGGTAGCTACCCGCTGGCCCTGGGTGCTTCGGCCCGGATAGTTTCTGGCCAGCTTCAGTGGTCGCTCAACTGAGGCCCAGTACCCCCAAGTTGGCCCTAACCCAACATAAGTGCCAAATGTCCCACAACGGGTCAGTTCTGGCAGGGGACGGCATTCTTGCTGATTCCGAGATCATCAACCGGAGCTTTCAGAGGCCGTTGACGGGCAATTGCCCAAGCAACGCCGCTGATTGCGGCTGAGAGCATCGAAAACCCCTGTGATTTCGCCTCTTTCCGCGATTTGCGCGCGTGTGAACTCTCGAACCACAACCCGCAGGATGACATAAGTGTCCCGCTCCCAAATCTGCACCCTGAGTCATCCCGGAAAATTGGGAGCCGTCAAAAAGGTAGTTTGTCAACTATTTCAGTCGAATATGAAATTCCTTGTGGGACATTTGGCACGTAACCGTTCGGCGACGGTGTGAAGGAGTTGCGATAGCAGGGCAGGGGAATCGAGCCGTCGTTCATGCTCCATTCGTTGAAACCGTCCCGGCAGACCCGGGATCGGTCAGATAAGGCGACCATCCTCGTTTTCCTGCAGAACCGCGTGTGAATGAAGGGGTCAAGGACGTCATCGGAATTCATTCCCATGAGAAGGCGGCGAGCCGTCAACCCATGAATCAATGGCTGATTGCGCAAGGGTTGATGACATGTGTGAAATGACGATGGCCAACCGATGGAAGCCAATGAACCGTCGGCCAGCCTGTCATCAACGGTCCGTCGGTTTGTCCGGGATTGAAGTTGAGCGCTTCAGAAAGCGGGAACCGAGCACTCTCGCCAACTGTCCCATTCCGTTCTTCGTGCGGCGCAGCTGATCAAGGACATCACCCCGGAAACTTTCCTTTTCGAGTCGACGGCGGTTCAGTTGTGTCTGAATGGCGTCAGGCAATCTGGACTCGATTCCGGCAATGACCTTTTCGATGTTCCATACGGGCTTTTTGGCGCGAACCGGTTTTGGTTTTCCTTCTCCAACGTCGTCGGCAATCGCGATCATCGCCTCTTCGATTTTGCATTCGTGATCTTCAAGGTTGCGGTTGTCCGATGGCCACGGCGAAGAAAACGGCAGCAGGTCAACGCCCGTCGCGACGGTGAGGACAAGTGGCTTTCTCCGTCTTGGGCGACTGGTGAACCACTGGTTGAATCTTTCCAACAGTTCGTGGTCCGGTTTGCGCGCCGGGCGGTTTGCACACAGGATCCAGATTGCCAGGTCACATTGCGTGAGTTCCGAGAGCACGCGCTTCTGTGTCTTCATTGTTGTATCGAAACCGGGCGTGTCGATCAGGTGGCACCGGACGTCATCGATGGCCACTTCGTAGGTCGTCAGACCCTGGGTGGTCGGAGGTGGATCGATTTCCGGAGCGAACCCGTCGGTCAAGGCATCAATGACGGACGATTTTCCTGCACTTGTCTGGCCAACAACCAGGATTCGGACAGGATCCAGCGACGATACTCTCTTCAGGTCGACGAGCGTCGTCGAGAGTTTTTCCTGGAGAAGCTCTGCATCCGAATACTTGAGCCGACCGGAATAGAGATCCACCGCGGTTTTCGCGAATTCCTTCAGGAGTTCGCGCTGCAGTTCCGCTTGAAACTGGCCGCTGACGTAGGTCCAGCTTCCTTCGGTGATCATGGCTTCAATCTCCCTGGCGATTCCGAGGGGAGGATTGGCAATCATCCTGAAAACCCGGCGGACCTTGTCCGAAATTTCAAGACCACTGTTGATTTCCTGTCTGTGTTTCCAAATCCAGTAGAGCCTGCCGACGGACAGCCGGTCGGACAACGGAAAGTCACTGCGCAAGAAGCGGCGATATCGGCCGGCGGCCCTTTCCATCAGCAGCAGGGCTTCGGGAACCGTGAAGCCCAGGGCATCGGTCTTTCCGCCCGAAATCTCGCCCGCAACGCTCCTGACCACCTCCATGGCCCGATCCTGCATTTCCGGCCAGGGAACCGGTTCTTTCGTCTTCTTGTCGATGTCGTCGCAGGCCGCGCGATACGCACGTCGTTCGTGCCCGGTCCACTCCGGGTTTTCTTCGACGGACCCGGAAGGCAGACGTTCAGATCCTTTGTTCTTCCTCCGCGCACGGACGAGAATGATCCGGCGAACCCATAGCAGGACGACGACGGTCCCGAGACCTGCCAACCAGGGTAACAGCCAGTCGTTCTGCACCAGCCAGAGGATTCCCAGGACCATGAGCACGATGAACGGGATGGCGACGATCAGCACGCTCACCAGAATGTCGAAGCGCAGGAACCAGCCGAACCATCGCCTATTGCTGGGCATTTCCGGAGTTCTTTCCTGACTGAAACGCCTGTTTGTACAGGCTCCGAAGCTTCTCGGGAGACACGTCCCTGCCTTGCCGAACCTGGAAGAGGAAATAGGCTGCCACGCGGCCCATCGCATATGTCGTTGCGAAGCTCGTGGTTCCGGCGGCGAACGCTCCGACGGTCTGGCCGTAAACGGGAACCAGTTTTCCGACCTGACGCAGCGCGAAACCCGCCCCGTATCGGATCAGGAACCCGGTACCAAGGCATGCCTTCAACCGCAGGAGGAGCGGCCAGGTCCATTCGGTATGGTAACGCCGTGCAAGGGTTGTCAGCATCGACCCCTGAATGGCGATGACCGAACCCAAACCGACGACAGGCAGGACGTCGGATGCGCCGGCCGCAGCCGCATACCAGATCACCGCGCCCCGGTGGTGTGCGAATTCCTTGCCTTCATCCGAACTGCGTTCGCTCTTTGCAAGAAAGAGAGCGACGCCTGGCAGCAGGTCGCAGAGGGCATTGACCAGATTGTCACGTTCCTCCTGGTTTTCTTGTCCGACCTTTTGCAAATCGGGCCATTCGAATTCGATGGAAGGAACCTCCCGACCAACGGCTTTCCTGACCATTTCCCGGGCGTGATAGCGGGCACGCGCACGCTGGTCCCCGTCGGGAATGGCGTTCCTTCCCGTGTGAACCAACAGTATTTCCGTGGTGCGGGACCTCCGTCTGACGGTCCTCAATGTGTCGCAAAGTTCGTGCTGCGTGGGGTCATCCAGGCGCGCGACGGCCACGACAACGTGGCTTTGCTTCATGCATTCGGATATGTCGTCCGCGGGGTCGTATTCGGTTTCGCCGAGCCCACGTGTATCCAGGAATTTCAGCACCGGTTGGTCCGTTGGAAATTCGTAAATGTGGGCGGTCCGGGTACAGGGTTTGTATCCATTTCCGACTTCGATCCCGGAAGCGCCGGTGACGCACCGGATGATTGACGACTTGCCGGCTCCGGTCTTCCCGAGGAGCCAAATGACCGGAACCACTCTTTCCGTCGCGGATTTCAGCTCCCGGAGCCGTTCATCCTCGGATTCGGGAGATATCGCCTCCCACAGGGATTCCCAGAATCTCCGCACAAGTGTCGTCATGCCTTTGACATGTCATTCGCTACTGGATCACCCAGGAGATCATCGGTTGGTCCGTTCCGGATCTGAACGTTGCAAAGCTCTCATGTGAAATCTTCATTCGGTTGCAAAGCCTTTGAACGCGATACACCATACTACCGGATAATGGCTACCACGCTCGCGAAGAACGCTCGGTTTGAGCGCGCCTTGGTCAGGGAATACGTGAAGACCGGGCTCGCGTTGGCCAGCACAAGGGGCAGAAGCCCGGGTGCCAACCAGGACAGCCGGCAAAACCAGACAAGCTCGCACAAAAGGCGCCTCAGGCCGTCGACGAAAGGCGTAGTCATTGCAAACCCGCCCGTGATCTCGAAGTCAGCAAGAATTCCGTCCTCGACATCGTGAGTCGGCACCGAAAAATCTTGGCGTAGGTTCTGTTCCCCGCCCACGCGGGATCATCCATCCCAACGCAAAGTTGGGTCAGTCGCGAAAGGATGGGATCGGCATCGAACCGGAAGCCGGACTCGCACGCAATGTGATGCATGCGAGTCCAAGTCATTGTGAGTGCACAGTGTAGGTATGGTGTTGAATTGAAGATTGAAGATGTCTGTGGAGTTGCGCTTACGCATTGTTATTATTGTGATAATTGAATGGAAAACTCCACAAACCGCTGAAACCGAATGCTCTTGATGGCAATGACCGGACACAGCCGCGACTGGAAGCGCATGGATCGACATATCGCGTCCAGTCAATAGGCTATCTCAGGTCACCGGGCCGCCATCCCGTGCCGTGAACGCCAGGGAAACGCCTCCCATTGCCACTTCCGCGTCGACCATTGTGATGACATTTCGACGGATTCTTGAAGGAACCGAACAATGTCAGCACCCACCTGCAAGCGAACCACCCTCCGACAGATGACCCTCAACAACCGCAATGTCGAGGACCTCGTTCCCGGGGACAGGCCCTTCATCGCCGGGACGACAGGCTCACGGGCTTCGGCGTCTGCGTCCAGCCCGCGGGTGTGCGCTCCAAAATCGTCAACTACCGGGCCGGCGACGGCGGGCGCAAGGCCGCCAACCGCCGGCTCGTCATCGGCCGACACGGACGGATGAAGGCGGAAGAGGCGTGGCACATCGCCCGGAAGATTCTCGGCCAGGTCGCCGACGGCGACGACCCCACCGCCGCGCGCCCTAAGCCGGATCGTGTCCACCCTGCGCGAGGCTTTCGAGGACTGGACTATCTCGCCGTCGGCCCCCATCGAACGCCGCGACGTCGAGCAGCGTCTCCAGCGGCTGACCGAGAACGCCGGTTGGGTGCAGGCCAACAACGCCGTGAAGATGCTGCGCGTGCTCTATCGCCGCCGGGACATCGACCACGAAGGGCTGCACAACCCGGTCGAGTGGCGCGCCGCAGGCGTCCGCACTTTCAGAACTGGTGACGCATCGCCGCTCCTGCTGAGGTGCTGCCGTTGTTGCACAGGGGCTTCGAGACCGCGATGCGCAATGCCGTCGCGCGCGATGCCTTCCTCTTCGGGCTCGACACCGGCATGCGCCGGGCCGGGGTGTTCGGGCTCGAATGGGCGCGGGTCGACATGGACCGGGCAGTGCTGCGGGTCGAGGACACCAAGTCGGGCGGACCGCTGGAGTTCACGATCACCCGCCAGATTGCCGCCATCCTTGAATGCCGGTTGGCCGAATGCGAGAGGTTCGCCTCAAGGACGCGGGGCTGGGTGTTCCCATCCAAGATCAGCGACTCCGGCCATCTCGAGGGCATGCTGCACCTGAATGCACGCATCGGTGAGGCGGGCGGGGCGAGGTTCTGGTTCAACGCGCTTCGCAACGGTTTCATCGGCGTCGCTGACCGCAACCTGATGCTGCCGGCGAGGCTGACGAAACGGCTGGTCAACCACTCCCGTCCACAGGACGTGAACGAGGGCTACGCCGCCGGCTGGATCCTGGAGCACCTTCGCGCCGAGGCCGAGCGCATTGCCGACAGGATCGGCGAACTCATTCGTGCCAGCACCGGTCCGCGCAACCTGAGGCCGGCAGCGTGGCGGGCGTCGCCGACAGGTCGGAAATCGGTTCGACGCACACCGCGGTATCGGGTACATCAGCCGTGCGCCGAATGCCGCAGATTCCATCGAATGCAGGCGAAACCCAACGGAAATAGCCATGTCCAGGACGGAAGTCATCTTCGAGGTCAACGAGGACGAGATCGACGGCGTTTACTCGGCGAGCGCGCTCGGATTCGGCATTCACACGCAAGGCGACACGCTCGACGAACTCCGGCGCAACGTCCGGGAAGCGGTGGACTGCTATTTCGACGAGAACATGGAGCGCCCTCGTCTCATCCGGCTGCACTATGTGCGGGACGAGGTGCTCGTGGCTTGAGGCTTCCGCGCGATGTGGGCGGTGCCGCGCTCGCGACGGCTGGGCTACGAGACGGTTCGCCAGCGCGGCTCGCACGTAGGGATCACGACGCGGGAAGGCGGCAAACACCATGAGGTAATTCCACGGCACAATCCGATCCGTACGAAGACGTTGTCGAACATCCTGAAGAGCATCGCCCGGCATCACGGCATCGGCGTCGAAGAGCTGCTGCACAAAACTGACCTGCGGTAACTCCGTCTCCAGATCCGCCCGTCTACTTTGAGGTCTCAAGCCCGCTTCGCGCCGGGTCGAATGTTTTGCAGTCGATGACTCTGATCTGCGTCATCCTACGTCACCGTGCGAACTTCAAGATGAGAGTACCGTCATGCAGCCTAGGTCACACATGAATCGACGCTCAACGGCTGGACACGCGTTGCGCAGGGCCAACCGTCCGGTCACTGGACCATGGGCTTATCGCAACATTTGAAAATTCTAGTCGTCAGTGCAAAACGGATAATTCCTCACTTGTTCACAGTCTGTCTTATGCCTCCCCCAAGACATGACTGGCAAAAATAGCAAACATCGCATTGCCAACGTTCACAATTTTGGGTGCAAAACGAATGAATCGGAGCACTTGAGGACTTCGGTTTTCTGACGAACACCCAGTCGTGCAGATAGCAGTACAACGCGGCCTTCATTTGTATTTTTGTCTTGCCGGTTTTTGAAGCAGAATCCGTGTGAGCATTGTTCCGCGCCCACGCGGGGGCAATCCGCCCGCCCAAACGAGAAATCGGGTCAGCGAAGGGATGAAATCGGCATCGAACTGGAAGCCTGATTGGCACGCGAGGCGCCGCGTGTGGCGTCAGGATCGTGTTGATCTTTTTGTGTTGATATGGTGTTGATTTGATGATTGACAAAGTTTGCATCGTTTTTCTGAACCATATTGACATGCACACTTAGTAGCAGTCTCAGTGAACCACTGAAGCAGAGTGACTCGGCCAATGTCTGGAGGGTATCCGGACGTGCCGAATCCGCCGCGGTTCACAAAATGTCCCCACGGTTTTGGCCAGGGCGTCACCTCCAGGTCCTGCCTACGGCGACCAACCGGGTGCGACATTTGTTGACTGGGGTTTGCCACAACAGGAAAACTGGGTTTTTCCCTGTGCACTGGAGAACCAACCGTGCATGGCCGAAACGTGTCGCCGTGTTCCGGTTCGGCGGGAAATGATCGTCGGGAGGAGACTCTCCGGTGCTGGAAACACCACGCGCGGAGAACGACATGGTCGCGGTCAACCGAAGTCTGCACAGTGGAGTGCCCGTGAGATTTTGCCTATGCCTTCCGGGATGAGAGATCGCCTGATCACCGAGTACCCGAGGCGAATGTGGTTGCGGTTGTTCCTCTCGTCGGAAAACGTGAAACCGCCGGTTTCGAAGAACACGCCGTCTGCCTGCACCAGATCACTGAGAACGCGCGCGTCGGCGCCCTCCGGCAGCCTGAGCCAGATGCTTCCTCCGCCATACTCCGGTTTCACGGAACAACCCGGGAAATGGTCCTCCAGGGACTCGTGAATGACCTCGCACCGCCGCCGGTATGTCCCGGTGATCTTCGCGACGAAACGATCATAATATCCCCGTTGGAGGAACAGTGCGACGCTGCGCTGGTTGTTTACCGGAGGGTGGCGAATAATGTGGTGCCGCAAGGCCCTTGCCTCCCGGATGAATTCCCGGTCCGCGACCAGGTAGCCAATGCGCAATCCTGGCAAGAGGGATTTCGAAAGGCTGCCGATATAGGTGACGTTTCCCCAATCATCGAGGCTCTTTAGGGCCCTCGGTTGCGCAAGGTTGAAGCTGATATCAGCTTCGTAATCATCCTCGATGATGAATTGACCCATGTCTTTCGAGAGTTTCAGCAATTCGAGCTTGCGATCGAGCGGCATCGTAACGGTTGTCGGAAACTGGTGGCTCGGGGTTACGAACAGGCACCTGCAGCGACGTGCTTCCCCGGACAGGATCAGACCGTCACGATCGATGGCAAGCCGTTTGACGTCGATGCCCTCGATTCTGGCCATGTTGATCACGTCAGGGTATCCGGGATCTTCGACCCCCAGGGTTTCACCTGGCGACAACAGGAGCTTGATTGCAAGATACAGGGCCTGCTGGCCTCCGACGGTCACCAGCACCTCGTCCGGATGCGCAACGATTCCCCGTTTGGAGAGCACCCGCTGAATGAGCTGTTCGATCAACATGCTATCATCGACAGCGGAATAGTCCGTCGCCCAATTCCCGACCTCGACCACGTTGACGGAATCCCGGACGCACTCGCGCCAGCTGGCAATCGGGAAAAGTGACGGGTCAATCAGGCCGCATACGAACGGATAGCGAAACCGGATGAGACAATCCGCCGGCTTAGCGACGTGCCGCAGATTGAATGTGCGGCCGCTGAAGAACTCCTTGTAGTCGATCCTGTCTGGCAGAGCGGCAATTCCGCCCGCGACGCCCGCCTGTAACGCAAGGGCAGGATCAGCGAGGACGTCCTGGTTGACGTAGAATCCCGAACGCGTCCTGGCCTCCACGAATCCGTCCTGCTTCAGGGCATCGTACGCTAACGCAACAGTCGTCACGCTAACCCCCAATTCTGCCGCCAGTTGGCGAATCGAGGGCAGGGGCCGATGCAACGCGAACTGCCGGTTGACGATCGCGATCGCGATCTGCCGACGGATCTGCATCTGGAAGCTTTCCGAGGCGTCACGATCGATGCTGATCATGTTCTCGTACATTGCGGCCTCCATGACCGGGGCGTGACCCGCGGCAGGATCGAACCTCGCAAGATCGCATGGATCGGGTTTGCAGCCAGTCCGGACAGTACCGTCCGTTCGGACCTGTTATTACGACCGGATACCACCGGAACTTCTGACAGTCTGCGCCTGTATTCACAGTTTTTCGCAACTGTCTGTAGGTGCGTTTCCGGAACGGCAGTAGGTGATCTTGCATGGATCCAAACCTGCCAGGGAAAAGTCACGCGCCTTGCGGCCCGGCCATGCCGACCCGCAGCAACCGGCAGTTTCTCGGGGTGGAGCGTTCGCTGCAACGCGCTTGGGCGAAGGGCGCCGGACTGATCGACGAAGAGTTCGAACGCCCCATGATCGCGGTCGTAAACACCTACCAAGAGTTTTCGCCGGAAAACGTCCACCTGCGGCAGGTCGGTGATGCGGTCAAGTCCGGAATCCGCATGGCCGGTGGAACACCCTGCGAATTCAACACCTTCCACGTCACGGACAGCGAGACCTTCGCCTCGGTCGGCATGCGTTACGTGCTTCCGAGCCGCGATCTCGTTGCCGACATGATCGAACTGATGGTGGAGGGCCACCGCTTCGACGCGATGGTCCTCATCGGATCAGGCGACAAGGTCGTGCCAGGCATGGTGATGGCGGCGGCGCGCTTGGACCTGCCTGCCATCATGCTCTACGGCGGACCGACCAAGGCCGGAGTCCACAAGACGCGCAAGGTCTTTCTGGAGACCGTCTATGATGGCGTCGGTGAGCACCTGCGCGGGAAACTGAGCCGGGAAGACCTTAAGGGTCTCGAGGACAACCAGTTCCCGTTCCCGGGTGCCTCCGATACTGCGACGTCCGGGAACACCGCCGGCATCTACACGGAGGCCATGGGCCTCGCGCTGCCCAACACCGGCACCCTGCCTGCCGGCAGCAACTACCAGCTGCGTGCAGCGAAATATACCGGCATGCGTATCTTGGAACTGGTCAGGGACGACCTCCGCCCGTCCAGGATCCTTACCCAGAAGGCCTTCGAAGACGCCATGCGGGTCGGCATGGCCGTCAGCGGCTCCACCAACATGGTGTTGCACATGATTGCCATGGCGAAAGAGGCCGGCATCGAAGTGGATTTCCATACCTGGGACCGGCTGAGCCGCGATACACCGACCCTCGTCGAGCTCGCACCATCCGGACCGTGGGGCGTGACGGACCTTGGCGAGGCCGGTGGCGTGCCGGCGGTCATGCGAGCCCTCGGAGACCTGATTCACCCGGAAACCTGTACGGTCAGCGGCACGACCACCGGAAACCTGGTCGATGCGGCCACGATCTGCGATCCCGCGTGCATTCGTGGGCGGGACAATCCGGTCGACACGGAAGGATCGATTTTCGTTCTCAAGGGCAGCCTTGCCCCGGGTGGTGCCGTGGTCAAGGCGTCCGGTGTTGCCCGGGACATGTGGGATGCGGTCCTGCCGGCGCGCGTCTTCGAGGATGAGGAAAGCGCAATCGACGCGGTTCGCGGTTCGGCCATCCGGCCGGGCACGTGCATCGTGATCCGGAATGAGGGGCCACGAGGCGGGCCCGGCATGCGCGAAATGCTCGGCGCCACGTCGGCGTTGATGGGAGCCGGCCTCGGCAACAGCTGCGCCCTTGTCACCGATGGACGGTTTTCCGGGGCCACGCACGGCCCCGCAATTGGGTATGTCACGCCGGAGGCGGCACGCGACGGTCCGATCGCGTTCGTCGAGGACGGCGATCCGGTTCGGATCGATCTGGCCGGGCGCAGGCTGGACATCGAGGTGGACCCGGCGGTTTTGTCTGCCCGTCGGGTCAAACGACCGCCCAGGCCGGCCCGGATCACGCGCGGCTATCTCAAGCACTACCTGGAGCACGTGGCACCCGCATCGGAAGGTGCGGTTATGCCCCGGTAACTGGCGGAAGGAACAATGGATCTCTCGTTGGAAGTCGACGGCCCTGGCCGGAAGGGTACCCCGGTCATACCGCCGGTGGAACCGACCCCGCGCCAGAACTCTGCCGGTAGTG
Source organism: Paracoccaceae bacterium (assembly GCA_028874915.1). GTDB lineage: Bacteria > Pseudomonadota > Alphaproteobacteria > Rhodobacterales > Rhodobacteraceae > JAPPHA01. Next base: position 31,867 of record JAPPHA010000015.1, read on the forward strand.
TCATCACAAATGCCGCCTCGACGGGCATCCGGATCGATCGCCGGCGGCTGAAGTCCCTTGCCCGCCGCAGTGACCGCCCAGGCCTTGCCTACCTCGCCGTCTGGACTGGCGCGATGATCGCGACGGGATCATGCATCTGGCTGGCACTGGGAACACTCTACGTCTGGCCGGCGATGTTCGTTTTCGGCGTCGTCATGTCGGTACCCTCCTATTCGCTCAGCCACGAAACGGCGCATGGAACGGCATTCCGGACGCGTTGGCTCAACGAAACGGTCTTCTGGTCCATGTCCCTGCTCTATGGCGAGGAGCCGTTGCACCGGCGTTACACGCACACGAACCATCACACTTATACCTGGTACGTCGGCCGTGACAGCCAGATGCCGTTCGACACGCCGCTCGATTTCAAGGGGTGGCTTTACGATGTGAGCGGAATGTCAGTCCACGTCTTCCAGGCACGCGTTCTCTGGCAACTCGTAACGAAGCAGTACACGGACATGATGCGGAACGTGGCACCGGAAGCGGAGCTTCCGAAGATGACCCGGAACGCGCGCATCTTCTCGACCGTTTATCTCGGGATCGCCGTCCTGATTGCTTCCGGAATAACCTGGCCGCTGTGGTTCTATGTGCTACCCCGCCTTCTCGGCGGCCCGATCATGCTGATGTTCAACATAATTCAGCACGCGGAGTTGCAGGAGAACTCGCCCTCCATCATCGAGAGCACGCGATCATTCAGGACGAACTGGATCGGTCGATTTCTTTATCTCAACATGAACAACCACGTTGAGCACCACCTTTACCCGCAGGTTCCGTTCTATTCCCTTCCCGAGCTGCACAAGGAGGTGGTCAATCAGACCCCGGTGCCGGACCCTGGGTTCTGGCGAACGAACATCGATCTCTTCTGCGTAGTCGCCAGGCGGTCGCTCGGTTACGGCACGAAGTCTGCATGGATCCGCCAGGCACCGCACATGATTACCGACGGCGGCGCCTACGAGAAGATCGCCAAGGCGACGATGCAGTGAACCGCAGGCGAATTTATACCTACGGCGGGAAACCGGCCGAGCGCAACCTTACCGTGGCCGACATCATCGCGCTGAAGGGCCGGCGCAGGCTTTGCCAGACCTGCCCGGCAACGGAAGAGGAGGCGGCAGCCTGTGCGGACGCTGGCATCGATGTTCTGAACACTTCCGATGGCGACATTCCGGCGGTCCGGGCCGGAGCGCCGGAGACCTTTACGATCGCGGATCTGCCGATGACGGCACACCACACTCCGGACGACATCCTGAGCGCCGCCGTCAAGGCGGCGGAATCCGGTGCCGACGCCGTCTATACGCCGCGAAGCCTGCGCACGGTCGAGATGCTGGCTGGCGAAGGGTTGTGCGTGCAGGGTCATCTCGGACTGGTGCCGCGGCTCTCGACCCGGCGAGGCGGTCTGCGGATCATCGGCAAGACGGCGGACGAGGCTTTCGAACTTGCGGAGGACTTTCGCCGGCTTGAGGACGCTGGCGCCTATGCCGCCGAGGTCGAATGTGTCGCAACCGAAGCGTTGGCGGCTATCAATCCTCTGACGAAACTCGTCACCCATTCGATCGGTGCCGGATCCTCGGGCGACGTGATCTTCATGTTTCTCGTGGACGTCTGCGGTGAGTCCGACCCTGCTCCCGCGCACGCCCGCGCGTTCGCCGACCTTCGATCGATCCGAAACCACCTCGCCGCCGAACGCTTGCGCGCCCTTCGCGACTACCGGTCCGCGGTGACTGACGGCCGCTATCCCGACGCAAAGACCTCCGTGTCGATGTTGCCGAACGAGCACGAAAAGCTCCTGGAGGCGCTCCAGCGCCGCCAGGTCTTCCACACGTGAGGATCACCGACATGACCGATTGGATTCATGCCTGTGCCTGCAACGACATCGACGAGGAAGATCTCATCCGCTGGGATTACGCCGGGCGCACATACGCGATCTACAACGCTGAGGACGGTTTCTATTGCACCGACGGCATCTGCACGCACGAGGACGAGCATCTCGAGGCAGGGCTCCTGACGGGCCATGTCATCGAATGCCCGCTTCACCAGGGCCGGTTCGACATCCGGTCGGGCAGTGTGGTCTCACCACCACCCTGCACCGGCCTCAACACCTATCCGGTGAAGACGGAAAACGGACAGGTCTATGTGAAGATCTGAGCCCTGGGGAGAGAACCTCGGGGGAATTATTGCCGACAACCACTGTTGGAAGGAGAACAAAGTCATGCAGAAACACTTTCGCAAACCGTTTACGGCGGGTGTCGCCGCGGCGGCCATAGCAGCGGGCGCCTGGGCTCCGGCTGCATACGCGGATGAAGAATTCATCCTCGCCCACGCGATGAACACCGACCACGTGTTCCATGCCATCTCCGAACGCTTCATGGCGGAGCTGGGTGACGCCAGCGGGGTCTCGATCGCATATCATCCGGGCGGCGACCTCGGGGACTGGGTGTCGTTGTTCGAACAGTCCATGCAGGGTGTCGTCCCGATGACGCTCACTTGGGCGTCGTCTGACTTCGACAAGCGCCTGGACCTCATCTACCTCGGTTATATCGTTTCGAACTGGGAGGAAGCAAAACAGCTCTACGGCCCCGGCGCCGGCATGCTGGACGTCTACAATGACATGCTGGCGGACCTCGGCATTCACGCCGTCGGGATCATACCGACCGATTTCGGTTCCGTGGTCATCAGGAAAGGCGTGGGCGAACTTCCAGTCAACTATCCCGACGACCCGAGCGGGATGAAGATCCGCGTCCCCGGGCTTTCCATTGCCGTCGACCGCTTCAACAACCTTGGCTTCGCCGCGGTTCCCATACCGCTTTCCGAAGTGCACACGGCCCTGCAACTCGGAACGGTGGACGCGCGATCGTTCTCGACCGCGGTCGAGACCTACACGCTCCGCGACGTCCTCGAAGCCAATATCCTCACCAACGACTACTTCGAGGTCGCGTTCTGGCTCGTAAACAAGGCGTGGTGGGAGGGCCTGCCCGATGACGTTCGCAACAATCTGCAAACGGCGGCAGACACAACGATCGCGTGGTCTTGGGATGAAGCCGAACGCAAGAGCAACGAGTTCCTGCAAAAGGCCCGTGACGCCGGCATCAATGTCGTCGAGCTCACTGATGACCAGATGAGCGCCGCAAAGCAGATCGTCTACGACAACGAATGGCCGATGATGGAGGCTGTCGTCGGCAAGGACATCATGGACAAGATCCGGGGCGTCGTGGGAATCAATTAGTGCGATTGGCCTTTTCTTTCCCGAAAACCCGTCCGGGCGCCTAGGCGCCCGGACCGTTCGTGGAATTGGAACAAGATCATGGAACGCGAATCCAAACAGCGCCCCCGGTCACCCGTGGGCGCGGCGTCGTTCATCTTCGATCCTGAACTCAGCGATCCTGAACCCCCCGAACACCTGACTGCAATTCCGGAAGGGGCACTGGCAGAACGGTTGCGATGGATCGTTGCGGTGGAGGCGGTCTTCGAACGGATCTTCTACGTCTTCATCATCGTGTTTGGCCTCTGTCTCGCCACCCTGATGTTTGCCCAGGTCGTACTCCGATACGTCTTTGCCTCGCCATTCGTTGGTATCGAGGAACTTGCCTTGCTGTTCGGCGCCTGGTTCTACTTTCTCGGCGTGGCCTACGTCACCCGCAACGGCGAACATATCCACGGCGGGATCCTGACCATGGTCGTGAAGAGCCCGAATGTGGTTCGTGGTGTCCGGCTGCTGATGACCGTTCTCGGCATCGTCGCGTGCGCGGTGTTTGGATACTATGCGATCCGTTACGCGCTGTTCGAGATCCAGACCGGGCGTTTGAGTTCCTACATGCGCTGGCCGAAGGGATGGTGGTCGGCGTCGCTCATTTTCGGATTCACCGGCACGGCGGTCTACATGGTGATGCAGGCCGTCAACCAGTTTGCCGACTTGCTGGCACACCTGGGCAAGGAGAGGGAAAGCTAGGTGTGCCCAGCCATGGCAATCGTACACTGGAACAGATCACTTGTCCTGCCGCAATGCGTGCCCCCGACCGTTCCGGAACTCGATCCGGCGGCCGAGCGCGGCGCCCGAAAACCGGGCCTGCCCATGCCACATGATCTGGTTTCCCGGTTCCGGATCGCGCGAGCGGGACGGGTATCCCCGGAGATGGGCCGCGAGGCGCACCGCGTCGCCGAACCGGTCCGGGGCCGTCATGACGTGTTCCAGCGCAGTGTCGCGCAGGAAGTCGAGTTCATTGTCGGTGAACATCAGTTGCGGTTCACAGTCGGGAACCTGGCGGCCGAGCAGCGTGATGACCAGCCCAAGAGACAGTCCGTCAATCTCGGCCTGACGCGGCGGAACCCCGACCGGCAGGGGGACGTCGGCCTCGAGCCGATGCGACCGGTTGATCGCTGCCGGAGCCCGGGGAGGTGGCAAGACAATCTCCAGCACGCTGTCGGCCAGGGTGGCCGGGGCCTCGATGCAACCGGCTACCAGCAGGTGGCCGGCCGCGTCGACAAAGGGAAACTCGTCGCAAATTCGCCGGCCAAGGGCGCGGCGGCTATCGAACGGCACCTGAGACAGGATCGCGGCTATCCGCGAGACGGCCATGTCGCTCCGCAAGGTGCGGCTGATCCGAGACTGGGCCACGGTGGGGCTGAAATACCGCGATGGATCCGCGTCATTCAGCCCAATTCCTCATGACACGGCAGGGTTAGGCCATGCTGATTTTCGTTGCCTCCCTCGGGCTCATTGTCGTCCTGCTCCTGGCCGAAATGCCGATTGCCTTTGCTTTCGGCATCGGCGCACTGGTCTTTGGGACTGCCTCCGGATCGGATGTATCGTTCCTCATTCCCTTCGCCTACCAGACGACCTCGAGTTTTGCCCTTCTGGCCCTGCCGCTTTTTGTCATGGCCGGGACATTGATGGCCGAAGGCGGCATCTCCGACAGGCTCTTGGCCTTCGTGAACGCCTTCGTCGGCCGTCTCAAGGGCGGACTGGGTGCGGTGACCGTGGTGACCTGCGCACTGTTCGGGGCGATCTCCGGCTCGTCGTCGGCCGCGATTGCCGCCATCGGGCAGATCATGATTCCGCGCATGATCAAGGAAGGCTATCCCGCTGGCCACGCCACGGCGCTTGTGGCCTGCTCTTCGGTGCTTGCGCTGATGATCCCGCCATCGATCCCGATGATCGTGTTCGCCGTGACCGGCGGGTTGTCGGTTGGTGCGGCATTCCTGTCGACCGTGATCCCCGGCGCCATTCTGACGTTTGTCTACGTTTGCCTGAACTTTCTGTTTCTGCGCAACGTCGACACCATCAAGGTCGAGGACAAGATTCCGTTCAAGGCGGCATTGGGAAACATTGCCAGGACTGGGACCGAGGCGTTTTGGGCGCTGCTTATGCCGATCATCATCCTTGGAACCATTTACTCCGGCATCGCGACGCCGACCGAAGCGGCTGCGATCGCCCTGGTTTACGCGATCCCCGTCGGGTTCCTGTTCTACCGGGGGCTGACGTTCAGGAACTTTCCGTCGACCATTGCGCGTGCCGCGATCACCACCGGATCAATCATCGCGGTGTTGTTCTTCCTGTTCGTCATGAGCCGCGCCATGATCCTCCAGCAGGTTCCCAAGGAGGTCGCCGAGGCGCTGGTTGCGCTGACCGAGAACCGGATCCTCGTGCTGCTGATCATCAATGTCATCCTGTTGCTGATCGGCATGATCGTCGACGACGTGTCAGGCAGCGTGCTGGCTGCGATCATCCTGCTGCCGGTGGCCAAGGAGGTTGGGGTGCATCCCATCCACTTTGCGGCAATCGTCGGCACAAACCTGGGGCTCGGAAATGTGTCTCCGCCCTGTGCACCGATGCTCTACATGGCAGCCGGCGTGAGCAAGCTCACACTCGACAAGTATGTCGTGCCCACCATGAAGCTGCTCGTCCTCGGCCATCTCCCTATGGTGTTCATCGTGACCTTCGTGCCGGAACTGTCCCTGGCACTGCCGAGACTCGTACTCGGCATCGAGTGATCCAATTGCGCCTTCCGGCAGGGTGACGATCATCACCCCGGCAAACTTCAGGTACTTGTAGAGGATCGCGACTTCGGCCTGGTCGCGGCTCACCCGGTCCAGCACCTCGGCAACGACGATCTCGAACACGCCGCGGCGCGCGTCCTCCAGTAGCGTCTGGACGCCGGGGCGCAGGATCATGCTGTCGCCGGAGACCGCCGCGTCGCGGTAGGTGCCGGCGATCTTCCAGCCCTTGCGTTCAGCGCGCAGCGCAAGGTCATGGTCTCCAATCTCCAATCTTTCGCCGGCCTCCCCGTCGGCGCGTTGTCGTTGGCGGCTTAGGACTGCTGGAAGTGCTCGCGCGCCATCTGTCGGCCGGGCAGCCGGTCGAGGTGCATCACCGCGTCTTCGATTCGCGCTTCGGGGCCGCTGCCTGCCCCCGCCCCCGAATCGGGGTTGTCGTTCGCGGCGGGGTCAGCCGCATGACGGTGCACCGGGCGCGGGTCCAGCTCCAGGAGGCGGGCGAGGCCAGCTTTCATGCGCCGCGCCGGGGTCGCGAGACCTATGTGATCGACGCGGCCATGGCGACACGGGCAAACCGGCTTCTCGCGGCCGGACGGAGCGGGGCCGCCGTGGCGCGAGAGCTGGGGATTGCCAAATCGACGCTGAATTACAACCGGCAGACGGGTTTCATCGGGGGCGGGGCGGCGACGCGGGACGAAACGGCGCCGGAGGCGGCGGGCGCCGGGACAGCGTCGCCGCCAGCAGGTCGGCATGGCCGAACACCGCCTGGCGCTTCCAGCCACGCTCCAGCGCGTCCCGGTCGATGTCGCGCTTGGCCGCCCGCGTCAGCAGCGCCGCCTTCGCCGCCAGGTGGGGATTGTCCTTCGACTCCCCCACGCCGCGCTCGGTCATGGCCGCCTCGATCTCGGCCCGGCGCGTCGAAAAGGCGTCGATGACCTCTCGGGAAACGCCCTCGATCTCAAAGCGGTCGTCGGCGTGGGTGTGCTCGATGCCGTAGCCCAAGTCCCTGAACCCCGCCGCCAACTCGGCCCGGTAGATCGCTCTGATCGCCATCTTGCCGTTGAACAGGCCGTCATCGACCATCGTGCGCCACTTGCCGTCGCCGCACTGGACCATGTTGGCGACGACGGCGTGGGTATGGAGCTGGGGATCCAGGTTAGGGGGCGTGTCATGGCGGAAGGTGGCCGCGACAATCTTCTGGTCCCCGGCCCGAACCATCGCCCCGGTCGCAGGAGCCTGCCACGGACCCGATCCCGGGTCGGGCATCCGGTTCTCTATGGCGTTGGCCTCGACCCAGCCCAGCGTCGCGCTGACGGCCTTGTCGTGCGCCCCGACTATCCGCTCGTCGTCGCTCACCATCGCCATGAGCGATACCGACTTCGGCGCGCTCAGCGTCACATCGCGGCCGGGCCGGTGCCTGACAGACGGTCCCGTCGGGTTCCCTGCGCCCGAGCCGTCGCCCGCCCTGGCCTGCCCCGGACCCGTTCCGGGGAACCTCGCCTTCGAGCACGTGCCGGAACGCCTCCGGATCGACCGGGCAGGAGAGCCCGAGCGCATCGGCGCCCTGTCCGCCCAGGCGCTCGCCTCGCGGTGCGCGCCGTCGTCCTTCGCGTAGTAGCCGTCCTTCTCGAAATACCCCACGCCCTGCGCCGGCGAGGCGATCTTGCCGATGGACGCTACTATCACGGCGGCCTGCCGCCGGACGTGAAATGCGCGGATTCCTGCCCGTCCATACAGGCCAGATATGTGCGCGCGGCACGGAACAAGGGCCGAACAAGCGGGATCATCCTCCAGGCGCCGCATGGCGCCGAATGACCCGGTCCGCCCCTGCAACCGGGCGCGGCACGGCGGACGGCGGGCTTGACCGGCATGGGCCGTTGGCCTATAGTGCCGGGGATAGAGTTCGAATGGGACGAGACCAAGAACAACGCCTGCTTCGAGGGCCGGGGCTTCGACTTCGCCCATGCCGTCAACGCCTTCCACGATCCGCACCGGATCGTCGTCCAGGACCGGCGGCGGGACTATGGCGAGGACCGCTACCGGCTGCTCGGCACGGTCGAGGGGCGCGCCTATGTCGTCGTCTACACGATGCGGGGTCCGGCCGTCCGCATCATGTCGGCCCGCAAGGCCAACCCGAAGGAGGTTGCCGAGTATGAGTACAACGCGCATCAGAGTTGATCCCGACGATCCGGCCACCTTCCCGAAGGGGCGCATCGACGCCGCGAGGGTGGACGCGACCACGGAAGCGGAGATCGCGGCCCAGGAGCGGGAGGACGAGGACGAGGCGTTGCAGGACATGGCGCGGTATGCGCGCCGGGTCCGGCGGCGGATGGGCCTCAGCCAGACGGAGATGGCGCGGCGCATCGACGTGTCGCCCGAGACGATCCGCAACTGGGAACAGGGCAAGCGCTGCCCGACGGGCGCGGCGCGCGCCCTGCTGCGGGTGCTCGACAGGGCGCCCGAGACCGCGCTCCGTGTGCTGACTTGAAATTGGCGGGAACGATGCGGACCCGCGAAATTTTTTTGATCATACCACAGGAGGCGCATGCGGCGCCTGGCGGTGCCTTTAGGGTGCAAGGGGTTGATTTCAAGAAAGAAATCTCCATCCCCGGCGTTTGACAACGCCTGTTTGCATGGTCAGATCGGCCTTCAAGGGTCACGGATACCGGGAAGGCGGAGGCGATGCAGGACGGCAGGGACGGGCACGGAAGCGAGGCGTTTCGCGAGAATGCCGCAGCATGCCTTCCTCGATGATAAAGGCAAGGTGAACGGGCAAGACATGCTTCGTTCACTGTCGTCACATCTTCGCGCCATAAAACTCGCGCAGGGGACTGTCGCGTTCAGGCGGCAGGTGAATGCGCGTTCCTTGTTGTAATAGACGTCTGCCGCCTGTATGTCGCCCTCATGGCTGACAGGTATGCCAGGAACGCAGGTGCGGTCTTCACGCTCAAGTATCATTTGGTCTGGTGTCCGAAGTATCGCCGGAAGGTGCTTACCGGCCAGGTCGAAGTTCGGCTGAGACAGCTCCTTGCCGAGGTTGCGGACGAGAAGGGCATGACGTTCCACGCAAT
>JAPPHA010000031.1 GCA_028874915.1 Paracoccaceae bacterium
TTGCCGCGTAGCTTGGCCGCGAAGCCGTCGTCTTCAGGCGACGGAGTGTTCACACAGCGCGAACGATTGAAACAGGAGCATCTTGCCGGGTAAGGACTGACCTTTTCGAGTTCCATTGTTCCGGTAAATTCTTCGTCTCCCCTGTTCCGAGGCTCGCGGTGGCTTTCGCCGATGGGGGATTCCTTCCAGAATCGAGTTGTGATTCCAAAGGGGGTATGGGTGATTCGTGAACGACAGAAACTCGGACCAGCCGTGGTGCAACGGCGCGGGCGGAAACCGCCGCACTTCGCGACGTCGTAGACAGCCTCCGCGAACAGCCCGCCCACCAAGACGAACAACTCGCCGAACGGAACCTGTCAATCACTGAGCTTCGGGATGAGATCACGCTCCTGCAGGACGAGATCCGGGCACTCAAGAACCTGCCCAAACGTCCCCGGATGAGGCCGAGCGGCATGGCCGCCACGGCCGAGGCGGCCGACGCCGCGAGGTCCGGGTGCTGCGGGCCGTGTGGGAGACCCTGGACGGCCGCCGGCACGTGGCGCCGATTCCCGGGGCCCTGGTCTCCGGCCAGGAGCAGTACGGGCTCGGCGTGAAGGCCTTCGTGCTGAACGCTCACCCACCAGGGCCAATCAACGGTGAACCGCATCAAGGCGCTCCTCAACGACGCCGGGATGGGCATCTCGAAACGGACGGTCCAGCGGATGCTCACCGAGGACGTGGCCGGGATGGTCGCCGAGGCGCGTGAGATCCTGAAGGCCGACCTGGCCAGTGCCTCCTGGGTCGCCGTCGATGACACCGACGCCCGGCGTGGTGGCCGCATTGGATATTGCACCGCCATTGGCAATGACAATTTCACCCATTTCCGCAGCAGTGATACGAAGTGTCGACTGAATTTCTTCGACCATCTCTGCGCCGGTGATGAGCGGCTGATCCTCAACGATGCCGCCTTCGACCACATGCGGCGCCTGACCCACTCCGGCCCGGTCATCCGGGCTCTGGCGGATTTCCCTCGGAAGCTCTTCCCCGACCGGGCGGCCCATCTGGACGGTCTCGGCCTCTCGGCGCTCACGGTGACGTCGGACCCGGTCCGCGGCGCCACCGAGAGCGCCCGCTGGGGCAAGGTGCTCGAGACCGGTCGCATGTGACGCAGCGGAAGCTCTCGGCCGGCACCCGGAGCGAGCCGGAACGCCAGGCCCGGAACGCCGGACTCGGGATTCTGAAGACCTGCGGCAAGCTTGGGATCTCCTTCGGAGACACCCTGGCCGATCGCTTCGGCGTGGCAGGCTCTCCCACCGTCCCGCGGCTCACCGATCTTATCGTTGAGCGTACCACCGCCTGACGCCCGGGAACGTAATCGGCCCACGTTTCCGCCCATGAATCCGACGCCCCGTCACCGGCGCAGTGACAGATGTTACTGATGCTGACTACAGCCTGTCACGGATCCAAATCCGGGCACTCACCGTCGTAATTTCCCCAGGAAACTGCCCCTTTCAGCGAGTCTGTCAATTCTGCGGAATTTAGGCCAGAATCCGGGACCCGGTTCGCATCCCGTTTCGTTCCGTTCGTCATTGTGTCTTCCGTCGCGTCGACCGGGACGCACGTGCCTGTGCCGGACGCCAATTTGAGCGGTTTCGCCGACAGGGAAATGGCTTTCATCCGAATCTCGCATCGTCTATTTTTTCGTTCAAGACGGTCATGTTGGAGGATCGCCCGATGCCTATCCGATTGCGGGTTCTGGACTTGGTGCTTTTGCCGGCTCTCGTGTTGGTTCTGGCGGTTGCCGCGGGCTGTGTCCCCGAACAGTCCGCAATCCGGCCGACCGGGAAACCGCCGCTGTCTGTAACGGTGGCGCTGTTGGTTCCCGCGGAATCCGGAGACGCCCGGCAGGATGCGCTGGCAGACAGCCTGGTCCGGTCAGCGCAACTGGCCGTCGGCGATCTCGGTCCGGATGCCAGGATCGACCTTCAGGTTTACGCCACCGCAGCGGACCCGGAGACCGCGGTCGCGGCGGTCCGAGCCGCGGCGGAAGACGAGGCCGACATTATTCTCGGGCCCCTGTTTTCCGGCGTCACGGTCGCTGTCGGAAAGGAAGCCGACCGGCTGGGACTCGACGTGCTCAGCTTTTCCAACAATACAAAGATTGCCGGTGGAAACATTTATGTCCTTGGCGTTTCATTCGAGAATACCGCTGACCGGCTGATCGCGCATGCGGCGAATCAGGGCATTTCCCGCATTGCCGTTATTGCCGCCCAGAACGACGCCGGGCGGCTTGCATCCGGTGCCGTTGAGAACGCCGCGGTCATCAATGGTGCGAGGGTGGTCAGTGTCGCCACGTATGAACGGTCGGCGCCGGGAGCCATCGGGGCCATCGACATCATCCGCGAGACAGTTACCAATTCCGCGGCGCAGGCCGTGGTTCTTGATGCCGACACGGCCGGGGCCCTGCCGATTTTCGCGGAAATGCTGCCCGAGGCTGCGCCCGAGGGCGAGGCCATTGCAGAGGACGTCCAATTCATCGGCCTGACCCGATGGGACATTCCGCGGGAGACACTTCGCCAGCCGGGGCTGGAGGGCGGTTGGTTCGCGTTGCCGGACCCGGCAATTCATGAGCAATTCGTTAGGCGGTACCGAAATGCCCATGGAACCCGGCCACATCCGCTGTCGGGCCTCGCCTATGACGGGATCGCCCTCATCGGCGCCCTGGCCAGTACCGGAAACCCCAGAGCACTGACAGAACAAGGCCTGACCCAGACGGACGGTTTTGTCGGGGTCAACGGCATCTTCCGCCTTCGCACGGACGGAACCGTCGAGCGCAGACTCGCAATTGCCAGGGTCCACGACGGAGACGTGGAAATCATCGAGCCGGCTGCCCGGACGTTTGACGGTGGCCATGGCGAATCATCATAAAGTCGGGGAAGTCCGCGAAGCTGCCGCCCAACCGGGTACAGACGGGTCGCTGAACCGGGAATCCGGCGCGGAAACGAATCCCGCGATTCCCGGGACCGATGGCGGCGACGGTCCCCGGCTTGTCACCGATCCGGAAAGGATCATCGAACCTCTCGCAATTGCCAGACGAGTCACTCGGGCCGCATCGGACACATCCGGTGACGCCGCAGTCCGCCGGGCTGTCTCGGACATCCTCGCCGAGGCCAACCGGACCGGCCGGGCGGCCATTCGGGAATCCTATCTCGCCCAGCCCTTCCGCACGGCAGAGACCATAAGGTCCTACACGTGGCTGATCGATGGAATTGTCAAGGCCGCGCATCAGGCGGCGACCGGCATTCACGGCCCGTCAGAAGGGGACAGGGCCGCGGACAATCTCGCCGTTCTTGCTGTCGGCGGCTACGGCCGGGCGGAAATGGCCCCCCGGTCCGATGTCGACATCCTCTTTCTCGTCGGCGGCAAACCGTCGTCGCGCATCCAGCGAATCATCGAGTTCGTTCTTTACGTCCTCTGGGATACCGGGCTGAAAGTCGGCCAGGCCACACGCAGCGTCGGCGAATGCCTGTCTCTCGGCAAGACGGATCAGACGATACGGACCGCGCTTCTCGAGTGCCGCCACATCTGCGGCGACCGACGGCTTTCCAACCGTCTGGACGACAGGCTCTGGCGGGAACTGTTCAGCCGGACCGCCTCCGAATTCGTCGAGGGAAAACTCCGTGAACGCGCGGAACGCCATCACCGGCAAGGCGGTCAGCGTTACATGCTTGAACCCAATGTCAAGGAAGGCAAAGGGGGACTCCGCGACCTGCAGTCCCTCTACTGGATCACCAAGTATCTGAGCCGTGCCCGCCACTCCGAAGACATGGTGGCCCACGGGTTCTTTACGCACGCCGAGTACAATCGCTTTGCCGAGGCCGAGAGATTTCTCTGGACCGTGCGCTGCCACCTGCATCTGGCGACGGGACGGGCCAGCGATCAGTTGACCTATGACCGGCAGGTGGAAATCGCTCAGATTCTCGAATTCGAAGACAGGGACGGGCTGCGCGGAGTCGAACACTTCATGCAGACCTATTTTCGTCACGCAACGCATGTCGGAGAACTGACCCGGATCTTTCTCACGAAGCTCGAGGCCCAGCATGTCAAGCGGCCGCCAGCCCGGATCCGCCTGCCGTTGAACCGCAGGTGGCGCGATTCCCCAAAGGCACCGAAAGGATATGTCATAACCCACGGGCGCCTGGCGATCGCCGATGAACAGAGCTTTCTCGCCGATCCTCTCAACCTTCTGAGGATTTTCGAAGAGGGATTGCGGTCGGGTATCCTGATTCATCCCGATGCCATGCGGCTGATCACCGCCAACCTGCACCGGATCGATGACGGCGTCCGCAATCACCCGGAAGCCCGCAAGATCTTCATGGACCTGATGCTGAAATACGGGAACCCGGAGCGGGCACTCAGGCGAATGAACGAACTCGGCGTCCTGGCCACATTCATTCCCGAGTTCCAGCCCATCGTGGCCCTGTCGGAGTTCAGCCTCTACCACAAGTACACCGTCGACGAGCACACCATTCAGTGCATTTCCAATCTCAACCAGATCGAGCACGGAGAACTGGTCGAGAGCCTGCCGGTGGCGACCGGCATTCTCCGTGCCGGAGTCAACCGCCGCGTCCTTTATGTCGCGCTCCTCCTCCATGACATCGGCAAGGGTCGACCCGAGCACCATTCCGTCGTCGGTGCCCGCATTGCCGAGGCCATCGCACCGAGGCTCGGTCTCGACGAACGGGAATCCGAAACCGTGGTCTGGCTGGTCAGCAACCACCTGCTGATGTCGGATGTCGTTCAGAAGCGGGATCTTTCAGACCCTCAAACAGTCCTCGGATTTGCGCGCAAGGTGCAGAGTCCGGCCCGATTGAATCTGCTGACCGTCCTGACGGTCTGCGACATCAGGGGCGTCGGTCCGGGAACCTGGACGTCCTGGAAAGCCCAGCAGATCCGGGACCTTCATGCCCTCACCCGGCGCGCCCTGCTCGAAGGGACAGGGGCCATCACGGCGCATGGCCGGGTCGAGGAGGCCAAGTCCGCTCTCGCGGAGGCCCTCTCCGACTGGTCCCAGGAAGAACGCGATCTCGAACTGGGGCGCCACTATGACCCCTACTGGTTGGGTCTTGATTCCGAATCGCAGTTTGTGGTCGCCGGGCTGCTGCGGCAGATCGGGGCCGTCGAGATCGGCTCTCCGTTCAACATTGATCTCAGCCTTGATGCCAAACGCGACGTCACCCGCGCCTGTTTTGTCACGGTCGATCATCCGGGAGTCTTCGCAAGCATAGCCGGAGCGCTTGCAATCACGGGCGCCAACGTGCTGGACGCCAGGACCTACACCAGTTCGGACGGCTATGCGACCTCGGTATTCTGGGTCCACGACGTGGCTGGCGGCCACTATGATACTGTCCGCCTCCCCTGGCTGCATTCCCGGGTTGCGAAGGCATTGATCAACCAGACCCCGGCCCGGGGCGGCCTCCGGGAACGCGACAAGATCAAGAAACGCGAGCGGGGGTTCATCGTTCCGACGGAGATCACTTTCGACAACGACGGATCGGCGATCTACACAATCATCGAAGTCGACACCCGCGACCGGCCGGGACTGCTCTACGACCTCACGCGAACGCTAAGCCAACTGAACATCCGCATCTCGTCAGCCGTCATCGCCACATACGGCGCCCAAGCCGTTGATGTGTTCTATGTGAAGGACATGTTCGGGCTGAAGATCCGATCGGCCACAAAACAGGAGACCCTACGGCACCACTTGCGGGATGCCATCGATCGTGGAGCCAAACAGGCGGTCAGATGACCCGGCCGGTGCGCCTTTATCGCAAGTTCTTCACCGTTGGCAGTTGGACCATCCTCAGCAGGATCACCGGCTTCCTCCGAGACATCATCATTGCCGCCCTGTTCGGTTCCGGTCCCATCGCCGAGGCGTTTCAGGTGGCGTTTTCACTCCCCAACCTGTTTCGCAGGCTGTTCGCCGAGGGCACGGTCAATACGGCGTTTGTACCCATCTTTGCCCGAAAGGTCCGCCAGAAGGAGCGACCGGAAGCTTTCGCCCGAGACGTATTCTCGGGGTTGACCGGGTTTCTGATCGCACTCACCCTTATCGCCCAGGCTGCCATGCCCTGGCTGGTTCTGGCGATGGCCAGCGGTTTCCGCGGCGACGGGCGGTTCGACCTCGCTGTCGACTTTGGCCGCATCTGTTTTCCTTACATCCTGTTCATTGCCCTCGCCGCGCTTCTCGGGGGAATTCTCAACGCCTTCGGTCGGTTCGCCGCGGCGGCGGCGGCGCCGGTCCTGCTCAATCTCGTCCTGATCGGGGCAATGGCCCTGGCGATTTGGGCCGGCTTCGACCCTGGAACGGCGCTGGCCTGGGGTGTTCCGGTTGCCGGCCTGGCGCAGTTCCTGTTGCTCCTGGAGGCGGCTCGGCGAGCCGGTTTCCGACCTGTACCGTGTTGGCCCCGACTGACGCCGGACATCCGTCGTCTCGCCGTGGTCGCCGTGCCGGCCATTCTTGCCGGCGGGGTCGTCCAGGTGAATCTCCTGGTCGGCCGCCAGGTCGCCAGTCACTTCGACGGGGCCATCCAGTGGCTCGCCGTCGCCGACCGTCTTTACCAGCTGCCACTCGGCGTTGTCGGCATATCCATCGGGGTCGTGCTGCTGCCCGACCTGTCGAAACGGCTGGCGGGCGGCGATGTCGATGGAGCCCGGGAGGCCTTCAACCGGGCCAACGAGTTTGCTCTCGCCCTGACGCTGCCGGCGGCCCTCGCGCTGATCGTCATCCCGCTGCCGCTGGTTTCGGTTCTCTTCGAACGCGGCGCCTTTACACGTGCGGACAGCCTCGCCACGGCTGCGGCCCTTGCCATTTACGGGGCCGGCTTGCCGGCTTTCGTCCTGCAAAAGACACTGCAGCCGCTGTTCTTCGCCCGTGAGGACACGCGGACGCCCTTCCGCCACGCGTTTGTGGCCATGCTCGCAAATGCGGTCATCGCCATCGGTCTCATCCCGGTCGCCGGCTATCTGTCGGCCGCGTTCGGGACCACCCTGTCCTCCTGGCTGATGGTCCTGCTGCTCTGGCGCAGTAGCCGCAGGTTTGGCGAATCCGCCCGATTTGACGAACGCCTGCGGGCCGTCGTCCCTAGAGCCGGTCTGGCGGCCGTTGTCATGGCCGCTGTCGTTTTTGGCATTGGAACGGCCCTCGAGAGCGCCCTGATCACACCGGGTTTCCGCTATGTTGCGCTTGCACTGCTGATCGGGGCCGGCGCCGCCGCGTATTTCGGGGCCGCGATCCTGCTGCGCGCAATCTCGATCAGCAACCTCCGATCCCATTTGTCCGGCGGTTGATCATCAAGCGACTTTCACCAATCGCCAGACGCTGACCTCCCGACCGGCCGGGTCGAACCTGCAGTGCTTTGGATTCAGGGTTCGGTTTTTACCGGCAACCGTCTAATCTTCCGACAATTACCTGCGAAAACGGGACGGTGGCACACATGGATTCGCTCCACATCCTCGACGGCTATTGCGAACGGGTCGGTACCCTCCCCGACTTCTGGGGGGAACCGGTCAATGCCGTCACCAATCTCGCGTTCATCCTGTCTGCCCTCTGGCTGTTTTCACTGGCACGCCAGGCCTCCCGCCGTGACCCGTTTGTTCTCGCGCTGATCCTCGTCATCGCGGCCATCGGAACCGGCTCTTTTCTGTTCCATACGTTTGCCACATTTTGGGCACTGGCCAGCGATGTGATTCCGATCCAGATCTTCATCATGTCCTATTTCGGTCTGATCCTGAACCGGGTTCACCGTCTCGGAGGTGTCTTGTCGATTGTCGGGGCACTTCTTTTCCTGCCCTTCGCCTTCGGCCTCCAGCTCCTGCTCGGTGACAGTATCTTCGGAGGCGCAAATGCCGGCTATATCGCGGCCCTCATCCTGCTCTTCGGCAACGCGCTACTGCTGCTTTCGCGAAATCATCCGATTGTCCCCTATCTGCTGGCAGGAAGCGGCGTCTTCACCCTGTCAATCGCCTTCCGGATGCTCGATGAACCGGTTTGCAACAGTGTTCCCATCGGAACGCATTTCCTCTGGCACATCCTGAATGCCATTGTTCTCGCCATCGTGATGGCCGGACTCATCCGCCACGGATCGATCGCGACCGCAGTCGCCGGCAAACCGACCCCTGACAAGTGAGCTTGGCCCGGTGCAGGGTCCCGTCTGAACTGTTCCCTTCGATCGACTGTTGCCCCATCGAAAATGCTCCCGGGCGCAGTGGCTCGAATGCCGCAGGAAGGATGATAAACATGGCGTCACGAAATACACTCGGGACGGCGGTCTGTAGCGGGCGGTTCGGAAACGAGACGATTGTGCTCGACGATCTCTCGACAATCGTGACCGATCGCCGAGAGCCTGCGATTTCCGTGGTTTCGAGGCCGTTCGCCGGCGCGGCCGGCCGGGCCATTCGCCCCTCCCGCCCCGTTCATGACGACACGTCACGGAAGCACGATGGCAGTGAGGTCGGCAGACCCCGACCGCATCGGCATGAAACTCCACTGCCGACATCGAACGATGCGGGCAACGACAAACCGGTTGAATCCATCAAGACGTCCCCGGGTTCGGATCCGTTGCCCGCGTTGACATCAATTCCCTGGCAGGCTTGTCCAGGTCCACCAGAAATCAGGAATTCCCGGGCGTCGTCGAGATCCCACGATTGTATCGGGGCTGGAGGCGTCCTCAGCCCGCAGGCATGCGCGTTTCCACCAGTTCCGCCCAGTAGGAGGCACCGGCCGGAATGATCTCGTCGTTGAAGTTGTATCCTGGATTGTGCACCGGGGCCGAGTCTCCGTTGCCGATGAGGATGTAGGAACCGGGCCGCGATTCGAGCATGTAGGAAAAGTCCTCGGCGCCCATGAGTGGCGGCGCCTCGGCAGTCTCCTTTCCGGAGACCCTCTCCGCTACCCGGGCGGCGAAGCCGGTCTCGGCCTCGGCGTTCACCATTACCGGATAGCCACGCTCGTAACCGGTGGTCGCCGTCGCGCCAAAGACTTCCGCCGTCGCCGCTGCGATTTCACCCACCCGCCGTTCGGCAAGATCCCGGATGCCCTCGTCAAGCGTTCGGACCGTACCCTTCAGTCGGGCGGATTCCGGAATCACATTGTAAGCGTCGGTCCCGGTCCGGAAACTGCACACCGAAACCACCACGGAATGCAACGGATCGACATTGCGTGAAGCAATCGACTGCAGAGCAATGACAATTTGCGAAGCAACCACCGTCGTATCGACAGCTTCGTGCGGTTTGGCAGCGTGGCCTCCCTTGCCCGACACATCAATGGTGAACTGGTCGGCGGCTGCGAAGAAGGACCCGCTTCGGATGGCAAACGTCCCCGGGGCCAGCCCGGGCATGTTGTGCAGTCCGTAGACCTCGCTGATGCCGAATTGGTCCATCATCCCGTCGTCCACCATTTCCCTGCCGCCACCGCCGCCTTCCTCCGCAGGCTGAAAGATGACCACGGCGGTGCCGTCGAAATTCCGCGTTTCCGCCAGGTAGCGTGAAGCCCCGAGAAGCATGGCCGTATGCCCGTCGTGACCACAGGCATGCATCTTCCCGTCCGTTTCCGACGCATAGTCCAGCCCCGTGGCTTCCTGGATCGGCAGCGCATCCATGTCGGCGCGGAGACCCACCGTCAGGCCGCTGGCAACAGATTTCCCCCGGATCACGCCGACAACGCCGGTTCGTCCGATCCCGGTGACAACCTGATCGCATCCGAACGCCTTGAGCTTCTCCGCCACGAGAGCGGACGTCCGGTGGGTATCGAACAGGAGTTCGGGATTTCGGTGGATGTCCTGGCGCCAGGCGGCGATTTCGTCATGGAGATTGGCAAGTCGGTTCTTGATCGGCATGGTCGTGGATCCTTCTGCGTGCGGGTTCACCGCTCTTCGGGAGATCAAGGGTTCGGTCGACGATTCAAGACTCTCGTCAACGTCAGTCTGAAAGTGTCCGGGTCAGTCGTTGCAGGAAACCGGCGCAGGCGTCGATCTGCCGGCGGGCGATGAATTCGTCCGGCTGGTGCGCCTGGTCGATCGACCCGGGGCCACAGACGACGGTCGAATACTTCGCCGCCTGGAACTGCCCCGCCTCGGTCCCGTAGGAGACGACGCCGGTTTCATTGTCGCCGTTGAGCTGCCGCACCAGCCTTTCCGCGGCACCGTCCGCTTCGGGACTGAGGCCGGGGATGTGGACAGGGTCAGAGACGTAAACGGCGGCCTCCGGGTGCGCGCTCCGGATGTCGGAATCGACGTCGGAGGCGAAGCTGCGGTAGCGTGCGACCCAATCGTCCGGATCATCGCCCGGCATGCAGCGAATGTCAGTGGAAAACCGGCAATGTCCGGCCGTAATGTTGGTGGCGGTTCCACCGGAAATCATGCCGGCATGGAGCGTTGTCCAGGGCGGGTCGAAACCGGCCTCGTCTGCATTGGGCCCCGTGCCCTCGGCGCTCGCAGCCTGCCGATTCTCGTCGGTTCGATCCTGAAGCCAGCACACGAGTCGCGCCGCTGTCATGACGGCGGAAACCCCGAGATGCGGCTGACAGGAGTGTACCTCCCGACCCCTGACGCGGGTCTCGAACCCGGCGAAGGTCTTGTGCCCGGTGACCAGCTTCATCATCGTCGGTTCTCCGACAATGACCGCCTTCGCAGGGGCGAGTCGTTGTGACATTTCGGCGATCATCGACGGGGCTCCCAGGCAGCCGACTTCCTCGTCGTAGGAGAGCGCAAGCTGAACCGGCCGCTTCAGGCGCGCGGCCCGCCATTCCGGCACAAGCGCCAGTACGGCCGCAATGAATCCCTTCATGTCCGCGGTTCCGCGGCCGTAAAGGCGGCCGTCCTGTTCCCGGAGCCGGAACGGGTCCCCGGACCAGGCCTGATCGGCCACCGGAACCACATCGGTATGCCCCGAGAGGATGACGCCGCCTGCCACATTCGGGCCGATCTGGGCATAGAGATTGGCCTTGGTTCGTTCCACATTGAAGACCAAATGGCTGTCAACGCCATGGTCCCGCAGGAAATCACGCACGTACCCGATCAGTGCGAGATTGCTGCCACTGGACACCGTCGGAAAACCGACGAGCGTCTCGAGAATCTCGACCGCGTCGCAACTCGCTGCTGTGTTCATGCCTTGGATGTCCCGGAAATCGGTGGCGGCCCTGTACTCCCGCCGGACGCGGGCGACAACATAGCCGCGCGTCCTTGAGGCCGCAACGCGATCCTGCGCAACGCTTCCATTCGCCGCGCCTTGACGGTCCGGTCCCGATCCGGCGCTCCCTCAAGGCAGCCCGAAGTCGTCGCGAGATCAACGGAGAAGAAGAACGGAATCCGGCCCCCAGCCAATCCGCGCCCGATCTCCGGGTTGCAAGACCCGCCGCCCGGCCGTGTTCCGCATCGCCAGGGTCACCGGCTTCCCGATGCCGTCAATCTTGACATCGTAGTAGGTCATGTCGCCGAAGTACTGGACCTCGTCGATTTCACCTTCGGTGACTCGGGCCGCCACGTCGGAATCATCGAAAAGCACCGTCAGCATCTCCGGGCGGATTCCCGCAACAATCGGACCCTCGGTCCCGCCAGGTGCCTGTTCGGCCGGTACGACCACGCGACCGAGACCGGCGACATCGACTTCAACTCCACCGGGCACCGCGCCGAGGACCCGGACGTCAATGAAATTCATCACGCCGATGAAACCCGCGACCCGGCGGTCAACCGGTCGCCGGTAGAGATCCTGGGGCGAAGCCAATTGTGCGATGTCCCCCTCGAACATTACCGCGACCCGGTCCGACATCGTCAGCGCCTCTTCCTGGTCGTGGGTCACAAGGATGAAGGTGATGCCCACCGCCCGCTGCAGGTGCCGCAGTTCCGACTGCATCTGTTCGCGGAGTTTCTTGTCAAGGGCCGAAAGCGGTTCATCAAGGAGCAATACAGTGGGTTTGAGCACCAGCGCCCGGGCCAGCGCAACCCGCTGACGCTGGCCACCGGAGAGTTCATGGGAATGTCGGGCTCCGAAACCCTCGAGACCGACCATCGCCAACGCATCATCAACCTGCCGTTGCCGTTCGTTTCGGTCCTTGATCCGGACGCGGAGCCCGTATTCAACATTCTCGGCTACGGTCATGTGCGGAAACACGGCATAGTTCTGGAACACCATGTTGGTCGGACGCCGGTTGGCCGGAACGCCATCCATCGGACGGCCACCGATCAGGATGTTCCCGTCCGTCGGCTCCTCAAACCCGGCGATCACCCGAAGGAGTGTTGTCTTGCCACAACCGGAAGGACCAAGAAGGGAAAAGAATTCCCCGACCCTCACCTCCATCGACACGCCCTTGAGCGCCCGGACGTCGCCAAATGCCTTCTCGATTCCCGTCATCCGGATGATCGGTTCGCTCACAGGAATCCTCCCGATGCCTCGGTGCCGGTCCGGCGGGCCCCCAGTCGCCGGACATATTCCGCCGCCACCAGGAGACAGAGCGAGACGACCAGGAGAATCGTCCCGAGCGCCATCAGGCTCGGCAGCCGCTGCGGAAACCTGACCAGGCCCCAGATGTAGACCGGCAGGGTCGCGTCCGTACCGGACAGGAAAAAGGCAATGATGAATTCGTCGAGTGATATCGTGAAGGACACGAGCAGGCTGGCAATGATCCCGGGTGCAACCAACGGCAACGTAATCAGCATAAACGTCGCGAAATGGCTTCGCCCGAGATCATGGGATGCCTCCTCGTAGCTACGGTCGAGACCCTGGAAGGATGCACTCAGAATCGCGATGCAAAACGGGGTACAGATGAGAACATGGCCGAGGATGATACTCCATAGCGAGAGATTCAGTCCGAGTTGAAGAATGACCACCAGGAGCGAAACACCGACGATGATCTCCGGAAGCACGAGCGGCAGCATCACGAATCCCATGACACCCTTCTTCCACGGGAACCGGTAACGGGTCGACGCCCGAGCTGCAAAGGTCCCAAGGATGGTCGCAAACACCGCGGTAATCACCGCGATGATCAGACTGTTGCGCGTGGCATCGAACAACGGTTCCGTGTCCAGGAGCAACCGGAACCAGTCGAACGTGAATCCGCTCAGTGGAAAGGCGACGACGCGACTTGAATTGAAGGCGAAGACCGGCAGCAACACGGCCGGTGCGTAGAGAAAGACCAGGAACACCACCAGGTAGACGTGCAACCAGGTCAGCTTGCCAACTGTCCTCATCCGCCCCTCCCGGCCAGGTATCTCCGGTTCAGCCAGAGGAAGACGATCGAGATTGCGCTGACGATCACCATGGCCGAGATGGCGAGTGCAGCCCCGAGCGGAGCATTGTTGGCCTTCTTGAACTGCAGCTCGATCATGTTGGCGATCATCAGGCCGTTCGGCCCTCCCACCAGCCGCGGCGTTACATAGTCGCCGATGGTCGGTATGAAGACGATCAGGGCTGCCGCCAGCACGCCGGGCATGGCGAGCGGCAGGGTCACCCTCAGGAACCGGCGGACCGGCCCGTCACCCAGGTCCTCGGCGGCTTCCAGAAGCGACCGGTCAATTCTCTCCAGGGCAACATAGATCGGCAGGATGGCGAACGGGACCCAGGCGTGGCTGAGCGTAAGAACCACCGCGTTCTGGTTGTAGAGGATGAAACTCAGCGGTTCGTCAATGAGGCCGAGGCCAACAAGTGAACCGTTGACGACGCCGTTAAACCCGAGAATGACTTTCCAGAGAAAGATCCGGATCAGGTAGCTGGTCCAGAACGGTATCGTGATCAGAAAGAGCCACAGGGGCTTTCGCTTCGTCGGAACGTGGAATGAAATGAAATAGGCAATCGGGAAAGCGAGAATCACGGTGAACACCGTGACGAGCGCCGAAATCTTCAGCGACCGCAGCATCAAGGCCCGGTAGATCGGTTCGGTCCAAGCCACCCGATAGTTCTCGAAGGTCAGATCACGATGGATCTCGAGAAAGTCCTGGGTCCAGAAGCTCAGCAGAACGACCAGGGCCAGCGGCGCCGCCAAAAGCAGGAGCGCATAGGTGAGCGTGGGGCTGACGAGCAGGAGCCCGTTCCTGGCCTCGCGCGAGACCCGGCCCGCGAGCGCCGTCATCGCCGCCCTTTCCTTCGGCGAAGTCCCTGCGGATCCTGTCGCAACCGCGACCGCCAGCGATGCCGGTCGTCATTCATGGGGGCCCATCACCGACGATTTCCCCGTCGGCATTCTGAGCCGGCACGGGTTCAGGCGTCCGCGGCCGGATTGCCCCCCGAAACGCCGTGTCCGACCGCCCGGTTACCACAATCGTTCCCGTGTAAGATCGTCGGCGACCTGACGAAGCGCTGCCGACAGGGTGTCCGCGATGAAATCCACCTCATCCCTGGTGATCACCAGTGGCGGCGACATGACGTTCAGATGCCCGACCGGCCTGACGATCAGCCCTCGGTTCTCGCAGGCATCGGAGATTCGCTTTCCGATATTGACGGACTCGGGAAAAAGCTCGCGACTGCCCTTGTCCCGCACACTCTCGACACACATCATCAGCTTGCGCCCGCGGATATCGCCAACGGTCGGCAAGTCCTTCAAGTCCTGAAGCCGGGCCTCGAAGTAGGCGCCCACCTCAGCCGCATTCCCGAGCAGATCCTCACGTTCGATGATCTCGATGTTCTTGAGCGCCGCCCGGCAGCAAACGGGATGCCCCGAATAGGTCAGCCCGTTGGTGAACCACCGGTCGGGGTCACCCGAAGCCATGGTCGTGTACATCGGATTGGAGAAGATCACGGCTCCGATCGGCAGGTAGCCGGACGACAGCCCCTTCGCGCAACAAATCACGTCCGGAACGACACCGAACTCCCCTTCGGAGGCGAACCAGTGGCCAAGGCGGCCGAAACCGGTGACCACTTCATCGGCCACGAAGAGGATGTCATGTCGTCTGCAGACCTGCCGCATCCGTTGAAGATAGTCATCCGGCGGCACGATAACGCCGCCGGACCCCATCACCGGTTCGGCAAAGAATGCGCCAATTCGTTCCGGGCCGACTCGTGCGATCAGTGTCTCGAACTCGTCAACCAGGAAGTCGGTGAGACCGGATACGGAGACATCGGGCGGACGACGATATCGGTTCGGTGCCGAGAGGTGGTGAATCCCCTCGGTGATATAGCGAAACTCCGGCGATCGGTCGCCGGACCGCCGTCCGATGGACATCGCCGCGTATGTCGAGCCGTGGTAGGAATCCTGCCGTGCGACAACATGCACTTTCTCCGGCCGGCCGGCGCAGCTCTGGAAGAACTGGACCAACCGGAAAGCACAGTCGATGGCCGTCGAACCGCCCGTCGTGAACTGGACGTGGTCGAGGCCGGCCGGCGCCAGATCGGCGAGTCGCGCCGCCAGCAATGCGGCCGGCTCATTGGCCATGTCGACAAAGGTCGAGGCATAGGCAAGCGTCCGGACCTGCTCCGCGATGGCTTCCGCCATCTCCGCACGACCAAGACCGATGTTCGTGCACCACAACCCGCCAACGGCGTCGAGATAGGACTTGCCGTTGGAGTCGGTCAGCCGACAACCGGAGCCTTTGGAAACCACCAATTGAGGACCGTCGCGGTCGAAGCTGTCGAAATGGGTCCAGGGATGCAGGTTGTGGTCGCGGTCCGCTTTCCAGATTTGTTGGGTATCCGCCATGGGTGGCTTCCTCACGGTCTCCAGCCGGTTGCCGATGCGCCGGTCACGGGCGGCCGCGGCGGTTCGACGGCCACCGGATGCGGTGGCCGGGAACCGGGCCTGGTCCATGTTGCGAAACCGGGCAATCCGCCCCTAGTGTCAATGAACCGAACCGCGGTAACGCCGCGGCCGGAGCCCGTCACCTGCGACGAGACTCCGGCGAACCGCTTCGGGCCGGGCGCGTCCGCGGCCGACGACGGCCCCGTTCAGAACCCGGCCTTGATCTTTTCGAACTCGGCGATCATCCGCTCACGAAGGGAATGATCCATCGGTTTTTGGGCAAGAAGCGGAACATCCACCGCCCCGAGCCCGACCGCATCGAGCACTTCGGTCCCAAGCGCCTCCATCGCGACCTCATTGCCGTGGCCATATCCCCATTCATTGACCAGGTAATCGGCCGAAGACGGCTCCAGCCACGCGTTGAAATAGTCGTAGACCTTGCTTTCGTCATTGGGTCCGTTGGCGAGATTGACGTATCCGCAGAACCATGTCGACGACCCTTCGCGCGTCGATCGATTGGCCACGACGTCGTAGCCGTCTCCCTGCATGGTGACCGGGGTTTCGTTCCACGCCCAGGACACGAGCACCTCGCCACTGGCCATCAGCTGCGAGAGTTCGGCATTGTCCGCCCAGTAGGTCCGAACATTCTGGTGGGCCTCTCGCATCCATTCGGATGCCTTTTGGAAGTCCTCTTCCGTCGCCTCGGTCCAGTCGCTCAACCCGATGGCGAGATAGGCGAGGGCGTAGACGTCATCGACGTTGTCGGGGAGGGAAATCCGTCCGGCAAACTCCGGATTGACGAAGACCGAAAGGCTGTCAACGTCGGCTGCGTCCACGAGATCCGCCCTGTAGGTGACCGCGGTGGAGCCCCAGTCCATCGGCAGGAGATAGTATTCGCCATCAAACTTGAACGCTTCCTTCATCACCGAATTCACTTCGTCCCAGCGTTCGATCCGGGACGTATCGAGGGGTTCGATCAGCCCGGCCTGCCACCACTTGGAAACGGATTGGGAACAGGGATGCGACACATCCGCCTGAAACCCCGAGCGGAGCTTCTGAAAAGCTTCCTCCTCTTCTCCGAAAAAGGAAAAGGTCGGCACGTCGCCATGCATTTCGACGTAGCCCTGAAAGAAGCCAGGATCGTCATAGCCTGACCAGTCAAAGACGATCAGCCCGTCGTCCGCTGCAGTGGCAGCGGTTCCCGCTCCGGCCAGCAAAAGGCCCGCGAGGCTCGGGCCCGCAAATTTTCTGAAATGACACATCGGAAAGTCCTCCAGCCGTTTAATCGTATCCGGACAGGTAAATCCTGCCACACCTTCTTGGCAAGGCGTTTCGGGGATCGCCGGCCGGTTCCGTCGAAGGCCCCGTCGCGGTTCGTCGTTCACATACGCGCATCTCGCGAGGGCTCCCTCTGACCGACGTGCCAAATGCGCCATCCGAATTAGGCGGTCACCACGATACAACCTGCCGACTTGCGCCGACGGAAATCAGGACCTCGGCCGCGGTTTCGATCGACGATGTTTCCGCTCCGCTGTCGTCTTCCGGGGACAGGCAGGAAACGACACCTGTCCTCGCCGGCCGGCGCCGAGACTGAGCCGGGGTCATTCGTGGGGTCTTTGTCCCGAAACGTCTGGTCTCGACCAGCCGGACAACGAAAAACACACCCTGCCGACGGCTCTGGTTCGGGTCTTGGATTGGCCGAAAGCCGTCACGGACCGGCTTTCCAAATTGGTCGCCCGGCTTGTCTGTCGGCATTTCAGGGCTATGGGAGTGGCCAGCTGATGCGGGCCACAAGTCTTGAACGCGTTGCCGTGGTCCGTCACCACGTTCCCCGTGTGGGTGGCGGCCTGTTGCGGCCTCGGGTTGGAGGCGAGTCACCAGAAGCCGTTGAAATCGGCTTGATGTCCGGCGCGAAGCCGTGGCAGCCTTTCCGGCAGGTGCGTGTGCCCTGGGTCATTCGGCAGCCGCTGCCCGGGGGTCAACCAAGTCACAATGGCGTCGTTTTTCATGGTGATCATTGCTTCCGTCATCGGCGGGACCGCGGACATCGGTCGGGAGGTGCAGATGCAGACCCGTAAGGCGCAGTTCGGCGAAAGCCCGTTGGCCGGACTGATGATCGACCGGATCACTCCGTGGCACGCGACCAAGCCCGGCAGCGACGACCTGCAGGACAAGGCCTTTGCCCAGCGGCGGCGCCACCTAATCGCAGCTGCCGTTGGGACGTATGGTCTTGCAATCTTATCAATTCTCTTGCCAGTGCACGACGCCTGGTGGCCCAGGGGTTGGGATGTCAGCCTGGCGAGTCCAATGAACGATCGCGATTTCGGGGTGGGATTCCTGGCTGGCACAGCCATGGCGATCACGACGCGATGACGGACTTCGCATCCCTTCCGCTGACCTGTGCCCATTGGGGCGCCTATCGCGCCAGGGTCGGGAACGGGAGAGTGCAGGAGTTGCTGGCGTTCGAACACGACGCGGACCCATCCCCCATCGGGTCTGGAATATTGAATGTGCAGGACGGGCCGACGCGCATCGACGCCCCGATGATGCGCAAGAGCTGGTTGGAGGGCGGCCCCGGTGCGAGCCCGGAATTGCGTGGAACAGATCCTTTCGTTGCGGTGAGCTGGAACGAGGTCAATTCACACATCGCCGATGAACTCGATCGCGTACGCAGGAATTACGGGAATCAGGCGATCTTCGGCGGATCGTATGGTTGGGCGAGCGCCGGTCGCTTTCACCACGCGCAAAGCCAGTTGCACCGGTTCCTGAATTGCATCGGCGGCTATACCCGATCCCGGTTCACTTACAGCTTCGCCGCAGCGGAGGCCATTGTTCCCCATGTCCTTGGGAGTTTTCGCGCCTTCCTCGACACCTGTTCCAGTTGGAGTTCAATCCACGCTCATACAGAACTGATGGTGTGCTTTGGCGGAGTGCCGCTGAAGAACGGACAGATCAGCCAGGGTGGAACCGGCTGCCATGTTCAAAGGGAAGGGTTGGAAGCGGCCGGCGCAGCCGGCATTCGTTTTGTCAACGTGACTCCCATGAAATCGGATCTGCTCGATGACGTGGGCGGAGACTGGATGGCGCTTCGGCCCACCACTGACACGGCATTGATGCTTGGGCTGGCCCATACCCTGCAGACCGAGGGGCTCACCGACCACGATTTTATGGATCGCTACACCACCGGATTTGATCGGTTTCTGTCGTACCTTGTTGGCAAGACAGACGGTGTTGCCAAGTCCGCCACATGGGCGGCGGAGATTACCGAAATTCCGGCCGAGACGATCCGTCTCCTCGCCCGCGACATGGCAGCGAACCGAACGATGATTTCGGTCAGCTGGTCGCTCACGCGGCAGGACCATGGTGAGCAGCCATTCTGGGCCGCAATCACATTGGCCGCGATGCTGGGACAGATTGGCTTGCCAGGCGGAGGGATCGGCTTCGGTTACGGTGCAATGAATTTTGTGGGGGGCCAGTTCACAATCCCGCCTGCGGTCTCATTCCCGCAAGGCCGAAACCCGGTCGAGACGTTCATTCCGGTCGCGCGCATCACGGATCTCTTGGCACGCCCCGGGGAATCCTTCGAGTTTGACGGAGGTCGGTACGAATATCCCGAAATCAAGATCGTCTGGTGGGCTGGCGGAAACCCGTTTCATCACCACCAGGATCTGAACCGGCTGAGTTCGGCATGGGAAAAACCCGACACGATCATTGTCAACGAATGGTGCTGGAACGCGCTGGCAAAGCGCGCTGACATCGTCTTGCCCTGTACGACGCCCCTGGAACGTCTGGACGTGGCCATTTCTCCGCGCGACCCTTACCTGTTTTCGATGACAAAGCTCACCGAACCCATGGGGCAGGCCCGGGACGACCATGACATCTTTTCCGGTATCGCCGGCCGGATGGGCCTCCGGGACGCCTTTACGGAAGGGCGCAGCGCCGAGGACTGGCAACGGTGGATCTGGGACACGTCACGGGAACGTTGCGCGGATGCCGGCGTCGAAATCCCGGATTACGATACTTTCCGAGAGAACGGTTGGCACAGGATCGACGATCCCGCCGAACCCGTCATCATGATGAAGGCCTTTCGCGAAAACCCTGAGGCCAATCCGCTGGCCACGCCAAGCGGAAAGATCGAGATCTTCTCCGAGACGGTTGCCGCTTTCGGATATGACGATTGCCCGGGCCATCCGGTGTGGCTCGAGCCTTACGAGTGGCTGGGCAACGCCGATCCGCGCTGGCCGTTGCATCTGATTTCGAACCAGCCGAAAGACAAGTTGCATTCGCAGCTTGATCACGGCGGAGTCAGCAAGAGAAAAAAGATCAAAGGGCGTGAGCCCGTACAGATCAACCCGCGAGATGCTGCTGCCCATTGTCTTGAAGACGGCGACATCGTGAGGGTTTTCAATGCTCGCGGCGCCTGTCTGGCTGGCGTGGACATTGATCCTGCCATCCGCCCCGGCGTACTGAACTTGAGCACCGGCGCCTGGTATGACCCGGAAATTCCCGGGCAGGCCGGCAGCCTGTGCAAGCATGGCAACCCGAATGTTCTGACCCGTGACAGGGGCACGTCGAAGCTGGGTCAAGGCCCGACGGCCCACACCTGCATGGTTGAGGTCGAACGCTTGGACGGGGCATTGCCTCCTGTCACCGCCCACGATCCGCCAGACATAATCCGACAGAAACATCCGGCTGACGCCGCCTGATAGGGGACATGCAATGGCAAACCTTCAGGAGGAGTCCGATCTGCAAGACACCGTCGCCGTAAGTGCGCGGCGCTTCGAAGACTCTCCCTAT
Source organism: Paracoccaceae bacterium (assembly GCA_028874915.1). GTDB lineage: Bacteria > Pseudomonadota > Alphaproteobacteria > Rhodobacterales > Rhodobacteraceae > JAPPHA01. The sequence goes on from JAPPHA010000031.1 coordinate 20,501, forward strand.
CTCGCACGCACCCGCAGTGAACGCATGGTGCGTGGGGTCTATGCCGGCCGCTTCTTCCCGATTTTCATGGGCGAAGACCCGATAGAAAAGTACTGGTGCCTTCGCCAGAGAGCGCTGATCTTCGACGTTCCGGAAAAACCTGTCGAAATCTCCGGTCCGGATGCCGGTCACTTCCTGGAGAAGGTGTTGACGCGGTCGGTCGTAACGATGGTGCGCGGGCGTGGGTACTATGCGCTCGCCTGCACGCCGCAGGGTGGGATTTTCATGGACGGCATCGTGTTCCGCCACGCGGAAGACCGATTCTGGTTTGTACAGGCGGACGGCCCGTTCGAGACCTGGCTGTTGGCGCATTCCGGCGGGTTTGACGTGACGATTTCTGACCCGAACAGCCGCGTGCTGCAAATCCAGGGACCGGCCTCGCTGGATATCATGCGGGAAGCTTCAGGCGGTGCGATTGACGAAAAGATGAAGTACTTCCACTCCGGTTACTTCGACCTCGGCGGGCAGCAACACTTTGTCTCGCGTACGGGCTTTACCAATGAACTGGGTTTCGAAATCTACAGCAACCATGACACTGATCACATTGCGCTCTGGGATCATCTGACCGGATGTGGCGAACCTCATGGGATGGAGTTTTCATCGACCCGGGCGCTGACGATCCGCCGGATCGAAGCCGGTATTCTGGGAAACCTCACCGACATGACGCCCGACATGACACCCTTTGAGGCGGGACTGGCTCCGTTTGTCAACATGGACAAGGGCGACTTCATCGGACGCGACGCGCTCATTGGCAGGGACCGGCGTTCCCGCCTGTTTGGAATGACCTGTACAACCGCAACACCGGCCGGGGGTAGCGTTGTCATGGACGGCGATGCTCGCGTCGGGCGCATCACGGCCGGTGTACCCTCGCCCACGCTTGGACTAGGCATCGGTTACGTGGTGTTTGATTCGGCGGGCGAATGGGTCGGACGAACGCTGCGGTTGAAGTTGCCGGATGGCAGTGAACATGACGCCGAGGTGGTCTGCCTTCCCTTTTTTGACCGCGAAAAGAAAATCGTTCGCGGGGTCGACCGGACGATTCCGAAACGGCCGGATGCGTGACGCGGACGGTCCCTTGTGCATCATGAAACGTAAAGACGTTCAGGTCTCACCGGACTGGAACGCCCGGGTGTCAATGACCATAACATGTGGCTCGGGTTGGTTGGACGAGGTCGCCTCGTGCCGTGCAAATCCGGATGTCGGGATTCCGCCGATCGTGACGGAGAGAGGCAATCGGGGCCTGCCCATCGTCCCCGAATCGAAAACGTCAACCCACCGGCAGGCGGCTTTTGTCCGGGCCTGAGATCCGATCCGAGCCAAAAGGGTCTCGGTCCGATCTCTCGCAGTCGCTGCACGCGCGGGATCGAGGGCGGTCGAGAATGACTTCGAAGCCAGACACCCGCGTGACTCGAAGCCAGGAACGAGCGAGATGACTCCAAGCCTTGCACCACGCCCGCGCCGGTCGTTCATATTTACTCCCGGGCTCAGACCCGAGATGTTTCCCAAGGCGCTGGCTTCGGGCGCCGACATCGTTTGTGTCGAACTCGAAGACGGAATCGCCCCCAAGGACAAGACCGAGGCGCGCAAGCGGGCGCTGGCGCTCTTCGAACAACCACCAGCTGATGATGGCGTGGAGCGAATCCTACGCATCAACTCCTTGCGCGAACGCTTCGGGATCGAGGATGTGCACGCGGTGCTGACCACTCATACGCCACCGCCGGCGCTGATGATGCCCAAGGTCCGTACGCCTGACGAGGTGGTCATGCTCGACCAGCTTCTGACCGAAGCGGGACATGCCACGCGCCTTCACGTTATCGTCGAAACCAATGCCGGGCTGGAGGCTGCCCATGACCTTGCCCATTGCTCGAATCGGATTGACGCGCTGTTCTTCGGCGGCGTTGACATGGCGGCCGAACTGCGTTGCCGGAACGCTTGGGAGCCCTTGCTTTATGCCCGTTCGAGGGTGGTGCACGCCGCCGCCGCCGCCGGGATCGACGCAATCGACGTGCCTTATCTCGATCTCAACGATCCAGACGGAATGCGGGTTGCCGCCGAACAGGCCCGGGATCTGGGATTTGCCGGCAAGGGCTCTATACATCCAAAGCAGATTGCGGCCCTCAACGAGGTCTTCACGCCCTCAGCAGGACAAATCGCCCGAGCCCGCCGAATCATTGCCGAATTCGAGGCCGCGGATACGGGTCTTGTCGTGATCGACGGAAAACTGATCGAAAAGCCGGTGCTGCGTGAAATGCACAGGATCGTGGCCGTCGCGGACCGGATGGGGATGTAGCCTTGGCGTGCGTTGGGCAAGGACTTGCAAGCCTGCAGAGGCGGTGAAAGCCTCGCGCGAATGCTGTTCTATTCCATCGCGATCCGAACGGGGACGGGAGTCCAGGGGACCGACAACCTGTGTACGATCGACACCGATCATGAATGCCGCACGGAATGCCAGGCCATCCACCGCCTGGAGATGCCCGGAGCCGTGGACATACTGCACAATTTGGGATGGAACGCCTGCTGGCGATGCCTTGACGACGTCTCGGTGTGCCCGTCGCACCGGCTGGATCCCACATGGTACATTGCCCTGGCTCGGAGATCATTGTTCCGTGCTGGGCGTCGCCACTGGCAAGGATCAGGGCAGGCAACTGCACCTGAACAGGAATTTTGACATCGTCGGTCGCTGGGAGAAAGCCAAGCGGATCTTCTCCTTTGGCCATGCTTCCCGGTTTCAGCCGCGCCGCAAAATGATGGCTTCGTCCGAACGTGCCATGCCGACACATTGATTCCGGGTCTTGATCTTGGGGATTCCGTGACTCCGAAACAAGGCCACCGAATACATTTGTAGGACGTCGAGAAACGCGGTCCCGGGCAGTGCCCATGGTCCTTTGTGGCGCGGCGCTGAATGCCAACGTCATCCATTGGTTGAAGGGCACAGTCAGCGAGTGAAACCGGGAAAGGACCATCGATGTCGACAACCAACGGAAACCCGAATGGCCATTCCCTGTCCCCGGAGTGATCTCGGTCATCTTGCTGTCGATCGGTGACCGATTCCCGTACTTTGCAACGGGTTGCATGGGGACTTCGGTCAATATGACATGACCGATCCGAAAACTCCTGATTTGACCGGGCAGGTTTGGATAGCAGGTCTTCCGGTTCGGGTGCCCGATGTGAACGGGGTCAGGGTCGGCGGGACGCAGATGATCCGACTTGGCCTTGATGGCAAAAGGCATTGTGTGACCACAAGCCTGTTCAGCACCCGGGACAACCCGTTCGATCCGGAAGTCCACACCAATTGTGGCTGCACGCTGATGGCCTACTGCGACACGGAAAATTGCGGGATGGCGATCGACCCGGATTTCGTCGTCGATTTCGGCCAAGAACCCTATGGACCCGGCCGCACGAGACCGGATTCTGCGATCGTGCGCTGCACCTGAACGAGACGGCTATGATATGATCCCGGTCTATTCGCGGCTGGATATTGAGGAGATCAGGAGCCTCCGGGGCAATTCATCGCTGGCGATAGTCAATCGGTCGGTCGACACGGTCCTGCCCTTTCGCCGGCCCGAAGACCTGATGCGTATTGCGAAACTGGCAATTGTCATTGGCGTCAAAGCGCTGTGGGGGCAATTCGGGGTTGTGGATCACGATACAGCCGTGCGAGCCGAAAAAGCGGGCATGAAAGTCGTACCGGGCCGTTGCCCGAAAAGCTGAGTTGATCCGACCGTTCAGGAAACCCGGGGAGAGATTGGCGTGATGAACCGCCTGCAGAAGTGTTGTGCAATCGTTGGCGCCGGCGAAGGGTTGGGCGCGGCATTGGCCGCCAGGTTCGCACGCGGTGGCTTTGACATCGGGCTTGTGTCCCGCAGCGAAGCAGGAAGTGCTGCGGCGTTTGCGGCAGCCCGGTCGGTGCGGGGGGAAACAGGCGTCCGGTTTCGGCAGGGCGACGCGGACCGCCCGGAAACCATCGAACGGGCCTTGGCAGAACTCGCGCGGGAGATGGGGCGTTTTGAAATCCTGATTTATAACGTCAGAGGCGAATTCACCGGGTGCGCGCCCCTTGAGATGACCACCGAAGCGCTCGAAGCGGCGTTTCGCATCGAGGTCGTCGGGGCGTTTTCCGCGGCCAGGGCGGTGTTGCCGGCCATGCGGGCGCAAAACCGGGGGACGATTTTCTTTTCCAGTGCGACCGCGGCGTTTCGCGGGTCAGCGAGCCACCCGCTGTATTCAAATTCCAAATTTGGCCTCCGAGCTTTGTCTCAAAGCCTGTCAAAGGCTTACGCTGCGGATGGCGTTCATATCGTGCATGTCCGGCTGGATTGTGATCTTGATGTCCCGATCACGCGCAGACTTTACGGCGAGGCATATCATTCGGCAAAGCTGGCGGACCCGGAGGACGTTGCGGAAACCTATTGGCTGATCCACCAACAACCGAAGGGTGGGTGGAGCAACGAGATCGAAATCCGGCCTAACACGGAAACCTGGACCTTTTAGGAGAGTGACCCAATGTACAAGCTGTTCTACGCACCGGAGAGCGCGTCTATGGGCGTCAGGGTTCTGCTGGACGAGATCGGTTCGCCCTATGAATTGGTTCCGACCCGGATAGCCATGGATGCACCACGCCCGCCCGAGTTGTTGGCGATCAATCCCAACGGTTGGGTCCCGGTGCTGTCCTGGGACAATGGAGCCATGTACGAATGCGCTGCGATCACGATTTTTCTGTGCGACCGGCATCCGGAAGCAGGATTGGCTCCCCGATTGGACGACGCAGGCCGGGCGCGTTTCCTCCAGACGCTCGTCTACTTTTCGAATTCCGTTCAAAACGCGTTTCAGCTGACCTATTATCCGGATCGTTTTGCCGATTCCCCCGCGGATGAAGCCAGTGCACAGCGGCGCGGCGTTCGGCGGCTTAGAGAAACATGGCAGGTCATCAATCAACAAATCGGCGAGAACGAATGGGTGCTTGGCGATCGGTTCAGTGCTGCCGACATTTATCTCTTCATGCTGACAACCTGGATACGGTCGGCACGCGGCCATCCCGTGATCGACGAGTTTCCAAACGTCAAGCGCATCGCGGACCTGGTCGTGCAGCGACCGACAGTCCAGTGTGTCTTTGAAGAGTGGATCGCAAGTCGGGAATGAGCGTTCCGATTTGGATTCATCGGAGCAGTTCGGGCGGACCCGGAAGGACTTTCCAGGTTTGCACCAATCTTGACGTCGCCGAGTGTCGAAAACATGATCGAACGAGGCCGCAGGGACATCCCGCAATCTTCGGGGAAAGTGCTGCAGGTGAGGCCGTCACCACGATCAAACCACTGGATTGCCGGGTTGGGCGTGAGGGTCAGAATCTGCCCCGTCCCGGGAAAGCGAAGAGCCACCGCTGATTTGGATCGGGTTGCAAGCAGGTGATTCTCAATCATCGTCTGGCGAACTCGATTTTGATTCTTTGTTTTCGAACGCCAGTTCGACGAAGACATGCTGCACGATTCAACTCGCCCGAATTCCGTATTCGACCATGATTCAGCCAATTTGAATCACGGCCACCCGGAGAGGGTCCGAACCGCAATGGCGAGACAGCCGGGCATCGCTCAATCGAAAGCGTGCAATCAGGTCTGAAACACCGTTGGAAACGATGCATTTCGGGCCGTGAAAATACGGTCTGTGAATCATCGATCTGCGGCCCATACCGAAGGTGCCCCGCGAGAAACTGCACCTTCACTTCGGCATCCTCGCCTAAAGCTGCCGCCGGAATTCCCTCGAAACCGTCGGAAAGGCGGTCGATGCCACCGGCCCAGCGCCGAAAAGGCGCGACGTCGCTGACGGTGGGGCGCGGAACGAAACCGACAGGAAAGACGCCGCAGATCCCAACGGCTGTCCCCATTGCGGCAAGCCCTTGCGAACTGTTCGCGAGATCCCGGCCGGGTCAAGACAGTTCAGCCCGGGCCGGGTCACGTCCCGGACGACCCACTGGGAACATCTCCGCCATGAATCCGCTGACTGCAGAACGACGGGCCGGCCGGCGAAAACCTCTGCGTCTCGGGCACTTCCGTCATACGGTGTACATTTTGACGTGAGTTTCTTAGTATTCTTACGTCAAATCAATGAGTTGAGAGGCTGCCATGTCACGCACAGGCCCAGGAAAGTCGTACCGCAAAGGGCTGTCAGTCGTTGAGCTATTCAAAAAGTTCCCCGACGACCGAGCTGCCGAGAAGTGGTTCATTCAGGCGCGCTGGCCGAATGGTGTCCACTGTCCGGAATGCGGCTCACTCAACGTTCGAGAGCGACCAACCCGTAAGCCGCAGCCCTTCCGATGCGGTGACTGTCGGAAAGACTTCTCGGTCAGGACCGGGTCCGTGTTACACGGCTCCAATCTGGGCCTCCAGACGTGGGCCATCGCCATCTACATGCTGACCACAGACCTCAAGGGCCAGTCGAGCATGAAGCTTCACCGAGACCTCGGAATCAGTCAGAAGTCGGCTTAGAACCTTGCCCACAGGATTCGATGTTCGAAGTCGATCACGAATGGTCGTTGAAGGCGCTACTCGGGTATCTCTATTCGACCTCCTTCGCGTCGCCCGGGGTCCTCGCGGGGAACCGGGACCGGTTCGAGGCAGACCTCATGGCGTCGCTGCTCGCCCACGATCGTTCGGGGCAATACTGCGAAACGCTCCGGTTCCATCCGATCCTTGTGAGGCCGCTCAGTGCCTGATCCGCGATGAAGCCGACGTCGTTCCGCTCACACCAGACTGTCGCGGCTGGAACGCCGGTTATCCGATGCCACCCGCACAGATCCGGATTCGGAATCAGCAAGGATACTGTCCTCGATGTCGTAAAACGGCACAGGCAGGCCGGATGAAAAAGTGTATTCTCGCAGTACTCAGCATCAAATGTGCGGAAAATCGCCCGTGATTGCGACGAGAGGCGAAGACCAAATGCTTAGAGTGTCATTTCGCCCCGTACCGAAATCGACCCCAAGTTGGAAATTCCTATGGCGGAATCGGTACCGATGTTGGGCTAGGGCCATCGATACGGTCGGTCCAGATGCTTGATTGTAACTGATCCGGTCGCATCCGACTTCCGTCAGATAGCGCAAATTGGTGACCACAAGAACTTACTTACGTACTATTTTGCCTTCATCCGGAGAAGAGATGAAACGGTTGACTCGTTGATTCCCGCGGTACGATTACCGGTGAATCGTTGACGATTACAGTTCGGGGCGGTGCACCGTCAATCATCTGGAGCAGAAGGTTGACCGCCTCTTCCCCCATTTTTTCCACGGCAAATTCCACCGCCGTCAAGCTTGGCGTAAGCAGCGATGTAGAGGGATTGTCATGCATTGCAATCACGGAAACGTCTTCGGGAACCCGAATAGTCGCCTCCCGCATACCCCTTAGCGCCCCAACGGCCATATGAAACGTCGACGCAAAGACCGCCGTAATCTCTGGATGTTGCCGGAACATGTTGCGGGTGAGCGTGATGGCCTCAACACCTTCCCAAGACTCACACACAGCCGTAACCGGGACCAGGCCAGCCTTGGCAAGCTGCTGTTCGAAACCTGATCGGCGGCGTCGAGCGGTATCCACATCCTCAGGGCCCTGAATCGCTCCGAATTTCTGATGGCCCAGGTCGAGCAAGTATTGCGCCGCCAGCGCCGCTCCGGCTTCGTCCTCGACCGTGACACTTGCGAGCGCACCCTCAATCCGACGGTTGATTAGCACGACCGGTCGAGTAGAGATATCCGCCAACCTGCGTAGACGACTGTCCTTCGAACGCGCAGACGCAACGAGGAGGCCGTCCACCCGTCCCTGCCTCAGCAGGATTGACAGCGCGTCCTCCACGTCGCCCTCAGGTGGCGTTCCGAAGATAATGTCATATCCTTTTTCCTTCGCTCTGCGGCTTGCCCCATTCGCAACACGCACAAGAGCCGGATTGTTCAGGTTCGGCAAGAGCAGTGCGATGGTATGCGTTCTGGCGGTTCGCAATCCCCGCGCGATCAAATTCGGTTGATAGTCGAGCTGCCGTGCGGCGGCCAATATACGCTCACGGGTCCCGGCCGATGCAGTGGACTTCGGATGATTGTTCAAAGCTCGCGAAACCAAGCTGGAGGAGACGCCGGCGCGTGCCGCCACATCGCGTATCGTTACTCTGCTTTGGCTTTTGCCGGTCATTCGAAATTGCTAAGTCCTCTCATCCGTCGATAGCGCGGAGATGGGTCGCGAGCGGTTCAAGCGTCATTGAAAATTGGGAAAAAGCGGAAGGCGCAACAAGATCTGATGGAGTTCACATCGTTGCCATCGACGTCGAACAGGCTGAAATTGGCGTGCTCTCCCACGACCCGCCGGAGTCCCTTCCGCTTGCCCGATCATTGCAGGTCTTCGGCGCGTATTGATTCATTCGCCGCGAGTTCCTTGGCTTTTTCAAGCGACGTCGTATCGGGAATGTTAACTTCCATTCTGACCAAATAGAGCATTGTACGTCACAAGGTTTTTTTAACGGGTGACGGGCCTGCGAGATCGGCTGACGCAAACACTTTCTCAAGCGCTTCGAGTCCTTCGTCGAAGACATCCACCAGGAAATCGATTTCGTCCATTTTGATAACCAGTGGTGGCGCCAAGAGAAAGACGGTACCCGGGTGAATCGTCAACGTCACAAGCCCTAAATCGCGCAGCTTGACCCTTAGCCATCGACACGCCTCGGCGGCAGATGCAAAGGAACCCATCAACGATGCCTTTGGGAACAGGTCGACGCCGCAAATTAGTCCGACACCACGAGTCTCAAGGTACACCGGATGGCGAGCAAGGCGTTCGTTCATCTGCGCCCGCAGATAGACGCCCATCTCAGCAGCACGCGCAGCGAGGTTTTCCTCCTCTAGGATCGCGATATTTTCCAGAGCCACGGCGCAGGAGACAGGATGTCCACCATAGGTATGACCATGGGCAAGGAGATTGTCTTTCGATTTGCTTTCAAAGAAATCGGCAATGCCTTTTGAGACAAGGCACGCGGCTAGGGGTTGATATCCGCTGGTCAGGGCTTTGGACATGGTCATCAGGTCGCCGCACACGCCGTAGTATTGGCTAGCGAACATTCTGCCTGTGCGGGCAAAACCGGTGATAACTTCGTCGATCAGCAGTAAAATCCCGTGTCTGTTACAAAGCGCGCGGATCTTCTTGAGATCGTCGAGCGGCGGGCAACTAACTCCTGATGCCGTGCCGACAGCGTCGATGACGATGGCAGCAACGTTTTCGGGGCCAAGGTTTTCGATCGTGGCCTCAAACTCGGCCGCACCTGCGCTGAACCGTGCTGAATGGCCCCAACCATCACCGGTGGCCGGCGCCTCTGCGACAGCACCAAAGCGTTCATCGCCCAAATAGATGTCGTTTCGCGTGCCAAAATAGTGACCGTCCATGTTGCCTGTAGCGAAGGTTGTCCCGTGATAGGCACCGTAGCGGCAGATCACCCGGCGCCGGTCCGGCTGGCCGTTAAGGTAATGATATTGAAAGATGGCCTTCAGTGCAAATTCGTTGGCATCGCTGCCGCCTGGGGCGAAGGCTACTTTGGAGTATCCGTTGGGCGCTATTTCGATCAGTTTTTCAGCTAGTTCGACCGCAGGTTCCGAGGCGTAGCGGAATACGTCGAGGAAAGCGAGCTTTTTCATCTGGCGGCTGGCGACCTCGACAAGGCGGGTCCGTCCATGCCCGACGGCCATAGCCTCTAGCGCGCCAATCCCGTCCAAGAACCGTCGCCCGTTCACATCTGTCAGCCATACTCCTTCGCCGCGATCGATCACGCAAAGCCCATCAGGGTCAACCTGATCGGTCGGCGAGTTGAAGGGTTGCCACAAGACCTTACGGCCTCGCAAACCAATGGTGCTTGCTTCAGGCATCCGAAGTCATTTCCTGCAAAGGATCGACAGATTTCGGAACGACCCAACGGCAAGGCTTATATGGGTCAGGGTGGAAAAGGACCGGGCGCACAATCCGCAGGAAATCCTGCCTCGGGAACCATTCGAGAAGCATTGGGCAGTGCGAGCAATACCAGGAGACGCCGGTTTGCCCCCAACTCCAGTCGCGTACGGCATCATTGGTGCCCCGACCGAATGTGGGAATGACCTGCGGTCGCCCGGTAACCTCGTCGCCCCGACGCATTACTCCGCCCGTTCCGCAGGGATCGAACACCATCACGTATGACTCTTCCGTTTCTTCGATCTCGAAATCGCCGGTGCGGAACTTTCCCGAGAAATGCGGCCGCATCCCTTCGGCAGAGAGGGCAAGCCTCTCGTGGCCGTTGAGCGAAAACCACAAGCTGTAGCGGTCTTTCCAGATCGTCTCGTAGGTGCGTCTGATCAATGCCTCAACGCCTTCCGCGCCCTCGCGATCGGCCACCAAAGTCAAGATATCCTGCACCCAATGTGCAGAGAGATCGTTGGCATCAATTAGAAGTCCACGCAGGGATTCCCGTGTGGTCAGGAATGCAAGTTCGTTCCGGGCATCGATCGAAGTGTGACAGGCTCCAGTGGCCTGATCAGCCAGTCGATAATAAGAGTCCCAAAATCCGTTCCCAGGAACATTCAACAACGTTCCGTCTTCGAGTCCTGAGCTCCACCCTGCCCCCTCCACATGATCCAGGAGCAGGCGCAGCCAACCCTTGAGCAACGTTTTGTGGATATGGGAAAATTCCTGCCACATGTAGTCGAGATGGTCATGCGCACAACCGGTTTCACCATCGAGAAAGGCCGAGACGAGAAACCACTCGGTCGAAACGCCGAGCGTCTCTGGAGAATCCATGCGCAACTTGCGTCCAAGCGCATCGTGATCGACAATCGCTTCCCTATAAATCTCCGGTTTGATGCGACGAAATGCCGAATGAGCGGTGCTCCCAATTGTCATGAGCTTCAAATCCTGACCGGCGAAGCGTCGTCGAGAACGATGCAACCGTCATCAGTGACGATCACATTATGCTCGTTCCGGAACCCGGCATAGTCGGGGATATAGACCGCGGGTTCGAGCGCGATCATCATGCCCTTTTCGAGGACATGCGGACTGCCCGGTGCGACCAGCGGCGTCGGTTCGTGGTATTTCCAGCCTAACCCGTGCCCCGTGTGGTGGGGGAATTGTGCCTTGTAGTCGCGTAAGACGTCGCGGGCGGCTTCGTCGACTTCGATAGCTAAAACGCCGGGCCTGACCTTGGCGATTGCGGCGTCGAGCGCGGTCTTGGTCAGGCCCCATATTTCGCGCTGCCTTTCGGTGGGTTTGCCTACCACGAAGGTCCGGGTCAGATCGAGATAGTAGCCGTCGACGCAACAGGCGGATTCGCTCAAGACAACATCGCCCTCTTTAATCCGCCGCTGCGCTGAGGGATGGTAGTAGAACCAAATGGCCGATTTCGTGCCGGTTGCAACCTGCGGCCAAATCATCGCAAAGCGTGCACCCTTGTAGCCGATACCCTTCGCGGTCACTACTTCTTGCATGGCGCCAGTGGCTTCTGCTTCGGTCGGGTGTTCGAGGCAGATCTCGCGCAGACGCTCATACCCGAACGCGGCGATCTCGCCCACTACCTTGAAACGTGCGATATCATGATCGTCCTTGTGGACCCGGACAGCGAGAATCTGTTGCGTTGCGTCGACCATCTCGGCATCGGGAAAGGCAATGCGCAGACCGTCGAGAGAAGGATTGGCCGGCACGATGGACCAAGCCGCGAGCTGGGAAGGCGAAACCACTTCGAAACTGCCTTCATAGCCAACGCGACGAACCTTGTAGTTCAAACCCGCCGCGATTTCTGCGATCCGCATATTGACCTGAACAGGCGGCGGTTCCGGGTTGTCAACATCGAATACATAGACTTTGCGAATGTCGCCCTCGTAGCCATCATTGCGGGCATAACCGATTTCATGGGTCGGCGTAATGAGGATGGGATCACCCTCGCGCGGCACGAAAACTGCCGCCCACCCCATCACGTTGTGAAACCCGGTCAGAACGACGATGTTCTCCGGCAGACGACAGACCACGACGTCGAGATCCTTCGCAGTCATCTGCGCCTGCAATTTCGCGACCTTCTTGCGGGCCGAAGTGTGCATGGCAATTGCTCCCTAGTTCTTTCGCAACACTTTCAGCCGCCTGATGACCTCGCGATCGCGCTCGGCACGGAAAGCGTCTGGATCGCGCTTCGACCAGTCGTGGAATCCCTGACCCGTCTTGACACCCAGCCTGCCGCTTTCGACCAGCTCTGCGAGCGGCCCCTCATTGGCATCCGTCGAGTTGTCCAAGATCGGCCACAGATCGTTTGAAAGCTGCTGCATCAGATCCAGTCCACCGATATCGGCATGCTCGAAGGGCCCCATCGCGGGAAGCCGTGCGGCATAGCCCTGCTTCATGATTACTTCCAGATTCTCGACTGTCGTCACCCCGTCGCGCACCATGGCGAGGCATTCGCGCAGAATGGCCAGCTGGATGCGCGAGAACACGAACCCCGGCGTATCTGCGCATGTGACCGGTGTGCAGTGGCACCGGTCCAGCACCTTGATCGCGATTTCGAAGGCGCTGTCGCCGGTGGCTTTGCCGCGCACGACTTCGCAGACGGGCACAAGTTGTGCCGGCTGCGCATAGTGTGTCACGATGAAGCGTTCTGGCCGGCGCATCCCGGCCTGCAAGGCAGTCGGGCTGATCGCCGAAGTGGTGCTTGCGACAATCGCAGTGTCTGCAAGAACTTTTTCCAGTTCGGTGTACACCGCCTGTTTGACGCCCAGATCCTCCGGTACCGCCTCAACCACGTAATCGGCCTGCCCGAGGGATCGGTAGTCGAGAACAAACTCAATCACTTGTTCGCATTCCGCCCATTTGTTGGGGTCCAGCAACTCCGCATCGATCATGACGCCAGCGCTATCGCAAATTGCAGCCTGCGCCGCTGCCTGGTCGCTGCGCGTCTTCACGAGGACGGCAAAGCCACCAAGCGCAAGCGTCAGCGCAATTCCCCGGCCCATCGAACCGGATCCAATCACGGCTGTTTGGCACGGCAAGGTCACGATCTACACCAGATCGCTTCAACCGCTGCTGCAACGATCGATTCAGCACTCGGTCTCAATTCGTTCATCAGGACTGGAGAGGCCGGTACGACAACGTCCGGAAGACCAAGACGACGCATGTGTGAAACCTGAATGTCCCATTCGACAACTCGGGCAAGGATTTCGCCACCAAACCCGCCGGTTACATTGGCTTCGTGCACGACCAGCAATCGTCGGGTCTTCTTAACGGACCTGATCAAGCCGTTCCAGTCGAAGGGATTGAGCCAGACCGCCTCGATGATCTCGGCGTCGATACCCCGGCTCGGCATCTGGTCGCCCGCGGCCAGCACCTCGGAAATGATCGGGCCCCATGAGACGATGGTAATGTCGGACCCTTCTCGGCGCAAAACTGATCCGCCGATCTCGCTTGGTTCGGCACCGATGTTGATCTCGGTCTTTGGGCCCGCATAGAGCCCCCTGTTCTCGATGACGACGACCGGATCATCGCAGTAATGCGCGGACATCATCGAGTCGTAGGCTTCCTGGGGCGTTGTTGGCATGCACACGCGTATACCGGGCACGTGCAGCAAAAAGGCCTCAAGATTCTGTGCGTGCTGGGCGCAGGATCCCGGCAGGTATCCCTGTTGCGTGCGGATGGTCAACGGTGCAGAGAGTTTGCCGTTTGACACGTATCTGACATTGGCAGCCTGATTGACTATTTGGTCAAACGCAACCATCGCAAAGTCCAGCCACATGATCTCGACCACAGGCCGCATACCCATCATTGCAGCCCCAACGCCCGCACCGATCATCGCTGTTTCCGAGATCGGCGTGTCGAAGACCCGGTTTCCGAACTCGGCATGCAAGCCCTTCGAGACACCGAAAACACCGCCCGGCTTGCCGACATCTTCACCAAAAAAGATCGTTCGTTCGTCCTCGGCAAGACAGCGCCGAAGCGCGGCGTTGATCGCACCGCCGTAGTTCACACCAGCTTGCTCAACCATAGACATGTTCCCGCACGTCCCGCACGGCTGTTTGCTCCAGTCCCGGCAGCATTTTTGCCTGTGACAGAGCCCGGTCGATGGTTTTACTGGCTTCGGCGGTGATCTGTTCAAGTTCGGCGTCCGTGATTCCGTTCGAATTCAGTTCCCTTCGCAGCCGCGCAATCGGTTCGATGTCCTTGTAGGATTCAATTTCACCCTTGGGGCGATAATGCTCGGGATCACCGACATAGTGCCCCTGCAATCTCTGGGTCATCATTTCAAAAAAAACGGGTCCCGATTTGCTCCTGATTTCGGCCACCGCTCCAGAAATGGCCGCTTCGACCGCGACAACGTCGTTGCCGTCGATCTTTTGCGCCGGAATTCCCAGCGCTTCAGGACGGCGGGTCAGGTCCTGTTCCCGGACCATGTCGCGGATCGGGGTCAACTCGGAATAGGAATTGTTTTCGCAGACGAAGATCACCGGAAGGTCGAAGGTTGCCGCGAAATTCATCGCCTCTGTGACTGCCCCTTGATTCATGGCTCCGTCACCAAACGCCGTCAGGGTTACACGGTCGCTGTCATCGTATTTTGCCGCCAGAGCAGCTCCGACAGCAATCGGCGCGCCGGCGCCGACGATCGAGTTTTCACCAAAAAAACCGTGGTCAGGAGCAGTAAAATAGGCTGAGCCGCCACGGCCTTCGCAAATGCCGCCCGTGCGATTCAGAAGTTCCGCGAACAGGGAAAGAGCCGGTACGCCGCGTGCCATGGCCCAACCGTGGCCACGATAGGTGGAAAAGACCGCGTCACCCTCGCCCAGGGCCGCGCACGCGCCTACGGCAATCGCCTCCTGCCCGTTGTACAGATGCGTCGATCCCACGTACTCACCTGACACGCGAAGGTCGAATACCGCGTTTTCGAACAAGCGGATTTCAATCATGTCCCGCAGGTGTTCAACCCGCTTGTCATTCCCCATTGCAATGTGCTCCATCCATGTCTTGACCATCGCGAATCATGCGCCATTCATGCGCTGCAGCTTCAGGAAAGCTTGCCGCCTGTCCCAGGTAATCCGCTGCCCGGATACCGATGGGCAAGGCTATCCCCTTGCCTTCGATGATCAGATTCAACGCTGACCCGAGATCGCAACGCTCCGCTCGCGCACGTTCGGACGCTTCATAGACAAGATCGTGCGCAACCTCGCGTCCGAATTCGGGGGCAAGGCGAATCATCATAGCCTCGGCCATCAGCAATCCGTCATCGGCCTGAATATTGTGCGCCATCCGATCACCGAAGATTTCCAGCCCATCGAGCATTCTCACCGTTGCCAGCATTGCACCTGACACTGCGCAAAGCAGGGTTGGCAGGACGAGCCATTCGAGCTGCCACTCGCCGGTGGCCCGTTCATGTTCGTGCTCCGCCGAGCGATAGATGCCGGATGCCATCGAGGCAGCGAAAGTGGCGTAGCCGATCGCAACCTCCGCCGCGATCGGATTACGCTTCTGAGGCATGGTCGAGGACGCGCCGCGGTGGTGGCCGATACATTCTGATAGCTCGGCGATTTCCGTGCGCGACAGGTTGGCTACCTCGCGGCCAAGTCGTGCGCTTGTCGTTGCTGCCGATGCCGCGCAGTTCAAGACCATCGTGAACCGGTCACGCGCGACATGCCAGGGCATGTCTTCGGTTCGAAAGTCCAGCCTCGCGGCAATGATCCGGCGCAATTCCGAGATCTCGGGCCCGAATGCGGCCGACGTCCCACCTGCTCCATGCAGAGAAAGCCATCGAACTTCGTCACGTGCGCAGCGCAGCCTGCCCACATGGCGCCCGAATTCACCAAGATAAACCGCAAACTTCGCGCCGAGCGTGGTCGGTACAGCCTGTTGGCCATGAGTGCGGGCCGCCATCACGGTAGACCTCTCCCTGAGCGCAATGTCTTCCAGTGCGTTGCCAATAGTGGTGAAACGTTCCAGCAGCACGTCGCAGGCCTGACTCACCTGCAGCGCCAGGCCGGTGTCCATGATGTCCTGGGTTGTCGCACCGAGATGCGCGTATCCACGATATTCTTCAGGCAGCCGTGCATCAATTTGACGGACCAGGCCAAAGATCGGATAGCCGACATTGCGCGCACTCGCCCACAACTCTTCCTTGTCGAATGAGCCATTGCGGCAAACTTTCTCGATTGCGGCGCCAGCCCCGGACGGGATGATCTCGAGCGAGGCCTGAGCGCGGGACAATTCGGCTTCGATCCGCAGCCAGGCATCGACCGTCGCCTGTGGACCGAACACCGCGACCATTTCGGTATCTCCGCTGAGTTGATCCATCAGGTTCCACGGCAGGGTGCCCGCTTGTCCGGCGGTTTGCGTCGTTGGAGGTGCCACATGGGCGGCCTCAGGGCTCGATTGACTGGTCGGCATCCTCAGTGTCTCCCGCCCTGCGATGCCGATTGGGCGGCAATCACATAGACGGCAGCCGCCGCGACGATCACGATCCCCTCGACCAGTTGCTGATAGTTCGAGCCGAGGTTCAGCATATTGAAGCCATTGCGCAGCACGATCAGAATGAGCGCGCCCAAAATTGCCTTGGGCACGCTGCCATGGCCGCCAAAGAGAGATGTACCGCCCAGAATTGCCGCCGCAATTGCGGTTAGCTCGAACCCGTGCAGCGCTGACGGATCGACCGCGCCGAGCCGGGCCGAGTAGATGACACCCACCAGGCCAGCGACACTACCGTTCAGGACGGAGGGCACGATCCGGTAACGGTCAACAGATATTCCGGACAAGCGTGCCGCCTCCGGATTGCCGCCAACGGCCTGCAGACGCCGGCCGACGATGGTATATCGCAAGACGATCCAGACTGTGCCGACGAGACCGAACAGATAGAGCGTCGAATACGTGAGCCGTACCGGCGGAAAGCCCGATAGCCCGACCAAAAGGACGACAGCGCCGGATGCTGCCAGCAATAGCCGGTTCTGTCCCACTTGCCCCTGGTAGCGTCGTGTCAGGAGATACTGAACGGCAGACACCGCGATCAGAGCGATCCCGATCAAACCGACCAATGCAGGTGCCGGAACGAACCCGTCCACAAAACTTTCGAGCCTTTTGTAGTTGGCGGGATCATCGGCGATCACCGTCCTTCCATCCGTGATGACCAGGATCAAACCACGGACCGCGGTGAGCGTTCCCAAGGTCACGATGAACGCATTGATTCCAAGTTTCTGGACGCAGAATCCATTGAACATTCCGACCGCGGATGTTGCGGCGATCGCGGCAAGCACGGCGCCGGCAACTCCCAGTTCGTCGACAAGCAGCAATGTGATCGCTGCTCCTAGTCCGCCGATGGCCGCAATCGATATGTCAAAATTGCCGCTGATGAGAACGACGGTCGTAAACACCGCCAGCATTCCGACCAACGCGACCTGGTCGAAGACGTTGGACACGTTGATCGGGCTCAGGTAGCTTGGCAACCCCTTGGCATCACTGAGGATCGTCAGCGCCAGGACCAGGAACACCAACGCATAGATGACGCCTGAATTCGCGGGCGACGCCGCTTCGCGCAACGATCTTCCGAGAGGCTGAGTCAAAGGTTCATGTTTCTCGGCAATGCCGGACGATTCCGTGCGTTGTCATACGGGTACCGGCGACGAACGCCCATGCCGTGGAGTTCTCCCGATGGGCAGATTCCCTGTTCCGCGGCAGCATCATGCGGCGCGTGCTTCTTTTTCCGGCCGATCAGCAAGCAGCATCAGTTCCTCGACGGTCGTTTCCGTCGTCACGCGTGTTGCCACGATGGCCTTGTCGCGAACGACGAGAATGCGTTCAGCGACGTGCAGCAATTCCTCGAATTCGCTCGAGACCATGATCACCGCGGTTCCCTGCTCCGCGAATGTCCGCACGAGGGCCAGGATGTCGGCTTTTGCCGCTGCGTCGACACCGACCGTGGGCTCGTCCAGCAGCAGAATTTCTGGCCGGGCGGCGAGCCATCGGGCCAGAAGGACCTTTTGGGCGTTTCCACCCGAAAGTTCGGTGACAAGGCCGTGTGGCCCCTTGCTCACGATCCCGATCGCCCCGATGACTTCCTCCGTGGTGGCGACTTCGCTTTCGCGTTGCGGCCAGATCGACCAAAACGAGTGCCGCGAAATCTTCGGCAGCGTTACATTTCCGAATATTGGCAACTGCCGCACAAGTCCCTGAGCCCACCGATCTTCAGGCACAAGCCCAAAGCCTGCGCTGACCGCCGCGCCGGTTCCCCTGCCAACGAGCCGACCATCGACACGAACGGTTCCGGCCACTCTCCTGTCGGCTCCGTAAAGAGCCGAAAGAATCTCGCTCCGTCCGGACCCGAGGAGCCCAGCCAGCCCGACAACCTCGCCGGCATGAACATTCAGGCTCAAGTCCCTGACGCCGGCAGCGGTCGAAACACCCGTGATTTCAAGCCTGGGTGCCCCGTCGCGGATTGTAGCCGCGTTCCGCGCGCTGCCCCGGTCGATCCGGCGCCCGGTCATCGCTTCGATCACCCCTTCCGCATCCGTATCCGCGGCGGCACAGTCAAGAACGACCCTGCCGTCGCGCAGAACCGTGACAAATGTGCAGAGACTCAGAACCTCCTCGATGTAATGAGAGACGTAGATGAAGGTCGTCCCGCCAGTCGCGAGAGTTCGAACCGTCCTGAACACGATCTCGCGCTCGTTCTCGTTAAGCGATGCCGTCGGTTCGTCCATGAGAACGATGTCGGCGCCGACCATCAGGGCCTGCATGATCGCAACCATCTGGCGTACACCGATCGACAGGGACCCGACGATCGCGAACGGATCGGTTTCGTACCCGATATGGCCGCAGAGGGTTTGGAACCGGTCCAGTGCACCAAGCGGCAGCCGCCCGATACCTTCCGACCCTAGGAAGATGTTCTCGATCACGTTCAGGGTCGGAACCAGTGGTATGTGCTGGTGGATCGTAGCGATACCCGCCCTGTTCGCAACGACGGGCGAGGACAGGGCGACTTCCTGACCGTTTACTAGGAGCCATCCGCCGCTTGGAGTGTGGGCACCCGACAGGATCTTCAACAACGTTGACTTGCCAGCGCCGTTGGCGCCCATGAGGCCGTGAACGGTACCCCGCCGAACCGTCAGCGACACGTCGGAAAGGGCGACGGTCCCGTTCGGAAATGTCTTTGAGACCTTTCTGACCTCAACGCAAGGCACCGTGCCGACTTCTTGTGCCATTCACCGATCTCGGCCACTCCGGGAGGATTACCACTGCGGGTCGCAATCGCCGAGGTTGCTGGCGTCGATGCCCGGTGTGTCATAGTTGATGAATGCTTCGCTCAACTCCTGCGTACCATTGACATGATTGACCAGCGTTCTCAGACCGAGCGCCCCCATGGTCTCGGGCTGATAACAAACCGTTCCCTGGATGTCATCGGCCGCCACAGCGGCCAACCCGAACTTTGAACCGCCGATCCCGATGACGGCAACCTCGATCCCGGCAGCCTTTGCGGCCTTGGCACATCCGATCGCCATCGGATCGTTCTGCGCATAGATAAGCGTGAGCCCGGTATTGGCCTGCAGGATGTTCTGGCAAACCCCGAACGCCTTTTCCTGGTTCCAGTTGGCCGGTTGGCGGGTCACGACCTCGAATGCGGCACCCTCTTCAGCCGCGGCTGGAACAAAGTTCCTGGCACGGAGCTCGACCTGGGCCGTCCCGGTGATACCTTCGATGATCGCGATTTTGCCGCCGCCCGGAACAAGCTTTCCAGCGAGACGTCCAGCCGTCTCGCCGGCAGCGACTTCGTTCTGGGTCACAAGCGCGACCAGGTTTTCGTACACGTCATCCTGGGCACGGGTCGATGGATCGCCCACCTGGGTGGCAACTGCAACGATCGGAATGCCGGCCTCGGCAACCTTGTCGACAAACCCCATTGCCGCGGTTGAATCGACCGCACCGATCAGAACACCATCGACCTGCTGTGCGATCAGGTCCTGAATATCGTTACTTTGTTTTGCAAGGTCACCGGCTGCGTCCAGTTCGACCAGGTGAACGCCGAGGCGCTCGGCTTCCGCCTGCACGCCTTTCGCGATCGCTGCGTTGAACACAAACGCGACACCCTGATTCGCATATCCGATTGTGAGGTCCTCAGCCGACACTGAAACGGTGGCTGCGATGATAAGTGCGCTCACACCTGCTCCGATTCCGTAAGCTTTCATAACATTTCCTTCCAAGCTATGATTGCCTCAATGTAAATCGTTTTACGCTGCACGTCAAACGTTTAATGTACGGTGTTTTAGGAGCAAATGAATAGTACATTGTCTGTCCGTTTTTCCCTTTCTGACAAGGCCAAAGTCGCACGTTTCGACTTGACAAATTCGGCAGAATAA
>JAPPHA010000085.1 GCA_028874915.1 Paracoccaceae bacterium
CCAAATCAAGGACTTGCGTCAAGTCGATTCCGTTTTGTTCTCATTGAAGTTCCGATTACCTGTTTGATAACGAGATCTTTCCTGTCTGCGCACCCTCTTATCTCGAAAGGGACGGTCCGATCCGGGATGTATCCGATCTCCAGGATGCAACGCTTCTGCACCTCGACCAGTTCGACAGGAACTGGGTGACGTGGGAGTCCTGGCTGAAATCGTTCGAATTCGACATGCCGCTCCGGGGTCGCAGCCTGTCGTTTGACAACTACCTGTTGCTGATTCATGCCGCCGTTCGTGGCGAGGGCGTGGCACTTTGCGGCCGCCGGCTCGCGGAGGACCTGATCCGCGAAGGTGAACTCGTTCGCCCGTTGACGGCTTCGGTCGGTTCCGAACGCGCGTTCTACCTGTTGCATTCCGCGACCGGACGTTTGCGGCCGGAAGTCCGGAAACTGCGCGACTGGCTGCTTGACGAATCACGCGGAGACGGGGAACGGCCATAGGCTCTCGCCGGGGCATGGAATGGATGGTTTGCGGATTCCGGAGACTCAGGCCGATCTGGGCACCGGACGATAATCGGTCCGGTCGTGGCAACGTTGGGTTACGGTTTTCCCAAGGCTCCCGAGGCCCGGATGTCATCAACCTCGGCCGCCGAATATCCGAGGACTTCCGAAAGGATTTCCGTCGTGTGTTCGCCGAGCAGGGGCGAACGGGTGACCTCGGCCGGACTCTCGGACAGCTTGATCGGGCATCCAACCGTAAGGTATTTACCTCGCGCCGGGTGATCGACCTCGACGACCGTGCCCGTCTCTCGCAGGCTCGGTTCCTCGGCCAGTTCCTTCATGGAAAGAATGGGTCCACAGGGAATGTCCATCGGGTTGCAGATGTCCATGACTTCGAACTTGGTCTTGGTCCGGGTCCAACCTTCGATGGTTTCGAAAATGTGGTTCAGCTTGTCGAGGCGGGCTTCGGGTTTCGCGTAGCCCGGGTCCTCCTTCCATTCCGGCTTGCCGATGATGTCACAGATCCTCTGCCAGACAGCCGCCTGGGTGATGAAATAGACATAGGCATTCGGGTCGGTCTCCCAGCCCTTGCACTTGAGGATCCAGCCCGGCTGCCCTCCGCCGGAGTCATTCCCGGCACGGGGCGTGGCGTCGCTGAAAGGAACCCCGAGGCCGTACTGGCTGTATTCGGTCAAGGGGCCGCGCTCAAGCCGTTGCTGGTCCCTTAGCTTCACCCGGCACAGGTTGAGCACGCCGTCCTGCATGGCGGCCAGCACCCGCTGGCCCCGTCCGGTCTTCTCGCGATGATAGAGTGCAGTGACGATGCCGAGCGCCAGATGCAGGCCTGTACCGCTGTCGCCAACCTGGGCACCAGTGACCGTCGGCGGACCGTCGAGGAACCCCGTCGTCGATGCGGCCCCGCCCGTACACTGGGCCACATTCTCGTAGACCTTGCAGTCTTCGTAGGGTCCGGGCCCAAATCCCTTGACCGATGCCATGATCATGCGGGGATTGAGTTCCTGGATCCGTTCCCAACCGAATCCCATGCGGTCGAGCGCGCCCGGGGCGAAATTCTCCACAAGGACATCACAGGTCTTGACCAATCGTTCGAGAACACTCTTGCCGGTTTCGTTCTTGGTATTGAGGGTAATCGACCGTTTGTTGTGATTGAGCATCGTGAAATACAGCGAATCCACGTCCGGAATATCGCGGAGTTGTCCACGCGTCGCGTCCCCCACGCCCGGTCGTTCGACCTTGATGCAATCGGCACCGAACCAGGCGAGCAACTGCGTGCATGTCGGGCCGGACTGCACATGTGTGAAGTCAAGAATCCTCACGCCTTCCAGGGCTTTCATCACAGACTCCTGTTGCTGTCTGTTGTGACGAGATTGCGAGTTACGGCCTTGAGACCACGCTTTGGGGGTTGAGATTGCCAATCCGCCCGCTCTCGGTGCCGGCCTTTTCGTCTATAACCGCATTGATCAAGGTCGGTCGGCCGGAATCCATGGCCGCCTTCGTGGCCCGTGACAGTTCGTCCGGTGTGGTTGCATAGACGCCGACACCGCCGAAGGCTTCCATCATCCTGTCATAGCGGGAATCCTTGACGAACACGGTCGTGGCCGCATCCGGTCCACCGGTCGGATTGACGTCCGTCCCGCGGTAGATGCCGTTGTTGTTGAAGACAACAACGCAGACCGGCAGGTCGTAGCGACAGATGGTTTCGATCTCCATGCCCGAGAAACCAAAGGCGCTGTCGCCTTCGACGGCGAGCACGGGTTTGCCGGTTTCGATGGCCGCGGCAACCGCAAATCCCATACCGATTCCCATGACACCCCAGGTCCCGACGTCGAGGCGCTTCCGCGGCTGGTACATGTCAATGATGCTGCGGGCGAAGTCGAGCGTATTGGCACCTTCGTTGACAAGGATGGCGTCGGGATGTTCCCGGACGACCGTCCGGAGCGCACCCAGGGCGCCGTGGAAGTCCATCGGCACGTTGTTGTTCTGAAGCCTTGGGGCCATGCGGGCCAGATTGGCCAACTTCCTTGCGTTGACGGCGTCGATCCACTCGCGGGAAGGCCCGCTCCAGCCATCGCCCATGGCGTCGTACAACATGGAGACACAGGACCCGATGTCGCCGACGATCGGGGCCGCGATTTCCACATTCGAGTCCATCTCTCGGGGTTCGATATCGATCTGAACGAATCGCTTGGGCGCGTCGCCCCAGCCCCGTCCCTTGCCGTGGGACAGGAGCCAGTTCAGGCGGGCTCCGATCATCAGCACGGTATCGGAATCCCTGAGGACGAGCGAGCGGGCCGGGCCGGCCGACTGGGCGTGGGTGTCCGGCAGGAGTCCCTTGGCCATGCTCATGGGCAGGTAGGGAAAGCCACTCCTCTCGACCAACATCCGAATGTCTTCGTCCGCCTGTGCGTATGCCGCCCCCTTGCCCAGAATGATAAGGGGTCGTTCGGACGAACTGAGAACCTCGACCGCGCGAGCGATCGCATCCGGCGCCGGGATCTGCCGGGGCGCCGGATCCACAACCTCGACGAGCGACATCCAGCCTGCTTCTGCGTCCAGCGTCTGGGCAAGAAGTTGTGCCGGCAGATCCAGATACACGCCTCCCGGGCGCCCGGAGCAGGCGGCCCGGATCGCCCGGGCGACGCCAATACCGATGTCGTTGGCATGCAGAACGCGATACGCAGCCTTGCAGAGCGGTTTGGCGATCGCGAGCTGGTCCATCTCTTCGTAGTCACCCTGCTGGAGATCAACAATCTCGCGTTCCGAAGATCCGCTGATCAGGATCATCGGGAAGCAATTGGTGGTGGCGTTGGCGAGGGCGGTCAGGCCATTGAGGAACCCGGGTGCCGACACCGTCAGGCAGATTCCGGGTTTTTGCGTCAGGTATCCGGCAATGGCCGCAGCATTTCCCGCGTTCTGTTCGTGCCGGAACGAGATGACACGCATACCCTCGGCCTGCGCCAGCCGACCGAGATCCGTGATCGGGATTCCCGGAACGCCGTAGATCGTTTCGATCCCATTGAGTTTGAGCGCGTCTATGACAAGGTGAAAGCCATCCGTCAGCTCCCGCGTGACCTCGCCACCCCCGGAATCAGTATCCACGCTCTCCGCTGATGCAGACATTTTACATGCTCCCTGACAAACACCTGACCGGCGTAACTGTCGCATTTCCGGCAGATCTCGACGCCGTTCGGCCCGAATCCTGTCCCTCCATGAAGGCCTGGAACGCGCGGGCCGTCCGGAGTGCAGTGCACCGCCACCACGAAGCCTGTCGTCCGGCACCCGGGGTTCGGGAGACCCTTGTCATCCGGATGCTCCCGGGTGAGACCCCGAATCACCGGCCGCCGCCTCCCGCCGCCGCCGCCACGCCAGGAACAGCGGATAGAGCATCAACGCGGCCGCCAGGGCGATGCAGGTCGCCGAGATCGGCCGCTCCACGAAGATCAGGACATCGCCCTGCGACGACAGGAGGGACTGCCGCAACGACCGTTCGGCGAGCGGGCCCAGAACGATCGCGAGAACGGCAGGCGCCACCGGGTAGTTCAGCTTGCGCATCAGGTAGCCCATGACGCCGAAGAGCAACATGAGCCAGACATCGTGCATGGTCTGGGTGGGGGCATAGCCCCCGACAATGCAAAGGACGAAAATGACCGGCGCGAGAACCGTAAAGGGCAGTGTCAATACGCGGACGAATACCGGGATAAAGGCGAGATTGATCAACACGGTGAAGAGGTTCGCAACGTAGAGCGAACCGATCAGTCCCCACACGAAATCTGGTCTTTCAGTGAACAGAAGCGGACCCGGCCGCAAGCCCCAGATGATCATGCCTCCGAGCAGGATGGCCGTCGTCGGAGACCCGGGAATTCCGAGGGTGATCATGGGCAACATGGATCCCGTCGAGGCGGCGTTGTTGGCGGCCTCCGGCGCCGCGACTCCGGCGATATTTCCCTTCCCGAAAGAATCCGGGTCCCTGGAAAACGTCTTGGCCAGCCCGTAGGACATGAGCGACGCTGGCGTAGCCCCGGCCGCCGGCAGGGTTCCCACGAAGTATCCCAGCACGGACCCGAGAGACGTGGATTTGATATAGGTCCGGACCGACCGGATATTGGCCATGAACCCGGCCACGGACATCTTGACCTTGTGGACGATGACCTTTCCGCCCGTGGTCTCGAGCGTCCAGAGCATTTCGCCGATGCCGTAGATTCCGATGGCCAGCACGAGGAAGTTGACTCCGTGCAAGAAGCCGGACGCATCAAAAAAAATGAGGCGGGGTTTTCCGGAGATGATGTCCAGCCCGACAGCTGCGAGCACCAGTCCGATCAGAATCGAAAAGATGGTCTTCGGAATGTCATCGCCGCCAAGTCCGATGAAGGTAGCAAAGGCCAGAACCATCAACGCGAATTCTTCCGGCGGACCGAACTTGAGCGCGAAGTCTGCCAGGGGTGGCGCGAAAAGGGTGAACAGTACGACCGAGATGGTACCGCCGATAAAGGATGCGATCGCGGCCGCGGTGAGCGCTTGATCGGCCTTGCCTGCCATCGCAAGCGGCCGGCCGTCGAAGACCGTGGCTACAGCAGTCGATGCGCCCGGAATGCCCAGGGTTATCGAGCTGATGGCCCCTCCGTACATGGCGCCGTAGTAGACTGCGGCCAGAAAGATGATTGCCGCCGTCGGTGGCACGAGAAAGGTGATCGGCAGCAGGATGGCAACGCCGTTGACCGAACCGAGCCCCGGCATGGCCCCGACGAACAGGCCCACAGTGCAGCCCAGAACGATCATCATCAGGTTGAGGGGTTCGAAGGCCTGCAGCAACCCACCTGCCAGGGAAATCAAGATGGTTTCCATGGGGTCTTACCGGTCCTGACCCGGCAGGAATTTGTGAAGTGCGAGCGAAACCGCGCCCAGGAAAAGAAAGGACCCCAGAATATACATCCAGAAATAATCGGTCTCGTACATGATGTCGAAGACAGGATAGAACCATTCTTCGGTCAGCGCCTTGGGCAGGGGGATTTGCAAGGCCCATTCGAACAACGAAAAAATGAAAACGGGAATCCCGCCCACCAACATGACTGTCAGCGGCCATTCGTGGCGCCCGATGACCTTCAGATAGAAGAGCAGGAAGGCCAGTAGCGCGAAATAGGTGCCGACGATGTGGATGCCGACGAGCAGGGCGATCAGCGCGCCCACGGAAGTGCCGACCACGACGACGGCAGACCGGGACATGTAGATTTCCGTGGATCGGGACTCCGGGGTATGACGCAGGAACCAGCGAACCAGCGTCGCGAGCGAACACAACAGCATCCCGACCGCCAGCCAGAACGGCCAGAATCCTGACCCCGGCCCCTTGCCGCTGACCCAGCCGATGGCCAGGCCATCAGTCGACGACCACATCAGCCCGAGCGACATGAGGATTGTCGCAATGGCCATCAGGAAGTCTGCCTGGCGAACGGTCATGGACTTCGCCTCACCTTCGTCTGGCACCTGAGGGTTCAGGGATTCGGTTTGAAAATCCGGTGCCCATCGACTGACCGGTTCGTCCCGGCCATGACGCAACTGAATCCAGGGCCCGGGTCTGGGCAGCGGTCCCTGGCCCAAGGGGGACCCCAACCCGGGAGCCGCGGACGCAACAACCGATGCGCCCCGGCTCCGGGTCGGGAATCACGAAGTTTCGTTCCTATTCCCCGGTAATTGCTTCGGCGCCAACCGACTCGATGAGTTCCCGATGGCGCATTCCCTGCTCGGCGTGGAAAGCTGCCAGGTCATCACCGGCAACCCACTCGTCGCAGGTCAGGCCATCTTCGACGCAGAAGGTTTGCCATTCTTCGGAATCAAACAGCGTCTTGAAGAGGTCAATGTACCAGGCCCGGGCTTCCGCCGACATTCCGGGAGGACCATTGATCGACCGCTGCATGAAGTAGACAATGTCATGTCCGAGTTCCTGAGCGGTCGGGATATCCGGATAGGCCGCCATGCGTTCGGGGGTGAACTGGACCAGCGGCTTCGACTGTCCGGCGCGGTAGAACTCGTTCTGTTCCGCGGGATTGTTGACCGTCGAGTCGATGTGTTTACCAATCAGGTTCTTCGCAACCGTACCGCCACCCGGAAACGGGATGTAGGTCACTTCGTACCCGAACTCGCTTTCCATCATGGCCGTCAGGATCGAGTCTTCCTGGCCCGAGCCCGTGCCCCCGACTTTCCATTCGGTCCCGGCCGCCTTCACCGCCGCGACATAGCTGTCGAGGTCGGTGATTTCGGTGTTGTCGGCATGAACCCACAGCAAGAAGGTATCAAGAGCCATGCGGCCGATGGGCGTAAAGGTCGAAATGTCAACGCCAAGGTCCGTCTGGATGATCGGCGTCGTATAGAACGAGTTCAGCGTTACCAGGACGGTGTGGTCGTCTCCGGCCTTGTCCTTCAGATAGAGCAGGGCTTCCGCGCCGGACCCGCCCGGCTTGTTGATCGGAATGAACGGACGCGGCGACAGATCCTTCTTCTCGATCAGTCCCTGCAGCAGTCTCGCGATCTGGTCAGCGCCGCCGCCGGTACCGGCCATGATGATGAATTCCACCGGCTTTCTCGGCTTCCAATCGGCATGAGCCGGCCCGACGAGCGAAACCGACAACGCACCCAATGCAAAGGCCGTGCCGACCAAGAACTTTCGAAGTGTGGGCATTGCTTTCTCCCTCCCTGTTTGGGGTCTCCGCCGTTGATGTGTCTGCGCCTTCAGGAAAACGGTCCCGAATCACGAAAGACCACCGGTTCGGCGGTTAATTGACTTGCACCGATGCAGGACCGCCAGACTTGTTGTCGGCACCCCACATACGCTGGCATAAGGTATACCACACATGAAATCCGGGCAAGCGATTCGTTGTCGGCTTCCGTGAAAACGGTTTGGGCGATGGGCCATAGTTGGCGAACTCTCCGGGACGCTCAGAAGCAATCGGCACAGTCGGGAACCAGAAACCGGTTCGGCCCGAACGCAAACGGGATCGTCGCCGCCGGAACGTTCCCGACGCCAATGGGAATGCAACTTGAACCCGGGCATCCTCCGGGCCGGCCTCAGGTCATGGTATCAATTCGGTCAGAGTCGTGGATCCGCCGAAGAACATTCGCGCCGAGACTCGCTCGGGAGCCAAACCGGGGCGCCTCGATTGAGGAAACCTACTGGCGAACTGGTATCTCACCGTCGGGGACAACAGTCATCCGCTTCAATGAGGCGCGGCCTCTCCGTGAGGGCCGAATGGCACCATCACTATCGTCATGGCCTCTCACATCGACTCCCGTGCCGCTTCGTTTGGTATTCCAGGGGTCTCCTTCCGGATCAAAGCCTGGAACGATGTCCCGTCACGGCTGCAGGCCACCCGAGATTCCGACATCGGTCTTCATCCCGCTTTACTCGAACCGCCCGACCCGAGTATCAGCATGATCGCAGGT
Organism: Paracoccaceae bacterium; assembly: GCA_028874915.1. Taxonomy (GTDB): domain Bacteria; phylum Pseudomonadota; class Alphaproteobacteria; order Rhodobacterales; family Rhodobacteraceae; genus JAPPHA01. Next base: position 7,947 of record JAPPHA010000085.1, read on the forward strand.
ACCAGGCCCGGAACGTTTCGACCGCGGATGAGGCGAATCGACGACGCGCCGAAGTCGATGTGCCGGACGGGCGGAAGCCTGACGGGTTCGTCCCGGTCCAGATCGACGACCAGTTCCACTTTTGCAGTCTCCGCGACCGGCGCTCTGACAATGCCCACATGGCGCGCCTCGATCAGACCCGGATCAGGTGCTGGTGATCGGGCCATCACACGACCGTCCGCGTCCGTCTCAAGCCGGATCTGATCGTCTCCAACGAGCTTCGCCCCACGGGTCACCAATTCGAGCGCCAGGGTGGACTTTCCTGAACCCGAAGCGCCCATCAGCAAGACGCCCCGGCCGCTGAACTCCACGCAACTGCCGTGAATCTCATGTGCCAGACGGAGTGGCCCGCGACTCATCCCCAATGACTCCCGACGGCCAGGCCCATGCCGGGCGACGTTCCGAATCGGGACGAACAAGTCCTGTCCGACCTCCGGTTTCGATGCAACGCCGGGAACCCGAAGCCGCCTGCAGATTCATGCCGAACACGGGCAATTGAAACGTGCCAAGCCGTTGCAGGACTGGTATGGGGCCCTCGACAGTGAATGCATCGCAATGTCTGCCGACGGCGGCCGGACCTGTTGCGTCCGATGTTGCATGTGGGTCGAGATGGTGGCCGCGGCGCAGGGAGAACCGGAATGTCGTCCGACTTCGCCGATGCCACTGCCTCCTGCGGGGAATGTTTGTCCCTCAGTGCCCGAAAGGTGTATCGCAACCTCACCATTCCGGCTCTCGTCGAATCCGCCGTCCGCCGGGGTGAGGGCCGGCTGGGTATTGGTGGATCGCTCCATGTCACGACCGGCCGGTGTACCGGTCGTTCCCCGCGCGACAAGTTCATCGTCAGGGAACCGGCAACCGTCGACGGCGTTTGCTGGCAGAACAACGCCGCCATGGATCCCTCGGCATTCGCGGCTCTCCACGCGGACATGCGGGACCATATCCGCGAACGGGAGTGTTTCGTCCAGGATCTCCACTGCAGCGCAGACCCGCGGTTCCGGGCCTCGGTTCGGGTCATCACCACGTTCGCCTGGCATTCGCTCTTCATCCGGCATCTGCTTCGAAGGCCGAAAGCCGGCGCACTGGCCCGGTTCATTCCTGATTTCACGGTCGTCAACTGTCCGGACTTCTCCGCCGACCCGGAACGGCATGGCTGCCATTCGAACGTTGTTATCGCCATGTCCTTCGACCGGAAACTGATCCTGATCGCCGGGACCGAATACGGCGGAGAAATCAAGAAGGCCGTTTTCACATATGTCAATTACCTCCTCCCGGACCAGGGCGTCGTGCCGATGCACTGCGCCGCCAACCACGCGAAGGGAAATCCCGAGGACGTTGCCATTTTCTTCGGACTGTCGGGAACCGGCAAGACCACGCTTTCGGCCGATCCGTCGCGAACCCTGATCGGCGATGACGAACATGGCTGGTCCAACCAGGGGACCTTCAATCTAGAGGGCGGTTGCTACGCCAAGACGCTCAACCTCGACGCCGCGACCGAACCGGAAATCGAGGCCGCCACCCGGCGATTCGGGTCGGTGATCGAGAATGCCGTCGTAAATCCGGAAAACCGCCAGCCGGACTTCAGTGACGACAGCCTCACGGCCAACGGCCGCTGTGCATACCCGCTTGAGGCGATCCCGAACGCGTCCGAAACCGGACAGGCTGGCCAGCCCCGGCACATCGTCATGCTGACGTGCGATGCCTTTGGCGTCCTCCCGCCTATCGCCAGACTCTCGTCGGATCAGGCCGTGTACCATTTTCTGTCGGGGTTTACCGCCAAGATCCCGGGGACCGAACGCGGGGTCCGGGAACCTCAACCGACGTTTTCGGCCTGTTTCGGGTCGCCTTTCATGCCGAGGCGGCCTGAAGACTACGGACGCCTCCTTCGTGAGCGAATCACGGAGTCCGGTTGCCGCTGCTGGCTGGTCAACACCGGTTGGACTGGAGGTGGCTATGGAGCTGGATCCCGGTTGCCGCTCGCAACCACCCGCCGACTGCTCTCGCTGGCGCTCGACGGCCGGCTTGAGGCAGACCGGTTCCGGCCCGACCGGCGATTTGGTTTCGACGTTCCGGTTTCGGCGCCCGGCGTTGACGACCGCCTGTTGCGGCCCCGAGATTGCTGGCCGGATCCTGAAGCTTTTGACCGGACGGCCGACAGGCTACTCGGGATGTTCTCCGACAATTACGCCCGGTTCGGAGCCGGTAACGGACTTCCCGGTCAACCGATGGGCACGGGGCGCGCGTGAATCCGGTTTCGATCCCGGATCTGCCGGGACAGGTCGCCGAGGCTTCCCGCCGGGCATCTGCGGTTCTTGAGATTCTCCGCGCCACTGTCCGACGGCATTGCGAAGTCGACGGCCGCCTGGACGGCGAGACGCTGATCCGTCTCCAGTCACAGACACATGGGCTGGCATGGTTCGCCACATACGGGGTCGCCCTGCAGCAGATGCTGGAATGGTCGCAAGGCCTCATGGACGATGGTCGATTCGGGGAGACCGAATCGCTGATCCTTCAGATCGCGTTCGGGGAGTATCTGGGCCAGTTCGCCGGGGGGATTCCAATGTCCCAGGGCGAAATCGCACGGATCGGGGACTTCGGCCTGGACGATCGGGTCCTGGCTTCGCTTGCCGGCGAGTCAGTCCACCGGCTGGTCATCGCGGGGACCTCGGGGGAGATCCGGGCCCGTCTCGCCGAATGCCTGGAGGATGACGCCCGGGCTGGCGCCACCACCTTTGGCGACCTCGGACAGGACGGAGAACTCGATCTCATTCGCGACCAGTTCCGCCGATTTGCCGATGACCGGATCCGCCCGCACGCCCAGCGCTGGCATCTCGAGGATGCGTTGATCCCGCTGGACGTCATCCGGGAGATGGCGGAACTCGGCGTGTTCGGATTGACGATTCCGGAACCCCTCGGCGGTCTTGGCATGTCCAAGACGGCCATGTGCGTCGTCTCCGAGGAGTTGTCGCGCGGCTACATTGGCATCGGATCCCTTGGCACGCGGTCCGAGATCGCCGCCGAACTGGTCATCTGTGGAGGTACGGACGACCAGAAATCCCGCTGGCTTCCCGCGCTGGGCTCCGGGACGGTCATTCCCACAGCGGTCTTCACAGAACCTGCAGTCGGATCCGACCTTGGCGCACTTCGGACCCGAGCCGAACGGGACGGCGACGACACGTATCGGATCACCGGCAGCAAGACCTGGATCACGCACGGCGCCCGAGCCGGGCTGATGACCCTCCTCGCCCGGACAGACTCGTCCGTCGACGATCACACGGGTCTTTCGATGTTCCTGGCCGAAAAGTCCCCAGGTACGCTTGGTGATCCGTTTCCTGATGCGGGCATTTCGGGCAGCGAAATCCGGGTTCTCGGGTACCGGGGCATGAAGGAATATGAAATCGCCTTCGACGGATTTCGCGTGGATGCGGCGAATCTCCTCGGCCGCGTTGAAGGCCAGGGATTCCGGCAACTGATGCGTACATTCGAATCGGCGCGCATCCAGACCGCCGCCCGAGCCATCGGCGTTGCCCAATCGGCGCTCGACCTGGCTTTGGCCTATGCCTGCGAACGTCGTCAATTCGGACAGCCGATCATCCGTTTTCCGCGAGTCCACGCCAAGCTCGCGATGATGGCCGTCGAAATCATGATCGCCCGGCAGTTGACCTATCACGCGGCTCGCCGAAAGGACTCCGGCCACCGTTGCGACCTGGAAGCCGGCATGGCCAAGCTGCTGGCCGCTCGCGTCGCCTGGGCCTGCGCCGACAACGCCGTACAGATTCACGGTGGAACCGGCTTCGCCGAAGATCACCCTGTCAGCCGTATTCTCTGCGACGCGCGAATTCTCAGCATCTTCGAAGGCGCAGCCGAAATCCAGGCCCAGGTGATCGCCCGTCGCCTTTTGGAAGCCTGACCCACCAGCCAGCCGGGCCGCCTCTCCGGTCAACCTGACGGCTGGCTTCCGCCCTTGCCTGTCAGCCTTTCATCCGCCCCTGAACCGGACCGTCGGCGCAACTGGGTGATCAATCGCCGTCGAGCGTGGGGGACCGGCCGATCACCGAGGACCGCCAGCAGCCGTGTCTCGATGAAATGTCCCGTGGTCGTGAGGGCATCGAGGACGCCAGCGGATGTCGTTTCGTCGCTGCAGCCAAGCAACAGGGGCGGCAACGGCAGCAACCTGTCGGCATACCTGGCACCCGCCGCGCGGCTGACGGCCCGTCCCGTCCGGGGCGAGACATGAACGAGATCAACGGTCGTCCCGGTCACCGCGCAACACCGGAGGTCCATCCCGTATCCGAGATCCTCAAGAAGCTGTTTCTCCCAGAGGGCGTAGCTGGCGAATCCGTTTCTGGCGCTTTCACCGGACTCGAGATGGTCGAGAAACGAAACTGTCGCATGATAGAGCCTCGGCAGAGGCATCCGCTCCGGACAGGCCATCCTTACAAGGGCCGCGACGGAACCGAGCGCCGAAAGTGCGCAGGGATCGGCGAGAATTCGGCTCCGGGACCGCACCATTTCGACCTTGAAGATGCCGAGTTGCTCCTCCACGCGCGACCGCCACGCAACTTCGACCTGTGTTCCGGTTTCGAGAACCGGCGCAAGTTTCGAACTGGCCCCACCATGGACGAATCCCGCATGGCGACCATGGTCACGAGTCAGAACCTCGACGATGGCGCCCGTGTCGCCGTGGCGCCGCCGTGACAAGGTGACGCCGTCGTCACGCCACTCCATGACCTGTCATCCCATTTGTAGTGAACGCCCGTTCGCAATCCCGGAACCCGCCGAACCCCGCCTGATGGGAACCCTTCACGTCCGGCGCCGTCGCGACCGGTTCACACGTCGAGCCCGGACGTGTCGAGCAGATGACGTCCGGCGCGATCCTCGACTTCGATCACCCAGAGGTCAGGGTCGAAGTGGCGCTGCCGCGACACCGCGGCGTCGACGTCAGCATCGACGCCGGCGCTGAGCACCGACCAGCGTCGCTCGCCGTCGCCATCAAGAACCCGCTGATACAGTTCGGCCCGACCGTCGAGCGTACTCAGTTTGACCATGACCGAACCCGCTGTTTCGTCACCTTTCGCGGTCAGAAAGGCGGGAATGCCTTCCTGCTGCAATCGACGCAGATAGGCCTGCACCCAGAACGCCGCCGTAAGCCGCGGAGTCATGCCCCAACCGATCCGCCAGTCGGCCGGATTGCCCCCACGACCGGTCCGTCATCAGGAACCCCGGTGATCGGACGGTCCCGGTCCGGAGGCTTGACGCGAACCTCGAGAAACAGGTGAACCTCGGCGTCGAGGAGTTTCCGGAGTTCCGCCCTCGCCGCCGCCCCAATCGCCCGGATGGTCTGACCCTTCGGGCCCAGGACGATTCCACGATGTCCGGAACGGGCCACACGGATTACCTGTTCGATCCTCAGGGAGCGGTCCGTCTGAGTCTCCCAGGCCTGGGAGTCGACCTGGAGCCTGTAGGGGAGTTCCTGGTGCAACCGGAGCAAGGCATGTTTTCGGGTCACCTCGGTTGCCAACTTCTGCAGCGGCAGATCCGTCAACTGATCCGGAGGAAACAACCAGGACCTGTTTGGCATTCTCGATCGGAGCCATTTTGTGAGATCCGGCACCCCGGAACCCGTTCGGGCGGAGATCATGAAACTCGCCTCGAATTCCAGGAGCCGGTTGAGTTCGTCGGAAAGACGAAGCAACGTTGTTCGACGAACCTGGTCGATCTTGTTGATGGCCAGAACCATGCCAGGAACCGAATCCGCAACGGCATCGGGTGAGCCGGGTTTCGCCTCCCGGTGCTTCGGCGGTTGGTCGCGGGCGGCGGTCAAATGGTCGAGAATCATCCGGATTCCCGGCGTCACGCCGCGCCGGACGTCGACCAGGAGTACGGCCAGATCCGACTGCCAAACCGCCGACCAGGCATCGTGGATCATCCCCCGGTCCACCGGTCGCCGAGCCCGGAACAGTCCCGGCGTGTCGACAAAGACAAGCTGGACATTGCCCACCGTCGCGATCCCGCGGACCCGGAACCGCGTGGTCTGGGCCTTATGAGTCACGACCGAGGCGTCGTACCCAATGATCCGGTTCATCAGCGTCGACTTGCCGGCATTCGGCTCGCCGATCAAGGCGATGCTGCCGCATCGCCGGCCGGTCATGGTTCGTGTCCGGATTCGACCGTGGCGAGCACGGCCGCCGCTGCCCGCTGTTCCGCCTTGCGGATCGAAGATGCCTCTCCACAGCCGCGAGTCCTGTCAGCCAACACGGCCTCGACAACAAAGACCGGTGCATGGTCCGGCCCCCGTCGGCGAACCTGCCGATACTCCGGCAACGGCAGATCGCGGGCCTGAGCCCATTCCTGCAGGCGACCTTTGGCGTTCGTCTCCCGGCCCGTGACATCGCCGGCATGGGCATCCCACAGCCTCCGGACCATCGCCGCCGCCTGCTCGAACCCGCCATCGAGGTAGACCGCCGCAACCAGCGCCTCCAACCCGTCTCCCAGTGCTGATGGCGTCGGCTGCCCATCGGCGTTCCGAACCGATTGATCGCAGCGAAGGACCGCACCCAGATCGATTCCCTCCGCCACCCGGACACAGGTCTCGCCACGAACGAGGGCGTTGAAGCGCACGGCCAGAATCCCTTCATCGGCGCCCGGATCCCGGTCCATTACCGCGGTCGCCATGACCAATCCGATGACCCGATCGCCGAGGAATTCCAGCCTCTGGTTGTCCGGTGTGTCGGGTTGTCGCGCCGACGGATGGGTGAGTGCCTCGACAAGTCGCGCTGGGTCGCAAAATCCGTAGCCGATCCGATCCGAAAGTCGCCGCAACTCGGTGGGGAGGGTCAATCGAGCCTCTTGAAGTACCGGTCTTTACGCCACGCCAGGACATTGATGATCCAACTGCCGGAAGACGAGAAGACCACCCGGTCGGCCCGGCCCACCAGGTTCCCGAACGGGACAAAACCGACACCACCCATGCTCTGCGGGAAGCGCCCGTCCTGCGAGTTGTCCCGATTGTCTCCGATGAACAGGTAATGGCCGTCCGGAACCGTGTAGGCGGGCGTGTTGTCTGAGAACCCGGACTCGATGTCCAGGACCGCATGACGAACGCCGTTCGGCAGGGTTTCCTGATACCGATCCTTCTCGCAGACACCGCCAGGTGCCACCGGCCGGTTCCGGCATCGCGGCATATTTCCGACGGGACCCTGTCGCTCAAGAATCTCTTCGAAGACACCGTCCGGTTCCTGCGGAACCTCGACGCCGTCAATGAGGAGTCGGCCGTCCTTCATCTGAACACGATCCCCGGGAAGGCCGATCAGGCGCTTGATGTAGTCCGCTCCGTTGACCGGATGTTTGAACACGATGATATCGCCCCGCTCCGGTTCGCTGCCAAGGATCCGCCCGTCCCATTCGCGCGCAAATCCGCAGAAGTTGAACGTCCGGATCTGAGGGCAAGATGCCCAGGAATAGCCGTAGGACATCTTGTTGACGAAAAGGAAATCACCGATCAGCAACGTCGATTTCATCGATCCCGACGGAATCCAGAAGGGCTGGAAGAACAGTGTCCGAATCACACCGGCGATGAGCAACGCATAAATGATGGTCCTGATGGAATCTCCGAACCAGCCGGAATTCGGTTTTTCTGTCGACCGAATCGATTTCTCCGCCATCTCCGGGCTCCAGTTTGCTGCAGACTTTTGATGAAGTTCGGGACGATGGCCGTCAACCGGGAGCCGGAGGACAGTCTTCGATGACCACAACGGCCTGGGCCCAGGGTCGATCGTCGGTGAGCGTTACATGGATCCGCGTTCCAAACCCGTCCGGCGCCATGGCCCGGAGCCGCCGCGCCGCCCAACCGGTCAGCTCCATCTGCGGCTGACCTGACGGCAGGTTGACGACGCCCATGTCCTTCCAGGCCACACCCATCCTCAGCCCGGTTCCGAGCGCCTTTGAGCAGGCCTCCTTGGCCGCCCAGCGCCGGGCGTAGGCGCTGACGGGATCCGATCGCCCCTCCGCCGTCTGCCGTTCGCGAGCAGTGAACACCCGATTCCGAAACCGGTCACCGAACCGCTCCAGGGTTCGGGCAATCCGCACGATACTCGTGATGTCTGTGCCGATCCCGAGGATCACGGCCGCCACCCTCGCACCGTTGATGCCGCGGTCTCGGACACCGTCTCAGCCACTCGCTGCAGTGAGCCCGGACGCCATGGCCAGATCAGCCTGACCATCAGCTGCGCTTGACCGCGCGTCATCCATCAGTTCGCGCATGCGCCGGATCACGGATTCAAGACCCGAGAATATGGCCTCTCCAATGAGAAAATGCCCGATATTCAGTTCCATCATCTGGGGAATGGCCGCAACCGGTTTGACCGTGTCGAAGGTCAGACCGTGACCGGCATGCATCTCGAGGCCGAGCGACTCGCCAAAGGCTGCCATGTCGCAAATCGCCTTGAGTTCCCGGTCCCTGTCAAGGATTCGGCGTTCCGCATGGGCATCGCAGTAGCCACCGGCGTGCAATTCGACGACCGCAGCACCGATTCTGGCGGCCGACTCCAGCTGACGGTGTTCGGCGCCGACGAACAACGAGATCCGGCATCCGGCATCCGCCAGCGGCGCAATGAACTGGGCAAGGCGGTTCTCATCGGACGCCACGTCCAACCCGCCCTCGGTGGTTCGCTCCTCCCGTTTTTCCGGAACGATACAGACGGCGTGGGGACGGTGACGAAGCGCAATAGCGAGCATCTCCTCGGTCGCAGCCATTTCCAGGTTCAACGGCAGGGAAATCTCGCACATCAGACGATCGATATCGTGGTCAGTGATATGGCGTCGATCTTCGCGCAGATGGGCCGTGATCCCGTCGGCGCCCGCGGATTCCGCCAGATGCGCCGCCCTGACAGGATCGGGATATCCGCAACCCCGGGCATTCCTGACCGTAGCCACGTGATCGATGTTGACACCGAGGCGCAATGGGCCCCGGGCCGCCGGACGAGTTTCATTCATGGTCCACCCCTCTGACCCGGATCGGAAGTCGCGACCGGCATTTCGGATGCAATGGACCCGGCCTTACGTGCTGTCGGCCCCGCCACGGTCGCGGCAGCGGCCGCCGTCGCCGTTGTCGCCCCGGTTGGGGATGGCCCAGTTGCCAAAGGCGACGGTCCCTGTTCGGGCGCCCCGGACGCGGGGCGTTCGTTCTTCATCGCTTTGCGCCGCTTCTTTCGCCGGACCTGATAGGCCCGGATCAGCGGTTTCGAAACCAAGTATGCCATCAGCGCCGACAGGAGACCGGGAAGCATCCCGCCAGCCAGATAGGGCAGGATCACCGTGACGGCAAGTTCGGTCATCCCGTCCCAGGACGCAGTTTCCGATCCCAGCAGGCTGACGAGGTTGTGTTTCATCGTGTCGGCCGCCTCGCGGAGCGCGCCGAGAACAGTCACGATCGCCGCCTCGTCATGATCCATGCCGAGAAGCTCCTGACCGACCTGGAAACTGATCGTCGCGATCACCGGGAACGTTACCGGATTCCCGAAAAAGGTCCCGATCAGCGCGGCCAGGACATTGCCGCGGAGGACAAGTGCCAGAATGCACGCCAGAATGACGTGCAGCCCGAAGAACGGCAGGAAGCAGACGAATATCCCGCAGGCAAATCCCAGGGCGATCCTGTGTGGTGAGTCCGGCAGCCGCAGGATCCGGCGAGCAACGTAACCCAAGGCACGACGCCAGCCGGAGCGCGGATAAACCATCTCCGACATCCGTTCCGTAACCGATGGCTGTTTCCGTCTCTTGAACACCTGGTCCCGCTGCTGTTTCGCTGAATCCCGGACCAGAACTCCGCCGCCCCGCCCCGACCTCAGGGAGCCGAAACGTCCGGCTCGGCCGGGTCCTGACCCATGGCCCGTTCAAAGGCCTGGACGTCCTTGTCGGCCTTGACGGCCGCCGAGACATTGAAGAGATGCGCCACGTCCCGGACCTCGATCTCGAACACCATGCGATAGACGTCGGGCATGCGTTCCGTGAACTCGAGATTCGAGATATTTGACTGCTGCTGGCCGATCAGTGTGCAGACTCGCCCGAGAACGCCGGCACTGTTGGTGATGGTCGCATAAAATCTGGCCTTGTGCGTGGCGAGTTTTCCGCCTTCGGCCCACTGCAGATCGAGCCAGTCGGTCGATGGCAGCCGTTCGTATTTCTGCAGCGCCTTGCAGGCCGACACATGAACCTCGATCCCGTCGTTGGGAATAGCGATCCCGACGATGCGGTCCTGCGGTACCGGAAAACAGCACAGGGTTTCCTTTTTTTGCCGTTTCCGGGGCAAACCGACAATGCGACAGGGCGATTCGACCCCCTTTGGGGCCTGGTCGAGAAGTTCGGGATAGAGTTTCCGCACGAGTCCCTTCCCGGAGATTCTGCCCGTGCCCATCTGCCGGAGAAGCTGATCCACGGATTCGAACCCGAACCGGGACGCAGCAGTGACCAGCGTCCGATGGCTCGCTGCGATTTCGTAGCGTTCCATGGCGATACGCGCCAATTCCCGACCGATCCGGATTTCGCTCTCCCGCCTTTCGGACTGCAGCGCCCGGCGAATAGCCGCTTTCGCCCGACCGGTGACAACCATGCCGGTCCAGCTGGCCGAGGGTCGTTCGTTCTGGGCGGTCAAGATCTCGACCGTCTGCCCGTTCTTGAGCTGTGTCGACAGTGGAACGCGTCGGCCATCAACCTTGGCGCCGGCACAGGTTGAACCGACATCGGTATGGACCTGATAGGCAAAGTCGATCGGTGTCGCACCTTTCGGCAACCGGTGGACCCGGCCCTTGGGCGTGAAACAGAAGATCTGGTCATTGTACATTTCGAGCTTCACATGCTCGAGCAGGTTTTCGTGGGGTTCCTGGGAGACAAGGGCGTCGGCGAGGGTCTTGATCCAGGTATCGGGATCGCCGGAAAAGGGATTCCTGATGCGCTGACCGTCGCGGTAGGACCAGTGGGCGGCAATGCCGGTTTCCGCTGCCTCATGCATGGTCTTGGTTCGGATCTGGATCTCCACCCGCTGTCCCTCACGGCCAGAAATCGTCGTGTGCACCGAGCGGTAGCCATTGGATTTCGGCTGGCTGATGTAGTCCTTGAATCGACCCGGTACGGACGACCATTTCCGGTGCATCAGGCCGAGAACCGTGTAGACGTCTTCAACGTTCTCGGTGATGATGCGGAAACCGAAGACATCGCTGAGCGTGGAGAAGTCCTGCCCCTTTTCCTCCATCTTTCTCCAGGCGGAATAGGGTTTCTTGAGGCGTCCCTGGACTTCAGCCGTGATACCGGCGGATGTCAGAACGGACTCGATGTCCGTGACGATCCTGGAGGTCAGGTCGCCCCGTTCCTGTCGAAGAAGAACGTAGCGGCGAAGAATCGAGCCCCGAACCTTCGGTTGCAGGACCTTGAAGGCCAGGTCTTCCAGGTCATCCCGCATCCACTGCATGCCCATGCGACCCGCGAGCGGGGCATAGATGTCCATGGTTTCGGTGGCCTTCTTCTGCTGTTTCTCTGGCGGCTGATGACGGATCGTTTGCATGTTGTGCAGCCGGTCAGCGAGCTTGACGATGATTACCCGTGCGTCCTTGGCCATTGCCATGAGGAGTTTGCGCAGATCTTCAGCCTGCTGCCGTTCGATGGATGTCAGGGACAGATTCGTCAGCCGTGTGACACCATCGACGAGTTCCGCGATCTCCTCGCCGAATCGCCTGGACACATCCTCGTGAGTGGACCGGGTGTCTTCCAGGACGTCGTGGAGGAGCGCGGTGACAATGGTCGTGTCATCGAGCTTCTGTTCGGCCAGAATTGAGGCCACAGCGAATGGATGCGTAAAGTAGGGTTCGCCGGAACGGCGAAACTGGCCGCCATGCATGATCCTGCCGTATTGACAGGCGGTGCGGATCAATTCGGAATCGGACGCGGGGTTGTAGGATTTGATCGTGGAAACCAGATCCTCGACTTTGACCGGGTCCGAACTCGGCTCTTGAAACATAATCCCTGCTGTCCCGGCCCTGGGGCCGGCGTCTACCCGGGCGCGCGCGCCTCCATCAGCTTGCGAAGCATGGCCTCCGACATGTCTTCATCGGGCTTGTCGTCGGCAACCCCGGCCATCAACAGGGACATCTGGTCCTCTTCCGGTTCATCAACTTCGATTTCCGTCTGGTGGCTCTTGATGGCAGCCTCACGGAGCTGATCAGCCGACATTATCTCCTCGGCGATCTCGCGAAGCGCCACGACGGGGTTCTTGTCATTGTCCCTCGGGACCGAGATCTCGGCACCCGACGAGATTTCCCGTGCCCGGTGCGCCGCCAGCATCACAAGTTCGAAACGGTTCGGAATCTTGTCGACGCAATCCTCGACCGTAACCCTAGCCATGAGTCGCTCCACTTCCTTTGGTTGTGGGAAAGGAACTGACTATCGGAAACTTCGGCCGAACGCAAGCATCGTGAACGGCCCGGGCGTGATTCCGCTATGGCGTGATTTTCGACCTTTAACGCTATGAAAACGAATCACGCTGCGAGTTCGAGGTTCCGGTTGTCGTTGGCGGTCGTTGGCGGTTTCCATGGCTGCCAGCTCATGGCGAGCATGGACCATGCCCGATCGAGGCGACCGGACTTGAGCAAGGCCCGGAATGTCAGAACGCCCTGGCCGCCGTCACGCCCCGATCGCTGGCCGGATCGCTTCAACCTCTGAGTCACAAGCATGCGATTCCCGCTTCCGACCGCACCTGATCCGATCGGGTCGCCGGCATCGGCGACATGGCGGTAATGCATGCGCTTGCGGTTGTTCCGGAAGATCGCCAGTTCCCGGGCAATGTCTGCGCGGCCCGTTTCCTTCCGCATCAGATGGCGAAGAGCGTCGATGACCTTGCCGTCGCCCTTGGGATCGTGGCGAAGGATGTGGCGCCATTTCTCGAACCAGGCCGTGCCGGCCGCGTCGTCAGGGCCGAAGGCGGCATCGGCCGCGACCTTAAGGTGCTGGGCCGAGTGCCAAAAGTCGATCAGCATGACATCGGGGCAGAACGTGTCGTGAAAAGTCCAATTGTCTTTGGCGGCGTCTGCGATGGCCACCACCTTCAGATCCTCCCTGCGCCCCAGACAATGGAACACCTCCTGGCTCACCTGCGACTTCAGGCTCGCCTTGCCCGGCTCCGGAAGACGCCCGAAATACCGGACCTGCACCATGTTGCCCTCGGCGTCGAGCATGGCGACAACACCGGTCGACACCTCGCGCCAACCCGCTTCGACCTCCTGCCCGTCCCCCGTCTCGGCATGCATGCGAACCATGACCCCGTCGAGGGAGACGAGCAGCGCAACCGCGTCCTTGTGGATCTCCTCCTCCGCCCGAAGTTCCGCCATCAGCTGGCGGGAGCGGGCCTCGAAACGGCGGCCCGCCTCGCTGGCCATCCGCACCAGAGAGCTCGCCGAAGGCCCCCGGCCGCACAGCCGTTCCCAGGCGTCTTCGCTCTCGCGGGCGGTCAGGTGGCTCATGAATACGAGCGACAGGCCCGCCGCCGCCGGCGTCAGGCCGCATTCGGTCAGGCCGAGAACACTCTCGGTCGGGAACAGGGCCGCACCCCCGCCCGACGGTTGGTAGCGCGAGCGGTTGTATTCGACCGGACCGAACAGCGTCATCGCACGGCCGGTCGAGGCTTCGACCTTCCGGTAGGCCTCGCCCCCGACGTGCAGGGACACGCCTTGGTCGTCAATCCGCTCGAAGGCATTGCGCAGGATCGAGCAGGCGAGATCACGGAACCGGTCGCGAAACGCGATCTCGGCCTTCAGGGGATCCTCCCGGAACATCGCCGCAAGATCCACCGCCATGCCGGTTCCGGCGGCCGCCAGGATCAGCGACCCCACCGCCTGTTCCACACTGTCCTGCGCCGCCGCCATGACGTCATCCTTCACAGCGGTGTTGGCAAAGGACGTTTCGGCCTGTCATTTCTGCATCGGAGTGCCCCTCTCTGGCCCCGGTTTCGGAGCTTGTTGTTGTGCTGGGGCACTCTACCACGCTCACCCCCCGAGGCCAGGAACACCGCCGAAATCGCCGACATGTGGAAATTCCGGGGCTTGGGCAGGGATTTTTCGCGAAAACCTGCGAAATTGGAGATCACCGCCGAACAGGCACCAAAATAATGGAGTAATTACAACGCGTTAAAAAACGCAATCCGGCACACGGAATTCACCCCCGGTCGCCGACAAGACCAATTCCGTGCCCCAGTTGCCCGCCCAAGAGAGCGCGTCCGGCGGGATCTCGCCGTCTCCGCGAACGCGGCTGGCCATGCCTTCCACATAGGCACCGCTTCTCCGCGCTGCCTCGTTCAGCAATTTTCGTCAGCCTTTGGAAGTTGACCAATCCTTTGTGCAATGCCGCTGCCATAACGCTTCGACTTGGCGGCTAGCCATCCGAGGCTCACTTGTTCAGCAACGAAAGCGTTGCCTTGCGCGAGAGGTGGGCACGTGCGTCTTCCGGCGTGGCCACAAGGGCAGCCGCCGCGGCATTGGCATAGTGCGCAGCTTCCTGCAGCGACGCCCCTGCAACAAGCCGAGCCGCAAAGGCACCGATGACAGCGTCACCCGCACCGTGCGTGCTCTCCACTGCAACGGAGTAACCCGGAATCCGCAAGGGTGCGCGATCACTGCTCGCCAACACCAAACCATTGCGTCCAAGCGTGACCATGACTTGCGGCACGCGCCGGAGCAACGTCGCCGCGGCAGCTTCCGCGGCCTCGAAGCCGGAAACTGGAGGGCACTCCGCCAGCATCTTCGCCTCGATCTCGTTGACAACAAGAAAGTCCACAAGGCCAAGGAGCTCGTCTGTCATCATGCGCGCCGGAGCGGCGTTAAGGACAACGGTGGCACCTGCGTTGCGGGCTATGGCCGCGGCGGCGAGGTTCGTTTCCGGTCGCACCTCGTTTTGCAAGAGGAGCACGCGACAGTTTGCAAGCGCATTGCTCTCCTCGAGTATCGCGGACGTTATCCGCCAGTTGGCGCCAGGCACGATCACCGCGCCGTAGTCGCCGCTGGAATCGAACAGGGCCACAGACATTCCGGAGCCGCAGTCCGTGAGGCAATGCACATCGGTCGTGTCCACTTGCGCCTTTGCAAGATGCACGAGGAGTGCCTTGCCGAGATCATCATCACCGACCGCACCTACGAACGCGGTCGCGGCCCCATGGCGGGCGGCCTCAACGGCCTGATTGCCACCCTTCCCGCCGCCCTTCCAGGCCCATGCCTCACCCACCAGCGTTTCCCCGCGGCGGGGGCGATCTGCGCCGGTCACGAGGATGTCGTAGTGAAGGCTGCCGACAACCGCTACGGATGCCGCCCCATGCAAATTGCCCATCATCTTCGATGTGCCCGACGTTTCGTCCGCACCGACTGCATGGTCTTCTCGAGGTTGCATTCGACAGTCGCCCCACCTCGCTGGGCGACCGCCACGAAGACCACGTCGATGATGGTGAGCTGGGCGACGCGGGCAGCGGCGTTCTCGCCTGTCAGGGGCGAGCCTTGAGCCGTAGAGCACAGCGCCACGTCTGCCAAACCGCCGAGCGACGAGTTCGTGTGGTTGGTAACAACCACGACAGACGAACCTGCAGATTTGGCGATTGAGACCGCGTCGACCACGGAGTCCGTTTCTCCGGAGTGCGAGAAGGCAACGGTGACGTCATCCGGGCCGAGCAGGGACGCGGACATGACCATCATGTGTGCATCGTCCTGCACGCTGGCCCTCATGCCAATTCTCAGGAACTTGTGTGCAGCATCTCGTGCGATCTGGGCAGAGCCGCCCAGGCCGTAGAAGTCGCGGGTCCGGGCACGGTAAAGAAGGTCTGCCGCTCGCTCTATGTCTGCGGGGTCCAGGATGGCGAGGGTCTCCTCAAGAGCCTGGACCGCAGTGCGGAAGACCTTCTGCAAGATTGTTGTGGTACTGTCGTCGCGAGCAAGCTCCTTGTGCAGCTCGACGACCGGCAGGCGGTTGTACGCGGCGAGGCTGGCGCGGAAATCCCGATACCCGTCGTATCCCAGTTTCTTGGCGACCTTCACGATCATCGCCTCGGACACTTCAGCCGCTTTCGCGACACTCTGCAAGGACGTCGCCTCGGTGAAATCGCGTCTGCCGAGCGCCAGTTCCACCACGCGCGCTTCCAGCCTCGTCAACTGCGGCAGCATCATGCGTATGCGTGGCCCAACGGCGCGCGGTTCCGGGCCGTTGGAGGCGGAGCAGTTTGTCAGTTCTGGATCATGCATTGACGTACGATCCTCTGTGCAGCAATTCCGTCTTGCCGGGCCACGGCGTCGGAGAGGCGGCTGTCGGCGTCGACCCGATCGACAACTGCTAGCATTGCTTCCACGGCTGCAATGTTCGCTTCGCACTCGGCCACGGGATCGAGACCCGTAACTTCCGGAAACGTATCGAAGTAGATGACGCCGTCGTAACCGTCATGGCGAACTTGACGCAGCATCTCGGTCGTCTGGACCAAGTGGACGGATCCCACCATCAGGCCATCGTCGCGCTTGGCATATCCGTCATTGAGGTGGATGCCTAGGACACGACTGTGCCTTGCGGCCATCATGGCAGCATAGGCAGGCTGCTCGTTGGCGTAGAGAATATGCGCAAAATCCAAGGTAACTCCGAGGTTCGGCGAGCCAGCCTCTCGGATGGCAAGCAACGTCGTGGCCATGTCCGGCAGGAGGGCAAAGGCCCGAGGCTCATTCGGCTTGTATTCGATGCTGATGTCAACTTCGGGATTGTGGTCGGCCACCTCACGTATGCCTTCCACCTCCCATTCCCACAGGCGAGCGTATTCCACTTGGAAGGGGGTGTCGAAACCGTCCTGGCCCAACCAGATCGTCATGAGATCAACCCCGGCTTCGGCCGCCGTGTCGATCGCTGCCTTGGTGAGATCCAGCGCCTTACGGCGAACCGCCGCCTCCGGGTTGCTGAAAGCGCCCTGCTTGAATCTCGGATCGGTGTAATAGCGCATTGCAAGACCGCTTACGTCGAGCCCTTCATCGCGAACCGTGCCAATGGTGTCCTTGGCAACATCCGTGAAATGATCCGGGTAGTTCAGGTCGAGATGCTTGAGGCCTGCCACGGTCGCGGCGCGTCCTATCATTTCGGCGACAGACGGCTTTTCCGCACGCGCACCCCAGTACAGTTCGGGCGCCGAAGCAAACGAGTTCAGGCGAGATGCATAGCGCGCGCGATTCCGCTCTCGGGGCTGGCTCCGGGTCATGGGTGGCTCCTATCACTTCGCATTCATTGCCACGCATAACTTTACAGACGCAATCCCATGTGTAAAGCGTGACGCGCTTAGGCAGCCAGCACGCCTCTATTCGCCGGCGCAGGCCTGACGCAAGCGCTTTGCGTCAAGCCCTCTCAAGTATTTGATGTATAGAGAATTTAAGAATTTAAGGGCGAGAACCGGACGTTGCGAACGTTACCCATCGCTACATTTCTTCTTGACAACGTCCAGTCACACTTGACAATGAAATACCGAATCGTGAAGTTGTCGCGGCATTGTGTCAGCACACTGCCGTGCCGGCAGTGGAGGCCATCCCAGTTGACGACGGCAAACGGCGACATGTCAGCCGACACGGGGAGGGGGTTCGGCTTTCTGGAACGCAATCCAGGGCTGGTGCCGCCGCTCGGACTGCTGGTGCCGCTCGTTCTTCTCATCGCCCTGATCACGGTCATCAATCCGGTCTTCCTGGACGGTCGGAATGTCTTCAACGTGTTTCGCCAGATTGCCATCTTCCTCGTGCTCGGTACCGGGATGACGATCGTCATGGCCGCCCGCGGCATCGATCTCTCCGTGGGCTCCACGGTGGCACTGTCCGGCTGCGTCGCGGGACTCGTGCTGAAGAGCGGGGCCTTCGGGGATGGCCCGGCGTCCATCATTGCCGTCATCGCGGCGATCGGAGTCGGCGCGGCTGTGGGCTTTGGCAACGGATTCGCCGTCACTGCCCTCAAAGTGCCGCCCCTCATCGTAACGCTGGGCACGCTTACCGCTGTGCGCGGGTTCGCCTATCTCGTCATGGGGTCCGACCAGGTCCGCAATTTCCCGGATTCGTTCCTCTGGATCGGTCAGGGCCGGGTTTGGGGCCTGCCTGCCGCAGGGCTGGTCGCGCTTGCCGTAGTGCTCTTTGGCGCCTTTCTCATGAACAAGACGCGCTTCGGAACCTATGTCCTTGCCGTCGGCGGAGACCGAAGCGCTGCCATCCGCGCCGGCATCCGTGTGCGCCGGTACGAAATGGGCGCCTACATCATCTGCGGGGCGTTGGCCGGACTGGCCGGTGCCATGCTGGTCGCCCGCCTCAACGCAGCCCAAGCGGTGCTCGGCGCCACGATGGAACTTCACGCCATTGCCGTCGTGGTCCTTGGCGGGACGTTCCTGTTTGGCGGATACGCCACGCTGTTGGGCACGTTCTTCGGCGCCGTCTTTCTCGGCGTTGCCGAAAACGGACTGCTTCTCATGGGCGTGCCGTTCTACTGGCAGCAAATCGTCATCGGAACGACCTTGGTCGTTGCCGTTGCCATTCAGCTTTACCGCTTCCGCCGCCAGGGCATGGCGAGCGGCTGACCGCACATCGACGCGGCCAGGACTTTGAATGCTCGATAGAAAAGGAGGAACCAAGATGAAGAAACACCTGTCTGGAATCGCCATGGGAATGACGCTCGCACTTGGCGCGGGCTCTGGCGCCATGGCAGCCGACGAGCCCTTGAAGATCGGCTTCGCGCCGCCCGTCTACGACACGCTGGACTACTTCGGCCAATTCGCGGTTGCCTTCCAGGAAGAGATGGAACGTCAGGGCGTCGACATCGAGTTCACCGCCCGTGCCTCGACCGCCAAGGCCAATGTCCAGCAGCAACTGGACATCGTCGACGACCTCATCACGCTCGACATGGACTACATAATCGTAGGGCCCATCGACTACTTCGGCATCGTTCCGGCGCTGCAGGCGGCCAACGAGGAGGGCATCCCGATCGTAGTCGTGAACCATCTCGACGTTCATCCCGAGGATGCGGGCGTCGACGTGCTTGCCTATAGCGGCTACTCCCACGCCGAAGGCGGCGAAGTTACCGCAAAGTGGGCGTTGGAAAACGTCCTGTCCGAGGGCGACAAGGTGGGACTGATGTTCGCGGAGCCCGGAAACCAGATTTCCGAACAGCGAGTCGGCACCGCCCGCGACCTATGGGTCGCGGCGGGCATCGAGGTCGCGTTCGAGCACTACGCCTACTGGGAACAGGCCCGTGCCTTCGACGCCACCGAACGGCTTGTCCTCGCAAATCCGGACGTGAAAGCGATATATGCCGGCAACAGTTCCATGGCCATGGGCGTTGCCAACGCCTTGAAGGGGATGGGTGAGGACGGCATCGACGTCTTCGGCTTCGGCGCCGTGCCGCCGGAACTTGACATGATCTGGGAAGGGCTCATCCGCGGCTCGATATTCCGTGATAGCCAGTCCAGCGGCCGCTACATCGCAGACGCCATCGTCCGCCATTCCAATGGCGAGCAGATCGAAAGGCAGTATCCGCTTGACATGGTGATGGTCTCTTCCCGAGAGGACGTGCTGACCAAGGTACCTGAGGGATCGCTCCGCCTGATGGAAAACTGGCCGGAGATCGAAACGGAACTGCAGGGTGGCAACTGAGTCACTCGCGTCCCAAGCCTCCCCCGCCTCGGCGGGGGAGATGCTGTTGTCGCTGCGGGACATAAGGAAGTCCTTTGGCGGCGTGCAAGCCTTGCGCGGCGCTTGCATTGACGTGGTTCGAGGCAAGGTGACGGCCCTCGTGGGAGACAATGGGGCCGGCAAGTCGACCCTTATCAAGATCGTCATGGGCGTGCATGCGCCGACCTCGGGCAAGATCGTCCTCGAGGGGCAGGAGATCAACGTCGCGAACCCGGAGTCCGCCCGCAGCCTTGGCATCGAGGCGATTTACCAGGATCTGGCGTTGGTCGGCACATTTGACCTGGTCCAGAACTTCTTTCTCGGCAGAGAACGCACAAGGTCGTACCTCGGCGGCCTGATCAAGGTCCTGGACAAGGCGGCCATGCGGGAAGAGGCGCTCGAGGTCTTGACGGGTCGGGTCGGGATAAGCATCGGAAATCCCTACGCGAACGCTTTCGTCATGTCGGGTGGACAGCGGCAGGCCGTGGCCATTGGCAGGGCACTCCATTCTGACGCGCGGCTGATCATCATGGACGAGCCGACCGCAGCCCTCGGCGTGGAGGAAACCGACCGGGTATTGGCGATCATCGAGCGTCTGCGTGACCAGGGCCTGACCGTGCTCATGGTCAGCCATAACCTTGAGCATGTATTCCGGTGCGCCGACTCCATCGCCGTGATGCATCGGGGCGAAGTTAACGCACAGGTCCCCACAAGCGAGGTCTCCCGCCAGGACATCGTCACGCATATCATGGGCTCGCGCGCTGTCGGGTGAACTCGTCCAGTCACGCGGCCAAGCATGCCGCCTTGTGAACAGCCAAGTGCAGCCAGAGCTGCCGGATGACCGACATGTTCGAGTGGATCCGCGCAGCTTGCGCGGGAGAAAATCTGGACGTGTCCATTGCCGCCACCGGCTTCGGGCCGTCGCCCTGACGATCAAGGGCGGACGTTTCCGGGGCAAGACCGCCTGCGAATGCGGCGTTGATGTCCAGACCCTGTGCTACCGGGTGAAGCGTTGCGGCTGCGCACGCCTCGACGGCTTCCGCGACAGCGCTTGGCCGGCACGTCCGCAAATGCTGGAAGGGGAGCGGAGCACTGCGGTCACGACCTGGCGGAGTTCGGATCCGACCCCGATGCGGACCAATCGTGGCGCAGGACCGTCGCCGGCATCCGGGGGCGGATCATGGACAGCTTCGGCGTGCGCTGTATCCTGGAAGTCGCACGCGGGCTGATCCGCCGCCTTGGCTTCCGGCACGTTTCCTTCCGACCGGTTCATCCCCGGGCGAAGCCCGAGATCCAGGAGGAAGTCCGGAATTGAATCGCGCGGTTCGCGGCGGAGGCCGTTCCCGACGGCATGGCCACGGGGGATAACGGCGTGGCCACGGGGGATACGCTTTTGTACTTCCAGGACGAGCCCTACGCGTTGCCTAGAAACCGATGCTCTCCAAGGTCCGGGATCTGTTCGTGGCGGGGAGCGCGCAAACGCATCATGCCGGACCATCGCTACGTATGGGCCTGCCTGCGCTGCCGCGCGGGCAAACGCCGCCACTCTCCCGCTTCTCGGCGACCATCAATGCCCGGCCCGGCCGGCCGTCGGCAAGCCGAACGTCGAAAGACATCATGCGGTCGAACAGGGCGGTCTTCCGCCAGCGCCGGACATCATGCATGTCCTGGATCTCCCTCCATTCCATGACCCCGAACCAGCAGAGCGGCACGAGGACCCGCGACGCGAACAACGGCGCAGGCCAGCCAATCAACCCATGCGGCGCCGGGGTCTCCGGATCGGTGCACGACACGACCAGCGTGTCGGCGCCATGCCATTCGCCGACCACGCTTGAGAGCGCCCAACGGATCGGCCCGATGTCGTGTTGCTGCCATCGTCCCGGCACGCGCCGGAAAAGCCAGCCCATGAACAGCGACAGGTCCGTCCGCCAGAAGAGGGCCCGAAACAGCTGCGCCTGGAGCGCGCCGAGGCTGCCCGGCTCGAGCATCCTGCGCCCCAGCGCCGTCGGCTCCAGCGCGGGTTCCGGGCTCAACCAGCCCCGCATCCTGCACCATCGCCCGCAGCAGGCGCAGTTCCCAGATGTCCCGTTTCCGGTACCTCGTCTTGTCCCGGAAATGTTCCTGCGCCGTAACCGGGCAATTGAAGGCGTCCGATAATTTGGTTGCTCTTGCGGGGATCTCATCGGGATAATTCCGGTCATTTGTCAATGATCGGAGGTTCTTGTCATGTCCAGCGATTTGAACGGCTCAGCCGATGTCCGTCCCGCCCCCGTGAAGCGCGGTGAAGCCGAGTGGACGAACATCATGGTGGAGTTCGAGCGTTGGGGGATGTCGCAACGGGAGTTTTGCGAATCCCGGGGGCTGTCCCTGAAGACCTTCGCGAACTGGCGGTGCCGTCTCGACCGCGGGGGCCGGAGGGGTTCCTTTGTCGAGCTTGCGCCGCCTGCGGTTTCCGGCTGGGATGTCGAGCTTGACCTGGGCAGCGGGGTCGTGCTTGCGCATTCGGCGTTCGTGATGCTTGGCGGATGGCCGCGGGGCGGCATCATGCACGGCACCGCCGCCGCCAACGACTACCCCAGCAGTCTCACGTAGCTGGATCTCAGGTGCTCGACACCTGGAAGAACCCGAAGACAGGCCCCCATGGGCCGTCCCGAAGCCGACCCTGCATCGCGCTTTCGGTTTCTGGGAGGCGTTCGACGATGGGGCTGATGGGATGGCGGGAGGCAAGGGATTCAAGAGTGGCATTGAGCCAGGAAGCCGAACGGCAATCGAAGACGCAACGCAACCACGTCCCGCACCGATTACGCACATGGGCGGATTGCCGATTCGTCACCGGCAACGCCATTCGGCGCCGACACTCCCGTCCGGAATCCTGTCCGACAGCCCATCCTGAACGCCTTGGTCTCTCGACCTTGCGCCCATGACAACGTCAATCCCGGATTAACGCCTTGACCACGCGTGCGGCATTTTCGGCCGCCAGGCCAAGAAAGACCTCAATTTGGTTTGCCTGCCCGCTCCCGCCTGCAAGGTCGGAAAGACTTCGAACAGCGATGAAGGGTACACCGTTCGCCCACGCAACGTGGGCGACCGCTGCGCTTTCCATGTCGAGCACCTGCGCCCCGAAGGTCCGGAACGCGTACTCGCGGAACTCGGCATTGTCGATGAAGGCGCCGCCCGAGACGCCGGGACCGCCGACCGCCACTCTCGGGGCGTGCGGAAGGCAACGGCCCTCCACGTTGCATCGTTTGAGACTCATGCCCGGGGCCACGCGCCTGGCGCGCCCAAGCAGCGCGTCGTCCACCGGAAACCAGAAGCGGGTTTCGGGTTCAGCCGACCCGGTCCGGCTGACGGTCAGCGATCTCGGGAACATCATGCCAAAGTTTGCATACGGATACTCGAAGAAAGGCACCGTCTCCCAGCCACCGTCCACATCCCGCGCGAACAGCGCTTCGAGATACTGTCCCCAGCGTTCGGCGATCACCACATCGCCGATGTCGAGGTCTGGATTGACCCCGCCTGCAATTCCGGAAAAGACGATTCGGTCAACCTCGAAGTGGTCCAGTGCAAGCTGAACCGTCATCGCCGCATTGACCATGCTGATACCGCTCAGGAACAGCACGACATCGCTTCCTTCCAGCTTGCCCGTCACGAACTCCACGCCATTCATCCTCAGCGAGGCTGCGTCCTCAAGGTCGGCTCTCAGGACTGCCATCTCGGGCGGGAAGGCCGAAACGACGGCGGTTCGAGGCAATCCGTCCACCACAGAGTGAGCGGGTGCGGAGGTTGCAACCGCCGTGGCCAGCGACATCCAGACGGTTAGTGAGACGAGGAACAACCGCATGCTGCGCCTCGTCGCCGTTGAATTTCTCAGTCCCGCGTTCGCCACGCGCAATGGACGGCTCTCGGTGTCCACGTTTGGCCCGATCATCTGCCCGACGCTCCGATTCTCCGAACCCCCGGTCCCGACCACCACCTGTCGCGTTCAGTCGTCCCGATATCGTGAGAGTATGTCATCAACCTGTCCCAGTCAGAAACCTGATCACCACCACCTAACGGAACGCGCATCCGCAAATCAACGGATGCAAGAGATACGCCACCCGCCAGGATTCGTCCGTCTGCCCCACGATCATACCCTCAATGTTGCGTTCGTTCGTTGATCATGAGGCAGCACCTGGACGTCATCAATGACACAGATCCTGGTGATGGCAGTTTCCACCGGAATCCAGGGCCGTCGGCAAGCCGGGTGAGTTGTCGAACGACTAGCCCCAACCAACCAAGATGTCCCAAGTGACACCTGCAAACACCAAACGCCACAACTTGGCAGCGTAGAATAGTCCTGACAACTCTTGGCGGCGATTCTCGGCTTCAATCTCGGGGGCCAAAACCGGACCCGTGCGTCCTGCATGTCCGCTCCACCGCCTGGCGAGACCCCAAGGCCCTCTTGGCCCGGTACCTCCCGGGAAACCGGATCACCGGACGCTGGCCTCGTCATCGAGAACCGACATCGCCTCGATCGCTTCGCCGGGAAGCCGCGCCAGAAGGTCCTCGATGCTTCGGCCCGTGACCGGATGCCGCCAGGTCGGCGCGACGTCGCGCAGCGGAACAAGAACGAATACCCGGTCCGTAATTCGCGGATGCGGCAGGACCAGTTCGTCCGGCGCCATCGTCATCTGGTCCTCAAGAGGAAGTTTGCTCCAATTGTGCCAGGTCACGATATCCGGCAACACCTGCCCATCGCAGTCGAGCAGATCAAGATCGATGATCCGTGGCTTCCACCGCTGGTGGCCGCCCGTCCGTCCGCCATTGCCACGTTCTCGACCGAGTGAGACCTCGATGCCATGAAGCCACCGCAGGCATGCCTTCGGACTCCGCCGGGTCTTGGCAAGTGCTGCAGCATTGACGAAGTCGGGACCCGATCCCGGCGGGTAAGCCGGGTTCCTGTACAGGCGGCTGACCTTGACGGTTCCACCCGATTCGGACAATATAGTATCCAGAGCGAGCTTTACCGTTTGTGCATTGCTTCGTCCCTCATGCGGGAGATTGGATCCAAGGGATATCAGGCATGTTGTCAGGCGACTCAATCCGCATCTCCATCTCGGGAATTTCGCGGAACAGGTCCTTATGACCCCCGCAAAAGGCTTCTCCGGGTCATGACGGCGGCCGCGATGGCAACAGCAGTATTTTCGATTTCAAGTGAAAGGTATCGACAATGTTTTACCGTGACGAGCGTCTGGCACTTTTCATAGACGGTTCCAATCTCTATTCGGCCACCCGCACCCTTGGATTCGACATCGATTACAAGCTTTTGCGGTCGGAATTCATGCGCCGGGGCAAACTGCTCCGCGCCTTTTACTACACGGCCCTCCTCGAAAGCGACGACTACTCGCCAATCCGTCCGCTCATTGACTGGCTGGACTACAATGGCTTCACCCTCGTCACCAAACCTGCGAAGGAATACACTGATTCCCTTGGCCGGCGGAAGGTCAAGGGCAACATGGACATCGAACTCACGATCAACGCCATGGAACTGGCGCCGCATGTCGATCACATCGTCCTCTTTTCAGGCGATGGAGACTTCAAACCGCTCGTGGCATCACTGCAACGACAGGGCGTTCGGGTATCGGTAGTATCGACCATTCGGACACAGCCACCGATGATCGCCGACGACCTCCGACGGACGGCAGACAATTTCATCGAACTCTACGACCTCCGGGAGGTCATCGGCCGCGCACCCCGGGCTGAGAGCGGTGACTCTCCCAGCCGTGAGGACGTTGCCGAGCGGCAATGACGCCATCTGTCACAGTTTCGTGACAACCGACACGGTTGCGTCCGTGACCGTAACCGACCCGCGCCACGATCCGCAGTCGCCGGCATACAATCCGCAATGGTGACGGCCCCGGTTCCAGACAATTCCGCAATGGACGACACCGCCAATGCATCCGAAGGACCGACCGTGGGTTCAGTCGACCCGACAACCCTGATCGTCTACGACGGGTGCTCGTCCGACTACGCGGCCTGGACCCGACAGGACCGTCCGAACAAATTTCGCAAACGGATGATTCGTCGGTTGCCGAAGGGCGGTTCAGTCCTCGATCTCGGCTGTGGGGCCGGCTGGGATTCCGCGGCTTTCCTGGCGTCCGGACTGCAGGTGATTCCTGTCGACGCATCCGCGGGCCTGGCCCGGGAGGCGGAACGCCTCCTCGGAATTCCCGTCAGGCGACTCCCGTTCGACCAGCTCGACGAACCGGCGGTCCATGACGGCGCCTGGGCGAGTTTCTCGCTTCAGCACGTTCCCAGAGACGCCCTGCCGGATGTCCTGTCCCGCATCGCCAGGGCGTTGAAGGCTGGAGGCTGGCTGTATGTCGGTGTTCAGGAAGGGGAACAGACCCGGCGTGATCGGCTTGGCCGACTCTATTGCCACTATCGAAGGGTTGATCTGGAAGCCCGCTTGTCGGAAGCTGGCTTCGGAGACATCTCTTGTGAAACGTCCTCCGGGATAGGTTATGATGGGTCCCGGAACCAGCATCTCAACATGGAGGCCCGGAAACTTGGTTGAGGTCACCGCGTATACCGACGGCGCTTGCTCCGGGAATCCCGGTCCTGGCGGCTGGGGCGTTCTGCTGATCGCCAGGAACGGCGATCGAATCGTCGGCGAACGGGAACTCAAAGGCGGCGAGGCGGACACCACCAACAACCGAATGGAACTGCTGGCGGCAATCCATGCGCTCGAGGCTCTGACCCGCAAGGCCAGGATCACCGTCGTGACCGACAGCCAGTACCTGCGGCGTGGCATAACCGACTGGATCGGCAACTGGAAACGGCGCGGTTGGAAGACCGCTTCTGATCGGCCGGTCAAGAACCGGGACCTCTGGATGCGCCTTGACGACATTCAACAACAGCACGATGTTGTCTGGACTTGGGTCCGCGGGCATCGAGGACATCCCGGGAATGAACGATCCGATCAGATTGCGCGGGACGGAATGCAGCCCTTCCTCTCAGCCAGGAACGCTGGCGGTTCCGTTGCGGATTCGGGACTCCGCGAAGTCCGGCATTGACGAACCCGGTACCGACAGGACAACCCGGAATCTCCATGTCTGACGGCACACCGGGACGCCGGCCTTTCAAACCCGTGTGGTTTTGGGGCCGGAACCGTCTCCCCGCACCAGGATGCGGACCGAACCGCCCTCTCCGGCCCGGGGCAGGGTCGCGGATCGCTGCCGCCGGTTCCAGTCTGACTCTCCCCCCGGCGGATCCACTGACGACATCGTGATCGCGATGGAACCCGAGACCTGGATCGTCGCCGATTTGGGCGGCACCAATATCCGCCTTGCCATTGCGGCCGAGACCGGCGTCATCAAGAAAACTGCGATCACACGAAGTTGGGAAGAGGCGTCATCGCTGGCCCTGGCACTCAAGTCCTTTCTCGACGAGACCGGCATCGACCCTAGTCGGGTTTCGAGGCTCGTCGTCGCCTTTGCCGGACCGGCAATCCCGGTGGACGGTCAATATCGGTTCACGAATGTTCCGATCGCCTTCACACGGGCGGAACTGAAGGCGGTTCTACCCGGTGCCCGGACTACGATCGTCAATGACTTTGCCGCACAAGCCTACTGCCTCATGAACCTGAAGCCTCATGACGTCGAGGCCCTGCAGCCGTTCGACGGAACCTGGCCGGAGGGAAACCGTGTGATCTACGGGCCAGGGACCGGCCTCGGTGTCGCCCAACTCGTCATGGATTCCGGGAAACCGCTCGCCATAGCCGGGGAGGGCGGGAACGTTGCCTTCGCGCCTCCGACAGACGAATTGGCCCGTCTTCGGCACCGGATCGTCGACGAGGTGGCCAGACGCAGGCCGGAGAACCCCGACACGACGATGAAACCGCGCCAGGAGGATATCCTTTCGGGACCGGGGCTGGAAAACCTGCATTTTGCACTTCATGGAAAGCGGCAATCAGCCGAACAGATTTCTGATCTCGCCCATGCCGGCACCGCCGAGGCAGTGGATACCTTTACGCACTTCTTCGATTCGCTTGCAGGAATGGGTGCCGATCTCGCACTTACCTGCCTGCCGCAAGGTGGAATCTTCATTAGCGGCGGAATGACGAGGCGCAACTTGAAGCTGCTTGACCGCTATCGATTCCGACGAATCTTTGAAGCCCGCTGGCGTTATCGAGAAATCCTCACCGGAATTCCGGTTTTCGTTCTCACCCGAGACAACTCAGGCCTGGAAGGCGCTGCTATCATTGCATCGATGCCCTGACTCTTGTCGGGTGCAGGGTTCTTCCAACCATGGCCAGAGGCCCGCCGTGAGGGACGGATCCGGCCCCTATCACGGAACCGAGCGATTCGCGCACGGGCTTGACAGATTAATTGAGACGATACCAAATCGGCTCGCCGGTGCTGCACCGCACACTGGGACTCAAGATGACACAGTTTCTGTTCAGACGCTCCCTGAACGCGGCCATAACCGTGTTCTTGATTTTGGTGCTGGTCTTCGTTGCCGCGCGGATTGGAGGTGATCCGGTATCGATCATGTTCCCTGACGGAATCGATCCGGAGACACAAGCGGCATTCGAGGCGCAGTTAGGTCTCGACAAACCCGTCCTGGTGCAATTCTCCTACTACATGCTTGACCTTGCTCAGGGCGAATTCGGCAATTCCATCCATTCGCGGGAATCTGTCATTGACATGTATCTGGACCGCTTGCCTGCGACGCTGACGTTGGCGGCGCTGGCCTTCGTGCTGTCAGTTTTCATGGGGATCGGTCTGGGGCTAATCGGTGCGTTGCGGCGAAACGCTCCTTCGGGCCGGCTGGCCATGTCGGTGGCCTTCTTGGGCTATTCGGTCCCGCATTTCGTACTGGCGATCTTGCTGATCTTCCTCTTTGGCTTTGTACTTCGGACCCTTCCGACTGTCGGCAATTCCACACCTTACCACTACGTTTTGCCGGCCATTGTGCTGGCTGCCGGACTCACCGCCGCGATCGCGCGCTACACCCGTTCAGTTCTGCTCGATGTGCTGAGCGAAGATTATGTCCGCACCGCCCGCTCCAAAGGCCTAAGCGACCAACTCGTTCACTTCAAACATGCGCTGCCCAACGCATTGATCCCTGTGGTCACAGTGCTTGGGTTGCAGCTCACAAGCCTAGTCTCGGGCTCGCTGATCGTCGAAGAGGTTTTTGCCTTCCGCGGAATTGGACAGCTTCTCGTTGGATCGGTGCGCGATGCCGACTTTCCAGTTCTGCAATGCGGCGTGATCTTTTTCGGACTCGCTGTCATTCTGATCAACCTGCTGGTCGATGTGCTTTATGCTGTGCTCGACCCTAGGGTGCGGGTGGCAAGCTGACGATGACCACCATTCTAAGCCCGTCCAACGACTCCGCGTCCATTGGTGCCCGAACCGAGCGGTTGCGCCTGTTTTATACGATCCGAGCAGCGCCATTCGCCGTCAAGCTGTCTCTGCTTGGCATATTTGCAGTGTTTGCCTTGGCAATCTTTGCGCCTTGGATTGCGCCTTACGATCCGAACGATACGAACATCATGAACTCACTTAAGGCGCCAAGCTGGATCGCCGGCGGCGATCCCGATCACCTTATGGGCACCGACAAGCTTGGGCGGGACATGTTCTCGCGCCTGATCTATGGCATAAGGGTGAGCGTCGGTTTGTCGGTGCTGGGCGTGGTGATTGGCGGTGTCTTGGGCACGGCACTCGGCATGCTGGCGGGCTTTGTCGGTGGGTTCTGGGACCGACTGGTGTCGACCATGATCGATATCCAGATCGCCATTCCGTTCCTTCTGATGACGCTGGTTGCGATCGCCGCACTAGGGACCGATATATGGGTGCTGATCGCGCTTCTGGGCATTGCGGGCTGGGAAACCTATGCCCGCGTTGTCCGTTCCCAGGTAATCGCCATCCGGGCGCGCCCCTTCGTGGAGGCCGCCTATGCCGTGGGTGCGACCCATTTGCGGGTTGCGGTGCGGGAGGTCCTGCCCAACCTCGTTGCAATCCTCACTGTGCTGTTTACTCTGAATTTTCCGGGCATCGTACTGCTCGAAGCGTCACTTTCCTTCCTCGGACTGGGGGTTCAGCCACCGACGCCGTCGCTAGGGCGCATGGTGAGCGATAACCGAAACGATCTGGCATTGGTCTGGTGGACAGCGTTGAGCCCCGTGTTCGTCATCATGATCATGACGCTGATGATCCAGTTGATCGGTGACTGGCTGCGCGACGTGTTTGATGTGCGCCTGCGAGAGGGACGCCGGCAATGACGCTGCTTTTGTCGGTTGAAAACCTGCAGGTTGGTTTCGGGGGCGGCCCTGATCCGAAGCTGGCAGTGCGGGATATGAGCTTTGGGATCGCGCCGGGCGAGGTCTTAGCGCTTGTGGGCGAAAGCGGGTCGGGCAAGTCGGTGACCGCGCTGAGCATCATGCGTCTGGTGGAGTATGACGGAGGACGCATCCTGAACGGACGGCTGATGTTCGATTCCGGCGACGGGCCCGTGGATCTGGCGATGTTGGACAGAAGCGCCATGCCGAAGCTGCGCGGCAATGCGATGGCTATGATTTTCCAAGAGCCGATGACCTCGCTCAACCCGATATACTCGGTTGGCGAGCAAATCATGGAATCTTTGCGCCTGCATCGGGGCGTGTCTGGTGCCGAAGCGCGCGAACGGGCCAAGACTTTGCTGGAAAAGGTCCTTCTGCCGGATCCGGCACGCCAAATCCAGCGCTATCCCCATGAATTGTCGGGTGGGCAGCGCCAACGCGTGATGCTCGCCATGGCTCTGGCCTGTGCGCCGAAGCTCTTGATCGCGGACGAGCCGACAACGGCGCTCGATGTGACGATCCAAGCGCAGATCCTGGACCTTTTGCGTGAGATGCAGCGCGAGATTGGTGCGGCGCTGTTGTTCATCACCCATGACATGGCGGTCGTTGCCGAGATCGCCGACCGGGTCGTCGTGATGAAAGCCGGCGAAAAGGTCGAGGACGGGTCTGTTGAAGCGATCTTTGCCGCCCCGCGCCATCCTTACAGCCAAGCCCTCCTGGCCGCAGTACCGCGCTTGGGCGCCCTGACGGGGACGGATGGCCCGCGGCGTTTTGCAGCGGCC
The DNA here is from genome assembly GCA_028874915.1 of Paracoccaceae bacterium. Classification (GTDB taxonomy): domain Bacteria; phylum Pseudomonadota; class Alphaproteobacteria; order Rhodobacterales; family Rhodobacteraceae; genus JAPPHA01. The sequence continues at coordinate 38,777 of JAPPHA010000085.1, forward strand.
AAACAAAGCGCGCCGTGTCGCGCCGAAGGCCAGGAGAAACTGCTGATCAATGTCCGCAATCTTGTCACGCGGTTCCCGGTGAGGACGGGCCTGTTGCGGCGCAAGACTGCGGAGGTGCATGCCGTCGACATGGTATCCTTCGATATCGCGGCCGGACAGACGCTGGCCCTTGTGGGCGAAAGCGGGTCCGGCAAGTCGACGCTGGCGCGGTCAGTCCTGCGATTGGTCGAGCCGGTCTCCGGTACCGTGTCTCTTGACGGCACCGAACTGACCGCGCTCGCGCCTGGCGAACTGCGAAAAATGCGCACCAAGATGCAGATCGTCTTCCAGGACCCTTACGCCTCGATGAACCCAAGGCGCCGTATCTTCGACCAGATCGCAGACCCGGTTCGCATCCACGATACTCCCGACGAAGCGGAGCTCCGCGCGCGGCTGGAAAACCTGATCCGCGAGGTCGATCTGCCCGTCGACAGCCTCGAACGCTATCCACACGAGTTTTCCGGCGGGCAACGGCAGCGCCTGTGCATCGCGCGCGCGATGTCGCTTACGCCCGCGCTAATTGTCGCTGATGAGCCGGTTTCGGCCCTCGACGTCTCGATCCAGGCGCAGGTCGTCGACCTTTTGCTCGACCTGCAAGAGCGGCAGGGGGTCACCTACCTTTTCATTTCACATGACATGGCAATCGTCGAGCGCGTCGCCCACTGCATCGCCGTGATGAAGCAAGGTCGAGTTGTGGAGATCGGGCCGCGCCGGGCAGTTTTGGAGAACCCTCAGCATCCGTATACACGGCAATTGCTGGAGGCTGTCCCGATCGCCGATCCTTCATGCAGGGCGGAACGGAAGCAGCGGGTTGTTACGCATTCCCTGAAAAGCCCGGTGCATCCTTTGGGGACCGCGCCACGCGCGCCGAACTACGTCGAAGCGGGCCCTGGTCATCTAGTGGAGCAGACCACGGATGTGTGACGCGCGTTCTCCAGTCGCGGTCTCGACGGTCATTGACGGTGATGCGGTCCTGCTCCGGGGCCGGGGCCGGGTTTTCCGCCCGCCCGAAATTCTGACCGCAGCCAAGGGTCGGTCACGCATGCGTTGTCCGGAGACGGCGGCGTAATACGCAATCAAGGAGTTCACGCATGTCCAGACTACCCACGCTTGGCGCCGCCCTGCGCCCTGAAGAATTGCCGCCGCATATCGACTGGCTGGTCGATGGCGTCCGCGACCTGGAACTTCAGGGTTTTCACTATCCCGACGTGCTGGTTGCCGGCGATTGGAAACCTCGCGCCGCCGACGTGCGCAAGCTCCTGGAAAACCACAAGGGCCGCCAGGGTATGCATGGCCCGTCCTCAGTGCCTCTGGCCTCGAACGATCCAGGGATACGCGCTTTGGCACAAGAGCGTCTGGGTCAGTGTCTCGATGTGTGTGAAGAGCTGGGGCTGACGCAGATGGTCATCCACAGCCCCTATATCCACTGGGACCAGGAGAACCTCTATCGCCTGCCCGGGCGTCGCGCCGAAAAGCTCGCCGACTTCATCGCCACGATGGAGCCCGTGATGCCACGCGCCGAGGCCCTTGGCGTGGAGATGGTGATCGAAAACGTCGAAGACCGCGACCCGGCGATCCGCCGCGACATCGTCCGCCATTTCAAGAGCGCGGCGCTCAGGCTCTCCGTCGATACCGGCCACGCGTATTATGCGAACCGGATGGGCGCGGCGCCGTCGGTGGAATTGTTCGTGCGCGCGGCGGGCGAAGACCTGGCGCATCTGCATCTACAAGACGCAGACGGGCTCGCAGACCGGCACTGGGCGATCGGCGACGGCACCTTGCCGTGGCGTGCCGTCTTCGAAGAGTTGGGCCGGCTGTCGTTCAATCCCCGCCTGATCATCGAGATCCGCGACAGGACCGATGTGCTCCGCTCGGCCGAGCATCTGGCTCAGCTGGGCCTTGCCCAGTGAGGACAAATGCCCGACAGAAAAAATAGTCCGAAGTGTCGTTTGTGACTTGTCAAACACATTGTCGCGAACGGGTGTAGCCCAAGTTGGTTGCTCATGCGCCGACGGCCTGTCTTGCCTGCCAGTCGAG